>CAZFPK010000054.1:0-20075 GCA_964521025.1 uncultured Candidatus Cloacimonadota bacterium | reverse complement strand
GCAGCTTAATTTTCACGACAACTTGTTGGTAAGTTTGGTTTTTTAAGTGACTAAACTACTTTATCAAATTTTTTCTTTTTCCAGTACACAGATAGTAAGTTAGATAACATTACATTCCCAATATTTTAAGATGAGACCACGATGATAAGAAATATGGGGATGACTTTTCGTTAATATTTTAGAAAAAGATAATGAGGATTCAAGATAAAGCAGGTGTGTGTTTTAAGAACTCAATCAACTCATCCTGTATTGGAGAATAACAATTCCTGACATAAAATCCGGAAGTATAAACTCCGAGAGTCAGGCATTCTTCGGGTGAAAATCCGGAAATCCAGCCGCAGCAGAATCCGGCATTATAATTATCACCGGCTCCGGTTGTCAGTTTTGGTTTGGGAGTATAAGGTCCGTCTATCCACAAACATCCTTTTTTTGTAGAGCAGGATGCTCCTTTTAAAGGATGAATCGTGACAGCGGTTATCCCCAATTTCTCCCTGATTTTTTCTGTTCTCATTATTATATTTTCTGCTGAAATATCGAGAACTTCCATAACCACTTCCGATTCGTTTTTGTTCAATCCCAGAATTATTTCTGCATTTTTTTGAAATTTTGAGATCAGGGAAAGGACTTCAAAAATGTCATTTTTTGTCCGTTTCTTTGGATCGGCAAGATCGAAAAAAACAACCGGACAATGCGAGATTTCCGAACAGATTTCATTCAATCCTGCGATCATAGAATTCATTTCCAATAATCCCGACCAATTAGTAATCCCAAGTAAAGAAACCGAAGATATGATCTCTTTCAGCGTATCTTTTGAAATATACCTGAGAAGATTTTGCCAATTTACTTCTTTCAATTTATTGATTTTTCCGAGCATCACTTTTCCGTCATCGAATTCCAATGCATCCGTATGTCCCGGTTCAGTCAGAGTTATTACCTTTTCGCAATTATTGGCGAAATCTTTAAATAACGGATGGATTTTTTCTTTTCCCAAAGCACCGATATAAAAGATTTTAAAACCTTGCTGAAAGAGAGCATTTGCCATGATCGGACCGTTTCCTCCAAATTTTAATTTGGTTGGAACAAGTTCGATATTTCCGCTTAAGGCAGCCATTTTCTTAATATTTTCCGAGAACTCCGATATCGCTGTTACTTTTTCATATTTTGTAGGATTTACTCGTTCTTTAACAACATCGATAATCTCATCGATAAAACCGTCGAAACCGATCAATACTTTGTTCCTTTGGAAATTATCCAGTAGTTTTTGTATTGTGTTTTCCAAAATCTTTCTTTGCTCCATATAAACCTCTTTCGAATTTTGGATTGAAAAAAATTACAGTGAAATTTTATACAAGAAAAAAAATTATTGCCAGAAAATTAGATATTTCGATTTTATCCAAAAATTTTAGACTCGTTACGAAACTCCTGTTTCGTAATACATCGATTTAATTCCGTTTCAGAAATATTCAAAACGGAGTTTTTTATCCATGTTTATTCCCAAAAGGATTTTTTTGGAACATGTAGAAAAAAAGAATAGAAAGGATTTTTATGAAATTCAAACGCCGCAGCGGAATTCTTCTTCATATCACATCATTACCCGGAAAATACGGAATTGGAAGTCTGGGAAAAGATGCTTTCGAATTTATCGATTTTTTGGAAAGTTCAGGACAAAAAACCTGGCAAATCTGTCCGACCGGGCCAACCGGTTACGGAGACTCTCCTTATCAGACTTTTTCTGCTTTTGCCGGGAATCCGTTATTTATCGATTTGGAAAAGATTGTTGAAGATGGCTTTCTGTTAGAAAATGATTTGGAAACAGAAACACTCTTTCCAGGAGACAGAGTAGATTTCGGAAAAGTTATTGATTTAAAAAATAAGATTTTCCGAAACGCATTCAAGACTTTTCAAAAAAAAATACCTCTGCAATTTCCTCTATTTTGTGAGAAAGAATCGGATTGGCTCGATGATTATGCTCTTTTTATTTCATTGAAAGGACACTTTAACGGGAAGCCCTGGAATGAATGGGAAAATGAAATAAAACTACGAGAACCAGATGCAATATCAAAATATGAGAAATTATTAAATGAGGAAATATTATATCACAAATTTCTGCAATATCTATTCTTCAAACAATGGAAAGAACTCCACGAATATGCAAGATCAAAAGATATAAAGATTTTCGGTGACATTCCGATTTACATTGCCCTCGACAGTTCTGATGCCTGGGCAAATCCCGAATATTTTCAATTCGATGAGCATAAAAATCCGATTCAAGTCTCAGGGTGTCCGCCTGATGATTTTTGCAAACTCGGACAACTTTGGGGAAATCCGCTTTATGATTGGCAAAAACATGAACAAGAAAATTTCCGGTGGTGGATAAAAAGATTCAGGAAAACACTGGAAATCGTCGATATTGTCAGAATCGACCATTTTATTGGATTTGTTCATTATTTTGCCATTCCTGCGGAAAATGAAACTGCGGAAATCGGAGAATGGCTGCCCGGATCAGGAAAGAAGTTGTTTGAAGCAGTTCAGAATAAATTGGGAGATTTACCAATTATTGCTGAGGATTTAGGGCTGGTTACTGAAAAAGTTATTGAATTACGAGTACATTTTCAATTCCCCGGGATGAGATTATTACAATTTGCTTTTGGTGGAGATGAAAGCAATCCGTTCTTTCCAAAAAACTATCCTGAAAACTGTGTGGTTTATACAGGAACTCATGATAATGAAACAACCGAAGGATGGTATAAAAACATCCCGGAATTTGTGAAAGAACACCTTCACCGATTTTTGGATTATGATGGAAAAGAAAAAATAAGTTGGAAATTGCTCGAAGTTGCCTGGAAATCGAAAGCAGACCTGGCTATTGCCCCCATGCAGGATTTTCTGGGATTGGATAATTCTGCGCGCTTTAATTCTCCAGGTTCGGTTGGCGGAAATAACTGGAAATGGAGAGTTAAGAAAGAGCAATTATCTAAAGAATTAGCACGAAAAATAAAAAAAATTACAGTAGAAAGCAGAAGGTAAAACTTTTGTAATATGGTTTTGCGAAAATTCAAAGAAAGGAATTCTTTCAAGTAATTTTCATATAGTTTTATGCAATATTCGTAATTCTCAACTCTAAATCTCCGGATTATCTCAAATCGAGTTTTACTCAAAATTTTCAATCCAAATATGTTATCGTTTCTTCTGTTTCCAAATCGAAGAAGTGGGCTTTTTTCATATCGAGCGTAACTTTGATCTTTTCATCGACGGGAGGTAATTTCTTTGGATCGAAACGAGCGGTAATATTGGATTTTCCGGAACTCATATAAACAATAAATTCGTTTCCCATGGGTTCGACAACTTCACAAAGTGCTTCGATCTTTTGTGGAATTTCTGCCAGAGTATCAAAATCAGAATCATAAATATCTTCCGGACGAACACCCATTATGACTTCTTTATCGAAATATGCTGAGAGCGTAGATTTTATATCATCCGGAATTTTTACTTTGAAGTTCCCTTCATCAAAAACCGGTTTTCCCTTTTCTTCGATTATCTTCCCTTTGAATTGATTGATCGATGGACTTCCGATAAAACCGGCAACAAAGAGATTTATGGGATTATTATAAATATTAATAGGAGAATCGATCTGAGGAATGTCACCATCTTTCATAACCACGATCTTATCTGCCATGGTCATCGCTTCCACCTGGTCATGAGTTACATAGATCATCGTTGTATCGAGTTTTTTGTGAAGTTTGATTATTTCCGCCCTCATCTGTACACGAAGTTTGGCATCGAGATTGGAAAGAGGTTCATCGAATAAAAATACTTTCGGATGACGAACGATCGCTCTTCCCAGTGCAACTCTCTGCCTTTGCCCGCCGGAAAGTTGTTTTGGTTTTCGTTCCAGTAGTTCCTCGATTCCCAGAAGTTTAGCTGATTCCGTAACTGTTTCATTGATCTCCACTTTTTTATATTTACGCAGTTTCAAAGCAAAAGCCATATTATCATAAACCGTCATGTGCGGATAAAGAGCATAATTCTGGAAGACCATCGCAATATCACGGTCTTTCGGCTGGATATTATTCACAACTCTGTCTCCGATCTTAATTTCCCCGGAACTGATTTCTTCCAAACCAGCGATCATTCGTAAAGTTGTCGATTTTCCGCAACCGGATGGACCAACCAGAATTACAAATTCCTTATCTTCCGCGATGAAATTTGCTTCTTTTACAGCATGGAAACCATTATCATAAAACTTATCAACTTTTTCGACTATTACCTGAGCCATTGATTCCTCCAACAGTTGAAACATTCTTGCGTGTGATAGTTTTTATTATTGAATTTATGTCAATATGAAAATCCGGATACAAAAAAAGCCCTGAAAATCAGGGCTTTGATTTGGTAAATTAAAAGATTATTTAGATAAGATCATCTTCTTTGTATAAGTGTTTGTGTCAGTTTTCAGGACATACAGATAAACACCGGATTTTACTTTTTTTCCTGAACTGTCTTTTCCATCCCAGGTTTCTTCTTTCATTTCATCTGCAGTAATATCACCGGAGAATATCGATCTTACTTTTTGACCTTTAGTGTTGTAAATTGTTACTTCAACATTTCCTGCTTCTTTCATCATAAAACTGATTCTTGTATTTTGATAAAAAGGATTCGGGTAATTGTAAAAATCTTCCATATCTATTTCAGGTAAAAAATCAGGATCATTGTCTTCGGTCGGAATTGTGATAGAAATTGGACCATATCCGTCAGTTTCCCCGGAATTATCTCTACTTTCAATCCAGTACCAATATGTGCTGTTGATGTCAACAGGGTGTTCATCGATGAAAGAATAATCTGTTGGTTCAAAAGTTGTTCCTGCTCCCGGGATCATTAAAGGATTAACTTGAATTACTGCATTGTTTTCAAGTGCATCGTAAGATTCTCCACGATAAATATTAAAACCTGAATTATCAGATTCGGTCTGCGTAGTCCAAAAAAGTGCAGGAGCATTATCAACATAGCGAGCCATAAATACGGAAAGTTCTACCGGCAAGGGTTCGTCATAATCATACAAAACCTTAATTATGGCTTTAGCCTCAGTTGTAGCAACAATTGTTACATACGAAGCTCCGCCAAAACCATATTCGGTACCGGAAGCATCCGTAGCAATATCTGTAGAAAAATTGCCGGTTCCTGTGAAAAGGGCTTTATCAGAACCTGACCAATATGTAAGAACTTCCGAATCTTCACCTTCAACATCATAAACAACTTTTGTTTCATCAGGTTCAAACCATGAACCCGGATAGGTCGATGCATAAGATATAACAGTTAGGTCCGGGTTTGGTGATAATCCACTGATATTAACATCGAATTCTATCGGAAAACGGACAGTAGCCCAGATTGTCCTTCCGACAGTATCATTATTGGTTATGGTAATATCGTGGATTGTTTTAGCAATTTCTGTCAATTGAACAATGTTCAAAGTACCCCATGCAGGATTGAACTTACTTAGATAGAGTATATCAGTAAAATCAACGGTTTGATAGGCTCCAGTACTGTCAATAAAAGTCATTTCAGCAGCAAAACCGATATTAAATACTAAAAAAAGCATTACTAAAGAATAAAAAAACTTCTTCATAATCCCTCCTAATAAGGAAATTTTCATATATTTTTAAAACTCACATCTATAATTTTTTACACGAAGGAAGAAAAAAATAAAGTGATATAAGTTGTCAATTGCTTTTTTTATTTTTTTTCCCTTTCTATTAAAATTATTATCTTTATTCAAAAAACTGCTTCTAAATGTTTCAGGAGCAGTAAATTACAATTCTTTACCTGAGTGAATTTTATTTTGTGATTACCATTTTCTTAGTGAAAGTATTATCACCAATTTTTAGAACTGAGAAGTAAATTCCCGAAAGAACTCGATTTCCGGTTTCATCCAATCCATTCCAAGTGATTGATATTTGTTTATTAAGTTCATCAAGCGTAACATTATGATTGAATAAAGTAATTATTTTCTGTCCTTTCGAATTGTAAATGGAAATTTCTGCAAAACCTTCTTCCTGCGGGATGAAACTTATTTCCGTATTCGAATAAAATGGATTTGGATAATTATGCAAAGCTAAAGGATTCTCATTATTCGGAGGAATCGGTTCTTCATTTTGGGATGGAATAGTGATCGAAATCGGACCATAATTATGAGTTGTTCCTGCTCCGTCTCTACTTTCCGTCCAGTACCAGTATGTATTATCAATTACCACAGGATATTGATCTACATAAGTATATTCCGTAGGTTCGCTCGTAGTTCCAGCTCCCTCGATTATTTCTCCGTTTATCTGATCAGCTTCATCTAAGTCAGGAGTTTCTCCTCTGTAAATATTCCAGCCAGCATTGTTAGTTTCCGATTGTGTGATCCATTTAATGTTAAGAGAGTTATTTATATATTCTGCTGTGAAGGAAGAAAGAATAACCGGTGTTGGAGGTTCTTCCGTTGAATGTTCGGTCAAATTTGGTTGAACACCTGCTAAAGGTAAAGGACCATTAACGGGAACCATATGATCTGAATAGAATTGATAACCCCAAGGTAAATCAGGAGAAACTCCGATAGGATTTTCAAAGGGCCAGGAAGCTAAAACTGTTCCGTCTCCTTCTCCTGTTATCCATGCTTTAAAAACTATCCCCGTAGGATCACCGAGTCTTGCCCAGGTAATCTGAAGCTCATCATCGATGTTACCTCCGGACCAACCATAATAACCCCAATCGTCCGTCCAACCATTCCAATCCCACCATCCTCCGGGATTCCATGATGACCATTCAGCCCAACCGGCACCCCCGGCAAAATAGAAGCAATGTTCAGGTAAATAACCACCTGAAAAAGTAACTCTTCCATATCCATCGGAAGTAGCACCCGATCCTGGAGTTTGATCAGTATCGATAGCTACAAATAAACTGATATCGTTAGGATAACCATCACCTAAGTAACGATTATTGGGATTAGTATCTCTATCTATACCGACATAGAGATTATCAGCATCCCAGGTAATCCATAAAGTATAATCCGCACCATCAAAAGTTTCTGTTTCAAAATCTTCATAATGACCCCAACTTACCGGTGTAATTGTATCGATGATTCCATCAAGAGTTGGACTTGTGAAAGTTGTTGCCGATAATGAAATAACAATAAAACTTAAAACGAAAAGTAAGATTTTTTTCATATCTCCTCCTATTTTTTTTCAATTAAAAATCGGTTCCTCTTTTCAATTTTCATCAAAATTATGTCAATAAAAAAAAATTTTATTCTGTTATTGCTTTAACTTCATAAAAATATTTCGTCTGCAAAGCAGCATCTTCATCAGTGTAAGTGGTTGTATTTAATGGAAGCGGATTTATTGGATCTCCGAAATCTCCATAAGGATCCGTATTTCTATAAACATTATAATCAGGATCTCCGAAAACAGCGTCCCAGGAAATTATAACATCATCACCACTAATGGTTACTGCAACATTTTGCGGAACCGGAAGCGTATCATTCCAATAATTCATATCGAGCGTTTGAGTAGAACCGGAATCATCGATCGTAAAAGGTCTGTTATTACAATCTTCCCAATACCAAATCCTTGCCGCTCCATCGTCCCGGGTAAATTTATATTCCACATCAAAGTCAGAACCTGCTGGGAAAGTTATTATCCCGGTATAGACCAAATCTAAATCAGGATCTGTTAAAAGAGTGCTGCCTGGTGTCCAATCCAGAGGTGAAACACTTCCTTGAACAGAAACTCCTCCAGCATACCAACCAGGATCGAGTCCTCCCATATAAACCTGGAATGTAACATCTACTGCTTGCGCAGTTCCACCACCAAAATCATTAAAGAAAACAACTGGAATTACATGATCCTCTTCGGGAGTTGTAATAGTCCGATTTGAAATACTCTCCCATTCACTTCCATTCAAATATTTATATTCGTAATAAGCAGATTCCAATTCCAGAGTAACTGTATATACATTATCACGCGCGGGAGGATCCATTGGAGTTGCAGTTGGATTAAACCCGTTAAAACTTCCTGCAAGAAAAACACCATCCGGTGAAACTGTCTGGTATTGCATATCTACCTGAAAAGTAACATCATAAGTTGGAGGGGGAGCATCATTTACCGTCAAATTTCCGATTTCAGCAGCATAATAGTAATCAGTATCTCCGGTATATTGATAACGATATGTATAATCATACTGACCGGGAGCCATTGTACATTCGAGATTATAAATATATTCGTCATTACTGCCTACATCTCCGAAATAAGTAGCAGCGAACCAGGTCCAGGTTTCATCAGGAGTCGAGCCGTCTGCACCATATCCTAATTCTGCTGTAATTCCTGCTCCTTGTCCAGGAGAATCGGTAACTCCAGCCATCCAGACCTGACCGTAAATATTTTCCGTTGTTTCACCTTGAACGATAGAGATTGAAAAGGGCCATTGCAGGTTTCCCCAGCCAATCGAAGTTGAAAATAGATTTACACTAAAAAGTAAGAATAAAATGGTTAAAAGTGATAATTTTTTCATTGAAATTCCTCCTGAATTTTATTTTGAGACAATTTAATTTTTTTTCGATTAATGTAAAGTAAAAAAACATTGACATCAGAATCGATGCATAAATAAAGATTTCTGGAAAGGAAACGAGGATGCAAATAAAAAAAATATTTCTATCGTTAATACTGATTTTTCTCCTAATTTCGTGCAGAAAAGAGAATAACCTGAAAATCCATCTCTGGCATCAGATGGAACCGGCAAAAGAACCGCTACTCAAAGAATTAGTCGCTGAATTTGAAGAAAAAAATCCCGATATCGAAGTAATCGTCCTGCACAAGGGAACGGAAGAATTGAGAACCGGATATCAGGCGGCAGCAGCTTTCACCGGTGGAGGTCCGGAACTGGTGTACGGTCCGTCCGATAATCTTGGTGCTTTTGAAGTGATGAAATTGAAGAACAGTGATAAAAGCATCATCATGCCGCTGGAAGATGTATTTCCCGAAGAATTCCTGAACAAATTCATCGATAAAGGTTTGGTCGAATACAAAGGTCATATCTATCAGATCGCGGATAGATTGGGAAATCATCTCGCTTTGGTTTATAATAAAAAATTATTTCAGGAAGCAGGTTTGGAAGAACCTCCGCAGACAATTTCCGAACTGATCGAATTCGGGCAGAAATTGACCAATGATTTTAATGATGACGGTAAGATCGATCAATACGGACTTGTTTGGAATTACACCGAACCTTTCTGGTATATCCCCTTTTTTGGAGGATATGGTGGAGAAGTTTTTGATGAGAATAATCATCCGACTTTGAATACTCAAGCTGCGATCGATGCTTTTCAACTCATTTCCGATTTGCGTAATAAATATAAGATAATCCCGCAGGAATGCGATTATGATGTAGCAGACAACAAGTTCAAACAGGGAAAAGCAGCCATGATCATCAACGGTGATTGGTCCTGGGGAACTTATATGCAATCGGATAAAGTGGATTTTGGATTAACGAGAATTCCTTTCGTGGAAGAAGCAGAAAGATGGTGTTCGCCGATGATCTCGACTACCGGTTATTCCATAAATTCGACAGTTACCGGTAAAGAATTGGAAGCAACAAAAAAACTATTGGAATTTCTTACTTCCGAATATGCTCAAAGAAAATTCAGCAAAGAGCATAAATCATTTCCATCTTTGAAGATACTGCAATCCGATCCTTCCTTTGTCAATGATCCAATCTTGAAAAGTTCCGCTCTGCAAATCGATGTTGGTATGCCAATGCCGGTTATTCCGGAAATGCGAGCAGCCTGGGATGCGATGCGTCCTGCTTTGCAAAATGTCGTTAACGGCGAGATGACTCCGGATGAAGCCGCAGCATATCAACAGAAACTTAGTGAAGAGAAAATCGCATCTATGCGGGAAGACATTGGTGAAGATAAAATCACCAAGAATCTTTTATACGGTTTAGGAATTTTACTCGGACTATTTCTTACTTATATCATGATTTATAGATTTATAATCGCACTTTTAAGAAATCCGAAATCGTTCAATACACAAAACAGCCGCTTTGCAATTTTAATGGCTGCACCCGCTGCTGTTCTTATGTTCGGAGTTGTGATTTATCCATTCATTTATAATATCATCATTTCATTTTCCAATATGAATATGACGAATGTCAATTCCAGTTCCATCATTGGCATTGCTCAATATGTGAAGGTTTTTTCAGAGACTATTTTCTATTCCGTATTTGGAAAAACCGTGATCTGGACTTTTGTAAATGTTTTTTTTCATGTCGTGATCGGTGTTTTTCTGGCAATTTTGTTAAATCGAAAACTACCGGGAAAACCGATCTTCAGAGTTCTGCTCATTCTTCCCTGGGCAGTTCCGCAATACATTACTGCTTTGACCTGGCGCGGTATGTTCATGTCCGATACCGGAGCCATAAACCTGATCCTCAATAATCTGGGAATTGCTTCCATCAACTGGCTTTCCGAACCGACTTCTGCTTTTATCGCCTGTATCATCACTAACATCTGGCTCGGTTTTCCCTTTATGATGATCATCGCTCTCGGTGGTTTGCAATCCATTCCTTATGAATTATATGAAGCATCCGAAATCGACGGAGCATCTAGTTGGAAGAAATTCTGGAATGTTACGGTTCCGCTTCTCAAGCCCGTGATGATTCCTGCCATCACACTCGGAATCGTCTGGACTTTCAATAATTTGAATGTGATGTGGTTGGTTACGAATGGCGGACAGCCGGCAGATCAAACTCACATCCTGGTTTCGTATGTTTATCGCGCGGCTTTTAATCTTTATCGTTACGGATACGCCGCTGCCTTTTCCATGATCATTTTTATTGTTTTGGTGATCTTCAGTGTTACATTTATGAAAAGGTCGCAGGTGGCGGAGAAGGTGTAACTCAACTTTCCGAAGTTGAGGAATAATATGAAACGAAACTCAATGTGTTTCGAATCGAGTGGATACTCTATCGTTTTCTAATTTGGGAAAAAACTTACCAAATTTTAAAATTTGTGAAGTTTCTAAGAGAGAAAATAATGATCAGGATTTTAAAATGAGATATTCAAAAAAACTCACACTTTTAGCGCAAGAAATTATAAAAATCCCTGCACTGCGTGGCGAATTGTTAAGAAATGAAAACCAATTCGCAACACTCATTATTCATAAAGCATATTGGGAACGTACTGAGTTCCGAATTTGAAGAACTGTAAAGCACTTGAAATAAGCTTGAGGAAAATATGAAAACTCAAACCAAACCATATCAATATATTTTGATCTATATCGTTATCTTACTTTTTGTCGCGATTTCAATCTATCCGATTTTACGAGTCCTTACAATTTCATTACGACCGGGAAATAACCTGCTTAACGAATCACTACAGATACTTCCGGATGATGCGACTTTTGAGAATTATATCAAACTTTTTACGGAAAAACCATTCCTGATTTGGATCAAGAACAGTCTGCTTGTAACTCTAATTGTAACGATAATCGGAGTAACTCTTTCTTCGACAGCCGGTTATGCTTTTTCCCGTTTTAAATTTCCGGGAAGGAAAGCCGGATTATTGAGCCTGCTCGTTACGCAGATGTTTCCGGCAACGATGCTTCTTCTCCCGCTTTTCATCATGATCTCAAAACTCAATCTCGTGAACAGTTTCCTCGGTTTGATCATTATGTACAGTGCGTCTGCACTTCCGTTCTGCATCTGGTTGATGAAAGGTTATTATGACACGATCCCATCCAGTTTGGAAGAATCTGCCAAGATTGATGGAGCAAATAAATTCTTCGCTTTCTGGAAGATCATCCTGCCACTCGCATCTCCGGCTCTGGTCATCACAGCCCTTTTCTCATTTATGGCTGCCTGGAATGAATATATCGTTGCTGCTCAAGTTCTTTGGTATGAAGATATGTTCACTATTCCACTCGGATTGAAAAGCCTGCAGGGAAATATGACGACCGAATGGGGGATGTATGCATCCGCTGCTTTGATCATCAGTATTCCGGTAATTATCCTGTTTTTAGTTTTGAGTAAATGGCTGGTTTCCGGATTAACTCTCGGGAGTGTGAAAGGATAATTTTCGAGTCGAAAGAAACGACAACTCAAAACATAAAAAAAGATTTTTCGAATGGATTTTATTCAAGAAAACGGACAACCATTGCATAGATTTCGTTCGTTGTGCATTCGTAAGGTCTAGATTCGGATACATTTCTTGACACGAATGTTGTCCAAAAAAAATTAAAACAAATAAAATTGGAGGTTAAGATGAAAAAGATTTATTTGTTTCTTACTTTATTATTTTCAATCGCAATATTAACTGCACAGGTCAATATCACTTTTCAGGTCGATATGAATTATGTCGATGAAATTTCTCCTGATGGAGTTCATGTTGCCGGCAGTTTTCAAGGTTGGGATCCGGCAACTACCGAGTTATTCGATGCCAACGAAGATGGGATTTACGATGTTACTTTAGAGTTGATCCCCGGTGATTATCACGAATACAAATACATCAACGGCAATACCTGGGCTGGGGAAGAATTCGGATTTAACATCAATCGCAACATCACGGTTCCGGATGTCGATACCATTCTCGATCCGGTTTACTTTGCCGATGAAGGTCCGCAGGAATATACGGAACAGGATGTGACAGTCACTTTCCAGGTTAACATGTCAGTTGTGGATGAGATTTTCGATGTTTCTCTGGCAGGGACTTTCAATGATTGGACTCCCGGACAGGACCTTTTAGATGATCCTGATCAAGACTTTATCTATACGATAGATTATTTTTTCCCAACCGGAACCAATGTGCATCAGGAATACAAATTCCTGAATGGAGCAAACTGGGAAGAAGCGATTGAAAACAGAATTCTGACGATCGACGATTCTTCTCCCACTCAAATTCTCGATGTTGTTTATTTTAACGACCAGAATCCCAATGATTATACAACACAGGATGTTACTGTTACTTTCAATTGCGATGTTGCAGATTCTGCTAATGCCGGAGCGATCTTTAATACTTTGAGTATTAACGGAAATGTTGCTCCGCTTGATTGGGATTTTAGCGCGATGAATAATCCACTTACCGATTTGGGAAACAATATCTGGACGATCGATCTTCTATTCCCGTCCGGTTCCTGGAAATATCTGGAATTCAAATTCGCTCGCAACGGAATGGATTATGAAGCAGGTTTTGGTGAAAATCATACGGCAACGATCGATGACTCAAATCCAACTCAAACCATCGATTGCGTTTATGGTCAGATGGGAAGTGCCGGGATCGAAGAAAATTTAGACATTTCCCAACCAAAAATCTTTTTAACAAACTATCCCAATCCATTCCGAAATTCAACAACGATTTCTTTTGAAACCACGAATTTACACGAAAATGCACGAATTGAAATCTATAACATCAAAGGGCAGAAAGTGAAAACTTTGGAGTGCATTAATTCTTTTAATACAAAAGCGACAGAGTCGCTTTCCCACATAATCTGGGATGGAACAGATGAATCCGACAGACCTGTAACATCAGGAATTTATTTTTATAGATTGCATTCAGGATATTCCGAATTGACGAAAAAGATGATATTAATGGAGTGAATGAAAACTTGAATTAAGTGAGATTTATCTTGCTTGATTTAAGTTTTTAAAAAACATGATAGAAAACTTAAGTCAAGACCTGCTGAAGCAGGTTTAACTCAAGTTTTTCTATTAAAGGAAATTTATGAAAATAGTGTTATTGATTTTGCTAATTTCATCGCTAAGTTTATATTCAGTAACCGATGATGATCTTACTGACCGCATTATTATCGACGGTTATAGTAGCGAATTCGCCGACGACGAAATTATTTTAGTTGATTCTTTAGGCAATTTGCTTGAACTTCCCAACGATTCATTTTGGGGAGAATACAATGATGTGAAGCAGATCAAAGTTACCTGGGATGAAGCAAATCTTTATGTAGCAGTCGATGCTTGTAGTTGGGATAATAATGTGATGTTGTTTTTTGATATTTATGATGATTATGGTATTCAGGATTTACAGGAATTAAACACCTGGAAAAGATCATTTAAGTTTTATAATTTGAATCCGGATTTTTTTCTGGCAACCTGGGACACAAATAATAATCCTCAATTCTGGAAAGTAAGAGAAGGTTCTTTTCTACAGGCAGATGAAGTAACAGTTGAAGATTATGCGACATTTGATACAGGAAATCTGGACAGATCAATGGAAGCTACAATTCCTTGGGAAATTCTTTATTATAACTCTGAACATTCGATGTTGAACTATCCTTCCATAAAACTTTTAACAGTAATTACATCTGGTTCGGACAATAAAAGTGGACCTGATTCTGCTCCTGATAATATTGGCGGAATGTCTGAAAATGCAGATGATATGATAGTTCTCGATAATTATGTTAGTATCTTGATAGATGCACCCGAAAATGAAGATGATGAATTTGGAGATGGATTTCCTGATATCGGGATCGAACCAAATAGCCGCACCGGTTATTTGAAAAAACCGCCGTTTAAAGCAATTCCCCTCGATATCATTAAAGTTTTTTTTGATGAAGGAAAAATACTGGCTATCAATAAAATGGATAAAATTTCGTTTGATTTGAAATTGAATCGAGCATCGATATTTGGAGTTGAGATCTACAATTTGGAAGGAAAATACATCGGAAATGCGAATTACAGCAATATCCAGGATGAAATCGGAATCCAGAAATGGGAATGGAACGGTAGAGATAAAATGGGAAAGATTGTTCCTTTTGGAATTTATGTTTTGCGATTCATTGCCGAATCCGGTGAGGTTCATCATAAAGAAGCGATCGCGGTGATAAAATGAAAGAAATAAAGTACCATTCGAGTTGTAAGGAGTTAACGACAACTCGAGACAAAACAGGAAAACATTTCCTAAAAATTTCAACTCGTAATTTAACTTACAAGTCGAAATTTTTCCACTCATCGTTCCCAATCCCCCGATTGGGGATGCTTCCAATATTTCTCGTTTTCTTGATCCTTGCACCTTGCACCTTGTTCCCGAATTTCATTGCCATGAATCACGGTGCAAGAGCATATTCTCTAGGCAATGCTTACACTGCTTTAGCAGATGATCCAACTGCAGTTTTCTGGAATCCGGCTGGAATTTCCAGAATTAACAACTTATCTCTAACTCTTTCTCATCAGAATCTTTATGGTATCAGCGACTTATTCAATGAAATGGCTGCAGTCGTTGTTCCTTTAGATTTCGCTCATTTCGGTTTGGGTTGGACGCAGCAGAATTTGCTTGGGGAGTATTATGAACAAGTGATTTATTTGTCCGGATCGAAAAAGGTTCTATTGATGGAAATTCCTGTTTTTTTGGGAGCAAATTTCAAACACTTTTATGCCAAAGCCGATTATGAACAGGCAAATTCTCCATCTGAATTTGATTTCGATCTGGGAATGATCATCCAACCACAAAAATCTTTCTATTTGGGATTTTCTACAAAAAATATCTGGCAGCGATCATTAGGATTTCTTGATTTTGAAGATAAACTCTACCGGGAATATACTTTTGGAGCGTGTTATAACTGGAACAATGTCGTCAATTTTGTCTTGGATTATGTTTGGGATAAAGATGACAGCCAAATCAATCTCGGGGGAGAAATGTGGTTTTACGATGTTTTTGCTCCTCGCCTGGGTATGAGTGGTGAAAATCTGACAGCAGGTTTTGGAATAAAAACAAAACGATGGAATCTTGATGGAGCAGTTTTTGCTCACGAACAATTAGGCAGCACTTATCGTCTCTCGTTTGGTATGATATTTGACTTGTTCAGAAATAAACAATAAGCACATCATCTTGATGGAATTATTTGGAAATAATATGAAAAATAAGATATTAATTGTTTCGGGATTTTTAATCGTCCTGAATTTTCTGCATTCTCAAATCAAAATGGAAGGATTTTTTGAAGGGCAACTCGGGAAAAATTATGAGAATGATTTTTTCAAATGGAATACCTGGGATCCGAATTTTTATCTGGAAACAAGATTTTACGGAAGTCCTGTCGCAAATTCCAACTTCTATTTCAAATTCTATTCCGATAAAGATAATGATTACTACAAATTTGATAGTTTCAATGCGGAAGCAGTGTTTACGGAAGGTCATATCGATTTTCGGCAGGAAAAGAACGGATACGGATTCAGTACCACTTTATTCACTCGCGAAAGCGGACATTACTGGACGGACAGTTCACTCCTCGGCATTGTTAATACAGGTTCCGTTAATAATGACGGAAACGGTCAGGGAGCGAGATTGGATGTCTGGCATAACCGGTATGGAAGTGCAACTTATGTTTTTTCCGATTATTCGCAAGGAGCGGGTGACGACATTCATCTTTTCCGGATCAGGCAATCTTTCCTCAAAAATAAATTGAAAACAGGTATTTTCTTCCAACAAAAAAATTCCATCGAATATAATGAACAGGTAGGGAAAGATACGGAAGAATACAACCAGGTTGTTGCAACAGATTTGAAATTAAGTTTTGGAAGATATTTCTTCAATGGAGAAATTGCTTTAACCCAGGATTCTAACGATGATCTGATCGAATTAACGAAGCAGCACCGGGAAGAAGGTCTGAAAGGTTTTTTCAAGTCAAATGTTGCCACGAAAATGGAATTAAGCGGTTTCAAGTTGGGAACACCAAATTTGGGGCACTGGTTTTTTACTCCCGGAATTTATTGTTACGGAGATTCCTATCTCAATGAAATGGGAGATAATAAATCCAACGAGATCGGTTATTGGGTCAATTCATACTATCTTGTTCCGCAAAGAGCAATAACGCTAACTTTTAATTATTCCCATAATGAATGGATCGTTCCCGAAGAGATCGAAGACATCGGCATCGGTGATTCCAATCAATATGTTTCCACGCTCAAGAAAACGCACAACCCCAAATCGAATTTGTATGCTGAAGTTTATATAGAATTCATAAACGGCTTCAAAGGAAAGATTTTTTTCAATAAACAGGATGACAAATGGAAGGAAGTAGTTTACAAACATTACGATTTTTTCACGGAATTATCAGTCGAGAATAGAATTGCCAAGCTGCTCACGCAATTCAAGATAATCGATATTGGAGAAATAACCGAGAAACAAATCGCAGGAATCGAATTGAGTGCCAATCTATCGGACAAGTGGCGTATCTTTTCGAGAGGAATGATCGCCAACGACCGGGTCGGCTCGCGGCACAGTATTTTTGGAGAGATCCAGTATCGAGTCAGCGGGAATACCGAACTTTACCTGCAATACGGACCGAGTTGGTGGGGACAATACGGACTTGTCAATGACCAAGGCTTCGCATCCAGCGGAAATATGCAGGAAGAGATAAAATTTATTATCAAAGGATGGTTTTAAAAACACATTATTTGGACTTTAAACTTTTAAAAAAGATGATTTTAGATTTAAGGAGATTTAATGAAGTTTAGTTTTATAATATTATTATTTGTTTTAATGTTCATTAGTCTGAATTCAGCAGTAAAAGAAACAGATTCCGGGATCGAATTCAATTATGAAGCACCAAATGCACAAACCGTATTTCTGGCTGGTTCGTTAAACGATTGGAACACTACTAAAAATCCCTTGAAAAAAGATGAGAACGGTATTTGGAAGACAACTATTAAGCTTTCATCCGGAAAACATTCTTATAAGTTTGTGGTTGATGGTAACTGGTTTTTTGATCAGGATAATCCCAACATTGAAGATGATGGTTATGGTGGTTCCAATTCTTTAGTTGAGATAGATACCGGTGGGAAATTGGTGAAAGTCAAAACGCAGATATTTTCTGGTGTGAAATCCACTTTTAATCCAAAAGTTTATTTTCACGGCAGGTATTACACGCAAAATATTTTCGATAAAAACAACAATGAACGCTATTATCTTGATAAACCGGAACACGATCTGAATCTCGGTATCAAGATCAAATTCAATAACGATTTCGAGGGTTATACGGTTCTGAATATCAATAACAACGCTGAAGGCAGCGAGATGTGGAAAACTCATCTCAATTATAAAAGAACATATCTAAAACTAAAAACTAATTATTTTAATGTTAATGCTTTCGATGATTACGGAATGATCACTTCCGATGATCCGCTGCATATTATCGGAGACGAAGGAAAATATCATTATGATTTCGGGTACGGTTATCGGGGAGTTTATGCAGAAAGTTCAGATGGTATATTCAAGTTTATTCCGAGTCAGATTCCTCTTAAGATCAAAGCACAAGTTCTTTATGCAGATGAACTCGGTGATGCGGAAGGTGATTATCAATTTGGGAGAACTTCATTTAAATATTCACATTCCAATAAAGAAAATCAGGAACTTGATCTAAAAATTGGAGGTTCGCTTTTTAAAGCAAAATTTAAAGAACATGCAGATTATGAGATTTATGATTACAATTGTAAAGAGTTAGATTTTTCATTAAACAAAAATTTCTTCCAAAATGGCTGGAAAAATCCGATGAATCTCCAAATTCAAACAGAGTATTTATTCTTTGATGATACAAAGGAATTTTTGGATTTCGGGTATGATCCGTACATTATTTTAGTAAATCAGACCTGGTTGACCGGAAGTTCAACCTTTTTGGGAACTTCTGTTACATTTCCTGTTGCTCTTAAACTCTCTGCTTCCTACCGGAAGAACGATTTGAATTTCTATTTTGAGGAAGATCAGGACCAGATAATCTACCTTCCAAGTCCTGATTTGATCAAAGAAACGATTTCCAAGGACAGATTTACTTTTAGTTCGAATTTTGAAACAGAAAGTTTTTCTTCTTATCTGGAACTTCAGTATTGGAAAAATTCATTTCCGGATAGTCTGGTCAGTTGGGCGGATTATTATAAATATCTGGAAAAAACCGACGGAAACGGTCGTTGGTTTCAGAAATATTCGGAAGTTCCTTTTGAAAAATATACTGTTCTCGGTTACAAGACAGGTTTGATTTGGAAAGCAAATTTCTCTTATCGGAATAAGATTTTTAAATTTCCTTTTGAATTCAAGTTAGATAATACATTTGCACATCAGGATTTCCTGTATGTTCCAAAATATATTGAAAATATCGTAGTTTTCAAACTGGATATTTCACCCAAATGGAATTTATATACAAATACGAGAATTCCTTATTATAATGATGATGTCCTGAACTTAAAAACAGATTTCAAAGAAAATATCGATGTTTTCTACGCTAATTATTCGGAAGTGATGTATCATCTATCTGATAATATCAAGTTATCTCTCGGTTGGGGAGTAAATCCGGAAACACTTAATTCCGTAACAGACGAATTTTATCAAGGGGGAAGAGAGGAGTTTTTGGAAAGTGCAGATAATTTTGCAGAATTTGTTGAATCCACATATCGCGGAATGGGAGAGAAGATCAGGAATGCTGAAATACAATTGAAGAGAGAACAAAGAATAACTTTGCAGGCAGTTGTTACTTTTTAGGAGTTTCTTATGATAAAGATCAGATTTCATTTAACTTCTACTTCCCTATTACAATGCTTCAGCGTTCTAACTTTTTGCTTAATCGTCCTGCTCTCAACATCCTGTTCACTGAGTTTTATCAAAAAAAGATTAGCACCTCCTCATCGAGTTGAGGAAGGAATACTTTTCCAATATGAAGCACCTTCTGCCCGGTTAGTGACTTTAGCCGGAGATTTCCCGGACAATCTCTGGGGAGGAACTGCCAGCAGTAATCATTCTTATGATTCGACCATTGACCCGATGTTTGATGATGGAACTCACGGTGATAGAGTATCCGGAGACGGAATCTGGTCTTTAATAAAACCATTGGAGCCGGGAAGATATCAGTATAAATTCGTTGTCGATAGAAATACATGGGTTACTGATCCGAATGGATTGGAATTTACCGACGACGGATACGGAGGGAATAATTCCATCTTAACCGTGAAATAAATTCGTAAGTCAACCAGCCAAGTTGACCTATTTTATAAAACTATTTTGGAGGAAAAATTGAAAGCAATAAATTACTTTGTATTACTGATTTTTATTATATTGA
>CAZFPK010000053.1:0-20370 GCA_964521025.1 uncultured Candidatus Cloacimonadota bacterium | reverse complement strand
ATTCCTGTCAAATTACACCTTAATGCTCTGTCCTAATTTGCTAATCCATTATAAAAATCGAAGAAAAAGAAAAAGCAATAAAAGATCTTGAAAATAAACAGACCGTTTATCAAAAACAGATAAAAAAAATCAAGAATGAAACGGAAAGAGTCGAGAAAAGAATCAAGGATCTGGAAAAAGATAAAGCATATCAAGAGCTCCAACTGATTCAAATCAAAGACAGATCTGAAATGAGGAGACAAGAAATCGAAATCCTGAAAAATGAAAAAAAGATAAAGGAACTGGAATTATCCAAACAACAAAGGTTAAAAACCTCTCTGATAATATTTTCAATTTTAATACTGCTTTTAGTTATTGTCATTTATAGTCGTTATCATCTAAAGAAAAAAGCTAATGAGATTATCATCAAAGAAAAAGCTAAATCCGATAATCTGTTGTTGAATATTTTACCGGTTAGAATAGCAAACGACCTCAAAGAAAAAGACAAAACCGAGCCTGAATCTTATGAAAATGTTACGGTTTTCATTTCAGATTTAGTCGGTTTTACTAAGAAATCTGCTGAACTCGAGCCAAAAATACTGATCGATGAATTGAATGATATCTTTACTGCTTTTGATAATATAATCGAGAAAAATGAATGTGAACGCATCAAGACGATCGGTGATGCTTACCTGGCTGTTTGCGGATTACCGGAAGCAAATGGTAAACATGCTGAGAATATCATCAATTCGGCGATCGAAATAATTAGATTTGCAAAAAAGAGAAATAAAGAATCAAAAATAAAATGGAAAATAAGGATCGGTATTCATACCGGGAAAGTTGTCGGAGGAATCGTGGGTGTAAAAAAATATATCTACGATGTTTTTGGGGATACGATTAATACAGCTTCCAGGATGGAAAGTAATTCCGAACCTATGAAGATTAATATCTCCGAAGCTACATATATTTTAGTTAAAGATAAATTTAAGTTTATTGAAAGGGATGCTTTGGAAGTTAAAGGAATTGGAAAAATCAAAATGTACTTTATCGATCAGAAAAATTCGTAACCTCTTTTGAGAAAAAGATGAATGTAATTTTTATTGACTTCATTTAAGCATTTCAATATTTGTCGGAAATGAGGAAAGAAAATGAAATTAACAAATTATAAAAATGTTGAACTCGAAGATGTTAATGTCGAAGGAGCCAAAGGAACAAAGATCCGCTGGTTGATCTCACAAAAAGATAATGCACCCAATTTTGCCATGAGAATGTTCGAAGTAAAACCGAATGGAAATACTCCTTTTCATACTCACAGCTGGGAACATGAAGTCTTTTGTGTCGAAGGTGAAGGTAAATTAGTAACAGAATGGGGAGAAAGACCTTTCAAACAGGGAGATGCGATCTTTGTCGATCCAAATGAAAAACATCAATTCAAAAATTCCGGTGGTTCGGTTTTGAAATTCCTCTGCATTATTCCGCATGATAAACCAAAAACCGGGGAGAAGAAAGTCATAAATCCGTTCGCTTCGGGAGTAGCGAATAATTGTTGATATCGAAATAGAATTTCCAAATCAATTGTGTAGTTGACCCACAACCAAATTTAAGTATCCTTCGACTACGCTCAGGATGACAAAATTCTCGAGATCTCGCAACAGGGATAAGATTTGGAGTTTGATTTTCACAGTAAGTACTTTTTTGAAGGTTGTGGAACAGTCCCAATTAACGAACTTAAGTCAAGTTTGCTGAAGCAGACTTAACACAAATTTTCAAAAAATGAAAGGAAAGAAAATGGATAAGAATTTAAGGAAATTTTTTAAGGAACTGGTTCAATCACCGAGTCCGTCCGGTTTTGAACAGCCGGCTCAGGAAATCTATCGTGATTTCGTCAAAAATATTGCCGATGAAATAAAAACCGATGTGCACGGGAATGTGATTGCTCTGAAGAAAGGAACCGGTAAACTTCGTTTTATGGTTTCCGGTCATGCGGATGAGATCGGGATGATGGTCAAATACATCGACGATGACGGTTTTATCAGGTTCAGTGCGATCGGTGGAGTGGACTCCACATTACTGCCCGGACTGAAAGTCAATATTTACCATGAAAAGAAAGTTGTTCGGGGAATAATAGGACGAAAACCTATACATCTGCTCAAACCGGAAGAAAGGAAAAAAACGGTTACTCTCGATGATCTCTGGATCGATATCGGAGCAAAAGATAGAAAAGATGCGGAGAAAAAAACAGAAGTCGGCGATCCGATCACTTTTTTCCCGGGAACCGAAATGTTGAACCGGAATATAATTTCTACCAAAGCAACCGATAATAAAGCCGGAGTTTTTGTGGCAGGAGCTCTTTTGAAAGAATTAGCCAATGAAAAACTTTCCGTCAATATTTATGCCGTATCCTCGGTTCAGGAAGAAATTGGTTTGAGAGGTGCGCGCACAAGTGCATTCGGGATAGATCCCCATATCGGTATCGCGATCGATGTTACTCATGCCACCGATTACCCGGGAATGGATAAAAATGTGATGGGCGATGTGAAACTTGATAAAGGTCCTGTTATCGCTATCGGTGCTAATATCAATCCAAAAGTTTTTTCTCTATTAAAAGCAGCTGCCAAAAAAGTGAAAGTCAAATTCCAGGTCGAAGCTGCTCCCCGCGGAACCGGAACAGATGCCAATGCGATCCAGATCACACGATCAGGTGTAGCAGCAGGTTTGATCAGCATTCCAAACCGATATATGCACACTCCGAATGAAATTATTTCATTTAATGACCTGGACGGAGCAGTAAAAATTCTCGCAGAATTCGTACACATGATCGATGATGGAACCGATTTTATTCCGAAGGTATGATTAATGATTTTTTGTAGGAAATAAATTGAGAAAATTAAGAATATATGCTGATACATCGGTTTTTGGGGGATGTTTCGATGATGAATTTTCTGATGATAGTAAATCCTTCTTTCAAGAAATAAACGACGGCAGATTCATTTTAGTAGTTTCATCAACAACTTTACGAGAATTAGACAAAGTTCCTGATTTTGTTCAAAAAATATTAGCTGAAATACAACCAAACTCGATTGAGTTGTTAGAATTCTCTGATGAAGTTAGTTTACTTAGAGATGAATATATAAAAGAATCCGTCTTGAGTATTTCCTGCAAAGCAGATGTCGAACATGTTGCTCATTTTACTATTGCAGGAGTCGATTTCATTGTCAGTTGGAATTTTAAACACATAGTACATTATGATAAAATTAATGGTTTACAAACTGTAAATTTACTTAATGGATATAAACCAATTAAGATATACTCTCCAAAAGAGGTAATTGATCAGTGAAAAAGCAAAAACAATTCGACTGCGTTCAAATGAAATGGAAAATTCAAAAAAAAATTGAAAATGAATTAAGAAATCTCACGGATCAGGTAGCGAATAAGAGAAGTTTTCAAAGTATTAAAAAAAACAAAATATTGGGAAAAGTAGTAAGAAATATAAAACAGCAACATAATCTGAAATAAAGATATTTTACCTTAATTTATATAAACCTGGCAAGTTCCCGAAAACTTGCCAGATTTGATTTAACAGGTTTTTATGATCAAAGTAGAGAATTTGACAAAAGTATTTTATCAGAAAAACGGGGAAAAACTTTTCGCGGTGAATGATCTTTCCTTTTCAGCAGAAAAAGGTGAGATCGTCGTTCTTCTCGGAGTCAACGGAGCAGGCAAGACAACTGCTATGAGAATGCTGTCAACAGTTTTGCAGCCTACGAGCGGAACTGCTTCCGTAGAAGAATATGATATTATCGACGATCCTCAAAAAGTCAGGTCAAAGCTCGGTTTTCTTTCCGGAGATACAGGTTTGTATGCCAGGTTGACAGCGAGAGAGATCATAACCTATTTTGCCCGGCTCTATGACATCGAGGATGAAATAATCCAAAACAGGATCGATGATATTGCCCAATTACTCGATATGTCCGGATTTCTCGATAAAAAAGTCGATCTGCTTTCAACCGGGATGAAACAGAAAGTCTCCATCGCTCGTTCTATTATTCACGATCCTCCGGTAATGATCTTTGATGAACCGACCGCAGGACTGGATATTCTGACTGCGAAAAATATCGTCGATTTTATCCATAAATGTAAAAATGAAGGAAAATGCGTTTTATTTTCCACTCATATCATGAGAGAAGCAGAACGGATTGCCGATAAAATTGTCATGATCCACAAAGGAAAACTTCTCGCTGAAGGAACATGGCAGGAATTCAAAGAAGAATCCGGTCATCAGGATCTCGATGATATTTTTATCCATTTTGTAAATGAGAAAAGCGAAAAGGTTACTTTAAATGAATTTTAAAAAAATCCTCACCATTTATAAAAAGGAACTGCTCGATCTTTTCCGCGACCGCAGAACGATCATAACATCATTAATTCTTCCTATCGTTTTATATCCTTTACTCATGATCGCTTTTTCCTCGATGATGTCCCGCCAGGAAATGAAGCTCGAAGAACAGGAAATGGTTATTTATATAAACGATAACATATTAAGTGATACTTCTCAAAGGATTCGATCCGAACTTGAAACTATCGAAAATCTTCAGGTTATGCAGAAAACGGATGTTTATAATGAGACAACTTTTATTGAACTTATCGAAGATAAAAGCTTGCAGGCAGTTATCGAATTGAACGATAGTCTGTCATCGGCAGGTTACCGGGTTTTCCTGGCGAAGATCAAATATGATGAAACAAATGATAGAAGTTCGAAAACCTTTCGGAAAATCCGCGATAAATTTTTTAAGATCGAAGATGAACTGATCGGGGAGAGACTTCAAAAAATACAAATTAACGAAGAGATCCTCAATGCGATAGAAGTAAAAAAGGAAAATCTCGCTAATCCGGAACAGATGCTCGGCTTTGCCTTGGGAAAATTCCTTCCTTACCTGCTTATCATTTTAACGATCAGCAGTGCGGCAATTGTGGCTTCCGATCTGGTTGCCGGAGAAAAAGAAAGAAGGACTCTGGAAACGATACTTGTCAGTGCAGCTCGCAGGATTGAACTTGTTGTCGGAAAATACATGACCATTATCACGATTTCGTTGATCACTGTTCTTTTGAATCTTTTCAGTATGTATCTCTCCTTTCAGCATATTTTTTCCAAAAATCAGGCAAATATCAGTAACTTACAATTACCGATCGCCAATTTCGTACTCATCTTATTTTTAATGATACCTCTTGTCACATTTTTCTCTGCATTGTTACTTTCCATCTCGACCTATTCTCGTAACATTAAGGAAGCCCAGAGTTATCAAATGCCGGTTCTGTTTGGCGGGATTATGCTGTCGATGGTCAGTTTTTTACCCGGATTCGAACTGAATTTTGGATTTGCATTGATTCCAATCGTTAACTTCTCATTGCTTTTTAGAGATATAATGTTAGGAAGTTTTGAAATTTCACACCTTTTGATCGTCCTGTTTTCAACCCTGGTTCTGGATTTAATCGCGATCTCTATTTCTGTTAGACTTTTTTATAATGAATCGATACTTTTCCGGACAGCGGAAGAAAAATCATTGAAATTCTGGGGAAAAGAAAAGAAAAATGTTTTTTCATATCAAACAGCATTCATCTTTTTTATTGTAATTTTATTAGTCCTTTTTTATATTGGAGGAAACTGGCAGGCAAAAGATATTGCCAGAGGTTTGATCAAAACCGAAATTATCTTGATTTTTTTGCCAACCATCTTGCTTTTGAGGATCGCTAAAGTCGATATCAAAAAATTCCTCAAAATAAATCCTGTTAAAATCTCTAATTTGTTTCTGGTTCTATTTATTGCTTTTCCTGTTATGATCCTGGTTTTACTCCTGACCCAGCTAATAAATGTCATTTATCCAATTCCGGAATCTTACCTGAAAACCATGTCCGAATTATTGAAAATGGAAAACCTTGAAATGTGGAAAATTATTATTATTATCGGAGTTCTTCCCGGGATTTGTGAAGAGATCATGTTTCGAGGATACTTTATTAATGTTTTCAAAAAAAAGGGATTTTGGAAATCGATCTTGATCACAGCCCTGCTTTTCGGGATTTTCCATCTCGATCCGTTTCGTTTGCTTCCGGCTGGTTTGTTAGGAATATGGTTAGGATATTTATTATTGAGAACAAATAGTATAATCGTTCCGGTTTTTGCTCATTTTGTGCATAATAGCCTGGCAGTTTTAATTGGAAAATTCGGGGATCGGATTCCTTACTTGAGTTTTGTTTTTAAAAACGAAGAAATTCCTTTCTGGTTGGGAATCCCAGCAATTTTCCTTTTTTATATTTTTCTAAAAACATTTAATTCGATGAATAAAAACAATTCAACAACAAATTTTGGAGGTGAATAAAATGTGTGGTATTGTCGGATATGTCGGGAAACGAAATGCAACTCCGATCATTATCGAGGGCATCAAAAGACTTGAATATCGCGGGTATGACAGTTCCGGAGTAGCGATCATCGATAAAAAAAATAACCTGAAGATATTCAAAGAATCAGGGAAGATCATCGAGTTGGAACGCTCTTTACCATCTCCGGATGAGACTTTCGGGAAAATCGGGATCGCACATACGAGATGGGCAACTCATGGAGAACCGACGCAAATAAATGCACATCCTCACACGGATTGCTCAAAAAAATTCGCTCTTATTCATAATGGTATTATCGAAAATTTTAGAGCACTCAAAAAAAAATTGGAATCCGAAGGACACAAATTTGAGACCGAGACAGATACGGAAATATTGGTTCATTTGATCGAGCATTTTGCCCGTACTGAAAAAAATCTGACCCTGGCTGTACAGGAAGCTCTCAAACTGGTGGAAGGTACATACGGCATTGCTTTGATAAATTCCGAAAAACCGGGAATGATGATCGCAGCCAGGAAAGGAAGTCCGCTCATTCTCGGGATCGGGAGGGATGAATTTTTTGTAACCTCGGATGCGAATGCGATCTTGATCCATACGAAAAAAGTCATTTATTTACAGGATAACGAGATCGTTACCATCGCTGATAATGATTTTGAGATAATTACGCTCGACAACGAGGTTGTGCAGGCAAAGATTTCCGAAATACACTGGGATGTCTCTTCCATTGAAAAAGGTGATTATAAACATTTTATGCTCAAAGAAATATTTGAACAGCCGACTTCCATTGAAAACGCATTTCGCGGCAGATTGGTCGATAAACTCTCGACAACACGACTCGGTGGTTTGGGAATGACAGGCGAGGAATTGCGCCGGATCAAAAAATTACAGATAATTGCCTGCGGAACTTCCTGGCATGCTGCTTTGATCGGAAAACATATCGTGGAAAACCTGGCTCATATTCCGGTAGAAGTCGAATATGCGAGTGAATATAGATACAGGAATCCGATCATCACGGAAGATACTCTCGTTTTTGTGATCAGTCAATCCGGAGAAACTGCTGACACCCTGGCTGCTCTGCGCGAAGCTCAAGCCAAAGGAGTGCGCGTTCTGGGAATAACCAATACTGTCGGAAGTACGATTGCCCGTGAATCGGACGGAGGAGTTTATATTCATGCCGGAGTTGAAATCGGTGTTGCTTCTACCAAAGCTTTTACTTCGCAGGTAACGATCCTGACTTTGTTAGCAGTTTTGCTGGGCAGGATGAGACATTTGAATCCTTCTTTTGGAGCAGCCTTTATCAAAGAAATTAAAACAATTCCGCAAAAAGTGCAGCAAATTCTCGATAAAGATAAACAGATCAAAAAAATCGCGGCAACAATCAAATCCTCAACAAACGCTCTTTACCTTGGAAGAGGAGTGAATTTCCCGGTTGCTCTCGAAGGAGCGCTTAAGCTCAAGGAAATTTCCTATATTCATGCTGAAGGTTATCCGGCAGCAGAAATGAAGCACGGTCCAATCGCTTTGATCGATAAAAATATGCCGGTTGTTACGATTGCCCTGAAAGATGCGATCTATGACAAAGTCATTTCCAACCTGCAGGAAGTAAAAGCACGGAATGGCAGGATCATCACTATTGCTAGCGAAGGAGATGATGAAGTCGAATCATTTTCCGAAAGTGTGATTTATATTCCGGAAACTTTCCATACTTTACAGCCGCTGCTTTCCGTGATCCCGCTGCAACTTCTCGCATATCATGTTGCCGATCTGCGGGGATACGATGTGGATCAACCGCGGAATTTAGCGAAAAGCGTTACAGTTGAGTAAAGATAAACACCGAAAAGCACTGAAACTCACAGAATTTTTTATCATTTGCTTGTTCCCAAATTCTGATTTGGGAACATAATTGGACAAAAAATAATATTTTGAAAAATGATTCATCATATAAAAAATCAAAGAAAAACTTTTAATCAATCGCATTCCCATCCGGCAGCTGCCGGATAGGAACGAGAATAAAAAATTTAAAAATTTGCCGAATTTTTGAAATTTGGCAAGTTTTTATATAAGACCATGCACGATAGAGAACGATCGATCAAAACCAAAGGGATCATTTTCAGGAAAACTCCTTTTAAAGAATCGAGTCTGATCCTCGAAGTTTTTTCCAAAGACCTGGGAAAGATATCGGTCATGGCGAAAGGGATAAAAAGGGAAAAGAATAAAAGTTCGGGTTTGATCGAGACTCTTAATGAACTGGAATTTTTGCTGCATAAAAGTCCAGCTTCCGAATGGTATATCCTGAAATCTCAAACTCTGGTCAAAGCATATTTATTTGAGACGGACTTTCGGACAAATGTCGTGAAACAGGCGGCAGTCGAGATCTTGCGGCAATTGATCATTTCGGAAAATGATGCTGAAAATTATTATGAGCTGCTCATCACTTATTTTGATTTTATAGAGAAAATAAAGAAAAATAAGATCGCTATTTTCTGGCGTTTCCTGCTGCGCATTTTCAAAGAATCCGGTATCGATATGAATATTCAATCATGTGTGCTCTGTCATCAAAGTAAAAATTTTACTGCGTTTTATCCGCAGAAAAACGGTTTTATCTGCGAAGAATGTTTTCAACCTGTAATGGAAGAATCCGTGATCATCATTTCACGCAAAACTTCCGAAATTTTACAAAAATTAGAAATGATCGGAAAATATATCGATGCAATAGATATTTCCAAAAAAGAGAGCAAACAAATTAACAGGATTTTTCTGCTCCATCTTGCCGAACATTTTCACCAGAGATTTCATTTGAAAAGCCTGGAGATGTATCGATGAAAAAACGAGACATCATCAACCTGCTGCTCCTGATCATTATCATTTCGTATGCTGCGTACAGGTTTTACCATCGAAAATACACGCATACAAAAAGCAGATTTATGCTGGATACGATTATCGAAATCACAGTAACTTCCAAAAATAAAGAACTGGAAACAGTGTTGGATAGAGCATTTGACCTGATAGAAAAATATGATCAGAAGTTTTCTTATTTCAAAGAAGAAAGCGAGCTTAGGAAGATCAATCAAACGGATTCCGGCAGTATTCAAATCGATCAGGATTTTTTTGAGATATTGATGATCAGCGAAGAACTGTTTTATCAAAGCGATTCCTTGTATGATGTAACTGTAGGAAGTTTAAGCGAACTCTGGGATTTTTCGCAAAAAAGAATTCCTGCTTTAGATTCCATCGAGATCGCACAAAAAAATCTTGGTTTTGAAAAAATAAATTATTCGAAGAATTTTTTGACCAGACCAACCGGAATCAAACTGAATTTCGGCAGCCTGGCAAAAGGTTTTATTATTGATAGAGTTGTCGATTTCCTGGAAGATAATTCCGTTGAAGCGGGATTTGTCAACGCCGGCGGAGATATGAGGATCTTCGGTTATAAAAAACCTTTGAAGATCGGGATCCAGCATCCGAGAAAAAATCCGAATGAAGTGATCGAGATTTTAGAGGTTAATAATAAAGCAATCGTTACATCCGGTGATTATGAAAGGTTTTTTGAAATAGATGGGAGAAGATATCATCATATTTTAAATCCTAAAACAGGTTTCCCATCGGAAAATGCAATATCTGTGACTGTTATTTCTTCAACTGCAATCATTGCGGATGCTTATTCAACTGCTCTTTTCCTGATGGAACAGGATAAAGCGATTGCTTTAGTCGATCAAAACGAAGATATGGAAGTTGTAATCTATTTTCAAAAAAATGGCGGGATCGGAAGTTTGAAATCAAAGAATTTCGATAAATATTTGATCGAATAAATTTAGCGATCCGGTAATTGCCGGGTGTGAAATTTTAAAAAATAAGATGCTAACATTTTCAACTTCGTTTTCAGTCATCTAACTGATTGAAAACAAAAATGTTATGGAGAAGAATAAAGCAATTTAAATAAATTGAGCATAATAACACAAATCCTTGCTTTAACTCATCCTGCTGTCCTTCTCTTAAAAGAGAAGGAATATAAGAGAATAAGGAAGAAATTTTAAAAAGAAAAAATTATTTTTTTCTTTTAGTTCCCTCTCTTTGTAAGAGAGGGTTAGGGTGAGTTAGAAACATTAATTATGAAGTGGGAAATGTTAGCAAGATGCATTCGCCCAAAAAAAACTTGTTAAGTTTCAAAAACTTCACAAGTTTGGTAATTTATGAAAGATCATGAAGGACAACTTCCTTACCGAAGCTTCTTGTATAGGGATTCTTAAACCAAAGATTCGGAAAGTTTACCACCCATTTGCAGTTTTCCGAATCTTAATTGAAAGATTTCCTTTGGTTGAAGCTTCGGAAAGTTTTCAGAAGAGGAAAAATGAAAGATAAAATAGATATCCAGAGCCAGATCGATGAACGGCACATAACCATTGATAAAGTCGGAGTAAAAAATGTCCGTTACCCGGTAATTGTCGAGGATCGCGAGAACGGGATTCAAAATACAGTTGCGGAACTGGATATATTTGTCGAGCTTCCGCATCATCATCGCGGCACGCACATGAGCAGGTTTATCGAGGTTTTGAATAAATTCCATAAAGAAAATTTTATCAAAAAACTGCCGGACTTTTTAACTGAAATCAAGAAATCGCTGAACGCAGATGCTTCCTACACAAAGATCAGGTTTCCTTATTTTATCAAGAAAAAAGCACCTGTCTCCGGAACAGGATCGCTGCTTTCCTACAATTGCTTTTTTGAAGCATCTTTAAAAAAAGAATTCCGCTTGATCATCGGAGTCGAAGTTCCGGTAACTTCACTTTGTCCCTGTTCCAAAGAGATCAGCGATTTCGGAGCTCACAGCCAGAGATCGCTGGTAACGGTGAAAGTCTCATTCACGGGATTTGTCTGGCTGGAAGAATTGATCGAGATCGCGCAAGGATCTGCCAGTTCGGAAATTTACCCGCTCCTGAAAAGAAGCGATGAGAAATTCGTAACGGAAACCGCTTTTAATAATCCTGCTTTTGTCGAGGATATCGTCAGAGATATTACGATCAAATTACAGGAAGATAAAAGGATAAAGTATTTCAAAGTAGAATCGGAAAATTTTGAATCGATCCATGATCATAATGCTTATGCGTGTGTGGAAAGAGAAATAAACAGCGAATCCGTCAAAAGCCGGACACGACAAAACAAAAAAGAACGAACTAAAAAATGAAAAAAACTTGAACTAAGTTATAATTCACATTGTTCCCAAACTCCGTTTGGGAATATAATTTAGTTACATTACCAATCAGGGGATTGGTAACGATGAGAAGGTTTCATTTTGTTCGTAATTGTTCGTTGTTTACAAAAAGGAAATAAATGAACATAACCTCTATGAAATTAGATAATGGATTTAAAGTAATTTATGCGAAGGATACTTCCAATCCGCTGATTTGTATGCAATTGTATGTCAGGATCGGTTCTGCCTGGGAAGAAAAAAACGAAGCCGGATTTTCCCATTTTATCGAACATCTTGTCTTTAAATCAACGCAGAAGTTTCCTGAAAATACGATCTCTGAGAAAATCACTTTTCTGGGAGGTCATATCAATGCTTATACGGAATATGATTCAACCTGTTTTTATGTAACATTGCCGTCCGCATATTTTAAAGAGGGAATGGAGATACTGGCTGAAATCGCTCAAAATGTAAATTTTAATGAACAAGATTTCAGATTTGAAAAGCAAGTTATCATCGAAGAATTGAAGCAGTTTCAAAATGATCCGGAAGATTCTTTTATCGAAGAAATCTCTGAAAATTACTTTCAAAAAAATCCCTATCGTTTTCCGATCATCGGTAATCTTCAATCTTTGAGAGGAACATCTATCAAGGATTTAGAGAGATTTTATCAAAAATATTATAATCCCGGAAATAGTTTCCTGATCATTTCCGGAGATTTCCAGGAAGATATTTTATCCAGTTCAGCTGCAAAATTTTTCGGGGAATGGAAACAATCTAAACTTAAACCAAAACGACCTGTTAGCGAAGACTTTCCTTCCAAACCGGAAATCTTATCACTGAAAAAAAATATTTCCAATGATATGCTGGCGTTCGTCCTTCCTGACCTCGCGGAAAGTCATCCTGATTCTCATACTTTATTCCTGGCTTTCAAGATTTTAGCCATAGGCAAAAATTCTCTTCTTTTTACAAAATTATTTAATGAAGAAAAATTGATCGATAACATCAAAGTGCATTCTTTGAGCGGTAGAAATAATGGAGCATCGATAATTTTGATCATGCCGAAAAAGAAAGCAGACCTGCATAAGATCTGCAGCATTTTTTTTGATGAATTAGCAGGTTTAAGACAATTCGGGATCGATAAAAATAAAATTGAAGAACAAAAAAAAGAACTCCTCTTTTCCTATAAATATGCTTTTGAATATGTCGAATCACTCGCATCAGGTCTCGGAAATGAAGAGATTTTATCAAAATTTGAGAATTTCCTGAAGTACCCGGAAATTATCGGGAATATCTCGAAATCTGATCTTGAGAAAGTTATGAAAAAATTCTTTCAAATCGATGCGCTTTATGTATTTCATACCGGTAAAAAACTTTTTTCTAAGGAAAAGATCAACAAAAGTTTGTTATCATCCCGTAAACCAAAATCTTACAAGATTTCTAAAAAGGACTTTTTGGAAACGACTCTCAAGAACGGACTAAAGATACTTTTCAAGAAAGTTAAGGGAAAGCCAACGATTGGAATTGCTCTCTCCGTAAATGCGTCCCAACTTCATGAAACTCAAAAAAATCGAGGATTGAACTTGATGACAAGCAGTTTGATGTTATACGGAAATAAAAAACAAAATCATGACCAGTTCCTTAATTCCTGCTCGACGAATGGAATAAATTTCAGTATTTTCCCCGGAAATGAAACCACTACTTTTCGATTGAAATGCTTTAAGGATGCACTTCCTGCAAGTCTGAAATTACTTTCGGAAGTTGTATCAAATCCGACATTTCCCAAAGATTATTTTGAGAATCTTTTGCAGACTTTTCATAGTAATCTTGACCGCATTAAAGATTATCCGCATCATCTTGCACTCAAACTCTGGCGGGAAATGATCTTCGGGAAACAGAGTAACCTCCTTAATAAAGAAGGAACAAAATCGTCTTTGCGGAGGATTTCTCTTAACCGGATACGGACTTGGCACCAGGAATATTTCCAAATTCCGAATATGACTTTAACAATAGTAGGTGATCTTGATTTTCAAAATACTATGATGAAGTTGGAAAAATTGTTTCCGACCGGCATTTCCAATCTTAAAATAAATCCCGGAAAAGCAATTTTAATGCCTGTTTCACAAAGATTTAGAAGAAAAGACCGGAAGCAGAATCAGTCGATAATCAGTATTGGAGGGTTTGGTTGTTCTTCGCTGGAACATGATAAAAACATGGCTTTCCATGTTCTTGCCCAGATCATCGGCGGTGATACGAATTCCATTCTTTTCAGGGAATTAAGAGAAAAGAAAGGTCTGGCATATTCCGTTGATTTTGAATTCAGATCGATTAAAGAACTGGGGTATTTCTTAGCATCGGTTATTGTTGACAGAAAAAATGAAATCGAAGCACTCGACCGGATAATTTCCATCTTGAAAGACATCAGGAAAAACGGCATCACCGGAGAAGACCTCGAAAAAACAAAGAATTATATCCATGGGCAGAGATTATTCGAGGAAGAAAATATGCTCGCTCAAGCCCACATTATTTCTGTTCTCGAAACAACCGGATTTGGCTGTGAACATTATTTGACAAGAGAAGAACGACTGAAGAAAGTCAATTTGAATTCGATTCATAGAGTTGCTGAAGAATATTTAAAAGATGATGCATATTTTATTCATGTATTATCGTAGAATAAAAAACATCGGACTGTTCAATTTATTGATCTTCGGATTGATTTGATGAAGATCAGATCCAACATTTCGAAGAACTTCGCACATTCGAAAGTTGAATATCAGGTAAAATATGAATTCAAAGATCAAGCTCAAAAAAACAGATAAGTTTGTTATCCTTTCCGGAGCAGGGATCAGCGCAGAATCAGGACTGAAAACCTTTCGCGACAATAACGGATTATGGGAAAACCATCGCGTCGAGGAGGTAGCGACTCTGGGAGCATTTCGCAGTAATCCGGAAATGGTCTGGAAATTTTATAAACAGCGGTATTTTCAATTAGCGGAAGTTTTTCCCAATCCCGCTCATTTCGCTTTGTCCAGACTGGAAAATTTTCTCAAAGAGAACTTTTGTATCATCACTCAAAATGTCGATGGACTGCATTCTAAAGCGGGGAATAAAAGAGTTCTCGAAATGCATGGATCATTGAGGAAATGTTTTTGCAGCAAATGTTCGCAGAAATATAAAATGAAGGATATCGATCTTACTCCGAATATTCCTGCATGTAAAAAATGCAATGGAAATTTACGACCCGATATTGTCTGGTTTGGAGAAATGCCCCAGTTTCTCGATGAGATCGATGCAGTTCTGCAAAAAGCGGATTATTTCCTGGTCGCAGGAACGAGCGGGATTGTTTACCCGGCTGCTCAATTTTTATATATTGCCGGACATTACGGGGCAAAGACCATTGGTGTGAACCTGGCAAAACCGGAAAATATTCTGCTCATCGATGAATTCCATCAAGGAAAAGCAGGAGAGATCCTGCCGGGTTTAGTAGAGGATTGGATAACATCGGAATGTTCAACTTGATGATCTTCCGATTGTTTGGTAATGGTCAAACCAATATTCCGAAGATTCGTTTCTTCTGCTTGTGGAGTTAAATCCATACATTCCGGAGAGCTTTTCACATTCGGAAGTTGTTTCAGAATTGAGGATTAATGCAGAAAATATCGATCGGCATCGATTCCGGGTCGAGAACTACGAAAATCGTTCTATTCCGGAATAATCGAATAATATATTCAAAAGTAACAGATTCAGGATTCAATCCGAAAATAACTTCGGAAATATTATTAAAAAAAACACTTGCAAAATTACAGATAGAGGAGAAAGATATTGCGAAAATTTATGCAACAGGTTACGGTAGAAAATTAATTAAATTCGCTGATAAACAAATTTCCGAGATTTCCTGTCATGCTCGTGGTGTAAACTTTCTTTTCCCGCAGGCAAGAACTGTCATCGATATCGGAGGTCAGGATTCGAAAGTTATCTTGCTAGATGAAAAAGGTAAAGTCAATGACTTCATAATGAACGACAAATGTGCAGCCGGAACCGGAAGATTTCTGGAAGTGGTTGCTAATATTTTTGAATCGACAGTCGATACTCTCGGGGAAATATCTCTCAAATCAAAAAATAAGATAGATGTAAACAACACCTGTGTGGTTTTTGCGGAATCTGAGATCATCGGTCTGATCTCCCGGGGAACGAGAACAGAAGATATTATTATGTCCGTTCATCATTCGATAGCTAAAAGAACGAAAAGCTTCCTCTCGCAAATGCCCTGGCAAAAACCGGTTGTTTTCACCGGTGGAGTTGCCAATAATATTGGAATGCAGAAAGCGATTTCAACAGTCCTGGATACAGAGATCATCGTTCCTGGAAATCCCTTTATTACCGGAGCATTGGGAGCAGCGATTTTTGTGGGATCTAAAACTTGAATAATAAAACAGCGGAATGTTTCGGCTTGCTGAATCTTCCGTTTGTTTGGGCAATTAACAATCTGAAGATTAATTTCATCGAATATCGAGTCATACTAACATTCCGAAAATTAATTTCTTCTAATTCCAGTTGAAACCAACATCCGAAGACCTTCGCACATCCGGAAGTTGATTCCATCAAGTTTCAAATAGAGGAACAATGAAAAAGCTCATCATATTTTTGTTCATCATTTCTTGCTTTTCTGCAGCAGCTCAAGATAAAAAAGCTGAAATTCCTGAGATCCTCGCTTCGACCCATAATTTTGAACTGATCAAATTCTTCCTGCAAACCGAAGAATATTACCAGGCAATTGCGATCATCGATTCGACTTTGCTCGATTCCGTAATGGTCGATTCATTGATCTATCTTAAAGGAATCGCTTACGAGGGACTCGATGAATGGGATAAAGCAACCCTGGAATTTTCCAAAATAATAATGACCACCAAAAATGATTCCCTGAAAAGATCGGCAAAAGAAAGGTTCAAACACTCGATCCTGAAAGTAAACCCGGTGCTGGCAGTCGAGAAAGTTACGGCATTATTCGATACGGTCAAAACGGATTCTCCGGAGCACGATCTTCTCCTGACCATCGGCAAAGTCTATGAATCCAATCAACTGTTCAGTGAAGCCATCGATATCTATAAAACCATCAAACAGGATTCAACTTTTTCCGATACTGTATTTCTTGATCTGAAAATCGCTGTGAACAATATTTTCCGGAAAAAATATGAATTTGCGATCGCGATCCTGGATAAGATAATTAATGCAAATGATTCTTTACATATCGAAGATGCTCTCTATTTCTCTTATATTTCCTGGTTTTCGCTGGATAATTTTTCAGAAGCAAAAAAATATTTGATCCGGCTCTATACCGATTTCCCGGAAGCAAAGAACAGGTTCGATATTATTTTTAATCTTGCCGGACTTTTTGCGAAGGAAGGACAGTATTTGCTTAGTTGGTATCTTCTTAACGAATTATTCGAAGAAAGTTCGGAAGTGCGGAAATTCATCATTTATTCCGAGATCAACAGGATCAAAGAGCTGCTCGTTCAGGATAGTTTGACCACCGATCAATTCAGGAACTTCAAACCGGTTTTTGAAGAGAAACAGGAAAAAGTAACTGAAAGATAATTGTGTTAGACCTTAAGAAATCATTCTCCTGAATGTAAATTCCAATATTGAACAAATCGGATATTGGATTATACATTTATGTAAAATAATTTATACGATTTTTACATTTAATTTACAATGAACCTGTTACGAGATGTAGCTGTGTAATCGGGTATTACAAATTTCATAAGATCCTGATAACCGGCATGATTGATTAATATTAAAGCATGAGAACATTCTCGTTCTAATTGAATGGGATCGTTCATAATTTAATCATGTAACCATTTATTGCAGAAGTAATTAATCCGCTTTTAGCAAATATATTATAATCCTTCATTATCAGTCTGATATATTAGATTTAGAATTTAAGATCAACCTGGTTCGATTCTTGCAGATTTATTCAAAAATTCTAGGAGGATTATTATGAGAAACAAATTGTTTTCTGTGATTTTAGTTTTCTATTTTTTAATGTTCAGTTTTACTTTTGCTGTGTATGTCCCAACAGCAGAACCTGTTTACGGCGGCAGGATAGAACATACAAGAGCGATCCCGCTCAGTTCTACGGAAACGAGAGTTTTTATCTCGACAAATAGTGCTAATTCCATGTTCTATGCCGATATGACCGATGTTACGACTACTCCTGTTTATAGTGCATTCCAGGTCGTTCCCGATCTCGATGATAGTGCAAATTACGGTTGGTTGAGAGGATTTGCTGCTGATGAAGGTTCGGAATTTGTCTTTGTATATACTATGGGATATGGTTTGGTTGCCTGCGATATCAACAGCAGCTCGCTTTATACGGTCGATGCGAATATTGTCGAAGCAGTAGAAGTTTATGATTCTTATCTATTTTATATCGTTTATTCCGGTAGTGATGTTTATCTATATTATGGAGAGATTTATGATACGAGCAGTCCTGATTGCGGACAAGTTTATAATACAGGAAGTGTTTTGATCACATCTTCGGGTTATAATGGAGAGTTTGATCCTGATATAATCATCAATCCGGACAATGAAGCACTTTATATATTCGAGGATGGAACACCTCCGGTCTTTTATAAATCCTCGGCTGCATATTATGATATAGATGGAACAACAACCTTTTCCAATATAACTGTTACAGATCTGGCAGCAGTTGGAAAACAATATTTAGCAGCAGGCATAGCTCCCGACGGTCGGATTTTTGCCGGAAGTTATACCGGAAATTCTTCCTCGTATGAAGCATATTGTGCTTATTCCGATGCAGATGGCGATCCCTGGACCAATGTTACGATAACCGAAGATGCCGGAAGAGGAGAAATTCAAGTTACTCAGAACGATACGACTTCTTATAATGTTTTATTCAGTCGTGTCTATAGTTCGGATAAAGGATCAACATGGGATTGGCATGGCGGTGCAGACGGTTCTGTCTTTTTTGATCCGAATAATGATGACCTGGCTTATGTGCGCACGGACTGGGCAATGGGTGCTTGCGATCTGACCGGACCGACAGTAACCGATATCAACGACGGGATCGAAGCGGTTCAGGTCAGTGATTTTGTGATGGATAGTACCAAAGATATTGCCTGGGTAGCCAGTAAATCCGGGATCTGGTATGTTTACGATTATTCGACTTCCTCACCGGTTTGGACAACTACTCCTCTCTGGCCCGATAATGATTCCACACCTTATGTATCAGCAGCGACTTCGCTGACGGCGGATACTGTTTATGTCGGAAATACAAGCGGAAATGCTTTTAAATATGAAAGTGCTTACGGAACACTGGACGGTACAAATTTCGACAGGATATTTGAAGCATCGGTCGAAGACCCGACCTGGACCTACAGCACTTCCGTTACAGCTATTGCTATGGATTACGGTTCACCGACGGAACGAACATTTATCGGAACTTATGATGAAGAAGACTGGGATGAAACTACCGATTCCCAGGGTGGAATTTTTGTCGGTGAATACAGCGGCTTTTGGAGCTGGTCCCAGATCACAGGTTCTCCATTACCTTCAAATGGTGTCGATGTAAACGATATTGTCGTGCTTTATGAAGGAGCAACTGTAGCTTATGTCGCCGTCGATTACCATTATGATGCTGTTTACGGAACCGGCTGCAGCATTTACCGCATCGAGGATGACGGAGCAGGAGGTTGGATAATTACCCGCGACCTGGAAGATATTTACGGTTCGGGGATTTATGTAACTGTCTTCGATCTCTGGGTCGATCCTTCCCAAAATATTTATGCCTGCGGTATAGATGCCGGTTGGACAACAGTTGTTTCCTATTACAAAGCTTACGGAACAACATATTGGGATGTGCTTGAAACAACAGGTCTGCTTACTTCACTGGAAGGAAGGAGTATAACCGTCAACAATGCTACCGGTGATGTTTATATGGCGATCGAAAATGATATTTTTGAACTCCTTTATGGTGATATAACATGGACTAATCCGCTCTCTGTTCCAGAAGGAAATTATATCGAATTCATCTATTATGATGATCTTATCATGGGCACGGGAACAGGATTGTATTCTATCGAATTTGACGATTCCTACCTTGAAACCCCGGAAAACCTGGTTATTATGATCGATGAAACAAATATTTATTTAACCTGGGATCATGTTTACGGAGCAACATCTTATACGGTTTATAGCGATACCGATCCTTACGGTTCTTTTTCGACTGTCGAAGATTCGGGAGTAACTTCCAATACCTGGAGCGAACCTTTATCCGGTTCAGGCGATATTAAATATTATCGAGTTACCGCGAATAATTAGAGGATGTAACACAACCATCCTGATTGTGAAATATAGTGTGAAAATTTGAGATAAATTCCCGGACAATTACAGATTATTCAAGTTTTCATTCACGAGTTTAAAAAAGAACAATGTCCGGCTTTCAATGGATGGTTTGATAAATTTGTGTTCCCTCAAACTCTCCTCCCCCTGGTTCTCATCAGTAATTATTACTGGTGAGAACTTTTTTTTATTGTGTTCTCTTTCTCGTTCCAACGCTCCTGCGTTGGAATGCACAGACGGACGCTCCCGCGTCGATTACGATAAATGAATAAACGCAGAGCGTTTCAGCAGCATGTTCCCACGCAGGAGCGTGGGAACGAGTAATAAGGAGCGTGGGAACAGGTAATAAAGGAGGGAACAGGCATGCCTGTTCCTTACGGATACCGGATAAACAAATTTTCTAGTGTCAAGTCAATCCTCAATTGACGGATAAAGTCTTTTTAATTTGATCCTTG
>CAZFPK010000052.1:0-22057 GCA_964521025.1 uncultured Candidatus Cloacimonadota bacterium | reverse complement strand
CTTGCTGTTATATGAAATCCTGTCCTTTGCCAACTGAGTTCTAAAATCGGTTACAAATTCCACACCACCATCATTAGAATTATCGACACTTTCGTGCCTGTTTAAATATTCTTTGAACGCAGCGCCTAACCTGCTGGTTAGCTCTTTTTTATCTTTTTTTAACCAGACTCTGGCGAAACCAAAACTTTCAGTCAATTTAACAGGATTGAAGAATTTCGTATCTTCCGGGAAACTCTGATCCAGAAATTGAGACTCCAACCTGAAACTGGCAAAAGGATCGACAAATGCTCCCAAAGTAAAACGGAACATAGATTCGAGATCGATCAGATCTGTCGTTTTATCAGGTTTAGCCCAGGCATTATCATCGTTTCCATCGATGTATTGGCTGTGAGTTTGCCCGATCGCCAGTTTAAGCGTATTGGTATTGGTTACTTTTACACTTAACTGTTTTTCAGCAAGCAGATTTGCATTAAACGCCCAGTTGATATTGCTTTTTTCTTCTCCATGCCAATTATCGCTGTAGGAATTCTGGTTCATTGATAAAGACAGGTCCACTGATGTTATCCAATTTTCTGCAAGAACCGGAACAAACAAACTTAGACTTAAAACAATTCCCATAATAAACATTTTGTTCATCATTTCTCCTCCTTGATATTGTTTTTGATAGTTAAGGTTATTTCTTTTAAAAGATAATTTCCTGCAAATTATTCTTTTCTTACCGGTAATTTAATTGTAAAAGTTGTTCCCTTGTTTTCTTCGGAAAAACATGTTATAGAACCACCATGTTCGTTAATTATCTTTCTGGTTACCGGTAAACCAAATCCTGTTCCTTTCGAGCCTTTTGTACTGAAAAATTTGGTGAACAGTTTTTGTTGAAGCTCTTCTTTAATTCCACAACCATTATCTTTGATTTCAATAATTACGAAATCATTTTCTCTTTTTGTGATCATCTCCAATCTTGCATTTTCAGTATTGCTCAACGCATCGAGACTATTTCCGACAAGATTCAATAAACATCTGAAAATACCTTTTGGATCGATCTCTATCTTATGCTGCTCTTCCTGAAAATTCTTGATCAGGGAAATATCATTTGATACTGCTTTGGCAGCAACAAGTTCGATAACATCATCCATTATATTCTTGATATCAGCGATTTCATATTCGGGTTTTCTCTCTTTTGAATATTCGAGCATATCCAGCACCAGAGAAGAGATTTTTTCAATATTTTTTTGAACCATTTCAAAACCGATCTTTAGTTTGGGAGAATCTATCTTTTGCAGATTTTTATTGAGAATATATGCTCCTCCTTTTAATCCATTCAGGATATTTTTAATACAATGGCTCAAACCTGCAACTGTTTCTCCGATGCTTGCCAGTCTCTCCGATTTGATCTTCTCTTCGACCAGTCTCGCTCTTTCTAAAGTAACCGAAACCTGGCTGGCAATCGCTGTCAGAAAATCAACATCATCTTGTGTGAATTCCCCTGTTTTTTTATTTACTAATTCAATAACTCCAATTGTTTTTTCTTTGATTGTCAGAGGAATGCAAAGCAGGTTACGAGTAATGAATTGTGATTCTTTATCGACTTTATTGGAAAAAAAATCGCTGGTTTCGGGATGATTCTCAACCAGAGATTTTCCAGATTCAAAAACATAACCGCATACACCTTCTCCTCTGTTCATACGAAGCGATAATAATTTTTCCTTTTTGGAGCCGGTACAGATATGAAAAAGAAGATCGCCTGTTTCTCTATCTTCGAGCAGAATGGATGTTCCTTCCACAAAAAACATCTTTTCGGTTTCTTTGAGGATAATATTCAGTAATTCACTAAAATCATTTGTTTGATTAAGAAGTTTATTGAGTTTTAAAATTTTCTCTAATTTTTCTATTCTATCTGCTTTTATTTCTTTATCCATTTTATAAACCTTAAAATCACAAAGTCTGATTTGAGAATCTGAAAAGCACTTTATATGTCAAATTTATTTTTTATATTTTGATAATTCAAGGCTTATAATTATCAAAAAATAACATTCGGTCAGAAAAAATGAATTTACTATAAAAAGGTAATGATTAGTTATATGTTAGAAAATTCATTAATTAATTTGAAACCAATGAATCGGTTAGAGGTTTCTATCTTACTATTAACCACCTACTTAAGTTGGTGGTTAATGAAAAAAAGAAAAAAACATTAACTGTTTCAACAGTTTCACTTTTTCTAAAATAAGGTTTTTAAAGTGGACTCATAAATAAAACCTCAATAATCATTTATCCATATTTAATTAATTATCCGTAATGAATTGGAAGACTTAAATCAAGTCAGCTAAAGCTAACTTAATTCAAGTCTTCATTTTAATTTTCATAGAAGTTGATGTCCGCTTTTTCAGAACAATTCTACAAAATTTAATAAAATAACCATTTAAAAGGTTTTATAAATTACTATTTGACTTAAACAAAATTACTTCTTGACATTTGATATACTGAAAATTTTCTTACTCAAAAGAAAAATTGAAAAGGTCTGGATAAAAATTTGCTGACTGAAAATGTCAGCATTTTTTTGATTTTAAACTCGAACCACTGATTACAGTGGTTTGTTTGTATAAAAAGGTCGTTATGTTGGATAAAATTAAAAAGATTGTACAAGAATCATGCCAAAAACACGGAGTCGAGATTTATGATCTTGAGATCAAAAATACGAACAAAGGTAAGACTGTACTTGTTTATATAACAAAAGTCAATGGGGTTACAATCATGGAATGCCGGAATGTAAGCAAGACAATCAGTAATGTTCTGGACAGGGAAGATATCATTCCCGGAAAATATTTTTTGGAAGTTTCATCTCCCGGACTGGAAAGAGAATTGAAATTTAAGAAGCATTATCTTAGCGCTATAAATGAAAACATTAAACTAACATTTAAGAAAAAAGATACTAATATAATTAAAATAGGAATTTTAAGAGAAGTATTACCTGATTTGATCAATGTCGAATTTGATGATAAAATTCATTCGGTTTTGTTTGCTGATATAAAAAAAGCAAAAACACATTTTGATTTCAAAAATAAGGAGAAATTATGAGTGCGAACTTAATGTCATCATTGGCAGAACTGGCAACGCTTAAGCAATTAGATAAAGACAAATTAGCTGAGATCATCAAAGAAAGTCTCTTACAAGCAGTTTCTAAAAAATTGACTTCTGAAAATGAACTGGAGATCATAGCAGATTTTGAAACGAATAGGATATGTGTAAAATTCAAAAAAATAGTTGTTCAAAGAGACGAAGCTCTTGGTGAAATATCTCTGGAAGATGCTTTATATGATAAAGAAGATGCTGTTTTGGGAGACAAAATTCCTGTTGAGATGCCGATTTTTGAATTTGAACCAAAAGTAATTAAAAATGCCAGGAAATCAATTTTGGAGAAGATCAAATCATTAGAAGAAGACCGGATAATGTTCGATTATGAAAAGCAGAAGCATCAAATTGTGACCGGAAAAGTCAGGAAAATAGATTATAATGGCTTGATCATCGATATCGGGTATGCCGATGCTTTGTTGTCATTGGAAGAACAGGTAGACGATGAGTTTTTTAAAGTCGGAGATATGATCAGAGCGTATGTTGTTAATATCCGGAAAAGAAAGAATGATGTAATAGTTATCCTCTCCCGCACCCGACCGGAATTCGTCAAAAGAATTTTTGAAGTGGAAATACCTGAAATTAATTCAGAAGAAATCGAAATAAAAAAAATCGTGCGTGAACCTGGTATGCGAACAAAAGTTGCAGTATTATCTAATAACAAGAAACTTGATGCTATTGCCAGTTGTTTAGGACCAAAAGGTGTTCGCATCGAGCAGATCAGGCAGGAAATAAACGGAGAACTGATCGATATTGTTTTATGGGATGATTCTCCGGAACAATTAGTAGCAAATGCGATCGGTTCTGATCTTGTGGAAAAAGTATATCTCGCAGAACGAGGGAAATTTGCCAGGATAATTGTTTCAGGTAAAAATAAAAACCTGGCAATCGGGAAAAAAGGGAAAAATGTCAAACTCGCTGCAAAATTGACTGATTATAAACTCGATATCTATACGGAAGAAGAATTTGAAAACAAAATCTCCGAAGAACGACGAGTTACAAGTCATATCAGCGATTTAGACGGAGTTACTCCCAAAATTGCCGAAATCTTGAGAATTCATGGATATACTTCCGTGCAGGATGTGTACGAAGCATCGGTCGAGGAATTGTGCCATCTGGAAGGTCTCGGCAAAAAAACAGCACAAAAACTCAGGGAATCCGCAGACCATTTCTAATGACAAATAAATCTTCGAAAGCCGGTCATATTCCTTTGCGGACATGTGTTATCTGCAAATGTAAAGCAGAACAGAAGATATTTCTCAGGTTTGTTTTAGTGGATAAGGAAATCGTCTTCGATCTTAATAGAAAATTTCCTGCTTACGGATATTATGTTTGTGATAAAAACGAATGTTTGGAAAAAATTGAGAAATGGGTGAAAAGAAAGTTGTCCAAAAAAATAAACCGAAACGGATCAAGTTAAAACATGGAAGAACGGGAACAGAAAATTATTAACCTGCTTCATCTTGCCAGAAAAGCAGGGAAATTAATATTAGGTTATGATGATTGCGCGAGAGCATGTAAAAATGGTTCTGCAAAAGTGATAATCAAAGTTTCCGATCTGGCAAAAGGAACGGAAAGGAAATTACTGAATCTAATGGAAGATTTTAGTGTCCAAACCATACAATTGGGGACAAAATCATTGTTCGGTGAAACATTCAACATCCGGGATCTGGGAATAATTTGTGTCATAGACAAAAACTTTGCCAAAGGGATCAGTCGCTTAACTCAGTAGGTTTGGAGGAAAAATGTCGAAAAGAGTTCACGAACTAGCCAAAGAATTCAAAATATCTACTGCTGCCTTAAAAAAACATCTTCACGATCTGGGTGTAGATGTTAAAAGTCACATGAGTCCGGTGGCGGAAGAAGTCGAGCAGAAGATCAGAGAGAGATTCAACCAGGAAGTTGCTGCGGTTAAGAAACGACAACACGACAGAATAGTCTATCATAAGAAAATAGAATTAGAGAGAAAAAGAAAAGAACATGAAAAAAAGGAAACCGAAAAATCTCCAAAAATCAAGAAAAAACCGGAAACTGAAGGAATTCAGGTTTTTGTTGAAAAGAAAATAAAAAAGACACAGAAGCATATTTCCAAACCTGCCGAAGGTGCATATAAACAGAAAAGAAAACCATCCGTTAAAGCGGAATCGAAAACTCCTCCTCCCGCTCCGATGAAAGAACTTCCTACAGGTAAATTCAAAGATGATAAAAAGAAAAAAGAGAAATCTTTTGAAGATAAGAATAAACATTTAAAAGCTAAATTACGACAATTCAAAAAAACCGGTAGAAAGAATAAATTTATTCCGACAGAATTGGAAGAAGCCGAAATCAGTAAGAGTATTAAGAAAACTCTGTCGGGTACTGCTAAAAAGAAAAAATATAAAAAAGGGGATAAACAATCTGAAACTGCGGATACAAAAATCGTGATCAATGAATTTACATCTGTGAGCGAATTGGCGAAATTAATGGAAGTTTCCGCAACGGATATTATCTCTAAATTCTTTATGATGGGTCAGATGGTAACGATCAATCAAAGGCTGGATAAAGATTCCCTGGAAATGATCTGCGACGAATTCGATTTTGATGTGGAATTCCAGGAAGAATACGGAACCGATATCCTGGATGACAAGATCGAGGAACAGGAAGATGTCGAAACAATTTCCCGGGCACCGGTCGTAACTGTTATGGGTCATGTCGATCATGGAAAAACAGCAATCCTCGATCGGATCCGCTCGACAAATGTTGTGGCTGGTGAATCCGGAGGAATTACGCAACATATCGGTGCTTACCAGGTCGAATTCAAGAAGAAGAAAATAACTTTTATCGATACTCCCGGGCACGAAGCTTTTACTGCGATGCGTGCCAGGGGAGCAAATGTAACCGATATTGCGATCATCGTCGTTGCTGCCAACGAAAGCGTTAAAAAGCAGACCATCGAAGCGATCGACCATGCACGGGCAGCGAATGTGACAATAATTATAGCAATCAATAAAATCGATCTGAAAGATGCAAATGTCGATAAAACTATCAATGATCTGATGAAGCAGAATATCATGCTCGAAAATTATGGAGGTGAAATTCTCTGGGTGAAATGTTCTGCTCTAACCGGTGAGGGTATCGAGGAACTTCTCGAGACAATCCTTTTATCAGCGGAAATGCAGGAATTAAAAACTCCCGATGGAGTGCATGGAAAGGGAATTGTTCTCGAATCGAAAAAAGACCAGCGCATGGGAACTATCGCGACAATCTTATTGCAGGAAGGAAACCTCAATAAAAGCGATAATATCGTGTGCGGAGCTACTTACGGCAGGATCAGGAAAATGGAAAATGAGCGAGGTAAAGAACTCAAGGAGATGACAGCTTCCGATGTAGCCATTATTTTCGGTTTGAATGAAGTTCCCAAAGCAGGTGATATCATTAATCAGGTTGAAAATGAAAAAACTGCTCGTCAAATAAGTACGGAAAGAATGCATATCCGCCAGGAAAGAGAGAAATATCAAAGTAAAACAAGTCTCGATAATCTTTTCCAGAAGATCAAAGAACATAAAATGAACGAGATCAGGTTGATCGTAAAGGGAGATACTGACGGATCGGTCGAAGCACTTTGTGACTCATTCCAGAAATTGAGCACGGATGAAGTCATGATCAATATAATTCACAAAGCAGTCGGCGGGATCAATGAAGCGGATATCAGTCTTGCATCAGCTTCCGGTGCAATTATCATCGGTTTTCATGTTCGGGCGAGTAATGTAGCCAAGAAACTGGCAGAAGACGAAAAGATCGAGATCAAACTTTACCAGGTTATTTATGAAGCGATCGAGGATATAGAGCTGGCAATGCAGGGCATGTTAGCTCCGGAAATGAAAGAAAAATATCTCGGAAATGCAGTGGTCAGACAGGCATTTAAAATTAAAAAAGTGGGAACTATCGCCGGTTGTTTCGTGGAAAAAGGAATTATTTCCAGCACGGCAAAAATCAGGCTTTTCAGGAATGATATTTTGCTCCATGAAGGCAGCATTTCATCTTTGAAACACTTTGCGGAAGAAGTTAAGGAAGTCAAAGCCGGATCCGAATGCGGAATCGGGATCGAAGATTTCAATGATATCAAAGAAGGCGATGTTATCGAAACTTATATTATCGAGGAAGTTGAGAGGAAGTTGTAACTGTAAGATTTCCCTTCCGAAGCTTCTTTCAATTTTTCTCGTACCAGAGGATTCGGAAGGTTCTATCTTGTTCCCAAACTCCTGTTTGGGAACATACTCGAATTCCATTTAAAACAATATCGTAATGGAAATTGATCAAAGTATAACTTTTAAGAAAATTATATTCTCAAATGCAATTTGAGAATGAGAATAAAATCAAAACCGGGAAAAAAAATGCCAAACATCCGTATCCAAAGAATGGAAAAAGAACTCTTGAAATTATTCAATAATGTTTTGAATCATAAATTAAGAGACAAGAATTTGCAGTGGATTACAATTTCAGAAATTAAACTTTCCAAAGATATTTCACACGCTCGAGTTTATTTCACATTTTTGAATAAAGGTTCAAAAGAAAAGATCAAAAAGGTTCTGACTAAAAGTTCAGGATTTTTCAAAAAGGAAATTGCTTCCTCAAAACTTCTACGGGTCATTCCCGAATTAACTTTTTTTTACGATGAACTCGAAGAAAACGCCCGGCATTTAGACGATATTTTTAAAAAAATACATGCAGAAAAAAATGAAAATTGATTCCATCCAAACTCTAAAAAAAATCCTCTCAGATGCATTTGAAAAATATTCTTCATTTGGAATTGTAACGCATTACAGTCCTGACGGAGATGGATTTTGTTCTGCTCTTACCTTGCAGGAAATTTTATCCCAAAAGAGTATTAATGCAGAAATAATCCTGGAAAAACCAGCACCGGAAGTCTATGAATTTCTTGATGGACGAGAAAGATCGATCGTATTTTCTGATGAATTATCTTATGAACTTTTATTAATGCTCGATTGTCATGAACAGGAAAGGCTCGGTATTTGCTTATCTTTGATCTCGAAGGCAAAAAAAATAATCGCCATAGATCATCATCCCGAAAACATACTGATCCCAAATGCAGAAACTTATATAAATACAGATAAAGTTAGTGTTGGAGTTATCATCTATGATCTTTTTGTCGATGAGATTTCCACTTTCCCGACATCTTCTCAAAAATATATCGCTGAAGCAACCTATACAACGATTTTAAACGACTCGGATAATTTCATCAATGCCAATACCGATGTGGAAACATTCCGGATTTCAGCCGAATTGATGAAGTTTGGATTGATCCCCGGAGAAATTGCCGAGAAATTCCTGATGAATAAAACTCCGGCTGAAATGAGATTTATCGGAGAAGTTCTGTCCACTATCAAAACTTTTTCTAACCACCGAATTATGTTCATGTTTTCGACTCTCGAGATGCTTGAAAGGAACAGTTTGACCAGAGAAGCAACCGACAAGATGACACGTTGGGTCAAAGGAACAAGAGATGTTAAGATCCTGATCTACTTTCAGGAAACCGAACCGGGAAAGTTCAGGCTGCATCTGCGTTCGAATTTTATCGATGTGAACAAAATCGCTGTGAAATATGGCGGCGGCGGACATGTTCGGGCTTCAGGCTGTGAAATTAGCGGGACTTATCTTGAACTGGAAAAGAAACTGATCGAGGACATTAAGGAACAACTTTAAATGCAAAATTTCGGCGTTTTGCTGATCGATAAACCAACAGGAATCACTTCTTTCGATGTTGTCAGGAAACTAAGGAAAATAATCAATATCAAAAAAATCGGACATACCGGAACACTCGATCCGTTTGCTTCCGGTTTGCTGCCTGTTTGCATTGGAAAAGCAACAAGAATTGTTAATTATCTGTCATCTCAAGAAAAAGAATATGCAGTCAAAATCGAGTTGGGGAAAAAAACCGATACCGGAGATATCGACGGAAAATTGCTCGTAGAAAAGGATGTTCCTGATTTGAGTTTGGAGAAAATCGAATCAGTTATTCCTGAAATATTAGATTTGAAAGAACAAGTTCCTCCTCGATTTTCTGCGATAAAAATCAATGGGAAAAGAGCATACGAACTTGCCCGCCAAAATCAAGATTTCGAGAGGAAATCACGATCGATCAAGATCTTCGATTTTGAGATATTGAAAACAGAATTTCCGCATATTTCCTATAAAACCAGAGTTAGCAAAGGAACTTATATTCGTGCTTTATCCGAGAGTTTTGCGGAAAAACTGGGAACGATCGCGACCACAATTGAATTAAAAAGGACTAAATCTGGAAATTTAAAGATAATGGATACAGTTAGTTTGGATGAAATTTCAGCAGAAAACTGGCAGGATTTTCTCAAACCATTATCGGAAATTTTTTCACATTTTTATCAAGTTATGTTAAATCAATCTCAAATTTCAGATTTCAAAAACGGTCGGTTTGTACATTTCCTAAATGAAAATAGAAATGATGCGATGATCCTCGACGAAAAAAGAGATTGTCTGGGTTTTGCAGATTTAGTTAATAATAATGTAAAACCGAAAATAGTGTTGATTTGAAATGTGTCCACTCGACTCAAAAGACAAAGTCGTCGAGTCAAGAACAATCGTAAGAGTTTACTGATTTCGAGTCATCATACAATCTTTTATCGACTCGGTTTAATTGATTTTCTTTGTGCTATCCTTTGTGTCTTCGTGTCTTGGTGGTAAAAAATGAAATATTTCAAAAACCAGAAATGTAAATTCAAATATCCCGTGATCACCATGGGAACTTTTGACGGAGTTCATCTCGGGCATCAGAAGTTATTGAAGATCCTTTCCATAAAAGCAAAAGAGAAAAATGGTGAAGCGATCGTTATAACCTACTTTCATCATCCTCTGGAGACGATTCATAAAAAGACTTTTCCTTATCTGCTCACGGAAAAAGACCGGAAAGAACGATTACTGAAAAAATACGGTGCAGATTGCGTTTTTTATCTTCATTTTGATAATAAAATGGCAGATATGCAGCCTGAAAATTTCCTCGAAGATATTCTTATTAATGAAATCAAAGCAAAGGAATTCGTAGTCGGTTATGATACTCATTTCGGTAAAGAACGAAAAGGTGATTTTCTATTCCTGAAAGAGAATGAAGATAAATTCGGCTACTTAGTAGATCTGGTCGAACCTCTGAAAATCCGCAACCGTATTATCAGCAGCAGTTTGATCCGCGATTTGATCCGTGAAGGAAATATGCAGGAAGCCGCTGAATTCCTGGGCAGGAATTATTCTATGACAGGAATGGTGATCAAAGGTCATCGTATCGGTAGAGGTATCGGATATCCAACGATAAATCTTCGACCCTTCGATGCGCATAAACTGATTCCCGCAATCGGTGTTTATATCTGTGAGATTTTAGTGAATTCCCGTAAATTTATCGGAGTTACGAATATCGGTTACAGTCCGACTTTAAAGCAGATTTCCATCAAAGAAGTGGAAACCTACATCATCGATTTCGAGGGTGATCTGTATGAGAGAAAAGTTGAGATCGTTTTTCATAAAAGGTTACGGGAAGAATTGCTGTTCGATTCCAAACATGATTTGGTGGAAGCGATCCGGCATGATGTTGAAGTAGCGAAGGAATATTTTGGGTGTTTAAGTTCACCACCGTAAACGACGGTGCTATTGATTTGAGATCATCCAAAACTTGATGAAATCAATAGCCCACACATTCAAGTGTGGGAATAAGACGCACCCAAATTAAATAAACGCTGTTTACAGCGTCATCAAGGAATTATTATGTTCTTCTGCAAAGAATGCGGTTCGGAAAGCAGTAAATGGTCTGGAAAATGCCCTGCCTGCGGAGCTTGGAATTCGCTACAGGAAAGTTCGAGAATTACCGGTAAAAAGAAAAAAATCAAAAACCTTCAAGGTTTGCCAAACCTTGAAGGTTTGAACAAAGCTAGACCCGAAATCCTGAAAAAAATCGAAGTAAAAGCCCAATCCCGCCTATTATCACAAATCGATGAATTCGATGGAGTTCTCGGTGGCGGCATCGTTCCCGGCATGGTCGTTTTGATCGGAGGAGAACCGGGAATCGGGAAGTCAACATTATTAATGCAAGCTTCGGATAAAATTGCTGCTGCCGGTAAAAAAGTTCTCTACATTTCCGGGGAAGAGAGCAAAGAACAGATAAAATTACGCAGCATCAGGCTGGGATGCGAATCAGAAAATTTATTTTTGTATTGCGAAAATGATGTTGAGAAAATTTTGCAGAACACCAACGAATTACAACCGGAAATGGTTGTTATCGATTCCATCCAGTCTGTTTATCTCGGTTCGGTCGAGAGTGTTCCCGGCAGTATTTCTCAATTGCGGGAATGCACCGCTGTTTTTTCACGAACTGCTAAACAAAACGGAATTCCTTTCTTTTTGATCGGTCATGTCACAAAAGAAGGAATAGTAGCCGGACCAAGAATTATCGAGCACATGGTCGATACAGTTCTCTATTTCGAAGGTGAAGTACAAAAACAATTCAAGATCTTACGGGCAACGAAAAACCGGTTCGGTTCTACAAATGAGATCGGGTTATTTGAAATGTTGTCTTCCGGTTTGAAGGAAGTTATCGATCCGTCTCAACTTTTTTTGAGTCACAACGAAAATAATATCGGAACTGCTGTTGGTTGTATGCTGGAAGGTTCGAGAGTATTCCTGGTGGAAGTGCAAGCGCTGGTTTCTCCTGCCAGTTACGGTACTTCCCAACGAGTAGCAATTGGTTATGATCATCGGAAATTAGCTATCCTGCTGGCAGTCATCGAGAAAAATCTGTCTTTAATTTTGCGTCAGAACGATGTTTTCCTGAATTTTGCCGGAGGAATTAAAGTATCCGAACCTGCTCTCGATCTGGCGGTTATTGCTGCAATTTTATCCAGTTTTAAGGAAATGGAATTACCGGAGAAGACAATTTTTTTAGGAGAAGTTGGATTAAGCGGTGAGATCAGACCTGTTTCTCAAACGGAAAAGCGAATAAAAGAAGCCTCCAAACTCGGTTTTAAAAATATTATAATTTCAGGAAAAACGAAAAACAAGAAGATCAAAGCAAAGATGATCGATCATGTTCTGCAATTATTGCCGATGTTGTTTTCGAAATAAAAAAAAGCGAACAATTACTAACAAAAACAAACAATAAAAAAACTATTGGATACCGGTAAAACTTTACCTAAATTCGGGATTAAATTTATTCTTATTAAACGATTTTTAATACCCTCTTTAAACATCTATTTTTCTGAAACTTACACAATACCACTTCTTGAAAACGAAGAGTAAATTACTATCCGAAAATAAAAACTTACTGTTTTTAGAAATTCAGCAAATTATATCTAATCGAGTTCAACTAACCATTCTTACTACCGGAATCGATTCTATTCTTTCGGGTAATTGGATTCCGTTAGCAATATCGTCAACTCTGAGCAAAACGCTTGAATGATAATATCTGTAACCGCATTTATCACAAATTCCAACAGGAACATTTTCAAGCATTTTAAAACCGGATTTATGTTTAGAAACTTCTTTGGGGATGAAATGTTCTTTTACATCTCCGTTGCAATATTCATAAGTGTAATCATCCATTGCTTTTGGTAAAAAACTTGCCGAATTTCAACAATAGGCAAGTTTACAATCTAAAACCACTCCTTCTTAGTCGCTGCCAGAAGTTGTTTCAAAGTCTCTTTTTTAGACACGATATATTTCAGTTCCGATTCGCTTTCGGTTCTTTCTTTTGCCTGATCCAGGTAAGATTGCGATTTCAGGAAAAAATTATAACCCTTTTCCTTAACTTTGTCTCTTTTATCAACCAGGTTATCGAGTTCTTCCCCGTAATATTTCCCGGATTTGATATCGTCCTCGATTTTCAGATATTCTTCATATTTTTTATAGCCGCGATCAAAATAGATCTCTGCTAAAATTCGATAAGGCTGGTAAAGAGCAGGATCCATCTCGATAACTTTATCAGCATTTTCTTCTGCTTTCGGATAATTTTTTCCGGAGTTGTAACTCGTAGCAAAAAGGATATAAACTTTCGGATCTTCAGGAATTTTTTCCTTCAAAGTAACCGCAACTTCCAGCGCTTTATCAAACTTTTCCGAGCCGATATAAAGGTTCGCCAAACTGAAATGGGCTTTGATATTATCCGGTTCTTTCTCGATTATTTCGATGTAATGCGAGACTGCTTCTTCGATCTTGCCGGTCTTGTCATAACATTTCGCCAGTTTTTTCTGCAGGTTATCGTCTTCCGGGAAAAACTCGGTTGCCGATTGCAGGAAAGAGATTGCTTCTTCGTATTCGTCCTGTTCGTAGAACATAATTCCGGTAAATTTATAAGCATCTCCAAATTCTTCATCGATCGCGATCGCATTCTCATAAGCTTCCCTGGCTTCTTCAAAATCTTCGTTTTCCTGGTAGATCTTCCCAATCCTCATCCAGATGATCTTATCTTCCTCGATTTCATTGATCTTGATCAGAGAATTAACTGCTTCCTCGTAATTATCCAATTTCAAATAAGTATTACTTAAATAATCCAGGATGTTTTTATTCTCAGGTTCGATTTCCAATGCATTCAGATAATACTGTTCGGATTCTTCATATTTTTCATTAATAAAATTGATCAAACCAAGATAAAAATTAGATTCCATATTTTTAGCATCGATCTCGATGATCCTGGTAAAAGTTTCTTCTGCAGCTTCGTAATTCTTACTGTTGAAATGCTGTTTTCCGATCCCGACGAGCTTGTCTATTTCTCCTCCGCTGAATTCCTCGATCAAAGTAACCAGGTTATCTTTGATCGCGGCTCTTCTCTGTTTACTGGCTTTTTTAACATTAAAAGATGTCGATTTGACATCCATCGATTTCATACTCAAAATCTTAGCTTTAAGTTTGAAATCATTTTCATCGACCGATGAAACGCTTCCCCAGACGACAATATCTGCTTCCAGTATTTTTCCAAAATTTGCGATTTGCTCCAGGTCGAGATAAGATATTTTAGTATAACCTGAACCATCGACAACTGTCTTAACGGTTTTTTTGTTTATTAACTCAAAATTATCTATTTTTTTAAAAATTTCTTTGAAATCTTTGGAATTGATCGATTTTACAACATAATCACTTTTGTTGTCGTTTTTTTCAAAAGGAAGAACAGCAACTTTCTCCGCTCGAGCAAAGAGAATGCTGGTGACCATGATGATCCCGACAGTAAAAATAAAAGTCTTTTTCATTATTCCTCCAAGAATTTTCTCTAAACAATTTATTTGATGTTAATTTATCAGGCAAGTTTTTTTTAGAATTCATTTTTTAGAAATTAGAAATTCGGATTTAGAATTTTATTCTTTTTTTGGATAACCATCGGAATGAATTCCGGTCTCGTTGATGCGATCATCAATTCATTGAAATGAATGGTTAATGTTTCGGATTTGAGATTTGAGATTTATTTGTTATTTGTTATTTGTTTTTTTGATTTGATATTAAAAAATCCCTTTAGTTCCCCCTTATGAAGGAGGATTATTAGGAAGTTCATCCCTTAAATCCCAAACAACCTGATCTTGATAAAACCGGCAAATCTTCTTAACAAGAAATCTATAAAAACTCCTGAAACTCCCATAATGATAAGATAATACAGCATTTTTGGATATTGCAGCAAATAACGAAAATCCAATAACCTGAATCCCAAACCGCTTTTAACACCCAGCATTTCTGCCGCAATGATCGTTGCCCAACCCAAACCCCAGATCAAACGAAAGATATTAATCAGACTTAAAAAAGTCAGGGGTAATTCTACATTGAGAAATAATTGTAATTGATTAGCTCCGGAAACTTTTGCTTCATCGATATGATCCTGTTGGATATTGGATAAAGCGTCCATAACTGCTATCAAACACGGAAAAAAAAGAGTGATGAACATGATGAAGGCAACCGGAACTTCTCCCAATCCAAACCAGATAATAGCAAACGGAAGCCAGGCAAAAGGTGAAATATGACGCATAAAATTTACGGTTGGTAGTAGTAATCTATTTAGATAAGAATTATGAAATAATAAATAACCAGCTAAAATCCCTGCAATCCAGGAAACTATCGTAATCAAAGAAACACGGCAAAATGAAATGAAAAGATCGGAAATTGCGATTGAAAGTGAGAAATTAAAATCGAGCAATTCTCTAAAAGAAATTTGCAGGGAAAAAGCCAATAAGATAAGCAGGATGATCAATAAGAGAAATCCCGATATTGATGCTTTATTGACTTTCATTCAACTTCCTTTTTTCTTCATGAATATCTTAATCTCCATCTCTTTCTTTAAAAAGAGAATAAGTTCTGCATAACTGGATGTTTTTGAGAATTTTGAAAAAAAGGAAAATCCAATTATTCAACTCAATCCTTATCCGTCTTCGCCGGACTAAAGACCCAAATCTCTTGCAAAGAGAAAGGGAAACTAAAGTCATCCCTCTCTTTGGAGAGAAGGACCGAGGGTGAGTTGGAAATTGAATAACAAAGAATTCTTTTAAAGAGAGGGCCGGGGTGAGTTTTTTTATTCGATCTCAAAATAAATTTCTTCCGCTTTTACATGTTTTAAAATGTACCCTTTCTCGATCATTTTGGCAATTGCTTTCTGTTCGAATTTTTTGCCTTTTTCCGCAAGTCCCATCACGAATTTTGTGTGATATAATGATTGTTTGGCGAGATCTTCCTGCAGGTAAAATGAGATCTGAGCGAAATCAAAAGTCAGCACCGGGTTATTATTGATCTCATTAACACTTTTTTCCAGTCCGTTCATTAGTTTTTCAATTTTTTTCTTTTTATTGGAAATCGCTGTTTCAGTCGCTGTTAGATCACAACACGGATGCAGGGGAAATGTGTCGCGATACCAGTGAATTATGTGGAAATTCTCATCGAACTTGAAGATCGAAGGAACATAAAAACTCAAGGCATCGACTTCACCGGATTTTAAAGCAGTCGCCATGTCCATCGGTGTGCGGAGATAGATAAATTCCATTTCGATATCATTTTCTTCCAAAAACATTTCTGCAAAAATGTCGAGGGTAGAAGCTCTCAATACACCTATTTTTTTGCCGTCCAGATCCTGGATTTTTTCAATTTTTTTGGTTGTGATGATACCGTCGCTTTCCCGCTCCAAAAAAGAAATTATTTTAACTCTTTTTCCTTGAGAAATATCTGTCCAGGCGTAGGTAAAAGGCATGATCGCCACATCGATCTTTTCCGAAACCAATGCTTCGTTCGTCTCCCAGCCTGATGAAAAATATTTGACTATGTAATCTTCTTTATTTAATGCTTGGATCTCTATCCCAAAATCGAAAGGGAGATGATCCAGAGATGGTTTGATCAGACCGATAACCAATTTGTCAGTTTTGGAACTGCAGCCGATAATAAATAATAAGATTAAGATCATACAAAATTTTGTATATTTCATTCATTCCTCCTTTTTTTCTGAATCAGAAATTTTTTAAAATTTTTGAAATTTAGCGAATTTTTTTGATCAATACAAAAAGCCACCCGTTGAACAGTCAGGGTGGCTTTATGATAAAACCTATTTCTTAACTGCAATATTTTCAGAAATAATGTTAACAAACCAGGAGGTTTGTTTTACACCAATTCTTCAAATGTTCTCTTTATAATATCGATCGCATCCATTAACTGATCATGTGTCAAGACCAAAGGCGGAGCAAACCTGATGATGTGATCATGGGTCGGTTTGGCAAGCAGTCCGTTCTCTTTCAGTTTCAGGCAGACATCCCAGGCTTCCATCCCATTCATTGGTTTGATCACAACTGCATTCAAGAGACCTTTCCCGCGTACAATCTCGATAAAAGGAGAATCGATCTTTCTCATTTCAGCCCGGAAAATTTCACCGAATTCAGCTGCTTTTTCTGTCAGGTTTTCTTCCCGAACAACTTCGAGGGCTGCTCCGGCAACTGCACATGCAAGAGGAAATCCGCCGAAAGTCGAGCCGTGTTCTCCCGGTTTGATCACATCCATAATTCCTCTATCGGCAAGAACAGCTGCAACCGGAAGAACTCCTCCGGAAATCGCTTTTCCTAAGATCAGAACATCAGGTTTGATATTGGAATGATCGCAGCAGAGAAGTTTACCGGTTCTGGCTATTCCGGTTTGGATTTCATCAGCAATAAAAAGGACACTATTTTTTTTACACAGATCGTAACATTTCCCGATATAATCATCAGCCGGAACATTTACTCCTGCTTCTCCCTGGATCGGCTCCACTAAGAAAGCGCAAATTTCTTCATGTCTGTCCTGCAACACTTTTTCCAGAGCTTTCGTATTATCATAAGGAATGGTTATGATTCCGGGAGTGTAGGGTCCGAAATTATTTCTGGCAACAGGATCTGTCGATGCTGAAATTATGGTTATTGTGCGACCGTGAAAATTGTTTTCCGCCACAATTATTTTTGCTTTGTTTTCCTTGATCCCTTTAACCTCATAGCCCCATTTGCGAGCGATTTTAATCGCAGTCTCGACTCCTTCAGCCCCGGTATTCATCGGCAGAACTTTCTCGAATCCGAAATATTCTGTAAGGAATTTTTCATATTCACCCAGTTTGTTATTATAAAAAGCACGCGAGGTTAATGTCAGATCTTCAGCCTGATCGACAAGAGCTTTAATGATCTTTGGATGACGATGACCCTGGTTGAGAGCCGAATAAGCTGATAAGAAATCGAAATATTTCCTGCCTTCCGGATCCCAGACATAAACTCCTTCACCCCTGGCGATCACAACCGGAAGCGGGTGATAATTATGAGCTCCAAAAGTATCTTCCAGTTTCATTGCATCCGCACTCGAAATGCTTCCGTAAACTAAATTTTCCAATGTTTTTTCTCCAGTACCTGTTCTTTGTACCTGAATTTCTTTATATAAGTTTAATGTCAAATTTTTTCTGAAATCGTCTGACCAAGAAGATGCAAAGCATTACAAAATAACTCCCAGCAGTTGTTTGTTAGTAAAATTTCAAATAAAAAAATACAAATTACATATAAATCTCAATCCCCAAAATACAAATCTCAAATAAATAACAAATCATAAAAAATCTCAATAAATTCCGTAGGAATGATATCTTTGTAATGAAAGGTGTGAACCTTGAGAACAAAATAAAAACGAGAAAAACTCCGTTAGGAGTGTCATATCATCTCAAATGAAAATCTCTTTCCGATAAATCGGGACTAATTTCTAATTCACCCCGTTGGATATATGAATATCAATTTATCAAAAAATATGATGAAACATTATCCTACGAGGTAAAAATCCAAAATTCAAATAAAATCCAAAACATTAACCTTTCACTTCAGTGAATTGAACTGATGATCGCACCAATGAGACCGGAATTCATATCAATGATCATCAAACCGCAGGGACCAGGCTTGCCTGGTCCCTGCGGTTTGATGATTAATGAAAAAAGAAATTCCGATAACACAAAATAGATTTCTCTGAATACCGGTTGGAAAATCTCTATTTATAATCGTTAATGGTTGACATTTATTTTATATGAAAACTTTGTGTTTTCAGTGTTCCGCTCGGCACAAGTAAATTTGGAGACAAGATGAGAATATTATTGACGAATGATGACGGGATCGATGCTCCGGGAATCAACATTTTAGCAGGAAAACTGGAAGACGAACATGAAATAGTAATTGTTGCCCCGGAAAAAGAGCAAAGTGCAACTTCTCATTCCATAACATTATTCAAGCCGATCCGGATCCTGGAAAAAGGGGATAATCGTTACGCAATAACCGGTACGCCAACCGATTGTATCAGCATCGCTTTCCAGGTGATCTTGAAAAAACCGGTTGACCTGGTGATCTCGGGGATCAACGGCGGGCAGAATATGAGCGAAGATGTTCTTTATTCGGGGACAGTTGCAGCTGCCCTCGAAGCAATGTTTTTGGGAAATAAAGCGATCGCACTCTCGCTCGCATCTTATACGGAGCAGAAATTTGAAACAGCAGCATTCTATATGAAAAAAATGCTCGATAAGGGGATTTTCCAAACGATCGGGAAAAAGGAAATTTTAAATATAAATGTTCCCAATGTTGAAATTTCTAAAGTCAAAGGTATAAAAATTACGGAATTAGGTCATCGTCATTATACCGATTTCGTCAAAGAACAAAAAGATGAACAAGGTAAAAAATATTATTATATTGGTGGAGATGAACCTTTCTGGTGCAAAGATAAAAATAAAGATTCGCGTGCAATCGCAGAAAATTATATTTCCATAACTCCTATCTATCCGGATTTTACGAAAAAAGATTCTTTCCCGATAATCAAGAAATGGATCGATGAAATGAGCTGCGAAGAACACTAAATAGAATAAAAGAAAACCTTAAGAAGGTTTCGGTTTTTTTCTCATCGTTCCCAAAGCCCTTTTTGGGAATGAACTGATACTCGAATTGAAGAATTTACCAATCGGGGATTGTTAATTATTAAATATAGAAGCCATCGGGACGGTGGGGATATACAGGAAAAATGAAATTTGAAGATCAACGCAAAATAATGGTTCAAGAACAGATAATTGCCCGCGGGATAAATGACCCGAAGGTGATCGATGCTCTCCTGAAAGTTCCGCGCCATATTTTTGTCCCGGAAGATATCAGGCACCTTTCTTACCATGATTCTCCGCTCTCCATCGGCAGCGGACAGACAATTTCCCAACCTTATATCGTTGCTCTGATGACGAATTTACTGGAAATCGAGCCTTCGGATAAGATCCTGGAAATCGGAACAGGTTCCGGTTATCAGACTGCTCTCCTGGCAGAAATAGGTAATTCGGTTTATACTGTCGAAAGGATCGGTCAACTCTCGAGATATGCCCGGAAAATACTCGTCGGTCTCGATTATAAAAATATCTATTATAAAGTTGGTGACGGCACTTTGGGTTGGAAAGAGGGTTTTCCGGTATGTTCCGATTTTGATAAGATCATCGTTACCGCAGCAGCTCCCGATATTCCGCAGAATTTGATGGAGCAATTGGCTGATAATGGTTTGATGATCATCCCAGCCGGAAACAGGATGTACCAGGAATTGATCCTCATCAGGCGGGAGAAAGATAAATATTTTCAGTCAAATTACGGTGGTTGTGCATTTGTTCCTTTGATCGGCAAACAAGGATGGAAATTTTGAGAAAAATAATCATATTCTTACTGGTCATTTTGATTTCGTTTCCTGTATTTGCACAATCAGGTTTAAAATCAAAATTAGAGGAAAGTATCGATAAATTCAATGTTTCCCCTGAATTGAAAGTCTTTTTCATATCTATGATCCCGATCTTTGAGTTACGAGGTGGAATTCCCATCGGAATGTTGAAATATAAATTACCTGTTTGGAAGGTCTTCCCGATTGCTGTTATCGGTAATATGTTCCCAATTTTTTTCATTCTCCTCTTCTTCGATTTTGTAACAAATATCTGTTTTAAAGTCCCGATCCTGAAAAGAATATTGCAAGCAATTTTCCGTAGAACCCGCAGGAAAAGCGAGATCATCCTGAAATATGAGGAGATCGGATTAATGTTTTTTGTGGCGATCCCGCTTCCGGTTACTGGAGCCTGGACAGGATCTCTCGCAGCCTATCTACTGGGATTGAAATTCTGGAAATCCATCCTATTCATTTTCTTCGGAGTTCTGATCGCCGGAGTTGTCGTTAGTTTTCTTGCTTCCCTGAAATGGCTGGGTGCTTTGATCGCAGCTGTTGCTTTGTTGTTTGTATTTATCAGTAATTATCTAAAAAAGAGAAAGATGAAGAATGCATGAATTGAGAATTCAGGAGTGTAAAAACATAACTTATTGGGAAAAGTATTGTCAGTCTATCCATTCTCCGTAGTACGACGAAGGATGAAAGTTTAGTCGAAGACTCACAATTCTTTGCCTAGCAACAAATTAAATAAAATCCTTCGACCACGTTCAGGATGACATTTTGTAAATTTGTCCGTAAATATAAGTTTTCACACAGGTTGAATTACTTCGTAACTATTTCTATCATTCCTGCAAATTTAATAAGAAAAAAATATTTCCCATCATTTCATGTAAATTTGATAGTCTAAATCTAAAGTGGATAATGTTAATTCATGCATATTAAAAAGTTAGAAAAAATTCAAAATTAACTTAATGACTTTATCATGAAAAATATTCAATGGAAATTGTACAAGAAACCATATTAACCAGGTGATCAGTCCGCTCATCCAGTCGAATTTATACAATAATTTGATGATTATGTATGATATAATTGCTTTAAAATATAAAGAATTTAGAAAACGACTTATCTTAATAAGATTTGATCCTGTTAAATCTATCTGATCAGCCATGTGAAATAGTACAGTTATAATCGCGGAGATGATGATTGCTTTGAATAAAGATTTAAAAAAGGAATTATCTTTATCTGCTCCCGATAATGTAGTAATAATCCAGAGAACAATTGCCCTGATGAAATGCATTACCAACGGTAAAAAGTATTTTTCCGGCATAATGATTAATACCTAACCCTTAAATAATCGTGACAAATTTTCTTATTGCTCATTAAAAGTCAAGAATAAGCCAATTGATTTAGACAGCAAACTTGACATATTAACCAGAATTCAAAATTTATAGACCAAGCATAGAAGAGAAAGTTCCGTAAACGGAATGATTTTATTATCTTGCTTTTTTTCCGATTTGTAATCTGGAGTGCCGAGATGATTTGAAAAAAAACATTACAAAAGTTTTCGAGTCGTCGCTAGCTCATTACAACTCGAATCCTTAGTTCATGGATGGACTCTAACTAAAATCTTTGGAAAATTATATTAAAGAGCTTTCAGATTGATATAAATTTCCATTTTGCGATTTCTATTTATTTCCAAAAAAGGAGTTTTCATGAAAATATTTATGCTAATATTTTGCCTTTT
>CAZFPK010000051.1:0-22658 GCA_964521025.1 uncultured Candidatus Cloacimonadota bacterium | reverse complement strand
CTTATTTTTAAAGGAGTTAGAAGCATAAAATGAAGTGGGAAATGTTAGTCTATTAAGATAGTACTTCAATAAATGCGGTATATCATCTTTGCGTTCCCGCAGCGGAGGTAGGACGATAGGAACAACATTCAGCCTGTAATAAAGGTCTTCCCGAAATTCTCCCTGCCGAACTGCTTGACCAAGATCAATTTTAGTCGCTGCGATTACTCTGACATCGAGTTTGATTGTCTTTGTTCCACCAACTCTTTCAAATTCTTTTTCCTGCAAGATCCTGAGCAGTTTCATCTGCACTTTCAAGCACAGATCATCGATATCATCCAGGAAAATAGTTCCATTTTGAGCAAGTTCGAACCTGCCCTTCTTCATTTTTAAAGCTCCGGTAAAAGCCCCTTTTTCATGACCGAACATTTCACTTTCGAGAAGAGTTTCAGATAAAGTTCCACAACTAACTTTGATGAGCGGTTTATCTTTTCTTAAACTTAAATGGTGAATCGTTTCAGCAACCATTTCTTTACCGGTGCCGCTTTCTCCCCGAATCAGGACAGTAGCTTTTTCCCGGGAAATTGTTTCTATCAGCTCGAAAACTCTCTGCATAGTTTTACTTTTACCGATTATATTTCCCAGGGAATAGCGCTGCTTCAATTCTTTTCGTAAAAGTACATTTTCCTGTTTCAGCTGCTGCAATTCCAAACTTCTTTGCACGAGTATGATTAATTCTTCCGTATGAAAAGGTTTGGTGATATAATCAAAAGCACCCATTTTCATAGCATTTACTGCCCTCTCAATGGTACCGTATGCAGTCATGATAATAACTATCATTTCCGGAGTTAATTCTTTAATTTTTTGCAGCAGTCGAATACCGTTCATCTTTGGTAATTTATAATCCAACAAAACAAGGTTACAATCGTTTTTCTTGAATTCTTCCCAACCTTCTTCTCCATCTCCAGCAAGAATTACTTCATATCCTTTTTTTTTAAAAAAATTGCAGAGCATTTCCTGCATTAATTCATCGTCTTCAACAAGTAAGATTTTCTGTCTGTCCATTTATTCTTCCATCACAGGTAAAGAAATTATAACTTCAGTTTCTTTGTTTTCTATACTTTTAATATAGATCGATCCATTATATAAACGGATAATATTGTAACAGATAAATAAACCGAGTCCGGTTCCTTCACCAACATCTTTGGTTGTGAAAAAAGGTTCGAATATTTTATCCAAAATCTCTTTTTTTATTCCTTTACCATTATCTTTGAAACCAACCGATATTTTATTATTATCAAATTTGCTGGTGATTAATAATTTTCCTTTTTCTCCTAAGGAATCGAATGCATTCATAAGAATATTCAGAAATACTTGTTGGATTTGAGCAGGATTTAATTGGATTTGAGGAAGTGCTTTATCCGGTTTCATGATGATCTCGATTCTTTTTTCTTGGAATCGATTTCTAATAAAACCAAGCGTTTCGTTCAAGATATAGTTCAAATTTACCGGTTGAATATCGGATTCATTAAAAGCAGAATAACCTAAAATCTGCTTCACGATACTTTCGATGCGGAATAGTCCTTTTGAGATCAGTTCCAGGTTTTCATATTCCATTTTTTTTATTTCAGGATTTTCGAGGAGTATGCGGGGAAGATTTATTATCGCTCCTAAAGGATTATTTATTTCGTGGGCTATTCCGGCTGAGAATCTACCGATCGCTGCCATTTTAGATGTTTGCATTAATTTTGTTTGCATCCGGTGTAGATCTTTTGTTCTTTCTTTAACTTTTTTTTCTAAATTCTCTCTTTCGGCTAGAACTTCCAGGCTCTTTTTTTCAAGTTCCTTCAGCAAATAAGAACTGGTAATTTTAAATTCTTGAAGCTTCTTCTGTTTTTCCTTGATACTCTCTTGATAATTTTTGAAATGCTCTGAAATTAATTCTAAGGTTTTTGACCAATTTTCATACCTGATATTATTTATTAAGATTTCACAGTTAATGCAGACATCGAATCTATTGATCCAGTTATCATCCAATTCCGTATGACATAAATTTCCATCGAGCAACCAACAGCAATATTCATTTGATCCGTACCCGGGACATTCAGTTTTATCACAAGCAAAGTGCTTCCAACATTGCAGCAGTTTTTTTTCTTCTTTTTCAATCATTTTTATCACTTATCGTTTATCCAAAATCAAATGAGTAGCGATCTAATCCGATAATTTCCATATTATTTTTTTACTCCTTTTAAACTTTTGAAAAATTATCAAACTCTAATAAGCAGTAATTGTTCCAAAATGAGATATCTGATGTAATAATATGCAAATAATGAGGTTATGAGAATGGTAAGAAAAAGAATGAAACTCAAACATTACCAAAAAGTAATACTAAACCAACAGGAGAAATTTTAATACATTTGTTTTCGAGCATTTAACAAGCAACTAATGATGTTACTTTTTTGTCATGTCTTACAAAAAAGTAATGAATATTTTTGCTATTATGGTTTTAGAAACTCGAGGGAAAGTATTTTTATATAAATTGTGCTTGAACGAAAACTCATTTTTTCCAGATAAAAGGAAACTTGACTTATCCCTAAAGCCTTCGGGATGAGTTAAGTTGATCTTTATCAGTATATTAGAAAACATAAATCAAACCAGCTAAAGCAAACTTAATTCAAGTTTTCACAGTTTATGGATGAACTCTAAATAACCGTTTACACATTTAACAAAGAAATCTTATTTCGAAAATGTTTAATTGTATATAATATCAGAATCAGGATTTAGAACTCGACTCCGTTGGGAACGATTTCTTTCGGTTTCCCCGGATTCCATCCTTCTTGTTTAGGGAAATATCCGAGAAGATCATAAGTATGGATCATGCTTTTTTCGAAAAAAAGCGATTAATATTTCGAGTTGGTTTTCCAATCCATTGACATTACCAGGAAAATCATATTTCATTCGTAATTGGAAAACTCGGAGGTTATTTCGATTTTTTATTCAGTTATTTTCACAATTTATATTTCATTTACTTTTTGGGGGAGTAAGGTGGAGAGAATCAACATCCTCCCCCTGCTGAACAGAAGTACAATACAATCGAATATGATTGAGAGTTCAACTGCAATTCAATCTTGTTAGGAAAACCGTCTTTTCGATATGAACACATCTTATTCTTCAATAATTATATCCTGCACCAATAAATTCAAAACGAAAAAAAACGGCAAATATTGTCAAATTGTTTTTTATTTATCGTATAACTTCTTTTATTATAGAAAATTAGAAATTGTGATGAAAAGTAAAAAATGATGTCATCCGGTTAAAGGTCATTACAATTTATACGAAATCTTCAAAAATACCTGTTGATATTCATTTTCTAAGATATTGTCGATCATATCTGTTGAAGATTTATATCCCAGGAAGAGATTACAACCCGGTCTGAATTCCCATCTGAAATTGGAAAATATGCCGTAATGGTCTGCATATCCGTTCCATTCGTAATTATTGAACCTTAAACCGTTTGTCAGGGATATGTTGTTAGAAAAGGAGATGTTCAGATCGGCATTTCCATAAATATAATCATCATCGATTGTATCCGCATCCGGTACATCAAAATAAATGATCCTGTCCAAAGAAAAATTATAGGAAATAAATTTATTGATAAAACCGGTCAATGCATATTGTAAATACATGCTGTCGTATGTTTGATTAAATTCATAGATCAATAAACTGCCTTTACTGAAAGAAAAATATGCAGAAACTAGATCATTTACAATCCAACTCGCACCGTAAGTAAGATTCCTGATCTGATGAATATTTCCGGAATACTTTTCTCTACTGAAAACATAGTTGATCCAGAATGAAAGATTATATTGCGACTCGATATTGAAGTAAGTAGTCGTAACATTTTCGATCAGATCATTTGAAATATTTTCTTTATATTCTTTTACCTGAACTTTCGAAGAAATGGTTTTAACCAGTTTATTATTTACATCTTCGTATTGTTCGGCATTTACCAGCCAGGAATAATAATCTCTGTCATTAATGATTCCCATATCGGCAAAATAGTTTTTGCTCATTTTAGCTGTTTCTATAGAAAAATTCAAATATTTGTTTATCAAATTATATCCAATTTTTCCGAAATATCCTCGATCAATATTATTATCCTGCTCTCTTAACGATAAGTTTAAATCCATCCAGAGAGTTTTGTTATTACTATATTCCCAGACAGGATTCAGATGAAATACTTCATTATGATAATTATTATTCATTCTATTCAAAATTGTAAACTGTGTCGAAAACCTGTCGGTAACCGGTCTGACTGCAATGATATTGAAATAATCATCCGTATTGGAAATTTCCGATTTGTAACAATCCCTTGTTGAAAGAAAACCATACGAAAGATTTTCAGCACTGTTCGTCAGTTTTAAGGCATATTGCGGTTGAGTTATATGCCGGGAATAAAATGAATTATTATCAGTCCCGAATGCATTGAAGTCTTCGATAAAGAAATACCTGTTTTCGGAGAAGGTGGGAGCATATTTCATATTGTAAATGTCGATCTCGTCATCCAAAGGCAAGTCGGAAAAGTCGGGATTTATACTCAATTTCATTTTTGATGAAAAGTTGGGATTAAAAGAGAAATCCAATCCGAGATTTTCCATATTGTAATCAAAATCACTATCCCGGAAATCATAAGTAAAGATCGTATAAGGTCTGAAATAATAATTCCTGTTCCTGGAGATTTCTTCATTAATATTTATATCGCTTGCTTTTCGGAAATAATCCAAACCCATTTTTGTATTCACAAACGGAGTGGAATAATACTCTTTTTGAACATCAAAATACCTGGTCAGGATGAGTTTCCAATGATAAGGCTTTTTCCCGTGGAAGCGAATATCTTTAAAAGGTATTTTCATTAAAACAGTCCAGAGAGAATCTGAAATCGAGCTTTTATAATCATAAAAACTATTCCAGTTTTTATTTTTGGATAAATTCGATTTTCGGATAGAATCGTATTTATTTCCCAGGGGAAATGCGTAAAAAATATAGGAATAGTAGTTTTTTATATCCGTAATAAGTTGAAAACGAAAATAATCTGCTTTTATCCAATCATCTTTTGAAGCATATTTACCGAGTTTAAAATCCCTGTCTATTTCAGCTTCGAAATGCACAAATAAATATTTTCCGTTATGCCATAACCAGGCATTTGTACTTAAAGGACAGGAAAGTGAATCTGCAGGAGATGTTCTCCGAAAATTATCGAAATGATTATCTTCTGTTTTGATCTCTGTTTCCGAAAAGGGAATTTCAATGGCATAATTATTCCGGAAGGTTATAATGAATAAAAATAGAAAAATCCGGAATAAATGCGGTATTTTAATAAATCTCATTTCTAACCGGCAGCTGCAAATTTTTCCTTTTCAAATACTATAACGCAAGCATCGACAACATCAGGATCATACAATTTGGATTTATTTTTTTTGATTTCTTTTAAAGCATCTTCAACCGGAATAGCTGCGCGATACGGACGATGAGAAGTCATGGCTTCAACCACATCGGCAACAGCCAATACTTTTGATTCCAACATGATCTGGTCTTCGGTTAATCTGTTTGGATAACCGGAGCCATTCAGTCTTTCGTGATGTTGATAAACAATCTTGGCGATAGACCAGGGAAATTCGATTTTTTTCAGAATATCATATCCGACTTTGCTGTGGTTTTTCACAACATCAAATTCGAAATGGCTAATTTTTCCCGGTTTGGAAAGTATGTCTGAAGGAACTGATATCTTACCGATGTCGAAGATCATTCCGGCAAATCTTATGGCTTCTAATCGATCTTGTTCAAGATCCATTTCCTTGGCAATAGCAATTGCCAGTTCTCCTGTTTTTTTCTGATGTCCCGCTGTATATGGATCTCTCATTTCCGAAGTTGCAGCCATAGCTTGAACAATATCTTCAGTTGCTTTTCTTAATTTTTCATAACTTCGTTTGAGTTTTTTTTCTGCAATTATTCTTTCTGTTAGATCTTCGATCAGAACAACCGAACCGGTAAAATTATTATTTTCAAATATGGGGACACCTTTAATTGTTACATTGGAATATTTCGGACTATTATATTTTAAGACTGCTTCTTGGGAGAATTCGATTCCTCTTTGCAGGACATCAAAGATTGGATCGAAAGTCCTTTTCCTAAAAATATCGAGTTCTTTAATATTTATGCCCTTAATATTTCTATGTAAAGAGGAGAGAGAAGATAAGATTTTTTTCATTTCGGAATTCTCATATTCGATTATCATGTCTTTATCCAGTTTGATGATCCCGACAGGAGAATTTTCCAGAACTTCCTTATTTAATTCATAGAGAGATTTATATAGTTTTTCAGATTCTCTCAACTTTTTTGTTCTTTCAGCAACAACATCCTGCAAAGTCTCGTTGAATCTTTTTAGTTTTTCTTCGGATTGTTTTAAATCTATTTGGCTTAATTTTAATTTTACTATAAGATAGACTGTAATTAAAACGAAAGTTCCAAAAAAGAGAGAGGTAATGATTACAAATGTTTGGATCTGATTTTCCATGCTAAAAAGACACTCCCTAACCAGTAAAATAAGCTGATCATTGTGGCATTTTGGACAAAATCCCAATTTTTTAAAAAATCAAATATTGTTGTATTTGTGGCTAAAATGTGAAGCCCGCAAAACATGACAAATCCACTAAAAATAAAAAAAGATTCGATATTTTCTACAAATGAGACCTTTATTAAAATTATTCTCAAATTTAAGACAGCAATTATTGCCAGAAAAATGCTGCAATAAAAATCAACATTGTTGACAGGACTATAACTTCTTGCTGTATAAGCAAGTATTGAGGCAATTACTACCGGAAGGGATAATAAACCAGTGATTATTAAAGATAAAAAAGAGTAATCCCTGTTCGATAATTTTAATAATGAGGATATGATAAAATAGATTTCATACATTGATGTAATAGCCCAGAAAAAAAGATATACTTCTGCTTTTCCACCACTGAGTATCATCATTAAATTCCAAACAGTAAAAATCGTAAAAAGATAGATAAATGATTTTATTATATATAAATTTGTCCCTGAAAATTTTATTTTTTTTATCAAAATAATCCAGAAAATTAAATTCAACAGGCGAAGTATTCCGAGATTGTACTGTATAATTGTTTCTATCATGGTTATAAAAATTCATTATGATGTAAGCTTTTAATGTAATTTAAACATATCGGACAAGAGCTTTCATCAAATTTTTCACTCCCCTTGTATAAAATTTGAGAAAGTTTTTTTTTTAAGAATACGATGTCAATCGTTTTTTATTATTTGCTATGTTTATACTGCGGGAATCTGTTAAATCTTTATAATAAAATCTGAACTATTGATTTCTGACGATCCGGTAAAAAGTCAAAAATTATGAAAATCTGTCTTCTTGAGCGTAGTCGAAAGATTAATAGTACAAACATTTTATGAGATTCTTTCCCGAGCAAAGACTCGGGACTCAGAATGACAAAAAATGACTTTTTAGGAAACCACCATGTTTAAGAAAAAAATTTAATAAAAAAAAGGGATGAGTCATTTTTAAATAGACTCATCCTCCATAAGCTAAAAAGCTATTTTGACAGAATTAATTTGATGATCCGTTAAACGAATAATCATCGGGATCTGTCATCTTAAGAGAAGTTGAAAAATCAACAACACAAAAAAGTTATAAGAATCTTCGACTACTTTTTCGCGCTCACAATTTATTACTGAAGAGGACAGGATGATCTTATCAGAATTTCGGTGAAATCATCAAATTTATTTTTAAAAAAAAGATCAAAATCTGTTGAATTTAGCCGGTTTGATCGTCGTCGTCCTTTTTCGTAAATGGTTTTGGCTTAATATCGCCATGACTGCAAACCCGGATGATGTCATCAGCAGGCTCGGAAGGAGCGAGCATATAACCATCTAAAGGTTGTGGAGTAAAATCACCATGAGCTTTACATTCGATACTTTGAGTATAAGAATCGAATAAACTTTCTTGATTTGTTTTTGTAATGCTCCAGATTGTAAAGGTTGATAGAATAAAGGCAGCTGCGATCATAAGAAGAAAATAGTTTTTCTTTTTCATTATATAACCCCCTGATATATTGATGCGATTTTTTTAAATCCTTAAAACCTGTCAATAAAAAAATCCGTATGGATATAAAAAATCTCAAAAAGGGAACTAAAAATAATACCTTTGGATTAATTCACAGCCCTGATTAACTGTCATTGGATGAATAATGTAACTAATTAAATAATCGACGATTAAGATATAAAATGTTAACAATAAGTATGACATTTGGTCATAACTCAAGATTCATTTACCGAAAATAATCTTGACATCAATTTTAAATAATAATTTTTTACTTTAGGTAAAAAAAATGAATAAAGATAATATTGTCGGTTTTTCGCAAAGGTTAAAGTCGTTTCGAGAATCCGTAAATTTGAATCAGCAGGACTTTGCAGATTCTTTAAATACCACCCAGGCAGTGATTAGCAGGTATGAACAAGGAATTCGATCTCCGACCGTTGATTTTCTTTTTAAATTATTAAAGATATACCAAACAGATGTGAATTGGTTATTAACCGGAAAGGAAAGTAACTATTCAAAAACAAGAATGGAGAACATCAAAAAAGAAAATGATAAACTGAAAACACAAATAAATGTAATTAAAGAAAAAAATTTTGAACTCGAAAAAGAGATAAAAGAAAATACATTAGAACTCAAAAATGTGTATATAGATTTTGTTGATAGACTTAACAAATTTATAGATTTACAGACAAGATTTTTTAAAAAAAGCAGATAATTACAATCTACGATTCAAAACAATCAAATTTTAATAATGATACAAACCTAATTCAATTCTTTGTTTCACTACCATATTAAAATTGTCATTGACATAATTCGGATAAATAAATAGTATATTCAATATGAGAAATTTCTTATAATAAAAGGAGGATTTTATGTTTAAGAAAACATTGAATGTAGTCGTACTGGTACTTTCCGTTTTATCATTATCAGCCACTTCTTACTTCTATTACGCCGACGGTGAGAAAGCGGAACTCGAATTTGACGGGAAAACCATTGCTCTCTATTTTGAGAATTATCAAAAAGGAGTGAAAAATTTCGAGAACAGGTTTCAAAAAATCCTGATCAAAGAAAAATTGGAAAATGAAAACATTATTATCGTTGAACTTAAAAATCAGAACGTCAACGATTTTTTTGAAGAAATCAAAGAAGAAAAAGCACCTGCTTTTTTCAGTCCTGTCTTTGAATTTAATGATAATGTAAAACTTATTGTAATTAACAGGTTTATTGTGCAGTTCAAAACGGAACTCTCAAACTTCCAAATCAACCGGATTTTAAATGAATATGATTCTGAACTATTAAATCCAACCGGCTGGGATAAGAACAGTTTCTTTTGCAGGATCAGACCTTCCAAAAATGGAATCGATCTACTGGAAACTGTGAATTCTCTTAGAGAAAATGAAGATATCATTTATGCAGAACCCGATTTTCTGAATTTAATGAAAAGACTGACAACAGACACTTATTACAATTATCAATGGTTTCTTCATAATACCGGAGGATGGCCTTATGGAACTGTCGATGCTGATATTGATGCTCCGGAAGCCTGGGCAATCAATACAGGTTCTGCTTCAATCACAGTTGCAGTTCTCGATGATGGCTGCGAGATCAACCATCCTGATCTAAACGACAAAATCGACAATCCTTATGATGCCGTAGATAGTGATTATGATCCGACACCGAATTCATGGGATGGTCATGGTACATGCTGTTCCGGTCTAGCTGCTGCAGAAACAAATAACAGCCAGGGAGTTGCAGGTGTGAGTTATGATTGCTTGTTGATGGGAATTAGAATTTTCTATTCAGCTTATGACGGAGGTCCTTTGATCGGGTACAATTCCTGGACAGTAAATGGAATCAATCATGCCAGGGACAATGGTGCCGATGTTTTATCGGTTTCCTGGACAATGAGCAGTTCAACATCTGTTACAAATGCTTTTAACAGCGCCCATACGACCGGGAGAGGTGGACTGGGTTGTATAATTACTGCAGCTACTGGAAATGATAATGCAAGCAGCATATCTTACCCCTCCAATCTTTCGAGTATTGTTGCCGTTGGAGGAACAAATGAAGACGATTATCGCTGTACTCCTTCCGATTGGGGAGCAGGCCAGGGAAGTAATTACGGTACCGGGCTGGATGTAGTTGCTCCCGGAAATTATCAATATACAACCGATGTTACAGGAAGCGGAGGTTATAATGGCTCCGGGGATTATTACCAGTATTTTGGAGGAACATCCGGTGCTGCACCGGTAGCAGCCGGTGTTGTTGCTTTGATCTTATCAGTAGATCCGACTCTTACTGCAACAGAAGCTGAAGATATTCTCAAGAATACTGCTGACGACGAAGTCGGTGATCCTTCTGAAGATACACCGGGTTATGACATTTATATGGGCTATGGAAGAGTAAATGCGCATCAAGCTGTGGTGGAAGCAAGCGGCGGAACACCGGAACCGTCAATTTTAGTCGATCCGACTTCTTTATCCCAATCCCTGCCGCCCGACGGCACAGATTCCCAGATATTACAGATAACAAATGATGGTGATCCCGGTTCTAATTTGACCTATACAATAAGTTACGGTTACACGAGAACGAACAATAATTTTACCAGAGAAAGAGATGGAAGAAATATTTCCGGTTCGACATTTGAAAGTGATATTAACGAATACACTTCTGGAACAACTTTTGATATCGTATTTACGATCTATAATAATAGCGGTGATTGGGAATGGTTAGATGGCGCGACTTTAGATTTCCCAACCGATATTACTGTAAATAGTTCCACGAATTTTGTCGGTGGAACGGATGGTGATTTAGTTACAGATAATAATACAGGCAACGGTGCGATGATCACCTGGACAGACGAAAATGGCGGTTGGGGAAATATCTATGGAGGAGAAAGTGCTGTCTCAACAGTGAATATTACTGTGAGTGGCGGTTTTTCCGGGGATATGGTTTTGGATTGGACGCTTTCAGGTGACGATTATGGTTCCGATCCCCATGATATTTCCGGTACTATTACTCTCACGGAAAGTGCGCCCAGCGAAAGCTGGCTCGATGTTAATCCTCTCTCCGGGGATTGTGATCATAATGAAACAGATAACATTACTGTAGATTTTGATGCAGCCGGAATGGAAGAAGGGATCTATACAGCGGAAATTTCTATAAGTCACAATGCTGCCGGCAGCCCAGAAATCATTCCTGTAACTTTAACAGTTGAAACATCGATACCGGATATAACAGTTCTTCCATCTTCATTTACGCAAACACTATTACCGGATGAAACAGCATCTCAAACATTATATATCGGTAATGATGGTGATGCGGATTCGACTCTCGATTATACAGCAGAGATTGAATATTCCTCCAGGAGCCGGGATATAATTTTTGAAGACGGATATGAGACTTATACTGATTTTACTCTTTCGTTCCCGCCCTGGACACAATTTGATGGAGACGGTTCAGCGACTTACGGAGCTACAAGTTTTGATTTTCTGAACGAACACTATGTCGGTTCTTACATCATTTTCAATTCAACTCAAACTGATCCGCCCGATCCGTCCGGGTGGGAATCTTATACAGGAGTTAAACACGCAGCTTGTTTTTCCGCAACAACACCTCCAAATGACGATTGGATGTTTACTCCGCAACTTAGTTTAAATGCGAATGGAGAACTGACTTTCCGGGCAAAATCGATCACCGACCAATATGGACTGGAACGATTCGAAGTTGGAGTATCGACCACTGATACCGATCCTTCGAGTTTTACGATCATTTCAGCAAGTCCTTATGTTGAAGCTCCGGTAAGCTGGACAGAATATATTTATGACCTTTCAGCTTATGAAGGTTTTGATATATATATCGGTATTCACTGCATTTCTCATGATGCATTCTCGTTTTTTGTCGATGATTTTTCGGTTAGCTGCGATACCGGACCGACTTATAGCTGGCTTAGTTTGGATGGTGGAGAAAGTACGAGTGACACTGTTCTGGAAGGTTCTCCCGACGATGAAGTAAATGTTGGTTTTGATGCAGCAGGTTTGGTTGAAGGAACTTATGAAGCGGATATCGTAATTACCAGCAATGATCCGGATGAATCTCCGTATTATGTCCCGGTTACTTTGAATGTAACCAACCAACTCGATGCTCCGGCTAATCTTGTGATCACGCATGATGGTTCAATTGTTACTTTAACCTGGGATACTGTTACGGGAGCAACTTCTTACACAGTTTATAGTGATACCGATCCATACGGTACATTTACCTTCGATGAATGGACGGGAGCAGACACAACCTGGAATGAACCTCTAACAGGAGATAAGAAATTCTATCGAGTTACAGCGAGTAACTGATAAGAAATAAATGTTAAAAATCTTGACGCAAATCAGGTTAAATTATTTTTACCCTGATTTGTGTTTAGAAATAGGGAAAGAAGCAACCCGCTTCTACCTTACGGTTTCTTAATATTTCGAGAAAATATTAAAAAATGAATACTTGTAAGGTTATTCGAAATGTATGATCAAATTTTATAAAGGCGGGTGGGATTCCATTCGCCTTTTAATTTTAAGGAGGTTTTTTATTTCCATAAGAATCAGAAGAGGAAAAGCAAAAACAAATCCGGTTGCACCTAAAGAAAGGATCAATAGACAGATTCGGGTTCCATCGGTAAGATTGATAACAGATACTGGTAAGCAAGTAGGAATAGTTCCCATATCCGAAGCTTTAAAAAAAGCAGAAACTGCCGGATTGGATTTGGTCGAGATTTCTCCCAAAGCCAAACCACCTGTTTGCCGGATAATGGATTTCGGTCAATATTATTACCAGAAAGAACGAAAAATGCGCGAAGCAAGAAAAAAACAGCATATCGTCCAGGTAAAAGAAGTCAAATTCGGTCCAAATACGGAAGAGCATGACTATAATTTCAAAAAAAATAATGCCTTGAAATTTCTGAAACAACATAATAAAGTAAAATTTACAGTCAGGTTCAAAGGAAGACAACTTGCCCATAAAGATTTGGGTTATAAATTATTGGATAAGCTTCGCGGAGAATTGAAAGAAATAATCGATATCGATAGCGAACCTAAAAGTGAAGGAAGAACAATTTCTATGATCGTTGCTCCCAAAAAAGATATCGATAAGATTTTGGAAAACCAGAAAGACGAACAAGTATAGAATTGAAATATTGTCGCCACTAAGAACACGAAGAATCTCAAAATAATTGAGTTTGCGCAGATATAGTGGTTGAATATCAGGAGGAAAAATGCCGAAATTGAAAACTCGTCGTGCGGTAGCGAAACGATTTAAACTGACCGGAGATGGAAAACTGAAAAGGTCTCACGCATTCGCCGGTCACAAATTTACAAAAAAAAGCCCAAAACGCAAAAGAAATTTAAGAAAATCAGACCTTGTGAATAGTGCTGATGTTTCCCGTATGAAAAAAATGCTGGGAATTTAAAGGAGTCTAAAAATGCCAAGATCTGTAAATAATGTTGCAGCCAAAAAAAGAAAGAAAAAAATTCTGAAAGAAGCCAAAGGTTATATCGGAGGTCGCAGCAGATTATACCGAACAGCCAGACAAGCTGTTGAAAAAGGCTGGCAATACGCCTATCGAGATCGAAAAGTTCGGAAAAGGGATTTTCGCAGGCTCTGGATCATCCGCATTAATGCTGCTGCCAGAATGAACGACCTCTCATATAGCAAATTGATCAGCGGTCTGAAAAAAGCAGAAGTCGATATCGATAGAAAAGTGCTGGCACATCTCGCTTTTCATGATATGGATTCATTCGCAAAATTATGTGATTTAGCAAAAGAACAAATTGCAAATTAGGTTTAGAAGTGAAAGACGAACTGCTCAAAATATCAGGATCAGCTAACAAAGAGATTGCTGAAGTCTCGTCCCCGCAGGAACTTCAACAATTCCGTTCCCGTTATCTCGGGAAGAAAAGCGAATTGATGGGTTTCATGAAAAAAATGGGATCATTATCAAAAGAAGAAAGGCCTGCTTTCGGAAAAATCTTGAATGAGATCAAATCAGAAATTTCAGAACTGATATCTGCTCGTGAAAAAGAGATCAAAGAACTTGAATATGCAAAAACCGTTAAATCCGAATCTTTTGATCTGACCATGCCCGGACGCAGGAGAGAAAAGGGAAGCCTGCATCCGGTATCGATCATAATGAGAAAAGTCGAGGATATCTTTATCAGTATGGGTTTTGATATTGCCGAAGGATTCGATGTCGAGGACGAATATCACAATTTCGATGCTCTGAACACACCTCCTGATCATCCTTCCAAAGATCTATCCGATACATTTTATATCGACGATATGGTTCTATTGCGCACACAAACATCTCCTGTTCAGATCAGGGTTATGGAAACCCATAAACCACCGATCAGGATCATCGCTCCCGGTAGATGTTATCGTAATGACAGCGATGCTTCTCATACCCCGGTTTTCCATCAATTCGAAGCTTTGGTCGTGGATGAAAATATTACTTTTGCAGATTTAAGAGATATTTTAAATATTTTCACTAAAAAAATGTTTGGACCAAATATCAGTTCGAGATTTCGTCCTAACTTTTTTCCCTTTACCGAACCGAGTGCTGAGATCGATATTGTCTGTGTGAATTGCGAAGGTAAAGGATGCAAAGTCTGCAAAGGTTCCGGTTGGTTGGAAACGGGCGGTTCCGGGATGGTCGATCCGAATGTTTTCGAGATGCTGGGAATCGATTCCGAAAAATACACCGGTTATGCTTTCGGTTTGGGAATCGAGAGAATTGCCATGCTTAAATACAAGATCCCTGATATGAGAATGTTATTTGAAAATGATGTCAGGTTCCTGAAACAGTTTTCATAAGTTATCGGTTATCACAATGAATTGCACTTGTCATTCCGGGTTCTCCTCCTGTTTTTCAATAAATCTTGGTATTCTCTTGCATCTCTACCAGAGCAAGGAATCTTCTAATAAAAAATTCTCAGAACAAAAAACGGAATAAATATAAATGGAAGAGATAACAAATCCACACGATAAATTCTTTAAGCAGGTCATGACCGACAAAGAAGTCGCAAAAGATTTCGTAAAAAATTACCTGCCGAAAGATATCCTGGAGATAATCGATCCGGAAACAATTCAAATCTCGAAGGATAGTTTCATCGAACCGGAATTGAAGGAGACTTTTTCTGATATTTTATATGAAATCAATGTAAAAAACAATCCTGCATATATTTATTTTTTAATTGAACACAAGAGTTTTCCTTATCCGAATATAATTCTGCAATTATTGAAATATATGACGAAGATCTGGGAACTGAAATCTTCCCAGAAAAAGAAAAATGAAAAATTGCCGTTAATTATTCCGCTCGTATTTTATCATGGTAAACAGAAATGGAATATCGGGTTGAAAATTTCCGATATTTTGCAGGAAATTCCACCTGTACTTGAAAAATTTGTTCCGGAATTTGAGTATTTTTTAATCGATACTTCTAAATATGAAGAAAAGGATATTGTCGGTCAGGTCAGAACACGGATTTTTATGGAAATAATGAAAAATATTTCTCTGGGTAATTTCCCGGAAAAGGTCAAAGAGTTATTTCTATTGTTTGAGAAATTGGAAAAAAGTGCAACAATAACTGATTTTTTTAGAACATTTATTCTTTACATAATGAATGCCGGGGAAGATTTTACATTTGAGAGTGTTAAAAAGATCATAAAAGATATCTCTTACGAGAGAAGCGAGGAGATGATGACTATTGCAGAGAGATTAAGATACGAAGGTATGCATCAGGGTATGCAGAAAGGGTTGTTGGAAGGAATCGAGGTTATACTCGATATCAAATTCGGTCAAATCGGCTTAAAATTAATGAACCGGATCAAGAAATTTACCGATATCGAAAAATTAGAAGAGATCAAGGATTTACTTAGAAAAGCACAAAGGATTGAAGAAATCGAGAAAAAATTAGCGAATTAACTATCTCGGAATTTCATTACTAAATCAGCAATGAAGGACAATTTCCAACAATTTATTTGCTGAATTTGGGAGCTATAAATTTGTGGAAATTATAATAAAATCAGGTAAACGATGAATATCAGTTATAATTGGTTAAAGCAATATTTGGATTTCGATCATTCTCCGGAAGAAATAAGTACCATACTTACTTCCCTGGGAATGGAAATAAAAGGTGATACAATATCAGGAGCGGAACTCGAGCAAATCATCATTGGTCGCATAGTTGAGAAAAAAAAGCATCCGCAAGCAGATAATCTTTCCATCTGCCTGGTCGATAATGGGACCGAGATTAAACAAGTTATTTGCGGTGCTCCGAATTGTGCAAAAGATCAGAAGATCGCTTTTGCTCCGGTCGGAGCTAAGATCGGTGAATATAAGATCAAAAAAGTGAAACTGCGGGGAGAAGTATCTTTTGGTATGATCTGTTCGGAGAAAGAACTGGGAATTTCAGAAAATCATGAGGGGATCATGGTTTTGGATGAAGATGCTCCTGTTGGTGAAAGTTTGTCATCTTTCTTGAAAGAGCATTCTGATATTTGTTTCGAAGCCGAAATAACACCCAACAGACCGGACTTACTCGGTATGATCGGAGTGGCGCGTGATCTGGCTGCTTATCTTAAAATTAATCTGGATTTACCGGAAATAATCTGTAAAAACGGTGATGATAAGATCGAGAATTTTCTGAAACTTCGGAATGATGAACCGCAGCTTTGTTCCCGTTATACTGCTCGTATGATCCAAAATGTAGCTGTAAAGGATTCCCCGGACTGGCTGCAGCAGAGGTTAATTTCAGTCGGTTTGCGACCGATCAATAATATTGTCGATATAACAAATTTTGTGATGATGGAATTCGGTCATCCGCTGCATGCTTTTGATTATGAAAAGATCGCAGGTAGGACGATCCTCATCCGCAGGGCTTCTGAAAATGAGAAATTCCCGGCGCTTGATGAAAATGTTTATGAACTTCAGGAAAACGACCTGGTGATCGCTGATGCTTCCAAACCGATTGCCATTGCCGGAATTATCGGCGGTGAAAATTCCCATATTACTTGGGAAACTAAGACTATCGTCATCGAAGCCGCGAATTTTCTCTATTCTTCGATCAGGAAAACCGCAAATAGATTTAAGATCCAAACCGATTCTTCTCACAGGTTCGAGAGAGACCTGTCAGATGAAACAGCGGAAATTGTCAGCCGCAGAACTGCCCAATTGATCCTGGAAATTGCCGGCGGGACTTTACTGAAAGGTAAACTGGATTCATATCCAAATCCGCAACAGGAAAGAGTTGTGTCGGTTCGCCCATCGAGAGTTAAGAAATTACTGACCGTCGATCTCCCTGAAAATACTATCCGGGATCACCTCGAGAGTTTGGGACTAAATCAGGTGCAGGAAGAAGAAGATTTACTGCAATTTAAAATTCCTTCATTCAGGAAGGACCTGTCCCGCGAGATCGACCTGATCGAAGAAATTATCCGGCTGCACGGCTATAATAACATCGAGACTTTCCTGAAACCTCAAAAAATAATGAATAAATACACTTTCTACAAGAAAAGGGAAATCCGGGATTTGTTGGTTAATGCAGGTTTTTCTGAAGTTGTGAACTGGAGTTTTTCCGATCCGAATTACGCTGATCTTTTGAAAATAAAGGAGGACGATGAACGGCGGGATTTTGTCCGCATCAAAAATCCTCTCGGCAGTAGTTTTTCAGTCATGAGATCCATGCTTCTTCCGGGAATTCTGAAAAATGCTCTTTTCAATATCAATCACGGGAGAAAAGATCTTAAACTTTTTGAATTAAGCAAAACTTTCATAAAAAGCGAAGGTAAATTAGCAAACGAAAGATTTTTCATAACAGCTTTGATGACCGGAGATATTTTTCCTGTTTATTGGAAAGAACCTGTAAAGAAAATCGATTTTTATGATGTTAAAGGAATTGTCGAAGATATCCTGGAAATTTTGGGTTTGGATAAAGTCAAATTCTCTAATACCGATGAATCTTATTTTCAACCGGGATTAGCGGCGAAAGTAGGTTACAAAAATTCAATCGTTGCCGAGTTCGGAAAATTAGATCCGAAAATTGCTCAAAATTTCACGATCGAACAACCGCTTTTTATCTTTGAAATAAATCTTGAACAAATATTCGCTCTTCATAAAAAAATCGATCCGAAATTTACTCCAATCCCAAAATATCCGCCGGTTTTGCGAGATATTTCTTTTATTATCTCAAGGAAATTCGATCTTTTCAAAATAAAAGAAGAAATTTTTAAAGTTGATCGAAAAATAATAAAAGAAGTTATTGTTTTTGATGAGTTTACCGGTAAAAATATCAAAAGCGGATGTCGCAGTTTGACCTTTAATTTGGTTTTAAGCTCTGACACAAAAACATTGACAGATGAATTTGTGAGCGGATTGATGCAGAAAATCATTCAAATTTTAGAAACTCGATTCAAGATCGAAATGAGGTAATTATGCAGGACAAACCGATTTTAAGTCTGGATGAAAAAATCCAGAAACTAATCACAAAATACAGTGAAATTAAAGAAAAATATGTTGCTTTATTAAATGAAAAAAATGAATTTATTAAAAATGACAAGGAACTTAAGCAACTTTATTCTCAAAATAAAGAGAAAATCGAAGATATGGAGAAATCAATAAGCCAGCAGAAAGATGAGATCGAATTTTTAAGGAATGAAAATAGATCACTCCGAAAGCAATTAGAGAAATATGAGAGCAACACTAAAGATGCTCTCACAAAACTGGATGATGTTTTAAATCAAATCCATGAACTGTAAATAAAATGAGATCGATCGAAGTCGAGATTTTAGGGAAAAAGTATTACTTGAAAAGTGATAATCCGGATAAATTAAAAGACCATGTGAATTATCTCGTCTCTCAATTGGAAGAACTCAATAAAAAATATAATACTATCGATCAAAATAAATTATTTGTTCTTTATTCTCTGACAATGACAGAAATGTATTTTAATGAAATCGAAAAAAATAAGAGATATGAAAATGAAAAAGAACAGATCGATAGCCTTTTAAATCAAATTACTCTTGATTTAGATAATTAAAATCCTGCTGTATGCGTGATATTATTTTTGTTTCAGAACTAAATTATGATCGGAAGTCGAGCCATTTGTGGCACACAAGCCGGACACGATCCGGATCTGTAAAGCAAACAAGGTAGATGTCCACTTTTATGGTGGTTCGTGAAAACGATAATACACGGTACAGCGGGTTTTTCATACTGCGAAAGGAATAATAATGACAACATATATATTTATCGCCTTAATCGGCTTTGTGGTAGGAGTTGTATTAACTTTTCTCATTACTGCTTTAAAAAAAGCAACCGGAAACAGGAATATCCTTAAATCCAATGAACTTGCACAAAAAATAATAAACGATGCTAAACAGGAAACCGAGACCTTAAAAAAAGAAGTGATTCTGCAAGCAAAAGAAGAATGGTATAGAACCCAGAAAAAATACGAGAATGAGATCAACGACCGTAAGAAAGAACTTTATACTCTGGAAAAAGAATACAATGAAAGAGTCCACAGCCTCGATAAAAGATTAGCTGTTTTAGATAATAAGGAAAACAATCTCCAGGATTTTGAAAAAAAACTCAAGCACAAAGATCAAAGCATAAGATCAAAAGAAGAAAAACTGGATAATTTGATGGAACAACAGAATTCCAAACTTTCCGAAATCGCTCGATTATCAAGAGAGGAAGCTATCCAGATTTTGAAAAATAACCTGAAAAATAAAGCCCGAAATGAGGCAGCAAAAAAAGTCAGGATGATCGCTGAACAAGCAAAACTCGAAGCTAATAGAGTCGCTGCCGGAATAACTGCAACAGCTATCCAGAGAATGGTCGTTGATCATGTCTCAGAATCAATCGTATCGGTCGTATCTCTTCCTGACGATGATATGAAAGGCAGGATCATCGGTAGAGAAGGGAGAAATATCAGAACTTTTGAAAAAGCTTCCGGCATTGATTTGATCATAGATGACACACCGGAAGCAGTCGTTCTCTCAGGATTTGATCCTGTCCGCAGAGAAATTGCCCGCCTTTCATTGGAGAAATTGATCCTCGACGGTCGGATCCATCCCGGAAGGATTGAACAAACTATCGAAAAAACAGCAAAAGAAATGGAAGAAAATCTGGTTAAAACCGGTGAAGATGCCTGTATGGAAATGAATATCCATAATTTGTCTTCCAATATTATCAAACTTATCGGTAGATTGAAATATCGCACAAGTTACGGTCAGAACATCTTACAACATTCGATTGAAACCGGTTGGCTTTGCGGAATATTAGCAGCAGAATTGGGAATAGACCAGGAATTGGCACGCAGAGCAGGATTCCTGCACGATATCGGAAAAGCAATTGATCACGAGTATGACGGTTCTCATGCGGTTCTCGGAGCAAATATTGCCAGGAAAAACGGCGAAAGCAAGATCATGATAAATGCGATCGAAGCCCATCACGAAGAAGTCGAACCAATCAGTGTTTATGCTGTTCTAACGCAGGTTGCGGATGCGATTTCCGGAGCAAGACCCGGAGCAAGAAGGGAAATGCTGGAATCATACATGAAACGTCTCGAAAAGATGGAAGGAATTGCAAATGCGATCGAAGGTGTTAATAAATCTTTTGCTATCCAGGCCGGCAGAGAACTTCGCATAATTGTTGATCCGGTTTCTATCGATGATAGTAAAACTGCCTACATCGCTACTGATATAGCAGAAAAAATTGAAAAAGAGATGCAATACCCGGGGCAGATAAAAGTGACTGTCATTCGAGAAACACGGCAATCGGCAATGGCTAAATAATGAATGTTCTTTTCTTTGGAGATATTTTTGGAAAACCGGGAAGAATATCTGTTAAAAGCATTCTCCCTGAATTGATCGAGGAATATGATGCTGATATTTGCCTGGCGAATGGTGAAAATTTAGCAGCCGGGAAAGGTATAACCGAGAAAACAGCAGGTCAGTTATTCGATGCAGGAATTGATATTTTTACCAGTGGAAATCATCTTTGGGATAAAATTGACTCCCTTCCATACCTGGCAGAAGAAAAACGAATTCTTAAACCATTGAATTATCCGGTAAATTCTATCGGGAACAATTATTTTTTGAAAACAGGTAAAAACGGGCAGAAACTCGCGATAGTTAACCTGATTGGTCAGGCTTTTCTCAGTACAGCAGATTCTCCGTATTTTTCTTTGAAAAAATTTTTACCGGTTCTCAAAGAAAAAACCAATAAGATTTTGATCGATTTCCACGCCGAAGCAACAGCAGAAAAAAGAGCTCTCGCTTTTTGTTTCGACGGTCAGGTTAGTGCTTTTATCGGAACTCATACACATATTCAGACCGCAGATGAAGAAATACTCCCCCAGGGAACAGCATACATTACCGATGTTGGTATGACCGGTCCGCACGATTCTGTTATCGGAATAAAAAAGGAATTGATCCTGAAAAAGCTCGAAACAGGAATGCCGGTCAGGTATGAAGTTGCTGAGTCTGGTATCCAGATCAATGCTGTGTTTATCGAAATAGATGATGAAACAGGAAAAGCTCTGAAAATTAAAAGAATTAAAAGGGATTTTAATGACTACTAAACTGACCGCCAAACCTGTAATAAAACAGATTTATTCTGAATTAAAATATGAAATCGAGAAAAATCAACTATCACCGAAACTTGTAATTTTGCTAGTTGGTGAAGATCCTGCTGCCCAATATTATGTAAATAACTTGGAAAAAAAAGGCTCTAAAATAGGAATTCAAGTAGAAACAAAGAAATTTCCCCGGCAAGTATCTCAGGAACAGTTATTGAATTACTTAGAAAAAATCAATTATAATGATGAAATACACGGGATAATGATCCAGAAACCTTTACCGGAGCATCTTAATGAATCGGAAATTAATTTCAAAATAAATCCCGAAAAAGATGTCGATGCTTTTCATCCGATAAATATCGGAAGTTTACTCCTCGAAAGAGAAGGATTTATCCCCTGCACACCGGCAGCTGTTATCGAAATGTTGAAGTTTTACGAAATAGAAACAACCGGGAAAAATGTCGTAATTCTCGGTAGAAGCAACATTGTTGGTAAACCATTAGCAAATTTATTGCTGATGAAGCACAAAAATGGAAATGCAACTGTAACTGTCTGTCACAGCAGGACAAAACATCTGGGAGAAATTACAAAGAGAGCAGACATTTTGATTGCAGCGATCGGTAAACCTTTGTTCGTAAAGCCGGATATGATCAGGAAGAATTGTATAATTGTCGATGTCGGTGTAAACCTGGTTTCCGATCCTGAAAAAGGAACAAAATATGTTGGAGATGTGGATTATGATGCCTGTTTTGAAAAAGCAACTGCGATTACTCCTGTACCCGGAGGGATTGGCTCTGTTACAACTGCAATGTTGTTGAAGAATGTTTTTTTGGCTTTCAAGAACATATTTTCATGAACTGAATGAAAATCTTCAAGGTTAGTCACTTAAAAAACCAAACTTACCAACAAGTTGTCGTGAAAATTAAGCT
>CAZFPK010000050.1:0-22951 GCA_964521025.1 uncultured Candidatus Cloacimonadota bacterium | reverse complement strand
TGTCAAAGATCTAAATGCTGCTGTTAAAACTACCGCATTAGCGGTTTTGTTCAACATACTATAGATATCGAAAGAATTCGTAATAACTCCAAATTTTTAGTTCGCATTAACTCCATTTTTCTTTTTTCATCGAAAAATTCTCGACTATTTTCAATAATGAACAGCACAATTCAAAAAAATAAAACGATAAAAATACCGGCAAGGAAAATTTTTCCTTCCTCCTCATCTTATGTTCCTTCTCTTTGAATTATCTTTCATATTGTCATCATAAAGAGAAGGACAGCAGGATGAGTTATTTTCTCATCTCATTATAGAACTTAATGATCTTCCCGGCCAGCGGAGCTGCAGCACTTCCCCCGTGTCCTGCATTTTCCAAAAAGATGACAAAAGCGATTTCCGGTTCTTCCCATTCTGCATATCCTGTGAACCAGGCATGAGTTTCTTTTCCCATGTGATTTTCTGCCGAACCCGTCTTGCCGTAAACTTTTATACCGTAAACAGAAGCAGCAGTTCCGGTTCCGTATGCTTCGTTCACTGCTTTATATAGAGATTTTTGGATAAGTTCCAGGTGTTTTTGTTTTATGGGAAGATATTCTGTTTCAACCGGTAAATTCTTCTGATGTTCGACAGTTTTCAGAAAGAAGTGAGGTTGCTTCCATATTCCCTCACTGGCTATAGCAGCATAAAAAGAACAAACTTGCAGAGGAGTTACAAGCAATTCTCCCTGTCCGATGGAAATATTCACTTTCTGTCCGGTAATACTGATATATCTGCCGTAGTTTTGGGTGTACCACTCTTTGGTCGGGAAGAATCCTGCTCTTTCTCCCGGTAGATCGATACCGGTCTTATCACATATTTTATACTTTTTTGTATAATCGTTTAACTGCTCCAAAGTAAATCTCGTGGAAAGGTCATAAAAGAAAACATCGCAGGAATATTTCATGGCATTAACAATACTCAATCTGCCGTGTCCTTCTTCCCACCAGCATTTGAAATACCTGTTCCCGAATTGCATGCCGCCTTCGCATTTGGTAAGTTTCGTATTTTTATCGATGGCATTTTTTTCTAACCCGAGAAAAGCCATCACCGGCTTATAAACAGAACCCGGAGGATAAGTTCCGTGAATTATCCGGTCCAGCATCGGTTTGGAAGGATCATGCAATACTTTCTGCCAATCTTCGGAACTTAAATTATTCCCGAAAATATTCTGGTCAAATACAGGCTCACTCACATAAGCGAGGATTTCTCCATTTTTAATATCGGTAATAACAACGCATCCATTCGTTTTTTTAGGAAAAATGGAAGATATATATTGCTGGAGTTCATTATCGATAGTCAGGATCAAGCTTTCACCGTTTTCAGGTTTCCTGGTTAAATTATGTTTGAAAAACTGGAGATTATTGCCGGCAGCATCGACTTGCAGGATTTCATAACCGCTTTTTCCAGCGAGCATTTCCTCGTAATATTTTTCCAGTCCGGTTTTCCCGATCATGCTGTTAATGGAATATCCTTTGTCTTTCAGCCGGGAATATTCTTGTTCGTCGATCCTGCCGACATAACCGCTAAAATGGTTTGGATAAAGATATTCACGGCGGGTTTCCATTTTGAAGAACAGGGACGGATAATAATTCATTTGTTCGGAAATCGCTACCAGCTTTTCATAAACGAGATTCTTTACGAGTTGAATTTCCTGGTAAAGACGGAATCTGTTCCGGTAAATTATTTCTTCGATCCTTTCTTTTTTGATCTGAAAATTCCTGCTCACAAAATCGATGGTTTTATTCTTATCTTTGATCTTACCTAAAATTATATAAAGATTATAAGCCGGTTTGTTAACAACAATCGGTTTGTATTTACGGTCGAAGATTTTACCTCGAACAGGCGGAATATTCTTGATACGGACATAGTTTTCTTCGGCGATCTGTTTGTAATCCTCTCCTTGAACAACTTGCAGTCTGAATAACGAGATAAGCAGGACGATAAAGAACAAAGAAATCATATAAAATGGAATTTTTGTGATAATTTTTCTATTAAACATTTCAATTTTTGAACTTGCCGAATTTCAAAAAATTGGCAAGTTTTTAATCGAGATAAACTTTGATCTTATCGATGAAAACAAAAAAGTAAGTTGCCAGCATAGAAATGATTGAATTATAAAAAATCGTGAAAAAGGTTAGATAAAACAACTCGAAAGTTATCGGTTCGGAAAAGATATAATAAAGAACAAAAAACAGGTAGTGGATGAGATTCAAAGCAAGAACAGCGATGAAAATTATATCGATCCGCTCTTTATTTATACTTTGGTGATATCGATTTATAAGAAAAGTCAATAGCAAAAATGATATCGTATTTAAACCCAGCAGCGAAGGATATGTCAGGTCTAAAGCAATTCCCAGGAAAAAAATGATCAGAGATGACGAAAGCAGATCGAGTTTGATATTCAGAAAGATCAGGTAAGCGAGCAGGAAATTGGGTATTACTCCCAATATCTCAAATTTCGCAGCAAATAAAATCTGGAAATAGAGAGTGATAATTCCGATAAAAATGTATTTAACGGTTTTCATTTTTTCCTATCACAACTTCCGAATATTTCGATATATAGAATCTTCGGAATGTTGTGCTTGATTAAAACTTCGATGATTTTCAAATTCCTTATGTAAAAATTTTTTTGATCAGAAAGTTAGAGTCCACTCTAAAAACCTTATTTTAGAAAAAGTGAAACTGTTGAAACAGTTAATGTGATTTTCTTTTTTAGTAAACACCAACTTAAGTTGGTGGTTAATAATAAGATAAGAAACTCTAACCGATTCATCGGTTTCAAATTAAGTAATGAATTTTCAAACATATACCTACTCATGACCTTTTTAAAGTAAATTCCTGTTTGATTTAAACCAAAAACAATCGCAAGACCTGCTGACATTCCGATGTTTCTCAATCAAGATGATTGTGTTACTTTCCTGATCAAACAAACCGGAGTCAATTCATCTCCCTGTCCCTGCGGATTATCTTTCATGACCTTTTCCATAAAATCTTTGTCGATACCATCACTGCCGCCGATCATCCAGCATCCGCCGATATCGTTGATATCCATAACTGCCGTTTCATAACCTAAATTATCTTTAATTCTTTGTGCTTCCTTTTCCGGATTCTTCGGACCTTTGAGCACGCATTTATCGTAAGGAGGAATAGGCGAAGTTGTGGCAGCATCGATCAGGGCAGCCTGCTTTCCTGCTATGCGGTAAAAATCTCCTTTCCTGCCGATCAATTTCCCTAATGCTCCGATAAAAGCGGCAAGCAAAATACGAACACTCCCGACTTCATCGATAGCACACTGCATACTGGTCGGGGAACGAAGTCCGATCCCGTATTTTACATTCGCGACAAATCGCCAGAGCATACTGGCGAGGATTCCGATCTTTATGTCTTTAACTGGAATTGCTCTCCCTTGCGTGATAGCAAGCGGACTTTCACTAATGGAAATAATGTCTCCATCCCGGATTTGACTTTTAGTGTATTCCCTGATAATTTCTAAAAAATCATCGTTTTCGGAAAGTATTTTTGTCTTAACAGGAATCCTTAAATAATCGTTTCCGTTAATTGTGATTTTCAAGTTCCGTTTCATAACTTTTATCCTTTTCATAAAACAAGATGATGACCTGATCCAATCCGGAAGGATCAGTAAATGGTGAAATTTTTGCATTGATATGAACTTTATCAGCAGCTTCTGATATTTGAGAAATAATTCCAACCGGATAATTTTTTGGAAAAATAGTCGAAATATGCGAAGTTACGATCGTATCTCCCGGATTTATTTCAGACCCGATCTTGACCATGTTCATATAGCAATTTCCAAAAATATCTGCTTCGAGAAGACCTTGAAGTTTAGAATTTCCGGTCATTACTCCCAGTTTGAAACTTGTGTGATCGAACGGCATAATAACGGAAAAATTATTAGAAACGGACACTATTTTCCCAATGATTCCATCTGTGGAAATCACGGGGAGATCAACTTTTATATTGTGTTTTTTTCCTTTATTAACGATGAAATTTCTCTCTTTGAAATTCCCGCTCAAACCGATCACATCAGCCAGGATGAATTCCGGAACGCCTGTCTCAAAATTCATATTAACATTCTCGATCTTCTGCAATTCATTTTCCAGGTTATTTATAATTATTGTTTTGACTGCTAAATCAAGTTCGAGCTGCTTGTTTTTTTGTTTAACTTTGAAATTTTCTTTTATATTATCGATGGAATTAATGAAAGGAAAAAAAACCGATTTACTTAAAAAGTTTGCTTTTTTTTGCCGCTGTTCAACATTCCCGAGGAATAAGATAACTGATATTAACAAAAGAATAATAAGAGGAATGTTTTTTTTCATCGATGCATAATTGAAAGAATAATTATCCAGTTCAAATTATGGAAATAACTCAACTCCAACAACTTTTTTCAATATCTGGAAATGTTTATCAAGTGAATACAGTTTGATATTATTTTGAATTGAATGTTGAGTAATGATCAAATCGGGAATTCCAATTCCATTGACGCCGTATTGTATACATTTAATCTGAAAATCTCTGATTTCGTACCAATTAATTTGTAATGGTAGTTTTATTATATTATCTAATAATTCAATTATTTGCGTTTGCTTTCTGACAGTTAAAAAAGGAATTTTTTCCGTTAAAATTACTTCATTTATTATATGTAAATCATAATCGATGAGAATATCCAGATCCTTTGAATTTTGTCCTGATTTGAAATAATCAATCCAAACAGATTTATCAACTAATATATGCACTTCTTCCTCGAATTAAATCCAGATCAATATCCAAATTAACTTTTCCTTTGAACTTTTTTAATTCTGAGATTTTAGATTTTCTGATATATGCTTCCAAGGCAAGTTTTATCACTTTTGTTTTTGTGTTAATATGTGCGATCTTCATAGCCTCGTTGATCAAATTTTCAGGTAAATTTATTGTAGTTCTCATATAACCTCAGAAGTTTTATCTCTCTCTAATCTTCGATCTTCTTGATCAATACTTCCCGGTATTCATCGATATTATCGAGAATTTGACCGCTGCCCTTGACAACGCATGTTAAAGATTCGGGAATAACATGAACAGGCAGATCGACAGCTTCCTGGATTTTTTTGTCGAGTCTTTTTAATTTAGCCCCGCCACCTGTCAGGATGATCCCTCTTTCGGCAATATCAGCAGCAAGCTCGGGAGCAGTCTTTTCAAAAAGCCGTTTCACAGCATCGATCATGGAAGTAACGGTTTCGGATAAGGCTTCCCTGATCTCTTCGGAAGTAATTTCAACAGTGATCGGGAACCCAGTAATTATATCTCTTCCTCGTACTTCCATTTTCAATTCTTTTTCCAACGGATAAGCGGAACCAATTTCATTTTTTATCTTTTCAGCTGTTTGAATACCAACAAAAATATTGTTTTTCTTACGAAGATGATTAACAATCGCCTGATCCATCTTATCTCCACCGATCCTGATCGAGATATGAACGACGATATGAGATAAAGAAATAACTGCGATCTCGGTTGTTCCTCCACCAATGTCCATCACAAGATTTCCGGCAGGTTTATGAATAGGAAGATCGGCTCCGATGGCAGCTGCAACAGGCTCGGAAACAAGGTAAACTTCTCTTCCTCCGGCGTGTAGTGCACTATCCCGAACTGCTCTTTTCTCGACTTCCGTAATCCCGGAAGGAACGCAGACAATAACACGCGGTTTGATCAGGAGTCGCTTTTTTTGAGCACGCAGGATCAAATTTCGCAACATCAATTCAGTTACTTGAAAATCTGCGATCACACCATCTTTCAGAGGTTTGATCACACGCACTTCTTCCGGATTTTTTCCAAGCATCTCTTTTGCTTCCGCTCCGATGGCAATGATCTTTTTATTATCGCTGGAAGTAGCAACAACAGACGGTTCATCGATTACAATTCCAATCCCTTTACGATAAACCAGAGTATTAGCTGTTCCCAGATCTATAGCTATATCATTAGAAAATAAACTTGTGAAATTATTCCAAAACATTCTCCCTCCGAAAGACATGGACTTTATTAAAAAAAGTCGCAAAACGAATTAAAAAAAGGCTTTTATCTGTCAAGTTGTTTGTCTGTGAAATTAACCGCTAAGACACGAAGGCACAAAGGAGAAAATCATATCATAAACATGCATTCTCATTCCAATACTCGGTATTGGAATGGCTGCCCGGACGCTTCCGCGTCGATATCGATCATATTCTTCAATATTTTGAATTCCTTTTTATCCATCTACCAAATCCCGGTTTACCCAAAATCCCTTTATGCAAATCAAAGACCATATTTCCGCGAACAATTGTTTTCTCGATCGAGCAATTGAAAGTGATTCCATTGAAAGGTGAATATTTACCGAGTGAATGGAGTTTTCTTTCATCAACTGTGAATTTTTTAGTGGGATCGATTACGGTGAAATCCGCATCAGAACCGATTTCCAAACTTCCTTTCTGAGGATAAAGCCCAAACCTTTTAGCTGCATTTTCGGAACTTAATTTGATCATTGTTGAAAGCGGAACTTTTTCTTTTAAATAAAACTCTGAGAAAAGATAGGGGATCATTAATTCTGTTCCGGGAATTCCGCTATAAACTTTAGAAAAATCTGCCAGTTCTTTTTCGGTTTCATAATCGCAACCCGCATGATCGGTAGCGATGAAATCGATTTTTCCAGCTTTCAGATGTTTTCTTAAATATTGTTTATCTTCTTTAAATTTGACAGATGGAGCGGTTTTTAGTCTTCCTTTTAAGATAGGAAGTTCTGCAGCAGTAAATTCCAGAAAATGAGGACAAGTTTCAAAGGTTACATCAAGATTTTGTCTGGATTCAAGGATCAATTCTGCTGCTTTTCCTGAACTGAGATGTACAAAGTGAATATGATTATTATTTGCAATTTCGAGGATTTCCTTAACTGCTGTAAATTCTGCTTTTACAGGTCTGGTCTTTACATAATTTTCCGGAAGTTTCAGTTCTTTTTCAGATAAAAAATTGATCGCATTTTTGATTATTTTCTCGTCTTCCGCATGAAAAGCAAACAGCAATTCCGGGAAAAGACCGAAAACCTGCTGGATATCATTATAACTCAAAGCAGTAAAAGTTTCCATCCCTGAAATCGTATAGATTTTAAAACCGACAACTCCTTCGTTCCAAAGTTCTTCAATTATCTTTTCTGAAACTGGGAAATCATTCTTTCTAATTCCACCCCAAAGAGCAAAATCGATCAATGCTTTAGATTTGATCACTTCCAGTTTCTGATACAGATTTTCTCTATCCGTAACCGGAGGAATCGAAGTGCAGGGCATATCGATAACGGTTGTAATTCCGCCGCAAGCAGCAGCAGTTGTTCCGCTTAAAAAATCTTCATGATGATTAAAACCCGGATCATTGAAATGGACATGCGCATCGATACAACCGGGAATGAGGAGTTTTCCTTCCAAATCGATTATTTCATCGGTTGGATTTCCGATAGTAAAAGTAGAGATTTTATAGATTTTCTCATCGTATAAAATATTAACGAGTCTTGTTTCCTTAAGATTACCGGTTGAGATCGAAGCGTTTTTAATTAGTTTCATGTTCTAACTCACCCTAATCCTCTCTTGAGCAGAGAGGGAATAATAAGGATTTTTTTTCATTCTGAGTTATCTTCTAGCTTCTCTTCCGAAGAATTTGCAGCTTTTAATTGATACCACTCATTGTCAGCTCTAGTTTCTCGTTTGTGAAGGTAGAAAGAATTCTTGGAATGGCAAAGCGATTTACTTTAAATAATTAGACACCAAAATGATCGTCACATCATCCAGGGAATGATTCTTTTGAGAAATTTTATAAAGTTCCTCAGTCCCTGTTCTCAATTCATGCATTTCTCTAATAACATCTTCGATTTCTTGATCGAGAGTAACATCGGTTAAACCATCAGAACAAAGCAGGAATATAAATTTTTCAGGTAACCTGATTTGATAACTATTCATTTCAACGATTGACCCTAATCCAATTGCTTGAGAAATCAAATTCTTATTCTCTTGAGTGATGATCTCATCCTTGGAAATAATCCCTTTTTCATACAATTTCCAGACCGGCGATTGATCGGAAGTAATTTGCGTTAAAGTATTTTCAGAATACAGATAAAGTCTGCTGTCTCCAACATTGTTGATATAGGCGGTTTCATTAAAAATCAACAAACTGACAAGAGTTGTAGCCATTCCGGGAAAATCTGGAAAATCCGGAGGTATTTCCTTGATTCGTTGATTCAAGATATTGATCTCATTTTCCAACCATTTCATCGGATATTGATTATCATAATGTTGATAATAGTTCTTCAAAAGCAACTTAGCACAAATACTGCTGGCAACTTCACCAGCTTGATGACCACCTACTCCATCACAAACAGTAAATAAGTATCCTTTATTTTTTAGATCGTATTTATTTTTGTATTTGTTTGGAAGAGAGCAGCTGTCCTCGTTTTTGGGAGATTTTTTTCCTTTTCTGGAAAGGGCGTAATAATTTAACATCGAAATCATATTCTCCTCGTAAATGACTTAAAATATTTTTTCGGTTATTTACACAATAAAAAAATTAAATTTTCTCATTTCAAGTTAGAATCGAATCTACAGTAAAGATAATCTTGTGTAAATACAAAAAATAATTATACTAATTATCAAAAGAATTAGAAGAGGAACAAAAAAAATGGAAAAGACTAAAACAGATTTACATGAGGTAAATATTCATCCGGAGGTTGAGAAAAAACTCAGAGAAGAAAAACAATTAAATGAAAACATCGGCAGGATCAAACACAAACTGATCGTGATCAGCGGGAAAGGTGGAGTCGGGAAAAGTACGGTTTCCGTAAACCTGGCTTACGGACTGGCTCTCGCAGGAAAAAAAGTCGGAATCCTCGATATCGATATTCACGGACCTTCGATCGCCAAAATGCTGGGAATCGAAGGTCAGCGATTGGGATTTTCCGATCAAAGTAAACAGCCGATGCCGGTCATTGTTATGGAAAATCTTTATGCCCTGACCATTGCGACTTTATTGCAAAGTGCTGATGATCCCGTCATCTGGCGGGGTCCTCTGAAAATGGGAGTGATCAAACAATTCCTGCAGGATATCGAATGGCCCGAACTGGATTATCTGATCATCGATAGTCCGCCCGGAACAGGTGACGAACCTTTATCCATCGTCCAGATCCTGAAAAATGTGGATGGTTCTTTAATTGTTTCAACTCCGCAGGACATTGCTTTTCTGGATGCTCGTAAGACCATCAATTTTTCCCGGAAAATGTCAGTTCCTGTTATCGGGATAATCGAAAATATGAGTGGATTTACCTGTCCACATTGTGGAGAAAAAGTCGATGTTTTCCCTGGTAAAGGAGCAGCAAAAGCCGCTCTCGATTTCAATGTCGAGATTTTGGGTAATATCCCTCTCGATGTCAATATTGTCAAAACCAGCGATTCCGGGCAACCTTATATCAAAGATTTCAGCGATCTTACGGGAGCTAAAGAAATGGAAAATATCGTGCAGAAAATTATCAAAAAAGTGGAGAAGAAATAAACAAACAGCGAATATATCCCGGTAGATAAACATGCTCGAAATATAATTGGCTATTATCTTACCTATCTATCGGGACAAGTGAATAAACGAACAATAAATGATATTGGGATCAAACTTAATGTTTGTAAAAACTGACATAATTTCGAAGATGAATATTTTCTCTTTGTGCTTTTTTTTTACCCCAATGAATATTTAATTTTCAAACAACTACATAAACTTTGAAAATGCAGAATAAATACGATCCGATGAAAAAAATCAAAACTAAATTCCAACCGGAAAATGTCCTCATAATTTCTCTTGCTCATTTATTGCATGACATTTATACATCTTTTTTAGCACCGATCCTGCCTTTGCTCATTTCCAAATTGAATATCTCCATATTTCAGGCTGGTCTGCTCGATATCAGCCGCAAGTCTCCTTCTTTTCTAAATCCTCTGATTGGATTGCTCGCAGGCAGAACCGGCGTCAGATTGTTCGTTATTGTTGCTCCGGCTCTAACTTCCATAGCAATGAGTTTACTGGGAATTGCTTCCAATTATTTCATCCTTCTAATCTTGTTATTTGTAACTGGAATAAGCACTTCTTTTTTCCATGTAACCGGACCTGTGATGATCAAATATGTTTCCGGAAACAGACTTGGTAAAGGAATGAGTTTTTTCATGCTGGGAGGAGAACTCGCTCGAACTCTCGGCCCTTTAGTAATTTTGGGAGCAATAACTCTCTGGACTCTGGAGGGAACTTACAGGTTGATCCCATTTGGAATATTAGCATCGATAATTCTCTATTTCAGGTTGAGAAAAATAGAGATCAAAAAATATCTCATAAAAAAACAAGAAACAGGAATAAAACAAACCTTCCGCAAATATCTCCCTTTTTTTATCACCATTTCTGGAATCATCTTTTTCAGAGCTGCCATGAAATCGACACTTACCTTGTATTTACCGACTTATTTAACGGAAAAAGGTCACTCGATCTGGTTTGCCGGAATTTCACTCTCGATTTTACAGCTGTCAGGTGCAGCCGGGACTTTTCTGTCCGGCACGATTTCCGATAGGATCGGAAGGAAGAAGGCTTTGCTCATAATTGCTGTAATGAATCCGGTGCTAATGTGGACTTTCATCAGTTTTAACGGAATTTTATTGATCCCGATTTTGATCATTACCGGATTTTTCCTGCTGGCTTCGACTCCGGTTCTACTGGCTTTGGTGCACGATATCGATTCCAGACATATAACCTTTCTGAACGGGATTTATATGACCATTAATTTTGCAGTTAGTTCCATTATGACATTATTTGTCGGATTTCTAGCAGATAAGATCGGTTTGGAAATTACTTATAAGATCGCTATATTATTGGCTTTAGGTTCGATTCCGTTTGTGTTTTTGATGAAAGGGAAAAAGGATAAAAATGAGTAAAATAGAAATAAGTTTACCTGATTCAATCCACAGACATATTAGAAATAAGGCAAAAAAAGATAGGTGATTTGCAAAATCTTACCCTGTCCGGACTTCCACCTGACAAGAAATGTCAAACTTCTTGTTGCTCACGACTTCAACTAAATATGATCCGCTTTCAGGCTGAATCCTTTGAAGAAAAGACTATCCTCTTTCACATTATTTCCGACATTTCGGAGTTGCTCAAGTTTATCTGTCAGGTTGAATTGATTGATCTGTATCTGCTGATTCCTGATAAGTTTTTGTTCATGAAGAGCAGGTTCTGTTTCGATCAAATTCGGAAGATTAATGGCGAATAAAAGTAATAAAAATCCGGCAGCAACTTGATAGACAGTGACTCGATAATTCAGCAAATCTGCGATCAAATCAGGGAGAAACTCGAATTTTCTTTTTACATTCCTTTCTCTGAGCTTCAGGTTATTCACCAGGTTTTCATAAACAAACTGTTCCGGTTCGAGTTGCTCTTCGATTTCGATCTGCTCGATTTTATTAAGCATTTGGGAAAACTTGAAACAGGAATTGCATACTTTTAAGTGTTTTTCGATCAGACTTTGTTCTTCAGATGAGAATTCATCATTTTTTTTTATACTCAATAATTCTTCAATTTGGGAGCATTTAATTTTTTTCATATATTAACCTCTTTCATCGATTTTTCTTCAAGTTCAGCAATTGCTAAAACTGTCATTGTAAGGCAACTTTCAAAGGATTTTATCCGAAGCAATTCCCGTTAATCACTATTCAAATAGAAAGGGATTACTTCGTTAGATACCAACATCAGGTAATTGCCGAACGAAATGACATTTATAAACAATCGATTCTGATTTTTCTATTTTTATATTCTTTCATCCTTTCTCTTAAATTCTTCAGCAGATAAAACAATCTCGATTTCACGGTTCCAACCGGAATTTCCAAAATTTCAGAAATTTCTTTAATTGATAATCCGGTTCGGAACCTTAACAGGAAAATCGTTCTTTTAGCGGGATCGATTCTCTCCAGTTCCTGCTCCAAAACCTTTCTGAACCTGTTTTCATAATATTTTTCTTCATTTGTTTTTCCGATATGGGAATGTCTTTCGTTGTTCAGTTCTTCCTGAAATTTACGGACATTTTCCTTTCTGCGATATTCATTCTTGCACATATTATAAGCGATTGTGAAGATCCAACCGGAAAATTTTTTCGATATCTCGAATTGTTCTGCTTTATCAATCACTTTCAGGAAAATATTCTGCAGGAAATCCTGAGCAATTTCTCTATCATTCAGCATTTAAAAAAGTAGTTCAAGATTTTTTTATTGTATCTTTGGTAAAGTTCGTTGAAGGCGTCTATATTGCGTTTTCCGATAAATTTCAGCAGCGTTTCATCAGAATATTTTTTATAATTTTTTGAAAATGAATTCACTTCGAACGACTCCCATCAGGGAAATTAATGAAACTTGTCATCCTGTCCATTCTCCGTTGCTGGCTACTGCAAAGGATGAAAGCGTTGTCGAAGGATTAAAGTTATTTAACGAATCAATATTGTGTCCACTCTAAAAACCTTATTTTAGAAAAGTGAAACTGTTGAAACAGTTAATGTGTTTTTCTTTTTTCATTAATCACCAACCGATTCATCGGTTTCAAATTAATTAATGAATTTTCTAACATATCACTAATCATAACCTTTTTAGAGTAAATTCAATATTGAAAAAGTTATAATCTCAGATTTCGTTCTTTAAAGAAAGTTGTTATTAAATCTTTTTCACTCGTATCAATAGTAGAATTTTCTTCCGAATACTTATAAAAATCTTCAAATGTAATCCAACCGATGTTCTTTGAAATATCAAACCAATCCTCTTCTGTTAACTTACGATGTGGTAGGCAATTTTTAATGTTTTGATAATCAAGATATTCTTTCATTTTATAACAATACAATCTGCTGTTTCTTGGACTGAATTTTTCAATACTTGTCTCTTTTATGTCACCAAATACTGCAGGTCTAAAAATTTTGGGAGTTAGCATCATAAAATAGAAATCTTTGAAATCATCTATTTTGTTCTCTTTTTCCATATCATCTCGTTCTACCAAATCAATTCCGACATCTATATTTCTTACTATTTGGTCTCGAACCGGGTTATAAGTAATTTTATAAGAAATATCAGAAAGAAATTTTGCTTCGATAAAAATGATTTTTTTTTCACCGTTTTGTTTTCCGATTATCTTTAAATCTAAATTTGTATTTCCTTCAAAACCTGCATCTTTTTTCCCACATTTTAAGCTAATTGTTTTTCTAATATCCGGATATAAATGGAAATTATCTTCCCAAAATGTATCTTTCAGTTCCTTTCGATATGCGAGAATTTCGTGAAATTGTTCTTCTAATTTAATTTCAATTATTTCATCTAATTGTAGTTTGTTTCGAACACCGCTATTTGCAAATACTTGATTAATTGCTTTTATTCTATTTTTATTATTAATACACTTTTGATCTCCAAATATTGAATAAAAGGCAATTAAAGTTAGCCATGGTTCGTCATGTTCAATATTTGAGATTTTTTTATCAAAATCATTTTTCCATTTTTCATTATTAAAATATGGTCTTAGTTTAACATCAAAATCTGAAATTAATCTTTTTGCTATATTTTTTTCTTTTTTCCCTTCTCCTTTTTCCATTCTCCCTTCTCCTTTCTCATTGGACATTTCTTGTTCGATACTTGTCCGGCTTTTGACGGATTGGATATTCAAATTGTTCTCAACTCGCACTTCGTAGCAAGTCGAGTTCAATTTTACGGTCCATAAATCTGCACTGTTTCCCAGGAAATAGCTTGTAAAAAATCTCTTTCATCGTGAGTGATAATATCATCATTCACATAAGCGAAACCAACCGGACTTTCCTGCCAGAATGCTGCAAAAAAAGTGCAAACCGCCAGGTATGTTCCATGCACATTGGGATGACTTCCATCTCCAACATGCAAAGGAAGATTCGGATCTTGTGTCAGGGAAAGTTGGAAGGCTCTACCAACCGGAACAACGATCGCATCGAGCTCAACTCCTATAAAATTATAAGCAAATGCCAATCCTTCGATCATCTCCGGATCGTATTCTCTCGCCCAGGTCATGAAAAAGGCAGTTTCAGCTCCGCCTGCTGTTATTACTTCTTCCAGCAATGTCGCATATTCGTAAAACAGTTGCGGATCATCGAGCGGTCTGGTGCTTTGTTCCTGCAGGACAACAATATCCCAGTTTCCGTCCAGAATCGTTTGCAATGTGTTGGTGTTGTTGTAATGCGATTCGAGTGTTGCACCGCCTGCAGTTATATCATCGCAAAAGATCTCTGCATGTTGATATTCGGAAAGCACTAATTCCTGCAGATGATAATCTATTCCTCCGTTTGTGTAGGTGTAACTGTTTCCGATAAAAAGAATTCTCTGCGGAGGTTCGTGTTCCTCCATCGAAAAAGTTATGCTATCGATTTCTTCGATAGGAATCGATTCCGAAGTTCCGTCTGTCTTGCCGATGACCATTTCGGTGGGGAAAAGAAGTAAAGTCAGTAAGGACATGATAACCAAAACATATTTGTTTTTTTTCATATTTTAAAATTTCCTTTTTGATCTTATTTTCTTATGATCATAATCTTCATGATATACAATTTTTTTGAATAATTTAGTTATATTTAATTTTTTTGATTACAAATTAACTCAACATGCTTCCCTAATCTTGCCTGAAATTCTCCCCAATCCCGCATCTCCTTCTGCGTCCACACAATTTCCGCTAAAGCACACATCCTCGGAAAAACCATATATTCGACTTCTTCTGGATTTCTCATAAATTCTGTCCAGACATTTCCCTGCGCACCAAGTATCAATTTTTGCTGTTTTCCCGGAAGATCCGCCGGAACAGGTTCATAAGAATAAACTTTTTCCAGAGTTGTAACACCGAATGCTCCCTGCTCACTTTCTGCTTCGGTTTGTTTCCAATCGAAATAAAGAAAAAAGTTTGGACACATCACTGCTTTATTTCCGTGCGACACCGCATTTTTGACAGCATCGATACCATCTCCACGCCAGCACATGACAGTTGCATCTCTGGTCAGTCCACCTTCACTAATTTCATCCCATCCAATGAGTTTCTTTCGTTTTGTTTGCAGAAATTTCTCAATCTTCCTGATGAACCAACTCTGCAGTTCCTTTTCGTCTTTCAAACCTTCATCAGCGATCCTTATCTGACATTTCGGACACTCTTTCCAGAAAATTCTGTTCGCTTCATCTCCGCCGATATGAATGTATTTCGAAGGAAACAATTCGCAAACTTCTGTCAGGATATTTTTCAGAAATTGGAAAGTGTCATCATTTCCGGCACAGAAAATATCCATGTTGGGCCAATATCCTCCGGGAGCAACTGTCAGTTTTTTACCTTTGCATGAAAATTCCGGAAAAGCAGCAAAAACCTCGCTCGTGTGTCCCGGCATTTCGATTTCAGGAACGATGGAAATGAAACGCTCCGCAGCGTATTCAACGATTTCTCTTATATTTTTTTTGGTATAAAATCCACCGTAAATCCCTTTTGCTTCATCTTCCCGACCTTGCCTTTTGTTCCAGGTGATGTGTTCGAGATCGTTCCGCCAGGCGCATATTTTTGTCAGTTCGGGATATTTCTCGATCTGAATTCTCCAGCCATTATCATCGGTCAGATGCCAGTGAAAAATATTCAGTTTATGAAGAGCCAGCAGGTCGATATACTTTTTGATGAATGCAGCATCGAAAAAGTGACGGCTGACATCGAGATGCATTCCTCTCCACTCGAAACGCGGAAAATCATCGATCTCGCAAAAGGGAATTTTTGGAAAATGCTGAAATAAAATCTGCAGCAAAGTCTGGCAGGCATAGAAAATTCCGGCAGGTTTTTTGGCTTTGATCTGAATCCCATCTGTATTTATAGATAAAGAATACCCTTCATCATGTGTAATTTTCTCATCAAAAGAGAAGTTCAGGTCAACCTCTTTTTCTGATGTGAATTCAATTGATATTTCTGATAATTTCTGAAGTTCTTCTGAAAAAATCGAGTAAGTTTTCCAAATTTTCTCATCCTTAATAGATTTGATTCTCAAGACTTTTCCGATTCGGTAAAATCCTTCATTTATATGTAAATTAACAGGTTTGGGAATGATTTTCATTTTGTTCCTTTTTTATTTTTTAGGATTGATTTTTTCCTTCAATTTATCGTCAAGCAGAAAACTTGAACCCAATTTCAATTCCGGCAGGAATTTCCTGTTTGTAATCAAATGAAGCTTCGAGATAAGATAATTCACTCCGGATGAGTTTTCTTTTTCATTACAATCATCTAATGTTACAAATAGAGAACTCCTTCGGAGTTTGTTAGAAGGTTAATACTTTCTGCAGTTAATATCGTTGTTTTTCGGTGGATTTCAGTTTTTTTCTGTGCTTATTATTCCTCCGTTCAATCCGTGTTGATCCGTGAGCGATTCTCAATTTCCTTGACTTCAAATCTCACAAAATTCAAATCGCTTCAAAAAAATCGAGTAGGAAAAAAGTGTCTGTATTAAATTCAAAAAAGTTTCTGATATTTTTCGTTTTAATTTTTTTTATTATCAATTTAAATGCTGCAGAAAAAACCATTCTCAAACTCTTCCAGCTTCCCGATCCGAAACGAACAGACGCTTTTACCAAAGCAGATTTGGCTGTAATCGAAGCATTCAAAAAGAAATTTCCCGATATAGAATTACGCTCTTTTTCCGGCATAACGATCGAAGGCATGGACATGGATTCTGCTCCTTTGATGGCAATTGCCGGTGGCGTTTCTCCTGATATTATTTATGTGAATTTCCGGCAGTCCGACACTTATATCCAGAACAATTTTCTCTATCCGCTCGATGAATTTTTGGAGAAAGTTCCCAAAAAAGATCTGGAATTTCGCGTTGAAAAACCGGTCTGGCCCGTGATCAAAAGGAAAAAGTTGGGAGAGGAAAAGGAGCAGGTCTGGTGTCTGCCGTATGAAACTCTGGTACGAGTTCTCCTCTATCGGAAAGATCTTTTTCATAAAGTTGGAATCGATCCGGAAAAGCCACCGCAAGATTGGAATGAACTGCTCGAATATTCCAAACGACTGACCATCCCGGAAGAAGGAACTTATGGAATCGTGCTGGCTGGAGGTCCGCAAGCCGCTTACGATTGGATAACTTATCTCTGGAGTGCAGGCGGAGAAGCAGTTCGTCAGAATCCTGAAACGGAAGAATGGTATGCCAGTTTCAACGATCGTGCCGGTATCGATGCGATGCAGTTTTATCTCGATATGATCACTACTAAATGGATCGATGCAGAAGGGAAGAACCAGCAGGGATTCGTCATTCGCGAAGGTGATTGGTGGACCATGTTTGCGGAAGGCAAGATCGGTATGAAAATGGGTTATATGAACCAGCAGACCCTCGGGAAAGACCTCGATCCGAACCTTTATGGATTTGCTCCGCCGCCAAAAGGTCCGACCGGAGTGCGCGGTTCGGAGATCAACTGCCGCATGATGGGAATTTTCAGCGGAGCCGGAGAGAGCAATAACAGCGGAATCGGTGATCGCGATCCAAAACAAGTGAAGGAAGCAGCCTGGAATTTCATCTGGTTTTATGACAGCGAAGAAGCACGCAAGATCCGCATGAGAGTGATGATCGATGCCGGTTACGGACGCATGCAGAATCCGATTTATCTGAAAAGATACGGTTATGAAGAATACCTGCGTTACTCTCCTCCCGGCTGGATCGAAACCTTTGAAGAAGCCATCAAGAACGGTCATCCCGAACCTTACGGACACAATTGTCAGAAAATATACGAATACATGACTTATCCCATCGACGACTGCATTTCTTTGGAAGAGAATGGAAAACTGGGAAATACGCAGGAGGAAAAAAGAGCAAAGGTCAAAGAAATCCTCGATGAAGCAGTGGCTCGCACCAACGAGAAAATGATCGGAAAAATCTCTCCGACAGAAAGGACTCGCAGAAATCGGATCGCTTCGTTTGTGGCAATATTCGTGTTCATGATCTTCTTTTTCGCACTTTACAAAGTCTGGCAGATATTCACTCCCAAAAATGTTTATCTATCCAAAACCAGGCAGAAGAAAAAATACTTTTTTGCCTATTTGATGCTCGTACCGGCGCTGGCTTCCATTCTGCTCTGGAAATATGTTCCCATGTTCATGGGTTCCATTATCGCTTTCCAGGATTACCAGGTTGTCGGGCAATCGGAGTTCATCGGTTTGCAGAATTTTGCAGATGTTCTATTTGATCCGATCTGGTGGGCTGCTCTCGGCAAAACGCTTTATTACATGGCACTTGCACTCGGTTTGGGATTTCTGCCGCCCATCATTCTGGCTATCCTTTTGCAGGAAGTTTCGCACGGAAAAATTATCTATCGAGTCATCTATTATCTTCCTGCTGTGATTAGCGGGATCATTGTTATTTATCTTTGGAAATTACTCTATGATCCGTCTGATGCGGGAGGTTTGAACCAGATTTTATTAACTCTCGGTCTGGAAAAAAGTCGCTGGATCCGGGATGAGAACCTGGCGATGTTATGCGTTATTTTGCCGACGATCTGGGCTGGAGTCGGTCCCGGCTGTCTTATCTATCTTGCTGCTTTGAAAGGAATTCCCGATGAAAATTATGAAGCAGCAGATATCGATGGAGCAAATTTTTTCCAGAAAATTATCTATGTTGTTTTTCCCAATTTGAAAGCTTTGATCATCATCCAGTTCATTGCGGCTTTTATTGCGTCTGCTCAACAAAGCGGATTCATTTTGGTCATGACTTTCGGCGGACCGAACGAAGCAACCAAAGTGGCTGACCTGCTCATCTTTGAAAAAGCATATCTTTATTTGAAATTCGGAATTGCAACCACAATGGCCTGGATGCTCGGAATTATGTTGATGGGATTTACGATCCTGCAGTTGAGGAAATTGTCGAGGATGGAATTTAAAACAGTCGATACGAGATGAGGAATAGCAACGAACCAGACTTCGCTACGCTTCGACTTGGCAAGCAAAACTAACAAAACGAACGATGAAGAAAAAACGAATAAAAGGAAATGTTTTAAAAACTTAACAAGTTTTTGATACTTGTGAAGTTTGAAAATGGGCACAATCGGGATTTATTGTGATACCGTAATTCAAACAATCCTGTTGAAGCGTATTAGGGTGAACCAGATATGAAGATACTAACTTGGAATATGGATTTTTGGAAAAGGAACTCAAAGCAGAGAAGATTGGCTTGGGATTATCTGACCAATGATTTAAATCCGGATATATCACTTATTCAAGAAATTGTCCCTCCAAAAAGTAGTTACGATAAAATGAATGTGTTATATCATCAGATAGATGGTAAAAAAAGATGGGGTTCTGCCATTATTTCAAAATATCCGATTTATAAGGAACTTTACTTTTATAGCCGATTCGATGGCTCGAGAGGATCGATAATAGCAGAAATTAAAATACCTGATCTATTTACAGTTACTGTTATTAATATTTACGGACAGATTGATACATATGGATATGCAACAACTACAATGCATCATATTTTATCTGATTTGACACCAATTCTTAATCATAAGGGGAAAAGGAATATTATATTGGGAGGAGATTTTAATGTTTCAGAACAATTTGATAAAAAGTATAAAGGACAATTTCCGTCTCATAAAATTGTTTTTGACCGATTGGAGAATTTTGGATTAGTAAATTGCACAAAGCACTTTTATAAAGAACATATTCAAACTCATTTTCATAACAAAAGTGAATATCCATGGCAAAATGATTACTTATTTGTAAGTAAAAATATTATGGACAAAGTTTTAGACTGTAAAGTAATGCAAAGTAATAATTTGCTCGAATTGTCAGACCATTCACCTGTAATAATTGATTTGAAAAAGAAATAACAATAATGCAAAGTTATCTAAAAAATTGTTTTCAACTCCCTCCGTCAGTTGCCGGATTGAAGTCGAGTCCAATTTTTTTGTTCGTCTTGTTCGTTTTGTTAGTTGCTAATAAAGGTATTTAAAATGTCGATAATCGGTAAAGTCGGAAGAAAATCGATCAAGATCAGGTCGCTGAATATCTCGATCCACTCGCTGCTGTTGATCGGAGCTATCACGATGATCTATCCTTTTATCATCATGGTTTCGTCGTCCTTCAAGAGTAATGTGGATTCCAAAAAGTTCAGCGTTTACCCAGAGTTTTTCTTTAATGAAGAGATACTCTTCAAAAAATATACGGAAGCGCGTTATAATGAGGAATCCGGTTTATTTGTTGAGCAGTATAAGAATCGATTTCTCTCTTTTGAGTTTTTGGAAATTCCCTCCCGAATCAATACCCAAAAATTTGCGGATTGGCTGGAATTTCAAAAGGATTTTTCCCGAAAATATTCGGTTTATGATTTTTATGTGGCAGAGCAATTCGGGAGAGGAATTTATCCCAGAAATGAGCGGAAATTTCGATCCGGGATCAAACAGGAAAGCGATAAAAGTTTGGAGAAATTTAATCAGAAATACAAAACCGGAGTTACGACCTGGGAAGAAGTTCGAGTTGAAGAAAAGGGGATTTTATTCAGGAATTTTACCGGAGATTATCAAAATTTCCTGGAAAGATACGAGCAATTTCGGGAAAGTGTTCCGCAATCTGACAGACTTTACGCCAGTCTGGACGGTCATTTCCTCTCAACCGAATTAATTCCGACTTACCGAGGAAAACTGGAACTCCTTAATCAGAATCTAGGTACGAATTTCGCTGATTGGAATAATATCTGTTTAACTAGGAAAGTTCCAAATTCTCCTCTCCAAAAACACTGGATAAATTATATCAAAAACACGCTGAACATTCATCATATCGGCATCGATACGAAAGCATTCCCGAAGTATCGTGAATTCCTGCAGCAGAAATACACGCAAATCGAACTGCTGAATGAGACATACAAAACTTTTTATGCTAATTTCCGGGAGATAACAATTCCGGAAAATCTACCGAGAAGCGGTGCCATGCTGGTTGACCTGACTTTCTTTATCGAAAATATCATCGCACCAGAATATCTTTTTCTGAAAAGCGTGGAATTCGATTATCGCGATTGGCTGCTGAAAAAATACAAAAATATCGAAAAATTGAACCGCATTTATAAAAAAGGATTTTCAGATTTTGAGGATGTTGTTTTGTCTGCTGAATCTCCCCAAAATAATCTAAAGTTGCAAAATGATTGGTCGGAATTCGTTAGAACAAGAGCAGAAGATTCTTCAATTTCGCTGTCGATGACCTGCCAGAAAGAGTTTCTGGATTTTGTGAAAACTGTTTATCCAAATGAAAATGGAAACCTCGATCTCAATTCTTTCAATCAAAGTTTCAGCACGAATTTCAAGAAGGAAATGAATGTTTATCCTTCCAAAACTCTGCCTGAAAATAGTGAATATCAGAAGATTTGGTTGAAGTTCACGCGAGAAATTGTTTCTCCTCAATTCCTGAAAGTAGATGTTGAAAAAGAAGGGAAATTCTGGCTGCAATTTCTGCAAGAAAAATACCGTTCAATTGAAAACCTGAATTCTGTTTACGGGCTTGTTTACTCCAATTTTGAGGAAATTGCGATCGATAACTGGGAATTCGATTTTCAGATCTTCAAGGAAAACAAAAAAGCGATTTTCCGCGAATTCGTGCAGCGAAATTACCTGATGGTTCTGGATGTGATGCTCTATAACGGACGCGCGATTGTGAACACTTTAATCTACTGTTTTCTAGCGATTCTGACGGCTTTGATCATCAATCCGCTGGCTGCTTATGCGATGAGCAGGTTTAAACTGAAAGCGACTTATAAGATCATCCTTGTTTTGATGCTGACAATGGCTTTTCCGCCGATGGTGATGGGAATTCCCAATTTCCTGCTCCTCAAAAAACTGAATTTCCTAAACACTTTTTTTGCTTTGATCCTGCCAGGAGCAGCAGACGGCTATTTCATTTTCCTTTTGAAAGGATTTTTCGATTCCTTACCCAAAGAATTGTTTGAAAGTGCAACCATCGACGGAGCGAGTGAACATCGTATTTTCTGGCAGATCGCGATGTCTCTTTCCAAACCGATCATGGCTGTGATCGCTCTCGGAGCATTCAATGCTGCTTACCGGAATTTCATGTTCGCTTTCATCGTTTGTCAGGATAAGAGCATGTGGACGATGATGGTGCATATCTACCAGTTGATGCAGCGGAGTTGTGCGGGAGTTGGATTTGCTGCTCTTGTTATTGCTGCTGTTCCTACTTTTATCGTGTTTGTTTTCTTCCAGAATATTATTATCAAAGGAATCGTGGTGCCGACGGAGAAGTAGGGAGAATTAACAGCGAACAATTGCGAACAAAACGAACTGAATGATTAACCAGATTTGAGTATTTTCATAACAAAGAATCAAAACTTGAATAAATATCTGGGCAAAATTATATTTCTAAAACTTTAAATTTAGCAGATTTCGTATAAATAAGGAATTTATATTTTACTTTATCTCCATCAATACAGACCAACAAGAAGTTATATAATTCTTTCTTATTATTTTTATTGAATTTATTCCAAAACTTCTCCTCATCATTATCTCGTGAAGAAAAATATTGAGTCGCTCCCCCACCGCCTAATACAAATGTTTTAATGTTTTCAATAATATAATATTCTGTTGTATGATTGTGACCGTTAAAGACAGTTATATTGATATTTTTGTGCTTTCTTTTAAATGCTTTCAAAGCAAATATGGGATTAATACTATCCGCTAATGCAGGATGTTTTGAGTCGGAATATGAAGGTTTATGGTATGTTACGAAAATGTGTTTAATCTTTTGTTTAGCAGAATAATCTAATACTTCCTTTAACTTTTAGGATTTTATACATCATATCTATAATTTTATCCCGATATTTGAA
>CAZFPK010000049.1:0-23023 GCA_964521025.1 uncultured Candidatus Cloacimonadota bacterium | reverse complement strand
ATATAATTCTGCAACAATGAGCGGGTGGCTGTTATCCGGCGGTTGCCGGACGGGGATTCAAATCCCTCTGCAGGTGTAAAAAAAACTTCCGGAGTTTTTGATACTTCGGAAGTTTTTGTTATTTTTGTGACTTCTGTGTTTTTTCGTGGCTATTATTCAACATTCACCGGTACGAATCGATATCCCCCTCTTTTCGATTTCACATAAAAGAGGATTATTTCATTATCTTCATCTTGTATTTCATTAAGGATGTTTTTATATTTTTTTATATCTTCTATTGAACGATTATTGATTTCCAGGATTACATCTCCAATTCCTAAACCTGAACTCGATGCTGGTGTATTATTTTCTATTTTTGTGATAACAACACCGTTTTCTTCTTCGATCTCATTTCTTTTAGCAAAATCACCATTTAAACTCTCTACTTCCAGGCCTAACCATTCTGTGCTTTCATTTGAGGTACCTTTGGCTATCGAAAGGTCTTCAGATGGTCTTTCAATCAGTTCGACAACCAGTTCTTTTTCTTTTTTCTTCCTCACGATTTTTAAAGGGATTTTTTTCCCGATCTCACTGCCGGCAACCATTAACATAAATTTAGAAACATTTTCCACTTTTTTATGATCAAATTCGATGATCACATCACCGTTCTTCAAACCAGCATCTTCTGCAGGAGTGTCCTCGATCACCTGACTGACAAGCACACCGGCAATTTCATCAAGATCGAAGCTTTTACGCAGATCGGAGGTTATCTCCTGCAAATAAATACCTAAATAAGCTCTCGTAACTTTTCCTTCAGAGATCAGATCATCAACAACTTCTTTGGTCAAATCAGCTGGAATAGCAAATCCGATACCCATATTTCCACCGCTCGTGCTGGTTATGGCGGCATTCACACCGATTACTTCTCCTTTGATATTAACGAGTGGACCACCACTATTCCCGGGATTTATAGCAGCGTCTGTTTGGATATAGTTCTGGAAAGTCGGAGAGTCATTTCCAAAATGTAAATTGGAGCGACCAGTTGCAGATATAACTCCTACCGTAACAGTTCTTTCCAATCCGAGTTGTCCGAAGGGATTTCCGATCGCGATCGCCCAATCTCCGATCTCGATTTCGTCGGAATCACCCAAAGGAGCAATTGTAACTTCATCATCATTTCCAACTTCTATCTTAATAAGTGCTATATCTGATGCAGAATCAAGACCAACTATTTCCGCATCATATTTGGCTTTGTCGGCAAGAGTAACAGTTATTTTTCCATCTTCGCCATTTTCCACTACATGATTGTTCGTGATGATAAAAACATCATTTCCGTCTCTGTTAAAGATAAAACCGCTTCCCATTTGCATTGATCGACGACTTTTCGGTTGCGGATTGCGAAATTGATCAGGGAAAAAGAATTTAAAAAATTCATCGTCAAATGGAAAATTTCCTCTTGTTCCGGTTTTGACTTCATAATCGACCTGGATGTTTACTACTGATTCGCGAATATTCTTCACAACATCGACAAAAGGACTTTTATTATCTTTCGTAATGGGCAACTGTGCAAATATTTGACTTGCGAATATAATAATAATGAGCAGTAAATTTTTTCTGTGAAACATAAATTCCTCCAATTTTTAAAATTAAATATTAAAAATCACTTTCTTTATTCAATGTTTTCTACTGATTTTAGTTACAAAAAAAAATCGGTGGTATTTTTGTCAAAAAAAGAAGCCGTAATTTCTTACGGCTTCTGTTAGAATCGCTTTTACCCGATTTTGATTTCTTTAGCAGGAACAGGTTTTTTTTTTGGAATTGTCAGATTCAGAACACCATCTTCGAACTTGGCTTTGATCTTATCAGAATCACAGTGATCGGTAAGAGTAAGCGATCTACGATAGTTTCCACTGTAGCGCTCACATCTGTAGTAAGAATCTTTTTTTTCTTCCTTTTTCTCTTCCTGTTTAGCATCGATCACGAGTTCGTTATCGTTTATGGAAATCTTGATATTATCTTTTTTGATGCCGGGAAGGTTAGCCACGACTTCATAATCTTTGTCATTTTCGACCAGATCGATCGCCATTCTTCGTACATTTTCCCTGTCTTTATCTTCTTCCGGATAATTATTGAAGAAATTATCAAAGACAGACATCATCGGGAAAAAATCCCTTCTATTTCGTCTTATAGGTAAGTGTCTCATTTTTCTTTCCTCCTTTAATTCTGATTCACGCAGATAACATAATCCGAAAAAAAAGAATGTCAAATAAAAATTAGCAGTCTTTTCAGGAGAGTGCTAAAAAACTTGTTGGCAAGCATCGGATAAGGATTATCTTGTCACTGTAACTCAAAGCTCCTGCTTTGAGACGAGGAATAACTGTTTATTCATCGTTACAAATCCCCTGATTGGCGATGAAAATAAGCGAATGCAAATTATCAGTAGTTATTCGCTGTTTAAAAGGAGGGCTCATGAACCTAAACAGGTTAACTGTAAAATCTCAAGAAGCCCTGGAAAAAGCCAGGCAGATAACCGAAGAGAATAACAATCAGGAAATAACATCGCTTCATTTGTTATCTGCTTTGATTTCGGATGAAGAGAGTTTTCTTATTTCTTTATTAAAGAAAATCGATGTCGATGTTTCTGCTTTGAAAAATGAAATTTCCTCTGAAATCCAGAAAATTCCAGCGATTAGTGGTGTTTATCAAATAACGATTTCACAGGAATCGAACAAAATTTTAACGCAGGCAGAAAAAGAAGCCAAAGACCTGCAGGATGATTATGTCAGTGTGGAACATTTGCTTTTGGGAATGGTCGAGAAAAGTAAGATCACGAATATTTTGAAGAAATTCAAGATCGATAAAAACCGGATTCTGATGGTTTTGAAGGAATTAAGAGGTTTGCAAAAAGTAACGGATCAAGACCCGGAATCTAAATACCAGGCATTGGAAAAATATGCGCGCAACCTGACAAAACTGGCAAGATTGGGAAAACTCGATCCGGTTATCGGGAGAGATGATGAGATTCGTAGAACTATCCAGACTTTGTCTCGCAGAAGAAAGAACAATCCTGTTTTGATCGGCGATCCGGGAGTTGGCAAAACGGCGATTGTGGAAGGTTTGGCACGACGAATTATAGACCATGATGTTCCGGATAATCTGAAAAACAAAGATATTGTGGAACTCGATATGGGAGCACTTCTGGCAGGAGCGAAATTCAGAGGGGAATTCGAAGACCGCTTGAAAGCAGTTTTAAAGGAAGTAGAGAAAGCAGAAGGCAAGATCATTCTGTTCATAGATGAATTGCACACAGTTGTCGGAGCTGGAGCAGCAGAAGGAGCGGTCGATGCTTCCAATATGCTGAAACCCGCTCTGGCAAGAGGAACACTTCATTGTGTGGGAGCAACTACACTCGATGAATATCGCAAATACATCGAAAAAGATGCGGCTCTGGAAAGGAGATTCCAACCGGTTCTGGTCGATGAGCCGGATGTGAATGATACGATTTCCATTCTGCGCGGGATCAAGGAAAAATACGAAGTTCATCACGGAGTTCAGATTACGGACAATGCTCTGGTCTCAGCAGCAGTTCTTTCCAACCGTTATATTTCGGATAGATTCCTGCCGGATAAAGCCATCGACCTGGTGGATGAAGCGTGTGCCAGTTTGCGGATGGAGATCAATTCTATGCCAATCGAACTCGATGAGATTGAAAGGAAAATTCGACAATTGGAGATCGAGAAACTTTCTTTGAAAAAGGAAAAAGATGCTTCCGGTAAAGAGCGTTTGAAAAATATTTCCGAAGAAATGGGAAAATTACGACAGACTCAATCCGATATGAAAATTCGTTGGGAATTTGAGAAAAACCTGCTCAAACAGATCAGCATTCTTTCGGAAGAAATCGATAACATCAAAGCGGAAGCGGAAATTGCCGAACGCAGAGGTGAATTGGGAAAAGTTTCCGAACTGAAATATGGCGTGCTGACATCTAAACAAAAAGAACTGGAAACTCTCAAAACAAAATTGCAGGAAATTCCCAAAGATCAGCAACTACTCAAAGAACACATCGATGAAGAACTGATCGCAGAAGTTGTGGCAAAATGGACTGGAATTCCGGTCAGTAAATTGATGCAGAGCGAACTGCAAAAATTGGTGAAAATGGAAAATGTTCTCTCCAAGCGAGTAATTGGTCAGAAAGAAGGAATCGCTGCTCTTTCCAATGCGATCAGAAGATCACGCAGCGGACTTTCCGATGAAAATAAACCGATCGGTTCTGTTCTTTTTATGGGACCGACCGGAGTTGGCAAAACCGAACTGGCGAAAACTCTGGCAGAATTCCTTTTCAATTCAGAGAAATCCATCATTCGCATCGATATGAGCGAATTTATGGAAAAACATTCAGTTGCTCGTCTGATCGGTGCTCCTCCCGGTTATGTCGGTTATGAACAGGGTGGATATTTGACGGAAGCAGTTCGCAGAAAACCTTACAGCAATATCCTCTTCGACGAGATCGAAAAAGCTCATCATGATGTATTCAATGTTCTCCTGCAAATTCTCGATGATGGCAGGTTAACAGACGGAAAAGGCAGAACTGTTGATTTCAAAAACACCGTAATAATAATGACTTCTAATGTAGCATCTCAATTTATTTATGAAATGGGAGATAAACCGGAAACCGAAATCAAATCCAAACTGAAGGAATCTCTCCAGCAATATTTCCGACCGGAATTTCTCAATCGTCTCGACGATATCATTATTTTCCACAGACTTGATAAAGAACAGATAAAAAAGATAGTAGAATTACAGTTGAATCTTCTTAAGTCACGCATAAAAGACAAGAATATCGAAATAGAATTTACAGATTCAGCGATTTCTCAAATAGCAGAACTCGGCTTTGATCCGCAATTCGGTGCGCGTCCTTTGAAAAGAGTTATTCAGAAAGAGATCGAGAATAAACTGGCGATCGAGATGCTGGAAGGGAAGATTTTGACGGGAAAGAAAATTGAGATTGGATTTGATGGGGAAAGATTCGATATCTGAAATGATGACTTCCTAAGTTTGAATAAATAAACTAAGTTTTGTTATTGAAAGGTAAACTAAATAATGAAATCTATACTCGTGTCTAAAGAATGAATTTTGGTGGAGGAATTATGCAAAATATTTTCATCTGGAATACCTGGTTGATGAAGGTAATCATTAAAAAGCAGTGCTGTTACCTATGAAAGTATGGAAGAAGATTTTAAAAGCATTGGAAGAATTAGATGACATAACAGAATACGATAAGATAAAAGCCACTCCCTCAGACCAATTCTCTTTGATGATGCATTAAAAGAAATTTACGAAAATAGATACACGGTATCGAACAAGATTAATTAATTCGATAGGAGCTTTAGCAAAAGAACCAAGACCAAAGAATTCCCGAAAACTTAAAGCAAGCAATGCATTCAGGATCAGGATTGGAAATTACAGGATCATTTATGAGATCGAACATAAGAAACTGACTATTCTGATCGTTTCAGTGGGACATAGAAAAAATATTTATAGATAATCTTTTAATAAATAGTTTGGAGCACGATCACGCAAACGAGTTATCCGGAAAGAGATCGAGAATAAACCGGCAATCGAAATGCTGGAAGGGAAGATTGTGACGGGAAAGAAAATTGAGATTGGATTTGATGGGGAGGGATTTACATTCTAAAAAAACTTCCGAAGTTTTTGAAAAATTCGGAAGTAAAAAATATCTTTTAGTTAAATTATTGTAACATTATCATATAAATCAGGTAATTTATTTTGTCTTAAACGAAATTTAGTTCCGTGATTATGTCCTGTTCTTGCATCAAAATCTACTAAAATATCATTATTCTCCAATGCTGATAGAAATTTATAGATGCTTAAATTTTGTAACATCATTATATCTGTATAATGATAAAATTCAATCCCTTCAATCCTCTTGATCTTTGCTTGAACATAAAAACAGTTCAATAATTTAGTTCCGGCTTTATGAAAAAGATCGTTGAAACCCCAATAAGGTTGTGGATTTAGTTCATGTAATCCAATTCTATCTTTAACAGATTGTAGCCAATTAGAGTGTTTTTCCGAAACTGAATTAGCATCGAAAGATATTAAAACTTTTTGTTCATCTCTAATAATTACAACTTTGAATCCTCGATCACTTCGATTTCTTCCGCTGATTGTTTGTCTAAAACTCATTTCATTTTGAGGATATTTTAGACCTGCTTCTTGATGTTTCCAACCATAGTTTAATAGAAATATTTGAGGAACGAAACGCAATGCTCTTGGTGAAGGTTCCATATGAAATAAAGTTGTTAAAGAAGATGTGCTTATTCTTTGAGTTTTCAATTCCCACTCTGAAGCATTTGGAATTGGGAGATTATTTTCTTCGATACATAATAAATCTTCTAAAGTATTTCCAATACCACCAACATTTCCTGGTCTGGCGTTTTTAATCCAACCACTCGCTTTTATTTTTTGAAGTTCCTTAATTAATTGATCTTTTGTGAATAATTCCATATCTTCGCTCCTAATATTTTATTTTTGGTGGTTTCCAAAAATCAAGTAAATATTCAAATGTTGTTCCCATTGTGATATAATTACTTGGCCAACCAAAGATACCAATTCTATTAACAATATTTGTTCTATCCCAGATTATTGTATTTCTTAACTCATAACCTCGTTTTCTTAATTCTTCAATAACAGAAATATGAATTGTAATTCTCTTATTTTCCCACCACATATCTGGAACATTGATTATACAATGACCTTTTATTTTTAATAATGGTAATAGTTGCTCATAAATATTTCCCATTGCTTTTGTATATTTATTTATTTCATAGGTTCCTAAATCTCTATCATCTTGGGAGTATTGTTCGATTTTATTAAGTTGTTCATTATTTCTATCTCGTCTGGACTTATTTTTTCGTTTTCTATTTAATAAATTGCTATATGGAGGTGAGGTCAAAATTAAACTGATAGTTTCATCTTCAAGATATTCTTCAATATTCCTTGCATCATCTTGTATAGCAATTTGCTTTGAATTATTAAATATATTATCTGCAACTAATCTTGAATTGCAAAGTTCAATATATTTCTTATGTAAATCAAAACCAACTGCATTTCTGTTTAAATCTTGTGCTGCAACAAGAGTTGTTCCACTACCAACAAACGGATCTAAAACCAGCTCACCTTCGTGACTAAAAAGTTCAATGCACTTTTTCGCTAAAGAAATAGGAAATGTAGCTGGATGTTTCTCTTTATCGCGGACATCGCGTTTTTCATAAAGAAATTGCCAAACACCGATCTGGTTTTTTAGCCACTGTTTTGCTGTTAAACAATTGATGTGAGTTCTTGAGCAATTACAGGTTCTTTTATATCCTATTTTGAGTTTTTTATTTATTAATGCTTTTTTACTTTCCAAATTTTACTCCATAAAGACTGTGTTTACTTTTTTATAAATACTCTTTTGTCTCTAAAAAAAAATACATATTTATTGTAAAGTAATAAGATTTTTTTGTTTTATAATTCTCTTCAAAATAAATTATAATATCTTCTTATAAGAATAAATAAAGGGATAAATTATCAATCATTTTATTGAAATTAAAGTTCACAAACAACTATATTCCCAAAAGCAATTTAGGAATAATTTGATAATAACAACCTCTGTTGTCAAAACCACGGTTGTTATAATAAAAAAAGCAAAAACAATTTGACACAAAATTTTCCCTTTAAATAAGATGTTTCTGAGATTTTAAGGAGTTTTTGAAATCAGTTATGTTATAGTGTATCATTTAACCTAAAAAATGAAGGAGGTATTTACGATGAAAGAAAAAATTCTCATCTTTATTTTCCTGGTTTTTTCAGTTATTATTTTTGCTCAAAGCAGCATTATCCCAAAAGGCAAAATGCAGGTAAATGCAAACGATCGTTTAGACGGGGATTCGCCGTTAACGCCGTTTTTCAGTTGGTCAGGGAACGGAGAAGTTAATGTTTTTACGAGTGTATTGGGTGGTATTGATAATCCGGCAGATATTATCACAATTTCCAATATACCTGCCGGGGCAACAATTATTCAGGCATATTTCGCTGTTACTGCCTGGCAAGACTATGAAACAGAAGCGTCATCAATATTCAATGGAAACGATTTACCTCAAATTCCAGCTCAAGTCATTGATCCTGATGGTTCGATATATTTCTTAAGTTATTACCGTTGGGATGTGACAGCTTACATCGATGGAAATGGAGACTATCAATACTCGACTGCTAATATTGCTCAATGTTATTTGAGTTTTTTGATCGTACTTTTTGAAGAACCGTCTCTTCCGTTTGCAACCGTGATGATCAATGATGGAGCAGAATCTTTACAAAATGCTTCTTCAACTACTTTTTTCGAGAGTCCGATGGTAGCAGATGATGGAGATTTACTGGTTTTAACTCAAGCGAGTGATCCGGTACATGGTCCTACCGAATACATCGCTTTTAATGGAACGACTATTTTAGGTCCCGGTGATATTTTCAATGCTAATTTAGGTGATTACGCAGATATGCATCTTCTCTCAAATATCAATATCCTCGAGGGTGAAAACAGTATGCTGGTCAATACCGGAGCGGATTGGTTTGGTATTCATTATGCAGTTTTATCTTCCGGAGAGATAAATATCAAGGTTGATGAATCAGAACTGCAAAATCTTTCTAAACTTGAATTGAAGCAGAATTATCCAAATCCCTTTAACTCCTCAACTACAATTTATTTCTTTACCGCAGAGAGCGGAGAGGACGCAGAGATTTCCATTTACAATATCAAGGGACAACGGATTAAAAAATATTCAATATCCAATCCGTCAGAAGCCGGACACTGTGATCAATCTTCAATTTCTTGGTATGGAAAAGATGAAAATGGAAAAATTGTTAATCCGGGATTGTATTTTTATAAACTTTCAAATGGTAAGAAAACTCAAACACGGAAGATGATCCTTCTTCGTTGAAATTTTGTAAGGAAAAATATCCATAAGGTTTTTTCTTTAAACGGTAAACTGAATTTTCTACAACTTCTCCACCCTCTTCCCAATCAATTTCCTGATCTTCTCAAACGAAGGCGGAGGTCCGGTTTGAATTTTTTTTCCATCGATAAAGAGAGTATCGGAATGTCCCCATTTTTCCTGAACTGCTTTCTCAAAAGTATTAATTACTCGGAATTCTACTTTATCTCCAAATTCCGAAACTGCTCGTTTTGCCCGCTCGTGAACAATATTATACGCTGGACACCAACCGTTATAAAAGGAAGTAACCGTAACTTTCCCGGGAATTTTCTCGGGTTTTTTCTTCTCTTTGATCCATTTCGGAGCGACAGCATCATCGGAAAATTGTTTCCACATAAGAACCTGCATTCCCATTTTATCTGCTTTTTTGAATCCTCTTTTCTTGAACCAGGATGCTTTCATCCAGAACGGAAGAGCAAGTCCCCAAGCAGCGATTCCTTTTGTTCCGATGTGTTTTGCGTCTTCTTCCGCTGCTTTGAGTAGCGCTTTTCCTATTCCTTTTTTTTGCATATTACCGACACCTTTGTTTTTATAGCCATGAATCCAGATGCAGGGAATAAAATACAGGTCTTTTCCCTCCACAAAAGAATATTCGATTGGTAAATACTGGATCATGCCACAAGCATTTTCCTTATCATCGAGAGCAAGTTTTACGCGTAATCCTTTCTCATTCATTTTCTCAAACCAATTCTGTTTATGGTCTCCTGCTTCCTTCATTTCATCCGACCAATCTTCAAAGCAGCAGAAATAAGTTTGGTGATATTTTTCATTTAAATCGATGATCTTCATTTGAATTCTCCTCTTTAACTTCATTACTTATCCGGAAATTGTACTTTTTAATGTCAATAAAAAAATCTAAATATCGCAGAGATTTAAAATGTTTCAAATTAAAAATTTGGGAACTGTCGGAAATAACTTAACTTTTTCATAAACTTTATTAAAAAAGGGGGAGAAATAATCATGAAAAAAATGGTCGTTTTTTTAGTCGCTTCATTTTTAATTTTTTGTTACATTTCCGCTAAAACAATTCGTGTAATTACACCATATCTGGGAACTATTGAAAATGATATTAGCCGAACAGTCGAAGGAAGTCCGGATGAATTAACTTTGAAGGATAATTCCTTATTCAAAGGTTTTTATTTTCAGATGGTCAATCCTGAAAAATATCAATGGAATGCTTTTGTCTATAATTCCGAGGATTTGAATTACAGCAGTTTATGGGGAACGCATTTCATTTTTGATTATTATCCGGGAGTTACGGAGAAAGGCAAATATGTAGTTGGAACCGGAATGGAATTCCTGACGATGGATACAAAATCAAACGAGATCGAGCCGTTCTCCGATTTTGAATTATCGCAAAATATTTATGCACCTTATTTGCGAGCAGGACGATATTTCTATTTTGGTGATGATAAGATAAAATATTCATTCCTGCCCTGGTTAGGGTTTGAAAAAGATATGATCAGAGGAGATATTGGATTTACTATGCCGAATCCCGGTCCTGGTCCACCTGAATTTGTTGTCAACGAAGAAGCAGATGATGATGCATCTTATGCTTTAGCCGGATTGAATTTCAAAATCACATTTTATCATTTTGTGGAACTAAAACTGAAATATCACGGTAAGGTCGATCTAAAAGAGAACGATTATTATGATATTGCTTCGAGTATGCTGAATATCTATTTCAGCCGGCATTGGGGAGTTTCTTATCGCGGGAAATATATGAAAAGCGCTGAAATGAAAAATATGTTTCATATTGGTGGGATTATTTTTGCATTTTAAGATTCAAAACTTGAGTTAAGCCGGCTTTAGCCGGTCTTGACTTAAGTTTTTCTTTGAAAACCTTGAATCAAAATCAACTGAAATTATCATTAATTGGAGTTTTTGATTTTTCCGGAATTCAACCAATTCATCTTCTTATCGATAAAATAACCAACGAAACAATTCCCATCGAAAGCCCGATTACAACTCCCAGGTCGATAATTCCGCGCCAGGGTTGTGCAATTTTGGAAGCGCTGATAATAAAAGTGATGATCAAAACCAGCATTGTATATGAAATGATCATTCTTTTTTTCGGTGCTTTGAAAAATCCCATGCAAAAAAGCGGTGCTAACAGACGATCGAGCAGTTTGCCTTCTGAAATCAATATCTCCGACCTGCTGATCACTCTGGGAACGAATCCGCGATGCATGGCAAAAATCCCTTTTCCAACGATCATGATGATCAAAAAAGAGATCAAAACAATCCAATGGTAAGTTTCAAATTCTGTTGTAAGACCTTCCAAAACATGCGGTAATAAACGATAAATAGCACTGGAGAAAATGAAGATCACTCCTCCAATGCTATAAAATGAGAGTAGTTTTTTCATTTTGTTGAAACTTGAGTTAAGTCGGCTTTAGTCGATCTTGACTTAAGTTTTAAATCATGAACCTTTTTCTTCTTATTCCCCAAAATGTTTAGAAGAATGCAATTGATCCGGAATTTTACTTTGGAATCCACAGACACATGAGAATTCCTAAAACGGTTTTTTTTCTATTTTTGATTCCAAATCGGAATTTTGGAACCAGGTTGTAGAAACTTAAATCAAGTTTGCTGAAGTAAATTTAATTCAAGTTTCAGCTCCTTTGGTCAAACCGAGAGCAAAGAAAAGAGCGGTCAGGAAAAGGAGCGGAGCGAGGATCGTCAGCACAACGAGAGGTGAGAAGAACAATAACTGTTTTCCACCTTTTATGAAAGCGAGAGCAATACCACCGAGTCCTATCAAAGTTCCGCCGATCGTAACATTGATAAATCCGGTTTTAACTTTTTTGGATACAACGACCAGGATTGGCACGGCGAAGATCGTCAAACCTGCAATCGCGTGGAAAAGCGGAAGTGCGATACTGCCTTTGCACATCACCTGCCCGATTTTCGCAACTGCGATCCAGACAAGTCCGACTACTAAAACTATCAAATACGGAACGAACAATTTCGGATAGAATCTTTTGATCAATCCGAGTGCCAATCCGAACGGGATCAATCCCGCAACTACTGCTACAAATGGTGAAAGCAATGAATTCCAACTTGAGAAGATCAGGATCAAACCTGCTATCAGCAGCACGGAAAAAGAAATAAAAAAGAAGATATTTTCTGTTCTCTCTTTTTTCCTTGATAAATAAAATAGCATATAAATCGCTATTAATCCGGTTAGCAACAAAATTCCACGATCAAGAAAGGTCATGGCTTTGATTGTTTCATACATTTTTTTCCTCCTGTTTTTATTACGGCTTTTTGCCTATTATTGCTATTTTGAAAAGGCTTCTTTCACGATTATCTCAATTTTTAGCCCTTTCAAAGTAAAAGGTTCAAGACAAACTTTCTAATCCTGAAAGAGTTAAGTGAATGAAATATTGTAAGAAACTTTTTCAGGGTCATTTCATCATCATAATGATCATCGCGATCAACATATAAAGTGATGCGAATTTGAACAAATAGAAATTTGCTTTTTTGGATGGCTTGAAAATGATGATCAACGAAGTAATGATCAAGATTACACTTCCAAAAAGCAATATATAAATTCCAGTTTTCGATATTTCCAACAGCAGACAAATATACATAAAAATCAGAACAGCGATAATATTTGCGAAAGTAATGAAATATCGTGTTTTGGTGAATCCGAATTTATTGGGAATGGTGGGAACTCCGGCGATGCGATAGTCTTCGGAATGATTCATTGCCAGCGAAAGAATATGAGTAGGGATCCAGAACAGAATTCCGAGAGCCATCAAAAGTCCGGTTAAATCGACATTCCCGGTTGCCAGAACTCTTCCTCCCAGGATCGGCATTCCGCCTGCTAATCCTCCAAAAATGATGGATAAAGGAGATCTTCTTTTCAGCCATAAAGTGTAGATTATGTAATTGAAAAAAACTCCGAAAGCGATGATCAAACAATATAAATGTTGGATCAGGAAAGCGACGATCAAACCAATAAGGATCAGAATCCAGCCAAAAACCAGAGAATTTCTTGAAGTGAGAATTCCCTTTGGAATAGGACGATTTTCCGTGCGTTTCATCTTCGCATCGATATCTTCATCAAAAGACATGTTCAAAGCAGTTGCACCGCCGATTGCTAAAACCATTCCCAACATTGCCAGAATAACCGATCCAATCGGAAGTTGCCCGGACGAAGCCAGGTAACCGGCAATCGAGGTAAAAAGCAGAAGCCCGGTTTGAGGAGCTTTCAGCAGTTTAATGTAAAACTTTATCAACTTCTATTTCCTTATTTAGTGTTTAAACGAATAGTCTTGAAACCACGAATTAACACAGATTTCCACGAATTATAAAAGAGTGAATGTGAATGCATCTAAGTTTTGAAATAAATTTTTCATTCGAGATTCTTCGTGCTAATTCGTGACAATTCGTGGTTAACTTTGTCTGTCTTGGATTTAGTAACTTTTCGTGTGCAGCGAAATCCAACCTGGAAACTGCAATATTCCGGCACCGCAGAATTCTCTGTGAATGAACGCAGATTATATCCGTATTCCATGAAACTGCCGCCGTAGATCAACCGCAGATGACTTCCATGCTGGAGCGTTCCCAGCCATTCAGCGACATTTCCTGCCATGTCATAACAGCCATACGGACTTTTATTGTTTCGGGTTTGGAAATCTCCGTGCTTCAAACCATTATAAAATCCCACCGGAGTTGCAGCATTTTCATGATCGAACGGATCTTTGCTGTGATGATAATTGGCTATATCCGGAGTCGGCTCTTCAAATCCCCAGGGATAAGTTCTTTTGTCGCTTCCTCGTGCTGCTTTTTCCCATTCTTTCAGAGATGCCAGATCATATCCGTAATATTCGGCATAAGCATTTGCCCCGAACCAACTTACATAAGCAATAGGAAATCGTTCATATCCATCTTTGACTGAAAAAATCCCGTTTTCATATTTCATGCGGCATTTGACTCCATTCAGATCATAATAGATATAATTCCCTTCTTTAATCTCGATCTCATGCCGCATTCTACGAAATTCATCTCCATCATAGAAACCTTTCACAAAGCCGTCTTCTATTTGGATTAAATCGTCATTTTCTGCAGAATTCAGATACTCTGAGTATTGAGAATAAGTAACTTCCGTGACCATAATTTCGTAGTCGTAAGGAACTTCTTCCTCATGTTCATTCAAGCCGGAAATGAATTCTCCTTTTGGAACAAGAATCCAATCATTTTCATTTACCGTAGAATTGAACGGAACTGATTGAGGATCGATATCTTCCGGGATTTCACTACAACTGAAAATAATTAATAAACAAATAAAGATGAAATATTTTTTAAGAAATTTTCTCATTTTCTTCCCTTTTTTCCTAAACTGAAAAACTTGAATTAAGTTCACTTCAGCGGTCTTGATTTAAGTTTTTTTATTCTAACCATTCCGAAGGTCGAGTGCAAGAATTCCTCTGGCAGAGACCATTCTGAAGGTTCTATGCTTTAGCGTTCTTTAGAAAATCGAGCAAGCGGATAACCATATAAATTCCCAGCGAAGTTAGTAATAATCCGAGACCGATCTCACTGAAAAAATGAACTGTTTTCACCATCACTTCCTGTGCTTCTTCGATCACCCACAAACGCTTGATGCTGAAAATCGTAATCATGGCAAAAGCCAGATCAGATGCGAGAATGATGATCCAACCGAAGATGTTTCCGATTGTTTTTTTTAAAGGAAAAATTTTGGAAACAATGTACATCAACACGATTGTTGCAGTCAGAACAGAAAGAATGTGCCAGTGTCCGGTGAGAGTGATGCGTTCTTCTCGAAACGGGATAACCCGGAAGATTTCTTCGAGTTTGACTGCCATAAAAATCCCGATCCCGCTCACACAGAAATTCATAAAAACCATCTGCCAGAGCGTTCCGAATTTCAATGAATCGGAAAGCAGTGCTTTTATTTTCTGGAAAATATTCGGTTTGGAAATATCTTTCGTTCCTTCCCTGATCAGTTTTCCCCAACCGAAAATAACCAGCATCAAGGCTCCGAACATAGAAAAAACTGCTCCCACATAAATGATCAAATGAGCATAAAGTTGATAAGGAACAACAAGCCAAACGCCGATCGTAATGATAATCGTTCCCCAGATGAGTGAAGGAATTCCGATCTTATGCGTAATTCCTTTCCAGTCGAACCAGCGTCCAATAAGAAGCGTTGTTGCAATTCCGATCAGAGTCAGCATAATGTGAAGATGTCCGATGACTGCCAGTTCCAGTTTTGTGTGATGAACATGACGCACTCCATCTTCTGCCAGAAATGTTTCAAAACCATTTCCGAAATTGGCTCCGGCGACTGCTCCGAAAACTGCAGAACCAAGCATGGCAACTGCCATGACGAAGAATGCAGTTCGTTCTAATGGAATATGTTTTTTAGTTTGAGAATAATCTTTATTTGTTTCACGATATTCTTTTTTGCGAGGCCAGAGAGCAATACTCAATAAAAGTCCAGCGTAAAAAACGATGGTCAATCCTGCGATGAATAATCCATGAAAAGCCCAGTTATGACCCCAATAAGCGAAACCGAGTCCGAAAATGACAGTCAGCAGATAGCCCAGAGTGATCGAACTGCGGATACGGTTTCTCATTCTTTTTTCCAGCGGAATGGCTTCGATGATCAAGTAAGTAAGTAGTGCAGTGAAAGTTACAGCAATAGCATGATAGAGAATGACGATCCTTCCTTCTCTTTCCTGCGGCTGCAGATCCATTCCGAGAAATTTCATTGTTATATCTCCGACTCCCCATTCTTTCAGCGGACCGGAAAGCGTTCCGAAAACAGCTGAAACAAGCGAGAGGATCGCCATATTTATCAGGATCAATCCTTTATCAGTTTTGAAAAGGTAATTCATCTTTTCTTTTAAGAATTCCATCATTCAAACTCCTGAATTCGATTTTGTGCAAAAGAAATTTATCTGTATTTTGCGTCAAATATTTTTTTTGATATCAGTTAAAGGTGATTAATAAGGTATTAACTTACATGAATAGTATTGGAATATCATAAAAATAAAAACTTTAGTTAAGTTAGTTTTGGCTGATCTTGATTTAAGTTATGAGAGGAAATTCATATATTAATTCAAAAAATCAACCATTCCGCATGTCAGGTGAAAGAATTCCGCTGGTAGAGACCGTTCAGAAGGTTTTTTCACGATTCAACTAATTCAACTGATTTTACTAGTACAACTAATCCTCTACCACACACTCCTCGTAACTCTGATGACTTTTAAACCTGGTCAGTTTCAATCTTCCAAAGAGAGAATCGACAATTGAATAAATTACCGGAATAACAAAAAGCGTCAACATCGTGGCAAAAGCAAGACCAAAACTCATACTGACAGCAATCGGTTTCCAGTCTTTCACCGATTTCGCGGTGGACAGCATCATTGGCATCAAACCGCCGATTGTAGTAACTGTCGTCAGGATGATCGGTCGCAAACGGATCGCTCCGGCATTTATCAGCGAGTTCCAGCGATCGATTCCTTTTTCCCGTTCCTTATTTATGAAATCGACCAAAACCAGTGAGTCGTTCACGACAACTCCTGCCAAGGCAACAACAGCAACAAGAGTTCCGAGAGAAAACGGCAAACCGGTAACAAATAATCCGAAAATAACTCCGATCAAAGCAAAAGGAATAGTGAACATCACGATCAGCGGCTGCACATAAGATTTGAAAATAGTGGAGAGGATAGCAAAGATGATCAGAATAGCGATTCCAAATGCAATATATAATGAGTTGAAAGATTTATTTCGTTCTTCCGCAACACCACCAAACTCCATTCTATAACCCTGAAATCGTTTTTCAAAATCGACGAGAATTCCCTTTTCGCCGGTCAATTTGTTTCCTAAAAGTATGCGTGTAACTTCGTCGGTTGTTCGTTTTTTATTTTTCTCACCAACTTTATAATACGAATTTGTTCCGGCAATGGTGATCACTCGTTTGGAGCCATAATGATCTATCTGGGAAAGTCCGGAAGTGATCTCAAAATCTGCCAGTTCTTTCAGTTTGATCAGATCACCTCTTTGAGAGCGGATACGCAAATTCTTCAAATCTTCCAGGTTCTTGATCTGTTCTTCCTTCAAACGCACAATAATATCATATTCATCAACACCGTCCCCGCGATATTCCGAAACTTTCAAACCGTAAGATGCAGTGCGTACAACTCTGGCAAGTTGGGCAACATTTAAACCGTAAAGAGCGAGTTTATTATGTTTGGGATAAATTTTAACTTCTTTCTTTCCTTCCTTGAAACTGTCCTCGATGTCCACAACTCCGGGAATTTTCTCAAGTTCGGATTTCACGATCTCTCCGATATATTCAAGTCGCTCGAGTTTTTCGCCTTTAATGCGGATCTCGACATCTTTTCCGGTTGGAGGTCCATCCTGCGGAATGGCAAATTTGTAGGAATAAAGTCCCGGCAGATTATCCAGAAATTCCCTGACCTCATCTTTAATTTCATCATGTGAAAAAGTCATTTTATCAGCATCGACCAGATCGATGGACATTTGAGCATTGGAAGTCATCATCGAACGCTGATTATTCTCAACCAGATATCCGACAGAAGTTACGATCGCCTCCACATTGCTGTTCTGCTCCATATTCATGATGAAATTTTCAATGGAAGTAACGACTTCGTTGGTTTTATCGAGGTTTGTCCCGACCGGAGTCTGTAGTTTGAGGACAACTGTCTGCGATTCCTGTCTGTGAAAAAATTCCACTTTTACGAGCCGCAAGCCAATGGTCATAATAGCCAGGATCAAAGCGAGAACAATTCCCAATACGGAAAGAATTCTGTGTTTCAGAAATTTTTTGATCGTCTTTCTATATCGCGTTACTAAAAATTCGTAAAGTCTGCTTTTTTTCTTATCCGGCTGGATCGGTTTGGAAAGATCAGCGATATGAGAGGGAAGGATGACCAGGCTTTCAAAAAGAGAAGCAAACAATGCCATGGAGACAACAATCGGGAAGACGCGCATGAATTTTCCCATCATTCCTTCCATCATCAACATGGGAAGAAATGCTGCCGCAGTAGTTGAAATCGCTCCGATGATGGGCCACATGATCTCCTGCGTTCCTTTGATCGATGCTTCTCTGGGAGACATTCCCTGTTCCATATAACGATGCACATTTTCCAAAACGATGATCGCATCATCGACGATCATTCCGAGCACGAGAACGAGTGCAAAAAGCGTCAGGTTGTTCATGGTTACATCAAAATACTGCATGAGAATAAAAGTGAGCAGGAAACTGAACGGAATTCCCCAGGCTGCGAAAAGAGCATTTCTCCAACCAATGAAAATAAAGAGGATCACGAAAACCAGCAAAACACCGATGAGAGCACTTTTTCCCATTGTTTTCAGACTGCTTTTTACTTCGAGTGATTCATCATTCCTGATCGTAATTTCCAACCCGGAAATGTTTTTTTGGAAGTCTTCGACATACTCCCGGATATCTTCCATCACAGAAATTATATTTCCATCCGCCTTTTTGTAAGCCTGCAAACGAATACTCTTTTTACCGTCTAATTTGGCGATCGTCGATCTTTCTTCGAGTGTGTCTTTGACGGCCGCAACATCACGAATTCGCAAAGCCCGACCATTTTGATCCATCCGCACAACGAGTTCTTCGATCTCATTTGTGCTGGAAAATTCTCCAATCGAACGCACAATGAATTCCGCTTTTCCAAAATTGACCGAACCACCGGGAACATTCATATTCCGGTTAGAAATAGTATTTTTTAAATCCTGCAAAGTAAGACCGAATTCAGCCAGTTTATTAGCATCACCTTCGATCCAGATTTCCCGGTCCCGACTTCCAGTGATATCGACTTTGGAAACATACGCCAGATTAAGGATTCCATCACGCAGATCCTCAGCAATTTCCCGCAAGGCATTACCGGAAAAATCTCCACCGAGAACAATATCGCACATGGGATTTATCTCCCGCATGTTCAATGCTAAAACATACGGATCTTCCGCATCTTCAGGCAGATCGACGACTTTATCGAGTTCGGTCGTCAGATCGGTTCGGGCTTTATCGATATCAGCATCCGGCTCGAATTGAATGAAAATTACTGCTCTTCCTTCCTGGGCAGTAGAAGTGATTACATCCACATTCGGAACATCAGAGATCTCATCTTCGATTTTTTTGACGATCAATTCTTCGATCTCCTCCGGTGAAACTCCAGGATAATAGACAATAATAATGAAAGAACCGAAATCCACAGCCGGCATATCTTCTTTCGGGATGGTCGATAAAGTGTAGATTCCGACAATGAATACAATGATCATTATCATGTTCACCAGCGGTGAATTTTTTACTGAAAAATTAACAATAGACATTGCGTCTCCTTTCTAAAAAAAACTTGATTTAAGTCGCAGGTCTTGAATTAAGTTTTTTGGGCTTATGGTTATTCACTCGATTATTTTGCATTTTATTAACTTATTATGTTTTTCAAAACTTAAATCAAGTACAGCTGAAGCCGAACTTAATTCAAGTTTTTTCTAACATCAACCACAGAACTATCTTCCAGGTTTTCCGCACCTTCGATAACCAACATTTCATCTAACTTAATCCCATCTTGAATAATCACATTTTCAGCGATTTTTTCTCCGAGTAAGATCTTTCTCCGTTCGGCTTTTTCCTCGTTATTTATAATAAAGGCAAAACTATTATCATATTCTTTGATGATATTATTCTGGGAAGTATAGATTACATTTTTGAAAACATTGCTCAAAATCCTTGCTTCTACCACCATACCCGGTAGTAACCTTCCTTTTGAATTATCAACTTCGATCTCGATCGGATATGATGCCGAATTGTTTACCGGTTTTATTCCGACTCCTCTGACGATTCCGTAAAACATCATATCTTCAATATCATTGATGATCGTTACCTTTTGCCCTTCATTGATAAAAAGAACCTCTTTCTCTCCAATCCCGGTTTTGATCAGCAGTTTGCGGGAATCGACAATGCTGCAGACCGGTTTTCCCATCGAAATTGTTTCCCCGATCTCGATAGCTAGTTCGGATATAAAACCCGCAACCGGTGACACAAAATTAGAATTATCAAAATTTCTTTTTGCTTTAATAAATCCTGCTTTGGCTCCGTTTAATCCGGCTTGAGCCTTCTTATAATTACTTTTTACCTGGGAAAATTCAACTTGAGATATCTGTTCTTTCCTGAACAGTTTTTCGGAAGTTTTCATTTGTAGTTCTGCTGCTTCGAATAAGGCTTCCGCACTGTTCAGAGCAGCTTCTGCCTGCAGCATCTGGATCTCATGATCTTTGTTATCGATCCTGCCTATCTGCTCTCCTTCTTCAATCCAATCTCCCAATTTTTTATCTATTTCAATAACTTTTCCGGAAACTTCACTTGATAAAGTGATATCCGTAATTCCCTCCAGTTTTCCGGTAATCTTGATGTATTGATGCAAATCACGCGGTTGCACTTTTTCCACCAGAACCGGGATTTTTTTCTCGTTATTTACTTGCTTTTGCTGAAATTGATTTTGTCTGTTTGCAGGTGGTTTTCCGTGACAGCCAGCAAGTAGAAGAACAATAATGATTAGGATCATCAAAATTTTTATTCTCATCTATTCCTCCTGAATTTTAAAACTTCCGAATGTATGCAATGCTTCGGAATGTTTTAGTTTAGAATTTTTTATCTACAATCGGATGATCAGCGAACAATCCGATGTTTATTTATTGATATCCAATAAGTTATACAACTCTTCATCATCTTCCAATCCTAATAAATGTTTCAAATTTGTCAGCGCTTCCAGGAAAGAATACTTACTTGAAATATTGTTCATTTTTGAACTTTTCAGCATTACTTCTACCTCCAGAATTTCTGATGCAGACATTAAACCATTCTGAAATCGCTCCAGCGACTTTTCATATAATTGTCGGGAGTATTTCACAGATAATGAAGATGCTTTGACTTGTTTAGCAGAACTGATCAGATTAAAAAAAGCACTTTCCAATGCTAATTTAATTCCCCGTTCAGCAGCACTATACTCTTCATCAGCTTTGCGTTTATTATATCTTGCTTTTTGGTAGGACGCGAAATTATCGATCAAGGGAAAAACGGGCAGGGAAGCGGATAATGCCAAAGTCTTGGAATCATCATAATCAACATCCGAAGGGGACATGATTTGATTCCAGGATTTATTCCAGGATTGAGAATAACTCAAATTTATGATTGGCAGGAAATTTCCGGATGACATTAATACGCTTTTTCCAGCAATTGTCTTTGTTTTCTCCAATGCTTTCAAGGAGTTATTCTGTTCCATTCCGATTTGTATGATCTGTCCGACAAGTCTGAAAATATCATCATTTTCAGATATTTTTCGGATCAAATGTTCGTCTATCGAGATGGAATTATCGATTTTAAAATCCTGTTGGATGTTAAGATAATTTTTTAAATCCGTAAAACTGATTCGATAAAGAGTTTCCGATTGGATCAATTCTGTTTCTTTTCCGGCAAGATCGGCTTTTAATTGTAAAAGATCATTATTGGAAATTGCTCCCATTTGATAACAGGTTTCTGCAATATTCAGATTAGTTTTTGCTATTTTAACCTGTTCCTGTGAGATTTCCAGAATATCTGTCGTTTCCAAAAGATTAAAATATTTTTCCTCGACTGTCGCTAAAGTTTTGAGTTTTTGTTCTTTTAGATAATATTCTGTCATTTTTTTAGAATCATGGGAAATTTTATAGCTGAGCCAGATCTTTCCGCCCGTAAAAAGCGGTTGATTGATGGAATATCCAATCGAACGGGAATTCAATTCCTCGATATCGAATGGTTGAATACCAATTCTAAAAGTGCCTTTCATCTGACTTTGCGAACCGTCAATTTTCGCAGATGGTAGTAAACCTGAAAGGGAATTCAACTCGTTCCATTTTGCAGATTGATATGCATATTTCTGAGCGAGATATTCGGGATTGTTTTCTAATGCTATTTCTTTGGCTTTTTCCAAAGTCAGCACTTCTGCAATTAAGAAAAATCCCGAGAATAATATTATGATAAATACTATCTTTTTCATTTCAATCCTCTTTAATAAAAAGGACATTATTTTCCGGTTTTTCTGCTTCCTTTTTCAATTCTACCAGAGATTCGCTTTCGATAGTGCTCATTTTTGTTCCCATTTTCATCAGAGTTTTGATGTAGAAAGGCATAAATTTCCATTTTTTTGTGTTTTTCATTTGCTCGATATGCTGGTTGTGACACGCGATTTGTTTTTCCATTTTTTGCTTGCGTTCTGCCAGGATTCGCAAAAATTTCTTTTTTGTAAAACCTTGATTCAAAAAGCAAATCCCGATCCAGAAATCATGCGGGTTTTCACTTTTTACCATAAAATGTTCCAGCATTTCCAGTAAAAATTCTCTCCCTTTTTCCGTCATGGAAAAAACTGTTCTTGGCGGATTGTTCCCTTCGATAACTTTTTCTCCGGAGATATAACCTTTTTTTTCAAGTCGCTGCATCGCTTTATATACAGACGGCATTTTTACATCAGCCCATTTGTCCATATGATGCTTTTTCAACCATTGAATGATCTCATATCCATACATCGATTTATGACGCAGGAAACCAAGTACTACTAAATCGGATTTGTTCATTAAGAACCTCCTTTAATTCCTTTCCGAAGTTTTTCTTTCTTATTTTCTTACTAAAGAAAATTCGGAAAGTTGCTGATTGATTAAAAAAATCAAAGTTTTGAAATCAGCATTTTTTATACAAACAAGAATGTTTGTATTACTTTCGTTCAAAAAATCGAGGACAGATTATTTTCGCAGCATATAATGTCAAGGAGATTATTATAAAGTAGAATAATTAAAAGGTAAATATTATCCGATTAAATAATTCGAAAGAAGTTATGAAAAAATCTTGACACTCTAATAATTCAAAAAATGGTTTAACGGTAGTGTAACATAATTTATGAAAGATTATGAAAAGTAATTTCATAAATATGAGA
>CAZFPK010000048.1:0-25056 GCA_964521025.1 uncultured Candidatus Cloacimonadota bacterium | reverse complement strand
CGACTAAAAAAGAGGGACGTCTTTTAATTAGAAAGATACTTTAGATATTTAGGTGATACATCAGAGTTCACAGTTTCCGCTCACGAATTTGAACATTCATATTATTACACTCTCGCTTTAGCGGAAGAACTGACCGAACCTCCGGCTCGTTTTGCGCATTCTATGGTAAATATCAATGATACCTTATATGTTTTCGGAGGATATTCTTACGAGGAGAGAGGTCCTTTAGATGATCTTTGGCAATTTGATATAGAAACCAAATGGCAAGAACTTCAACCTGCCGGCAATACACCTGCCGGTCGCTATTATCACGGCGCTGCTGCGGCAAATAATAAAATGTATATCTTTTTTGGAGCAGACGGATTTGGTGATGTCCATTCTGATTCTTGGGTTTATGATCCGGGTAACAATACCTGGGCGGAAATAACTGCAGGTGGCGGACCGAACCCTCGACAGCAACATACGGCAACATCTATTGGTGTTGGATGGATCGTTGTTTTTGGCGGGAAAGAACAGTGGGCTTTTGCAGATGCTTATGCCTGGATTTATAATACTGCTGACGGAACCTGGACTCAAGGAAGTGGATTACCGGTGGGACCTCGAACCTATCATAATGCTGTGAATATTAATGGTAATGTTTATGTATTCGGTGGATTAGATAATGGAGGATATTTAAATGATATGTGGAACTATGATCCTGATACGGATACCTGGACTGAAATAGACCAGGGAGCAACTTTACCTTCTCAACGACAGATTCCTGAAATGGCATCCGATTTACAAAATTATTTATGGTTATATGGTGGAGAAGAAGGACATGGAAGACCTTTTACAAATGATTTATGGGAATTCGATGTTACCGCTTCGACCTGGTTGCAACTCCCGGATCCTCCATATACTCGCCTTTTAACTGACGCTGAAATGTTAGGAGATGACGATATTGTTATTTTCGGCGGCAGGGATGAAAACAATGATCAGACTTCCACCACCTTGAATTACAATATTTCCTCGGGTTCCTGGTGCGATCTGGGAGACTCGCTCACTGCTCCTTCTGCTCCGGTAACTACGACAATTTATGCAGAGAATGATTCGGTTTTTGTTTCCTGGACAGCGGTGTGCGGAGCAAATTCCTACAAAGTTTATTCTTCCGATGATCCTTATGAACCGCTTGAAAACTGGGATTTTGAAGCAGAAGTAACCGCAACGAATTGGAATGAACCGGTTTTGACAAATGAGAAGAAATTTTATTATGTGATTGCCAACAACTAAAAATCCTCGACTTGCTACGAAGTGCGACTTGAGGATTTGGTCTTGGGGATTTATTTGGATGTGAGGATTTGGATGTGAGGATTTCAGCCACAACTCGCACTTCGTAGCAAGTCGTGTCTTTATTCATTGGAGGTATTTTATGAAATTATCAATCATTTTTTCAGTATTATTCGTGTCGTTTTCCTTTCATCTGCTAGCAGTGCAGAACTGTCTTGATTTCTATTATGATAATGTTTATGTCGATCATGATGCAAGTCTGAATATGGGAACAGGCGGAATCACGATAGAAGCCTGGATTAAAACATCAACCAATGTTCCTGAAAACTATTGGCCTATAATTGTTACAAAAGATACTTGGGGAACACGGCAAGGTTTTAGTCTTTTCATCGCACATCATACAAACAGGATCGCTTTTGAAGTTTGGATCAATAATAACTGGTATGGAGTCTGGGGACAGGTGATCAACGATGGAAAATGGCATCATGTGGTTGGCAGAAGAACCGGAAACCGCATTTATGTTTTTAAAGATGGAGTTCAATCGGGAGGTTGGGTCCAGGCAGGTTCTGATGGAAATGTAAATGTTAATGACCCTCTGGTGATAGGCGATGCTTCCTGGGGAACAGGAAATTTCGATGGAATAATAGATGAAGTGCGAGTCTGGAATCGAGCACTTTCAAACAATGAAATCAAAGAGATGATGTTCAAAGAATTAGATGGAACTGAAACCAACCTGCAGGCATACTATCAATTCAATGAAACATCAGGAGATATTTTACCGGACATTACTTCCAATAATAATGATGGAGAAGTTGGCGGTAATCCGGATTGGACAACATCTTATGCTCCTATTGCTTCAGCGCTTTTGGATAGTCTTTCCAATATTCGTGGAGTCTGGAATGCCAGAACTTCTCATACATCTTCTATTCTGACAATTTCCGACCCGAATATCAGCGGGAATAACCGCATAATTTTCGGGCACAATGGAGATTCACTGGTTTTCAATTCCACCAATGTTCCTGTTGGAATTGAAAATCGTCTAGCGTGCGTCTGGAGATTGGAAGAATACGGAAACCTGACCGGTGATATTATTTTCGATTGCACTGATTTGAACAGCAGAAATGAAAACTACAGACTGCTGGTCGATGATGACGGAGATTTTACTGATGCGACAGTTTTTGAAGGTAATTACGCAGATCCTGAATTTACCGTTTCCAACCACGAATTTGAACACTCATATTATTACACTATCGCTATTGCACAGCAGATCCTGCCGATACCAGAAAATGTTGTAATAACAACAGCAAATGATTCCATCTTTATTTCCTGGAATGAAGTTACCGGAGCAACTTCCTACAAAATATATTCCGATACAGATACTTACGGAACTTTCTCAACCGTTGAATACGAAGGAAATGATACGAATTGGAGCGAACCGGCAGGTGAAAAAAAATTCTATTTTGTGACTGCTTTGAATTGATAACAATGTCCACTTGTCCGCAAGTCATTGGAAGGTTTAGATTTTTTATAACTTTCAACACTCGGAAGAGCATTCGTCATTCCTTCGGAAAGTCGTTGCACATTCAGAGGTTGAATTTTTTCTGAAATGTTTGTTAAACGGGCAGATTCTGGTCTGCCTTTTTTTCTTAAACAAATAATTTGACATATCTCGAACTAAATAAAATAAATTCCTGCAAAGAAATTGTAAAATTGGAGATTGAATGATTAATTTAATACCCGATTATATTGTAAATAATTACCAGGAAAAGAAACATGAAGGACATCTCGAAGCAATTACAATGTTCATCGATATCTCCGGATTTACCGCTATGACACAGAGTTTGATGAGGAACGGAGATGAGGGAGCCGAAATTCTAACCGAGATCATTAACCGTATTTTTACTCCCTCCATCGATATAATCTATAAAAATAAAGGATTTATTTCTACTTTTGCAGGTGATGCTTTTACATCCATTTTTCCTCTCGAGCGAATAAATGTAGATACGGCTATCAGGGCGGCTGTTGAAATCCAGAAAATATTCCAGCAAATTGGAATCCAGAAAACAAAATTCGGAACTTTCGAACTGCAGGTTAGAATCGGTCAATCTCTGGGAAAAGTAGAATGGAAAATCATTCAGGCAGGAAAAGTAAACAGCTATTATTTCAGAGGAGAAGCAATTAACAGGTCAACTGAATGTGAACATCTATGCAGTGTTGGAGAGATCATTATCGATCGAACTCTAAAAAAACTATCAAAAGGAAAATTCAGGGAAAAAAGTATCGGGTATTTTATTGTAAATTTTGTCCCGTTAAAACCTGAAACAGAAATTAAGAAAACAAGATTATCTTATGAAGATTTACATCCTTTTATACCGGATTCAATATTACATCTTAAATCGAAAGGAGAATTCAGAAGCGTTATATCGTGCTTTATTTCATTTCAGCAGAAAGAAAATTTTCATCTTCATTTAAACAAGATCATAAAATTGAGTATGGAATACGGCGGTTATTTTAATAAAATCGATTTCAGCGATAAAGGGGGAGTTATTCTCGTTCTTTTTGGTGCTCCAATCTCCAAAGAACAGATGGAGATCCGGGCTTGTGATTTTGCATTGGAAGTGGTTAAGATCAAAGGATTCTTTTGCCGTATCGGTTTGAGTTTTGGAACGGCTTTCACCGGTTTCATCGGAAGCGATAAAAGAGGAGAATATACTGCCTTAGGAATGGCTGTTAATGTCGCGGCTCGTTTCATGATGAAAGCCAATTGGACCGAGATTTTTTTCGATAAATATATCCATGATAAGATCAAAGAAAATTATCAAACCCAAGATCTGGGTGAAATACAACTTAAAGGTTTCCAATATAAAATCCAATCTTATAAACTTCAAAAGAAAAAAGAACGATCTACTACCTTCATCACTAAAGGCAAATTGATTGGAAGGGAAACAGAATTCGAAAAGTTAAAAAAAATCCTCAAACCTTTGAACAGGACTAAAGGTAACAAGTTCGGAGGAGTTGTTTATGTGGAGGGAGTTGCCGGAATCGGTAAAAGCAGGTTGATCAAAGAATTCAAATTGTCGCTGGATCGGAACGAATACAATTGGATATATATGCCGTGTGATGTAATTCTTAGAAAAAGTTTTAATCCTGTTAAATATTTTTTATCCTGGTTTTTTGGTCAATCCGAAGAAAATAGCAGGAAATTAAACAAAAAGATCTATGAAGAAAAAATCGAAGAGTTGATGAGGAGCACAAAAGATGAAAAACTTAATTCGGAACTTATCAGGACAAAATCATTTTTAGGTGCGTTAGTAAATCTTAGCTGGGAAAATTCTCTTTATGAACAACTCGAGCCAAAAAATAAATATGAAAATATTCTTTATGCCCTAACTAACCTCGTTAAAATCCTTTCCTGCCTAAAGCCTGTAGTAATCGAATTCGAGGACTCGAATTTTATCGATGTCGATACCAAGAACCTGCTGCATGTCCTGATCAGGAATGTACAAAACTATCCATTTATGATCATTTGTTCTTGCAGGTTCAATGATGATCATACGAAGTTCAAATTTGGTTTAAGTGATGTCAGAGAGAAGCGCATTACCTTGAAAGCCATCGACAGAGAAAAAACAAAAGAATTGATCAAAGACAAATTGGAGATCAAAAAGGAAATACCGGAAAAAACCTTTAAATTGATCTGGGAAAAGAGTGAAGGAAACCCGTTTTATGTTGAACAGATTATTGCCTATTTGAAAGAGGAAAAAATCATCGATGATAAATTACAGATCACAAAAAGGAGCATTAAAATTCCAACCAATATCAATTCAGTGATCATTGCCAGGGTAGATAAGTTGAACCCTGAATTAAAAAACATAACCAAGAAAGCTTCTGTTCTTGGAAATCAATTCACGGATAATGTTCTCAAATCCATGACCGGAGACAGCAGGATCGACGCTTTTATCCAGGACGGTGAAAAACAAAATATCTGGTATTCTCTATCCAAGGCAAACAGGGCGTTCCAGAATGCTTATATCAGGGAAAGTATTTATGGTTTGATCTTAAAAAAAGAGTTAAGGAATCTGCATAAAGTTGCTGCCGAGACATTTGAAACCTTATACGATAAAGATTTAAAGCCCTTTTATGCAGACATTGCTTTCAATTATAAAAAAGCAGAGATCAATAATAAGACAATCTTGTATTTCGAGAAAGCAGGTGATTATGCTAAAGAACTGTATCAAAATCAAGCTGCTCTCGAATATTATGACAACCTCCTGGAAAACCTCGAACTGGAGCAAGGCTCGATTCAAAATACGATCATAAAAACAAAACTGAATAAAATCGAATTGTACCTGCAGCAAAGCGAAACAAAAATTGCTGAAAATGAACTGCTGAAACTCAAAAAAGAAACATTCTCAGATCCGGAACAGAAAGACAGGTATCATTATTTAACGGCAAAACTACATGCAACAACGGAAAATTATCTAATCCTCAAAAAATATATAAGTAGTTATATCAAAGATATTAAAACAAAACTATATAAAAATCATCTGGAAATTTATTACCTTGAAACTTTAAGATATTTAAACGAAGTGAAAGAGTTTGAAAAAAAATCAAATTTTTTACTGAAAAATTTCCATAATCGGAACGAATATTTGTTTGAAAGCAGAACAGCAAATAAACTTGGAGTTTTTCATCTGCATAAAGCAAATTACAAAAAAGCACTGAAATTTTTCCAGTTGAATCATAAGATCGGTAAAAAACTAAAAAATAAGATGATCATCAGAGCTGCGCTTCATAATATCGGTATTGTTCATTCACGACTGGGAGAAAAACAAAAAGCAATGAAGTATTACCTGGACTCGCTCAAAGTCGCAAAAGAGATCGGGAATAAAAATGCCTGCAGCAAACTCCTTTCCAATATCGCCACCATCTATTCTGCGGAAGGAAAAAACAAAAAAGCTATCGCGTATTATAATGAAGCCCTCGATATTGCCCGTACGATCGGTAATAAAATGTCAGAAGGATTGAATCTTTTCAATATCGGGCTTGCCTATCATTATCTTGGAAAATATGAGAAATCAATAAAATTCCTGGAAAAATCTAAAAAAATCTGCCATAAAATCTCCGATAAAGTCGGCATAACTTATGCTAATGATACTTATGGAGACAACCTGTTTTGCCTGGAAAAATATCAAGAAGCAAGAGATATTTACCTGGAAAACCTGGAACTGCAAAAAGAACTGAATGATATCGAGGGAATTGCTCATACTTACGGAAATCTCGGGAATATTGCTAAGATCGAACAAAATTACCGGGAAGCGGAAAATTTTTATAAAGAGCAACAGCAAGCTCTTGTTAAGATCGGCGATAAAGAAGGCGAAGGAAAAGCATTTTTCAACTGGGCGATGATTGAAATCGAGAGAGAAAGACCAAAAGAAGCAATTTCCAAACTGGAAAAAGCATTGACATTATTTAAAGCCTGTTCATTTAAGATGGGAGTCGATATGACAAAGGAGCAGTTGGAAAAGATTAGGAAAAATTAAACACATAAACCACTGAAAAAATCTTCAATTGTAAAATAATCTTGTTTATTTTTAAAATTAAAATTTTCCTTGCCAACTTTTAACTCATTTCATTTTTTCATATTTGGTGCATTAAGATGAAAAAGAAAATATTTATTACTATTATTTGGACTTTTTTTTTTAGCTTAGTTATTTACTCACAAGAATGGATAAATGTCTCCACATTAGAAGAAAACAATAGTTGGATAGATGGTTGTTTTATCTCAGCAGAGGAAGGATGGGCATTCTCCGGAAGTATGGCACATGGTGATACAATATATCATACTATAGATGGAGCTCAAACCTGGGAAGTTATCTACACATTGGAAAATCCTGTTGAATACATTATCTCACTGCAAATGACGGATAGCCTGAACGCTGGATGAAAAAAAGATGGTATGATTATCCGGATATCGATATTTATTATTATTTAAAAACAACTTATGGCGGATACAACTGGGAAGATATGGGAGAAAATCTTTCCGAACTCTCATCCCAGACATTTAATGGAGATTTGAGACCTATCTATTTCATAAACTCTAATATCGGTTTTATTTCATTTGCAAATAGTGAAACTTATGAACCAAAAATCTACAAAACAATCGATGGCGGATATACCTGGTATGAAACAATAATCCCAACATCCGTCTCTGGATATGGTGTATGGGATTTTTTCTTTTTAGATGAAATACACAGCTGGGCAGCATGTCATTATATTTGGGGAGCTGGAATGAGTATCTATACAGTAGATGGTGGAGAATCATGGGAAATTGGAGTGGGACCCGGATATTCAGAATTTTGGGACATACACTTTATTAGTCCGGAACAAGGGGGTATTGCTGCTCAAAATCATGTATTCATTACTGAAGATAATTTCGAGACTTTCATTTATCATTACGGATACGGAGCTGATGCAATTCAATATCAAAATGAATCAGTAGTTTGGACGACAAAACAGAATTATATTAGAAGAAGTGTAAATGGTGGAATTGATTTTGAAGATTATCAGATAATCGATACAGATTACCTTTTTGAAATTCAATTCTTTGAGAATATTGGATATATCTTTGGTTCAGATAATACTCTCCTTAAATATACTGAAAATAATGAAATTTTTGATGATAATATTTTGGATGAAATGAAATTATCGGCGTATCCCAATCCCCTAAGCTCAAATACAACTTTCTCCTTCTCCATCCCTGCAGATTCTAAAGTCGATCTCTCCATCTACAATATCAAAGGACAAAAAGTAAAACAGATTGTCAACGATTTGCATTCAGCAGGTCGGCATTCGGTTATATGGGATGGGAAGAACAATTTCGGGAAGGAAGCCGGCAGCGGAGTTTATCTCTATAAATTGAATGTGAACGGACAGACAAAAGCAGTGAAGAAATGTTTGCTGTTGAGATGATCAAATTTACAGGTCTATTGAAACAAACAATATTCTTTTAATTGCTCTGAACGATAGAAAGCATGCTCCGGGAGTTTAAATGCATACATAAAATGTTTCGATGTATGCACAGAAAGAAAAAATGCATGCCCGGAGAGTTCCTGTGTATGCCTATTTTTTTCCGGGACTCCCAAAATGTTTCCGGGAACGCTACAAATCAATTTCAGAAAGATAAAAAATCTTTGAAGATTCTACCTCCAATGTTGTGATTGATTAAAATCGTGCAAGATTTTCCTTGCACGATTTTTTTGTATTTAGAAAAAGGATGCAGAGCGTTGATCAGGATGTATTCCTACGCAGGAGCGTAGGAACAAGTATTTAACGGAACATGTTTCGACTCGTTTTCTATAAGAGTCAAAAAAACATAATTCAGGAGGAAAATTGTTCCAGCAATTTCTTTATAGATGTACGGAAAAAGTTATCCAGGAAATCAACATCGGTATTTTGGAATTCCTGGAGTTGAAGCAGGAGTATTTCACTCCGGAAATGATCTTGATTGGAATGTTAGAGCATAAAAATTCAGGATTACTAAAAATTTTCGAGGAAGCTGCTTATCAACCCGAAGAGATCAGTAACAAGATCTTAAGCATGTTGTATAACAGACAAGAACTTGTTCCACAAAGAAGCGGTGAGAAATATCAAAAGATAAATCTCACTCCGGAGACAGAAGAATTATTTAAAATTGCACTTGATATCACCAATGAATTCAATGATAAATATATCAACGAAGATACATTATTTTTGGCATTATTCCGCTTGGATTATGAAAATACGAAAAAAGTATTAAATGAGGTCGGACTGGAAGAAAAAAAGATCCGAACCGCTATTAAGACGCTTCGTAAAGGAAGACGAATTACTGATAAAAAGGCGGAATCAAAAGTAGATGTCCTCAAGCTTTTTACTCTGGATCTGACTGAAATGGCGAGGAAAGGTCAACTCGATCCGGTAATAGGCAGAGAGCAGGAAATAATGCGCGTGATCGAAGTTCTTTCCAGAAGGAAGAAGAACAATCCGATTTTAGTTGGCTATCCCGGTGTCGGAAAGACAGTGATCACAGAAGGACTGGCAAATAGGATCGCAGAAGCGGATGTTCCTGAAACTTTGTTGGAGAAAAGGATACTCCAACTCAATATGGCTGAAATTCTGGCTGGAGCAAAATTTAAAGGTGAATTCGAAGAAAGAATGAAAGCTGTCAAAGATGAGATCATTAATGCTGCCGGTTCGATCATCCTTTTCATCGATGAAACACACACGGTTGTTTCCAGCGGTAGTGCGGATGGAATTAGTGCTTCGAACATTCTTAAACCAGCATTGGCAAAAGGACAACTTCAGTGTATCGGAGCAACGACCTTTCAGGAATATAAACGCTACATCGAGACCGATAAAGCATTGGAGCGCAGGTTTCAACCAATTACCGTGAATGAACCTACAGTTGAAGAAACCATTAAAATCCTTTCCGGTTTGAAGGAAAAATATGAGATCCATCACACGATCGAATATACTTCAGAATCGTTAAAATTTGCTTCTATTCTTTCCGAAAAATACATAACAAACAGATTCTTACCTGATAAAGCTATCGATCTGATCGACGAAGCCGGCGCCAGGAAACATCTAAAAGCGATCTATGTTCCTCCGGATATCAGTCATTTGGAAAAAGAAAAGATCAAACTCAAGGATGATCAAGTAAGTAATTTTGAGAAAAAGGATTTCCAGAATGTCGCTTTGATCCAGCAAAAAATCCTGAATATCAATAAAAAGTTAAAATCACTTCGCTCCAGATTGACCAAAAGCAGGAAACCGACGGACAAGATCGTGAATGCTAATGATATTGCAGCTGTGGTAACGAGGTGGACCGGAATTCCGGCGCAAAAAATGATGAAAACTGAAGCCAAAAAATTGCTGGAAATGGAATCAAATATTCATAAGAGGATAGTTGGACAGGATATTGCAATTAGTGCTGTTAGTGATGCGATCCGAAGAAATCGAGCGGGACTAAAAGAGTCTTCCCGACCAATTGGAGCTTTTTTGTTTTTGGGACCAACTGGAGTAGGTAAAACCGAACTGGCTAAAGCACTGGCTGAATTCCTCATGGATGACGAGAAAAAGATCATTCGCCTGGATATGTCCGAATATATGGAAGAACACACTGTTTCCAAGATCATCGGTTCTCCTCCCGGTTATGTTGGATATGGCGAAGGAGGGCAGTTAACGGAACAAGTTAAGAGAAATCCGTATTCCATTGTCCTGCTCGATGAGATCGAAAAAGCACATACCAACATTTTTAATGTTCTACTCCAGATTTTTGATGAAGGTCATCTCACGGATGGACAGGGAATGAAAGTTTCTTTCAAAAATACGGTGATCATCGGAACTTCCAATATTGGTGGTAAAAAAATCGTTCGAGATGTAAAAAAGATCGGTTTCGAGTCAAAAGAAGATAGTGAAAAAACTTATAATGAAATGAAAAAGTTGATTATGAGCGATGTGAAGAAACTCTTTAAACCTGAATTCCTGAATCGTCTCGATGATATCATCGTATTCCATTCATTGAGCAAGGAAGATTTTAAACAGATCGTGAACCTGGAATTGAACAAGTTAAAGAAGAAATTAAGGGAAAATGAAATTGAAGCGGAATTTACGAATAATGTCAGGAAAATGTTGTTAAAATTCGGATTCAGTGAATTTTACGGAGCAAGACCATTAAACCGGGAAATAGAAAAAAGGATAGAAAATCCACTCTCGAGAATCTTGATCAAAAACGAGTTGAAGAAGAAAAAGAAATTTTTTGTAGATGAAAAGGAAGGCAAGATTATAATAAATTGAAAAAAAAAAATATCGATTTTTGATTGTTGACGAACTCGTAAAAAGTTAGAAATTTCTGAGAACTGTCATCTTGAGCGTAGTCGAAAGATCAATAGTAACAAAAATTAATGAGATTCTTTCACGAGTAAAGACTCGGGACTCAGAAAGAAATAAAATGACTTTTTTCGAAACCATCATTTTTAAATGATGAAGAAAAAAAGAAGAATGGAACCAACATGGAGTTTTTTAGAAACATTTAATCAGTTCAACATCACAATTTATTGTAGTGAATAGAACCGGATCGATATAAACATAAACCATTTCCATGGTTTTCGGTAACAAAATAATGATCGAACAAAAAATTTCTCCAAACTGGCAATTTTTAGCAAAAATTTCCTACGGTTCATTCGGGGAAATCTATAAAATCCTGAACAAGAAAACAAACAAAACCGCAGCTCTAAAAATCTTCAATCCTGATTTACAAAATCGGAAAATTCTGATTAAAACCAATTTCCAGGCTGCATGCGAAATAAATCACAAAAATTGTCTGAAGATGATCGAGTGGGTGGAGACGGAAATTGAATTCGGTTTCATCATGGAATTTGTAGATGGAAAACCAATTACGATTCTGAAAGATCAACCGGTTTCCGAAATCATCAACAGTTTTATCAAGATCTGTAACGGACTCGATGCGATTCATTCCAGGAATTTAATTCATCGCGATTTGAAATCCTCCAATATTCTGCTGACAGAAAATAGGGAAGTGAAAATCACGGATTTTGATTTCTTAAAAACCGCTAAAAATATAATCGAAAAAGACGAATATTTAGGCTCGGTTCGATATTCTTCCCCGGAGCAATGTATCGATCCGAAAACTGTCGATCAAAGGAGTGATCTTTATTCTCTGGGAATTATTCTGTTTGAGATTTTTACGGGAAAATTTCCTTTTGACGGTAAATCATGGGAAGAAATTGCTTCCAAAAAGATAAGATCAGAATTTTCTTTTCCAAAAAAAATCAAGGAATTATTCCCCGACTCGATTGTTGCGATCATCCAAAAATTATTACAGAGAAAAATGGAAGATCGCTATCAAAATGCAAAACAACTGGCTATTGCCCTGAAATCTTGTTTACCTGATACGATTTCCGAAACAATCGATGCGGAAAGTAATTTCCTGCTTTCACCGTATTTTATCGATAGAAAAGAGCATCTGGAAATTTTGGAAAAAACATTTCTTGAAGTTCAAAAGGATCATTCTCGTGCAATTTTGATTTCCGGTGAAAAAGGAGTTGGAAAAACACGATTATTAAAAGAATTTATAGATCCGCTTTTTGAAGATCAAAGTATCATTAGAACCAAAGCATCTCCTTCTCAAAATCGTGCGCTGATCGACATCATTTCCAAAATAATAAAAAATATCGAGCAGGAATCAAAAACTATCCGGAAAAAGATTTTACAGAATAATATTCCTGTATTAGTGAGATTAATTCCCGAATTGAAAAAATCTCTGTTTTATCGGAAAAATGATCATCCTGATTTGAACCAGGAAAAAGTTTTAGCAGTGATCTCCGATACGATCCGATCTTATCAGATTTTTTTGAAAAAACCATTGCTCCTGATCTTCGAAGATATTCAATTTGCCGATGACCTGACCTGCAAATGGATTGCAGGAGTGAAAAATAAAAATGCAGGTATTTTACTGATTTTAACTTTCAATCCATCCGAAATCAAGAGAACTATTTTTGAAAAAGAAATATTGAACAAACCTATTTATGCAAATTCTATTAAAATTAATATAGAAAATTTCGATTTAAAACACACTTTTCTTATGATCGATTCCATACTCGGAAATGAAAGCGATTTGAAACCGAAGACGATCAAAAAAATATATTTTCTTTCCAATGGAAATCCTTTATATATCAGCGAATTAATGAAATTCTTTCATAAAAAAAATTATCTCAAGTTAAAAAAGGGGAAATGGAAAATCGATGAAAAAGTTTTTTCTTCTATTCAAATTCCTGAAAAAATCGTAAAAATTTTGAAATATGAATTAACAAAATTATCTGTTAATTCACTTAAAATCCTTAAATATATTTCTCTATTCGGGAATAATTTCAGTTACAATGCTCTATGTTCGGTTCTGGATTTCGAACAAAAAGAAATCTTCAGATGCCTTGAAGAAGCACTCTCCTCGCAGATCATCGAACAAAATATTGAAACCGGCGAATATTCTTTCTGCAAAGATCTTTATCGGCGATCACTCGAGGAAATTCCATCTAAAAAAGAGAAACTCAAATTTTATCAAAAAATTGCCCGTTTTTATGAAGAGAAATATTTTGGAAATGAAGATGTCGAAGTCGAGAAAATAGCAGATTTTTATGATAAAGCCGAAGATCAGGAAAAATCGATAAAATATCTCGATCTGGCTGCTCGCTTCTGCAAACAAAATTATTCTTACGGAAAGACGATCGCGTATTTAAAAAAATTGATCAAAATACTGGAAAAGCAAAAAAATAAGGAGAAACTTTTAGCAGACTATTATCTTAAACTGGGAAAAATCCAGCGGGAAGAGGATATGAAAAAGGCAGAAGCAAGTTTTCTTGCTGCTCTAAAACTCTCCGAGAAAATCGAAGATCTTGAATTGATGGTCGAATCCAATGCGAATCTCGGCTGGTTGAATGTTATGAGAGGACACCTGGAAAAATCGCTTTTCTATTATGAAAAAAGAGCAAAACTTGCTGAAAAAGTTCAGGATAAATCAATCCGGGCAAGAGCCTACGCAGGACTTGCTAATATTTATAATCGCATAAACAGGTATGACGAATCGATCACTGACAATAAAAAATATATTAAACTGAGCGAAGAGATCGGAAAGCAGGATAATGTTTGCATCGCACTGCAAAATATCGGATCTGCTTATTATCATAAAAATGATCATTCGAATGCACTCGCATATTTAAAGAAAAGTCTGGAAATTGCCCGGAAAATCAATCATCTGTCTACTATCTCTAATATTTACGGTCTTTACGGATTGATTTATTTAGAGAAAGGTGAATTTGAAAAATCGCTCAAGTATTTTTCAGACAATATCAAATTTGCCCTGCAAACTCATAATAAAAGGAGCCTTTCCATTGCTTACGGAAATATGGCAAACACTTATACAAAAATCGGCAACTTTAAAAAAGCAGTGGAATTGTTTGAGAAGCAACTGGAAATCGATGAGGATACTGGAGATGAGCGCGGCATTTGTTTGGGCAGCAGCAACCTGGCAAATGTCTATAAAAAATTAAATCTTTTTCAGAAAGCAGAGACTCTTTATGAGCGTGCCATCGAGACCGGAAGAAGACTCAAGTTAAATTATTTTCTATGTAGTTTTCTTCAAAAAAAAGCAGACCTATATTTCATCATGGAAAAATTGAAAGAATCTGAAATTTTGAATAATGAAGCCCTGGAAATCGCTCAGAAAGTGAAGCGGGATAAAATAATAATTGTAGCAGAAATCCTGAAATCCAAAATAATCTTCAAAACAGAACAAAATAATCAGAAGAAAATTTCTGCATTGACCATTCTCTATAAATTAGCGGAAAAAACTGCAGAAAAGAAAGATATTGCTTTGTTGAATTATGAGATTTTCAAGTTGACGAACAGTGATTTTCATAAGCAGGAAGCAATCAGGATTTATGATGAATTGTTTGAGAAATATCATCTTTTTGAAGATGAAAAAAAACTCGAAGAAATGAAAAGTAAAAAATTCAAGAAAATCACCAAACAGGATTCATCTTCGATCTCGTTAGTGCAATCGCTGGTTAAATTCATGAACCCGGAAACTGCCTATTCCGAACTACTCAAATACCTGACAAAGGAATGTAAAGCAGATAACTGTCAGATCGTAAATTATGACCGCAGAACAGGAAAGTTCGAGACTCTGGCAGTTTCTCCGACTTTAGATATTAATGATCTTGATTTCAGCGAAACCATTCTCAGAGAATCGATCAAAACGAATAAAATCCATTTCCTGCAAAATGCTGTTGAATCCAGTCAATTCCGGGATAACCGAAGTATAATCGGAAAATCTTTTCTTTCTGTCATCGTTGTTCCCATCATATCCGGAGGTTCGACAAAAGGGGCTTTATATCTTGATCGCAGGAATATTAAGCAAGGAACTTTCCTGAAAGAAGACCTGGAAAAAGTTAAGACAATTGCCAACATCATTTCCCCGATCCTGAGCAAAAAGGATGAGATCGAACAATATAAAATAAAAGCGGAAGTACAGAATTTAGGATTTTTTATCGGGAACAGTCGTGAAATGCAGAACCTATATAAAGAAATTTATTATGCTGCCAAAGTTGATTCTACTGTTTATATCTACGGGGAATCAGGAACTGGGAAAGAACTTGTTGCCAGAGCTCTGCATAATTTGAGTAAACGACAAAAAAACAGGTTTGTTGCCATTAATTGTGCGGCAATTCCTCACGAATTAGCAGAAAGCGAACTTTTTGGACATGAAAAAGGAGCATTTACAGGAGCAGTTGTTTCAAAAAAAGGGAAATTTGAACTGGCAAATAACGGCACCTTATTCCTGGATGAAATCGGAGAATTACCTTTAACAATTCAAGCCAAACTACTACGGGTTCTGGAAGAAAAGGAAATCACCTGTTTGGGAGGAATGACCACTATTCCGGTAAATGTCAGGATTATTACGGCAACTCAAAAAATCCTGGAAAAAGAAGTTATCAATGAGAAATTCCGAAAAGACCTGCTGCACAGGTTGAATATCCTGAAAATCGATCTTCCCCCACTGAGAGAGAGAAAGGAAGATATTCCTTTATTGGCAGAATATTTTTTAAGTCAGTTCTGCGAGCAATATGAAAAGACTTTTATGGGATTTTCCGTGGATGCGATGCAAATTTTAGTCGCTGACGATTGGAAAGAAAATAATGTGCGGGAATTAAGGAATGTGATCGAAAGAGCATTTATCCCCCACGAATCGGATTTCCCAATAACTGCCAAAGAACTGTTCAAAGACAAAATCAATTTCCCGAAGAAAATCGGTTCCGGATTCGAAATGCTTTCCGGTGATGGTTTGGAAGATATCATCGGGAAACTGGAATGCGATGTGATCAAACAAACCCTGGATAAAAATAACTGGAATAAAACCAAAACTGCTGAAGAATTGAAAATCGGTCGTCCCCGCATCGATAAGATCATAAACAAATACGATCTTAGAAAAGATTCAGCGTAATATTTCGTTACAATGTAATGAAACAAATTCTGAAATAAAGGAAGTGATATGGGAACACAATAGATCTTGCTTTTGGTTTCAAGTATAATTATCTTTGGAAAAGCAGTTATAGTCGATAGCCCTATCTTTAACAATTTCGATAAAACAGGAAAATCGTTAATCGCTTTTACTTCCTTTCCTCTCGCACTGATAATCCATTATCCAGATTAAAAAAATCCTGTGTATTCAAAAAACTTTCTTCATAATTTCGTAATATCTCATTACAATTCAATATTATTTTCAAAAATCACAAATAGCCTCCTAACCTCTTTAAAATTAATCCGTTAAGAATGCTTTACCAAAATTTTCCTGTCTGGAATATATTCTGCAATCTTATCGAACAATAAATGTTACAGGAGGACAATACTATGAGTAACAATAAAATTAAAATCATCATTTTATTCATATTCTCATGTTTCGTATCGCTCGCTTTTACGATAAACCAGGAAATATCTGCCATCGAGATACCGTTCATTGAGAATCGAGGACAAATCGAAAATCCGGAAGTGAGATTTTACACCAGGATCTTTTGCGGTGATGTCTTTATCACGAAAACAGGGGAACTTATTTATTCAATCTCGCCGCAGGAAAAAACTCCGGAAAAAATACTACTGCATGAAAACTTTCTCAATTCCAGGATTAGGAATATCAGCGGTAAAGAAGAGAATTTTGCAAAAATCAATTATCTGAAAGGAAAAGATCCTGCTAAATGGCAAAGAAATATCCGGACATACAAATCCTTGAGTTTGGGAAAGATATACGAAGGAATTGAATTGTGTTTGAAAGCAAACTCGAAAAATGTAGAAAAAATATTCCATATACAACCCGGAGCAAATCCGGATTTGATCAAGATCAAAATCGAGGAAGCAAAGAAATTTTCAGTCAACAAAATCGGAGAACTGGAAATAGAAACGGATTCCGGAGTTTTCGGATTCACAAAACCTGTTGCCTATCAATATGAGAATGGTTTAAGAAAATTCACAGATGTTACTTATAATATCGATAAAAACAGTTATTCTTTTGAGCTGGAAAATTATGACAAAACAAAAGAATTGATCATCGATCCTTGCTTGTCAGCAACGATGTTCGGTGGAAACCTGGAAGACCGCATCTACGATATGGTTCTCGATAGTTTTGGAAACGTGTTCATTACCGGAATGACCGAATCCACTTCCTTTCCCACAACTACCGGTGCTTACGATGAAAATTCCCATGATCTTGAAGATGTTTTTGTTGCCAAACTGGATGCGAACCTGGAAAACCTGCTTGCGTGCACTTTTATCGGAGCAGATATCCAGGAATGGGGAAAATCTATCGCTATCGATGACAGCGGTTTTGTTTTTGTTGCAGGATATACAAATTCTTCAGATTTCCCGACAACTCCGAACGCTTATGATCCGACTTTTAACGGCGGTAGCGGAGAAGATGTTTTTATCTTAAAATTGGACAATAACCTGGAAACTTTGGTCTCATCAACTTTTTTGGGAGGAGTTCAAAGTGATTACGGAAGATCATGCTGTCTTGATGAGAACGGGAATATTTATGTAACCGGTTTTACGCAATCCGTCGATTTTCCTGCTTTAGTCGGTTCTTATGATTGGGAATATAATGAAAACTCCGATGTCTTTGTTTCCAAACTCGATAATAATCTGGAAACACTCCTGGCTTCGACCTATCTCGGAGATGTGCATACTGATTCCGCTTATGATGTTTTTCATGATCTAAATGGTTATATTTACATTACAGGTCATACTTACTCAGATGAATTTCCGGTCTCTCCGGGTGCTTATGATCCAACCTATAACGGCTCTGAAAGTAATACCAGACCAGATGTTTTTGTCTCCAAATTCACAGATGACCTGAGCACTCTGGTTGCATCAACTTATCTTGGTGATCCGGGTGATCCTTACGGAACAGATTATGGTTGGTGCATTAGAACGGATACTGAATTCAATATTTTTGTTTCCGGTTATACAACTTCAGAAAATTTCCCCACAACTCCCGCTGCTTATGATACTCTCTTGAATGAGGGCAATGAACCCGGACACTGGGATAGTTTCTTATCTAAATTCGACTCTAACCTGGAAAATCTGCTGGCTTCGACAATGGTCGGCGGGACGGAAAGCGAAAGAACCTGGATTTTCACGATCGATGAGAATGATGACATCTACATTTCCGGTGATACGAATTCCGATGATTTCCCGGTTACCCCGGGCTGCTTTGATGATTCCCCTGATAATGGGAATATTTTTATCTCAAAATTTGATAATGATTTGGAGAATTTGCTCGTTTCAACTTATCTTTCCGCTGATTCCGATATCGATCCTTACACCATGTGTCTCGATCCAACCGGAAATGTTTATATCGCAGGAACAACACGACATTACGGCATTCAAACAACATTCAATGCGTACGATAGAACTCATAACGGCGGAACCTGGGACGGATTCATTATCAAATTTGACGGAGACCTTTCCGAACATCCTCTCGATACTCCGCAGGTAATCATAACTGTCTATCCCGATGAATTATATCTCGATCTGGAATGGGATGAAATCGAAATGGCTGAATACTATAATGTCTATCGTTCGCAGGACCTCAGCATTCCCCTGTCAAACTGGGAACTCTGGGATACAACTCATAACTATAGTGCAGGCGATGATATGTATGACTATGACAATGAAGTTTTTTATGAAAAATATTTTTACTATGTACAAGCCGGAAGATATTAATAACTCAAAAAATCTTCGACTCCTAAACGCAGTGAGGAGTTGAAGATTTTTTAAATTTTATAAAATTTATTTAAGAATCAACTCGATTTCTTTTTGGATAAAATCCACCATTTTATTTCGATTTTCTTTTGTTAGATGGAAAACCTCGACATCCGGTCTGTTTTTCAATTTTGCAGTTAGTTCGCAATCCCTTGCTTTGATCGTTGCTAATAACGGTTTATCGGATGCGAATACTTTTTCCAGCATCTCACAGAATTTCTCGCTGAACATCTCCATCTTCCCGATCTCATCGATCACAATCATATCTGCACTTTTCAAAGCTCTTGTTAAAGCCGGAATCCCGATGGTTTCAAATGATTTCACATGAACTCCATAATATCCGACTCGATACGGAGATTCAAAATTGATATGAGCCAATATTTCCCGATTCCCGAAAAAATCGGTTATGTAAAATCCTGTTCTCTTCCCCGCTTCTTTTTTCTCTTCTGTAAAAAAACCATCTATTTTGCAGTTCATGTTTTTGATGAGCTTGCGGATGAGAGTGGTTTTACCAACTCCGGGATAACCTGAAATCAGGATGTTGTTGGGCATTATTCATCGCTTTATCTTTTTTGGGAAACCATTGAAATGGTTTTTAACTTATCTATCTATCTTATTCACCACAATGAATTGTGGTGCTATTCTGATTTTTTTCAGAATAACACCCGATTTTAATCGGGTGGAAAGGATAAAAAACAACTATTTCTAACCGTTTTAACGGTTTCCCAGACTGCGAATAAACTCCTTTTCCATCCTATCTCGCATCCAAAATATCTTCTTCTAGAAATCCACTCTTTTCTTTAATTATCCTCTCCAATTCCCATTTTGGTCCAACGAACGATGTAACCCGATAAAACTTTTTATCAGAAGCAAGAGCAGCACCGGAAGGAGTAAATGTAGTATCGGTAGTATAATTTATTAACGAGAAATTCCGATCAGGATACCTGCTGTGATAGACCAGGTAATAAGGTTCAAAAATACTATTTCCATACTGAGAATCATCATTCCCGTTCCAGTTAAGGACAACATCATTGCCTGAAATAGCGATTTCGAGTCCGGTTGGTCGCGTCGGAGGAATCGTATCAAAAACTGTGATCAGGTTATGCTTGATGATGGAATCCTCGAAAGCAGGACTTCTTATCAATAATTTCACATCGTAAATCCCGGGAGAAGCGTAAACAAAGGTCGGATGCTGGTGCATGGAATCATAAATACAATCATTCTGGAAATCCCATAACCAACTGGTCGGTTCACCTGCGGATTCGTCAGTAAAACTAACTTGTAATGGTAAATATCCAATCACATTCTGAGCAGAAAAACGGGGATTATAAAACGGGAAAATTTGCGGTTGTTCATCGCGGGAAATGATGACAAGTGAATTTTGTTGGATAACATTCGCTAATGGACTCTGGGTTTTGATGCCATAAAATCCGGTTCGAAAACGCTCGTACGAAAGATTCCCGGAATTTCCATTAACTGTGGAATTGCGAAAGACATACAAAGATTCTCCATCCGACAACACGAAATTTATGACCGGGCTACCGTCCGATAATTCTTCAGGTAAATTAAATCCCTCGACATCCTGGTTATTCAAAGCAGAATAAATTCCTACCTGCACATCTTCATTATTTTCCAGCACGAATTTCATAACATAATGAAATAAAAGTTCGCTATCGATAAAAGAATTCAAATTACCGAACTGTCCTTCCCAATTCGAAGGATGTCTATTAAACCAATCCTCTCCGAGATAATTCATCATCGCCGCTTTGATCTCGCTGTTCACAGTTCCGTTATGCATAAAAGTGTAAATTGTATTCTGCCATGCAAATGTAAAAGGATGACTACCGTAACCAGTCGAACCGTTCCGGTCATGTCCAAGCACGATCACCGGATAATTATTTTCATTCATTATTTCCGGAATCGCAATATCCAACGGTTCATCTGTTCCGTCTCCATACCAGCGTTGAAAACCTATCTTATACCGGATTTGAGTTGTATCCAAAACCGTTTCGGAATCTTTGTAATACAAAACTCCATAACCATCATCGTTCAGGAGCGAATCGGAGCGTTCCTTCATATAAACAAAGAAATCGAGAGGATCGTTGTAATTACCTTGAATATCCGGAATTTCGGAAATGGAACTGCCTTCTATCGAGATGAGAGCCATCATGTCGCAAGCAAAGGATATATTTTTAAAAAATAATAAGGTAAAGAATAAGATTATAAAATTCAAATACTTTTGCAAAAAAACCTGAAAATTCGAATAATTATTTTTCATACTTTATGGATTTAATATAACATTTTTCTGTCAAATAAAAAATCCCCGATAAAATTTATCGGGGACTAAAGGGAATACATTTATTTGTTTTCAACTCGAACTTCGTATCAAGTCGAATCCAAATGATTCGAATATTATTTCATTAAGATCATCTTCTTCGTGCTGGTATATCTTCCATCTCCTGTTTTCAATTTATAGAAATAAATCCCACTGGAAACTACTCTTCCGGAATTATCATCACCATTCCAGGTATAAGAATGAAGACCGGAATTCAATCTTTCATTAACGAGAGATTTTACTTTTTGACCTTTGATATTGAATATCGAAATTTCAGTGTTTTCAGTGTTTTCGGTGTTCAATGAGAAAGAAATCGTAGTCGAGGGATTGAACGGATTGGGAAAATTAGATAAAAAAAGTTTATTAGGATCGTTATTCGGAATCTCATTGTCTGAGATGGAAGTTGCATCAAAATTTCCTACTGTAAAAGCAGGTTCGATTGTAAATTCAGTATAATTTTCTTCTACATCCTGTGTACAGATTTTCAAATCATAGGCAACCGAATCTATCGCTGTTAAATCCGAAAGATCTGCTGAAAAGACTTTTCCGAAAGTCCAGGTATGATAATCATCATAATCATGAATGAATTCCACATCCAATTCAGACCAGGATTCTGCAAAATGTTCTTTATAAAGGGCTTTAACAGAATCGGTAAGAACAGGAAAATAAACATAATCATTACCGATCAATTCGCTATCTGCTATCGAGATCAAAAGAGAAGAACTTTCATTATGTTCGAGCTGATTAACAGGTTTATCATCTTCATTACGAATCTGGAAAGCATTTATATAGGGAGGATTCGGCATTTCGAGAGTATTGTCGAAAACATTTGTTAGTCTTCCTGTACCGGCTAATCCTTTCAGACTAAAATTCGTATCTTCCACCACAAGAGTATATTCATCCGGAGGTAAATAAAATTCCCATAGATCCATTATTTCTCCCTCTGCAAAAAGATCACCATTGGAATCTGTAAGGGTAAATGTTGAATTGTATATATCATTCATACGAAGTTCATTATTATACCCATAGATTTCTATATATGGACAGAATAAATTGTCATCATAAGAAAAAAAAGATTTTATAAATATTGGAGATTGTCCAAAAAATAATTGTTCTCCATCAGGTGAAAGATAATCGACAATTGTGGGAACAAAATTTAAAAAACTTCCAATACTTCCATCTATACAATGAAATGGAGAAGTAAAATAATTATACATGAAAAATTCATCATCAAGAGAACATACACTGATTGTGGTTGTATTACCAGTACTAGCATATACATTATTCATCATATATAAATCTGCATTCCATTGCTCATCATCACAATCCAGAAGATAATTATCTACAAAAATTCCCATATAATAAAAGAAGCCTTCCCCTGTATCGCCCCAATATGTATTAGAAACACCAATTTTCGGATTTTCTATATTTGATGGAATATCCAATGTAAGTTGCTGCTGATAATAATCTGTCGGTTCGTTAGAAAAAGATAAATTGGAATTAATTTCCGTAAGCGGACAGTGTTGGGTTACATAAATTGAATTATCATTATGTTTTAGTTCTCCGCAAACAAAGACAATATCTTCAGAGAAGCCGGATGTGTACATTTGATTATTGATCATATTAGTGAATCCAAGGAAAAAAGGACGCTCAAGAAAATGAAAACGAAAATTTGAATAGTATTTATCACTAATATCAAAAGGTTCATTATTAATATCTGTGCCATTATGTTCGAGATGATATACTGCATCGTTATGATCTATGAACATTTCTATAACTTCTCCCGAAGTAAGATCGACATCGAAATTTATTACTAACTTCCATAATGAATCCATATAAAAATGGGTACATATTTTATAGATACCTTCCGGGACAGATATTTCTGCAGTTGTTTCATTTATCCAGATTGCATCATGATCCATAAATACATTATTTTCATCAAGAATCACAAAACCAGGTTGATCTTGATTGAAATGCAATCTTAGAAATGTATCTCGTGTGCTATTTATTCCTGCTAATCTTTGCGGATTTTCATAAATTATCTCTCTTTCGTTGTTCGCATTTATCTTAACAATAAAATCTTTATGGGACATTAATACATAAGATTGCTTTGATTCACTAATGTAAAGATTATCATTATGATTATATTGAAAATTCTTGCTTACATCTGTATTGGCAGATAAGAAATAAATAATTAAAAACAAAATAATTGCATTAACTGATTTTTTCATTTTTCCTCCTGGTTAAACAAGATGAGAGCAGTACGATCACTGCTCTCATCGATTATTGATTTAATAGTTACTCGGTGTCTTATTTGGATCAACCGGTTTTAGATCCAATTCCAAATAGGTATTACCAAAAGGTTGTGCATCATCCCAATCATGGTCATATTTAAGACCATATGTTCCATCAGCATGAGCGTCACAAGCTATACCTGTCTCTGCATAAAGTGTTACATGAATTGTTCCATCGATGTAATCTACTGGTTCTGAATCTAATATCTCTCCGGTTTCTTCATCTTCAAGCCAAACAGTTCCGGTACCGGAATGATTTGAGGTAACATGAACATAATAGAAGGCTGCATTCAAAGCAACACTGCCTATCAACATTATTGCCATTACAGCAATAATTAATATGCTTTTTTTAGAGAACATTTTAGTTCCTCCTATAATTTTTTATGGTTCTGTAACATTAATCATACAAGTTTATCCGTTAACTTGTTGTATTCTAATTCTTTAAAGACTATTTGGAAATCTCCCCTCAATTTTGGTCTTAAACCTGTTTCTGGGAGATGCCTAAAAAAATCCATTGAAAGTCCTTTTTCCTCGATATGAGATGAAGAATAGTCTTTCATAACTCTGAATCTCTTTTCATAATCTTTCATAAATTATGAGACACTACCTTTTTTATCCCATTCCATTTTATCTTCTCACCCGGCGGGATAAAGACAGGCTTTGCTCTTTTGAGCTTTTCCTGAATAAGTAAGAAGTCTTTCCCTCATTATCATCCTCGACCATTTCATTTTTTGATGGTCTCCAATTCCTCTCTAACCGGGAAATTTTATAAAGAGGAAAGTTTCCGGATGAATTTGTTCTGCCAAATTCCTTTGAGGATAATTAATTTTATTCCAGCAATCATGATAAAATCCTCGCCGGAATAAATACTGTGTTTAGGGAGAAAGGGTAACTTGCTTGTTTGTAAAGAGTTATGAAATGGGGGGGGTAAGGAAGTAAATCATAAAATTATTGAAAAGTCGTTTAATTTTCTTCATTTCTTTTCCTTTTTCTCTACCCATCGACAAAATTTCAAATCGAGAAAAGCAGGCAAGGAAAATTTAATTTTTTTTGAAAAAAAATCCCCGATAGATTTACCGGGGATTTGAAATGCTTATTATATTTCCGAATTGATCAACCATTGTGAAGATTACATACCCCACGACTAAAGTCGCACCCCTCTCAAGAGGGGATTTTCGTATGGTTAAAATCCTAATATCACTTCATCTGAAGTATTGAGGAATTCTTACTTCGAACTCTCTCAATACTTCTAAATGAAGAAACTCTTCTTGCTTCTCTTACTTCTAAATGAAGAAACTC
>CAZFPK010000047.1:0-26348 GCA_964521025.1 uncultured Candidatus Cloacimonadota bacterium | reverse complement strand
GATTCCTGTCAAATTACACCTTAATGCTCTGTCCTAATTTGCTAATCCATTATAAGACACCATCTAAAATTGCAATTTTTACCGCATTCACCCCTTTAACTTTAATTGTATTTATTGCATCTTCAAATTGTGTATATTGATGACCCCCAAAATCAGTAAGGAATTTTGCTTCTCCGATAATATATTTTCCGTTAAATTTACTTAAAAAATCTAATCCTTTATTTCTTTTATAATTCAACTTCTCTTTTGCGTAAATCATCATCTCATTATCACTTGCATCTAATATCGAGTTTCCAGAATAATTATCAAAATCCATTGCTTTCAGAAATGGAACTCCAATTGTCCCTTTTTGTAACCACCTTTTAAATAAAGGTCCAATTTGCCTGTTTGTTTCTTTTGGTTCCGTACATTTTTCAAATATTTTTTCAATTCCCATTTCATACAATCTTCCACATAGTCTATTTATAGTTTCAGGATTTCTTTCAATTGAACTATTATCCCTTCTTAGATATGCTATGTATGAGTCTTTTATTGGAAATAATTTAAGACCTAATAGATCATTTATTAATCTGATATTATCTTTGCTGTTAAACGATTTTTCAATATTGCTCCACACTTCTTCATCTATATCTCGAATATTCTCTGGAATGGTTGGATATACTCTGAATAACTCATCTAAATAATTCCTTTGGTTTGCAAATTCAATACTTAATTTTGTCCAATGATTCATTTAACACCTCTCCTATATTTTCTTAATAGCATTCTACATCAATTTTTTACATAGATCTCCTAATTTTTCAGAGCTGCTTTTTCTCCAAAATATATCGTATCTTTCTTAATTCCGCCAGGATAAGTTGTAACTTATCGACATCCTGTGAAATAAAAAAACTTTCATCAGCTTTGTTTTTTTCAGATTCAGGATGTAATTTCCCTAATTTTGCTCGTAAATTTTCATGCAAATTATCCCAATCCAAAAGTCCGGTTAATTTCCCTTCGTATCCGGTAGTATTCTGGGTTTGACCTGCTGTCTGTATTTTAATCGAACCTATTTTCAACCAGCGATCGAACAATGTCCGTTCCAGCATAAAATCCGTTATCATTCGGTACGGAATATTTTGCTGTATTTTTCGTCAGAATTCCTTTATTAATTGTGATTTTATCATCTCCGATATGATAAGAAAGGTTCTTGATCCAGAGCTTGATTATTGGTACTGAAACGATCCACATCAGAATTATTGATGATGAAGCAACAATCCAGATAATTTTTGTGAATTGGCTAAAGTCAACATCATCATCTAAAAGAGGAATAAGGTGTAATAATAAAGTCAAAATCAAGATAAAAATTGAAAGAGTCAACAGGATATACCACGATTTTGTTAATAATTTTTTGTCCGGTTTGATTTCCATTTTTTCTCCTTATTGATACAATGAAATAATAAATCTCACTTCTTCATTGATCTCGTAACATTTTGATTTTCTTCGTTTGAAACTGTCAGCCAGAGCATCGAAAGAATCACCTTCATACACGAATCCTTCCTCCAAAAATACTGCATAAAAGTCAGGAAATTTATCTTCGGCAGTCTGGTAGCAAAAAAGTATTATTTCCGCATCATCAAAAAATTGATGTTCTGTCGGGATCATCTTTCTGAATGCTTTACGCAAATCTCTGATATCTTCTGAACTCATTTCCTGATCGTTTATAACAATTCTCTCATATTCAAGAAGTTTTATCCCTTTTTTGGAAGAGCAGGAAAAAGTTATTGAGATCAGGATTATAAGCAGGAAAGTAGTAATATTTTTCATTTTATGATTCTTGATTTCCTTCGTTATTTTTTTTGAAATGATTTGATAACTATCCAAATTCCTAAAAGAATTAGCAAAACAGGCCAACCGATTGAGATAAAATGGGTGAATTTCCTTGTTCCTGTCAGGATCAGGATAATTCCGGGAATAAGAGGCCACCAATGCGTCTTTCCGCGATAGATCAAGTCGATCACATAAATTGCTACAAAACCAATTCCCAAACCAAATGAGCCAAAATTCCTGTAACTTATCCAGAAGACTCTTCCACCAGTTAAACCAATGCTTAACAAAAGACAACCGGGAATGAGCAAACCGTAATTTTTGTTACTAAAATATCCTGCCAAAAAGAAACCGCCGATAAGAATTGGAAAAATATTGAAGTTGTGAAAACTACTTTGTTTAAAACAGATAATCAATATTCCCAGAATTATCAGGAAAAATCCGGAAACGAAATTATTTTTTGCTTTTTCAAACATTTTTTCTCCAACGCTTGAAATATACCACGCTCAGCCATCATAAACTACCAAACTCTTTAATACAAACTAAACCCAAAAAAGATCACAAAACCTTTGATAGAAGTTAGACGTGGATATTTTTGTTAGTTGCTTTTTCATTTATTTTTCTCTTTTTTATGAATTACATAATTCGATAATTTAATCAATTTTTCTTCACTCCATTCCTGAGGTTGCCAGGTTCGTACATAGATTTTGGGAAATTCCTCATTAAAATCTATCAGCAGGAACAAATAGCCTTCATCTGAATAGCTGGTGGAATTGTAGTGTTGACGCATTGAAACACCATAAACTCCTTCTATATTATTTTTTTTGCGAATTTGAAAATTTGAAAATCCTAGAAAAATGTCTGGCTGGCTATTAAAAATCTTTTTTTGTCTTTTAATATATTCATCTTTTGCAAATCTAAGATATTCAACATCAGGTTGATCGCTACCAATTTGTTCGTATTCATATAAATCACTATATTTTTTTGATTTTTGCAAAATACGACCAATAATAATCAATGCTTCTTCGGCAAAAATTTTATTGATTGTTTCTATATCACGGGTCATAAATGCAGTTCTATATTTTTCAATAAATTTTAAAATTATTGGGATATTTCGTCTATCTGTTAAAGATTTTTTATTTTCAACAAATGTGCTATATACATAATCATTTATACTGTAATTAATATCTATTAATTTTCCTTCTTCTGAAAAATCTAAAATTAAAAATTCTGTAGATTTTTTGTGAACTGAAGGATAATTTGTCATTATACCGATCCTTCGTAATTCCCAACCATTAGTTGTTTGATTTATTTTCACAGAAATGTCATTATCAATCAAAGTTGGTCTGTTAAGTTGAAAAATCTTCTTTATTTTGTTTTTAATAAATGCATCAGAATAATAAAGTCTATCAATTTCAATTTCATTCTTTGTTTGAAATATATTTAATAATGTCATTGTTTCATTTTCAATTTCCGATACACAAGAACAATTATTTATATCAGAAAAATTAATCTGAATATTTCCTTTATTTTTTGCTATTTTGTATTTCTCTTTTTTCTTTAATTCAATTATTCTTTCATTTTTAAAAGAAGCTTTATTTACAACATTCCATAAATCAGCTAAAATTTTACTTTCATTTCGACATTCATAAAAACTGTATTTTATGTTAAATTTTAAAGACTTAAAATTGATGCTTCCTCCATAAAGAATAACTGTCGCTTCACCATCTCTTCCAGTGATTTGCTCCTGATTTGAACCATTCCAAAAACTGAATTCCAAAAAATGTACTGACTTTTGATTGTACATTATTTCAAATTTAATTTTTCGTTCTTTTTCTGAAGGCATTTTATCCAAAGTAACAATAAAATCTAAATTCAAAATCAGATTATTTATACGATGAGGAATTTCTGTAGTTAGATTAACTCCTTCATAAGAAACGATCTGGTCGGGTAAGGAGTTCATTAATATTGAAGTAAAATAATAATATTTTAAAGCATATCCAATATTATTATTATCTTCCATTTCTTTTGCCTGTAAATACATATCATAAATTAATTTTTTCCGTTCTTCATAGATTTTGTTTAATTCTGATTTCTTAATATAATGAAAAACCAGTATTTTTCCCTTTTTTGGTTTTTGTATTGTTTGAACATTTCGTAAAGTTGCAGAGGAGTGTGTCTTGAGAATTGATTCAACAGATTCTTCTACTTTAAAATTTGTTTCTTTTAATTTGGATTCAAAAGAATATTTTACAACAACTACTATTTGATTGATTAATTTCTGTAATGCCATATCAGAAGCCTCTTGATAATTATCGGCAACTCCCTCTCCAAAGTAATATTCACCGGAATTAATTATATTTTCCATAGATTCTGCATAATATAAAATTGGTAGAATTATAAAAGTTAAAAATAAGATTTTTCTCATCTCCTACTCCTTTTTAAAATGAATATTTTAATATTTTTTTTCCATTTTTGGAAATGTGTATTTGTTCGATTATTATTTTATTTTGGTCAGTCGGATGTATTAATTTTATCTGATATGTACATGGAAATAATAAAAGTTTTCTATTAGTTTTTCCTTTTGGTTCATCGTTTAGAAAAATGGTGGCTTCTTCAGGAACAGTTTGAAAGGTAATCAATATCGGGTCGGTTTCTTCAAGAGTTATATTAAATTCAATATTCTCATTATTTACATAGATTTCTTTTTCTACCGGTTCAAAACCAATTTTTTCAACTCTTAATATATGTTTACCAATAGGAATCCTAAGTAAATTTGTTACACCTTTATCTTCGTTATCAATAAAAATTTTTGATTCTGCAGGAGTTGTTTTAATTAATATTGTTACATCTTTCTGTTTTTTTTCTTCCCCTTCAATTTTAAGTTGCCATACTTTTCCACTTTCAAGATTCTTTATTCCATATTCCATAAGAATAATTTTTAAAGGTTGATAACCTGATTTAAAGATTCTGATTACTCTTTCACCTGGTGAGAGATATAAAAGAGTTTTTGTAGGTTCTATTTGCTGAATTTTTACAATACCATTATTTGAATCAAATTGTAAACCGTGTAGATTTGAAAGGATTAAAATACCGGAACAGATATCTTCATTTGCATCCCTGATTGTCTTATCAAATGAACTAATATGAATTTTTTCTCCATCATCCACTACATTCATCTCTGACAACTCTAAACAAAAAAGATAGTTAAGGTTTAATAGAATTATAATTATTAAATATCTCATAACATTTCCTAGTCTTTTTGCTTATTTTAAATAAAATCAAATTTAAATAACATTTTTTCACCTAATATTATCATATTATTATTCTATTCTATCATATAACCATGCAACATCAAAGCTTATTGTAAACTCTTCAATAATTAAATTATAATTATATCCAAAATTTATAGAGAAATATTTTGAAATTAAAGTATTAAATTCATTTCTTATTTCGTATAAAAATGGTTTTTCATGTTTTAGCATTCCATTAATTCTGTATTTTATCAAAAAATCTTTTGTAGTTATTATTGTAAGATATGCTCCGAAACCTAAATTAAAAAAGAATCTCTCTTTTGATTTACCATTTTTGTATAATTTAATCCACCCGAAGTTAGTTCGAAATCCAAATGGTAATATAATGTTTTTGATATTAATCAACTTCTGAAGTTCGGGAGCACGATCATAAACATCAAAAACAAATCCATTAACTTTACCTCCAAAAGATTTATCAAAATAAATTAAATCTGCACCATCTGCATCACCATAAACTATTTTTACGGTTAATCCATGACCATATCCGTGAAAACTTTTATTAACACTAAAATAATCGATCAAATAACCAAAACCAGCTCTAGTTAATGCTTGATAAAATGATTCTTTTTTTAACACATCAATTAAAGAATTATCATAGTCTTTATATTTTTCACCAGAATATAGAGTATCTAAACCTGTAACTTCAATTTTTCCATCAAGAATAGGTGTAAAAGAATATTCCATTTTAATATTTTCTTTAGTTAATTCGTTTTCTTGAATTTGGATATTCTTCCTTACGGTATTATATCCTGATAGATTAAATTTTATTTTATACTCACCAATTGGTATCTTTTTTTGTACAGAACCTTTCCATTTAAAATTATAATCTTCATTTTTAAGAGTTATTTTAGTTTTCTCTGGTTCAATATTCAGTTCAAAATCACTAAAGGGTCTTTTTCTTAGTTGAATATCTATTTCTGTAAGTTTGTTTTCTTCAATTATGATATCTTTAATTACAGGTAAATAATCAATAAGTTTACACTGTAATTTATATTCTCCTGGTGGTGTGTCATCATAATATTTGTAACCTTTCCAACTTAAATTGTAATTTTTCCCTTCAATATTCACATTTGCTTTTTCCGGAGAAATGTTAAATAATAATCTCCCTTTTTTTTCTACAGGTTTCAATGTATATTTCTTTTTTACAGTCTTACCTGAAAAAATTTCAATTATTTCAACTTGCGAAAAATACCCTTGTTTATCTATATTAATTTTATAAATTCCTGTTGGTAATTTCAAAGTTTTATCTTTAACAAATTTTTTATTAATTCGGATTTTTACTTTTGGAGTAACGGTCTCTATTATTAACTCACCATAATCATTAAAATCTGTTGTACTTGTTTTTTGTTTTTTCAATTCAAAATAGAAATTATTTTTTCCATTTTCTATAACTTCTATTTTATCATTAATATAATATCCTTCTTTTCGCAGGGAAATCTCATACTCTCCTGGAAACAAGTTTACATATGCTTCTGTTTTATAATCAAATAGTTTTGCATTGTTAATAAAAATATCTGCTCCATTCGGTTCAGAATCTATTGAAACCCTTTGTAGTGGCATTTCTTCCATCTCAATTGTAAAATCAATATTACTTTCATCAACCTGAATATTTTTACTCGTTGTTTTATAACCTTTTTTCTCAAGTCTTACTGTATGTGAACCCGGTAAAGTTTTTTGATTATTATTTGTTCCTCGATTTTCTCCATCAAGAAAAATAGTAGCTCCTGATGGTTCAGAGTTAATCAGAATCGGTATTTCATTTGATTTAGCTTCACTTGTTATTGCTAATTGCCAAACTTGAGTGCTTTTTAAAGAAATTCCATATTCCTCAAGTAAGATTTGTAAAGATTTATATCCTGCCTTATGCACAATTATCATTTTTGTATCAGGTGAAAGATATAATAAAAAACTACCTGGTTTAAAGTCAATATCTACAATTCTTTTATTGCCTTCAAAAGTCAGATTATCAAGATCGGAAATAATCTTTAAACCAGCACATACATTGTCTTCAGAATCACGCATTTGATGACTGATGAATTCTTCTAATAGTTTTCCATTTCCAACAACTACCATCTCGGGAATATTTTGTGCAAATAAAAATGAAAAACAGAAAAATGATAAAATCATAAATATGATTAGTTTGTTTCTCAATTTTCCTCCATTTAGACTTTGCTAATTGCTACTAACAACTCGCTCCAACGCTTCAACGCTGGAATGAATTCATTTGACGCTCCGTGTTTTCGTTAGTTTGAAATTTGATTTATTTTGCTTTCATTGGAATTTATTTGTTATTTGATTTTTGTCCTTTGGAATTTTTTCCTTTTAGGAAAGGTTATGCTTTCACATTACAAACAACATTCTTAAATCGTGTGGGAGCAACTCCGTGCGAAAGATGCATTGATTGTCCGGGTTCACCTTTTCCGCAATGGAATGTTCCGTGAAATTCCCATTCTTCCGGTCCGCAAATACCATCACACGCTCCCCAGAATTCGGGAGTAATTCCGTAATAAGTCGGTTCTTTCACGATATTTTTCAGTTCACCGTTCTCGATCCGCCAGCCGATCTCGGTTGTAAATTGGAAGTTGTTGCGGTTATCGTCGATACTCCAGGTTTTGGTGAAATCAATGAAATAGCCGTGTTCTGTCGATTTGATCAAATCATCCAGCGAACCTTTTCCGGGAGCAAGACAGAAATTCGTCATCCGGATCAGCGGAATATCATCAGCATAAGAAGCCAGCATATTTGAGCTTGGTTGAACTCCAAGCAAAGCTGCAGATTCCTGCGAAGTCTGTTGATCCATCAGAATACCGTTTTTCACGATATCGACAGTTGCACCGGGAGTTCCTTCATCATCAACAAGATGAAATCCCATTCCGCCTTGATTAGTGCTGTCGCTGTATATATTGACGATTTCCGAACCATACTTAAAATTTCCCAGCATTTTTGGTTTGATAAAAGTCTTTCCTGCATACGAAATTTCTTTCCCGAAAATTCTATCCGCTTCGGTTGCGTGTCCGGCAGATTCGTGCAATTGCAAAGCGAGATGTCCTCCACCAATGATGATGTCTGCTCTTTCTTCTTCGATGCGCGGAGCATCCAACAATTGAATTGCTTCAGAGATGATTTTCTCGGTATTTTCTTTCATCTTCACATTTCTAACGATCTCGAAGCCACCTCTTCTGCCATTCATGTGTCCGGGATAAGTTCGACACATGGTTTCTGATCCGTTGGATGCCAGCACATACATCATCGGCATGGTGTCATAAACGAGGGAATCGACGAATGTTCCCTCCGTATTGGCATAGATCTTGAACTGGCGGTAAAATTCCGTGTAAACATTGGAGAAAACGATCTTCTCATTTCCGATCAGTTTTTTAGCGATCTTTTCATGAAAATCGATCTTGTATTTATCATCCATCAAGAACGGGTCTTCTACAGATTTGAATAAATAACTGTCCTGAACCGGTTGCAGTTTTTTATAAATCGCTTTTTCCTTCCTGAACCTGCTACCTATCTTGGCATTATTGATCGCTTTTTTCATCGTCTTTTCTATTTCGAAATTCGTTAAAACTGTTGTTCCGGCAAAACCCCAGCAGCCGTCGATCAGACATCTGATGCTGAGAGCGACTGCATCGAGTTCCGAACCGAAATGTTTCAATTCTCCTTTTTCAAAATATATCTGCTGATTATCGGTCGAAGTAAAACGAACATCGGCAAAAGTGACTCCAGGTAAGTCTAATTTATTTACCATATCATAAACTAATTTTTTCATCAAATCTCCTTTTTTACTCACGGATTTTTTTGCTCACGGATCTCACGGATGAACTCGGATTTTTTTATTAATATTTTTTTTATCCGTTCAATCCGTGAATTCCGTGAGCCATTTTGTCCGTGAACTAAATCGTTCGCGTCGATGAGCTGATCTTGAATCCTTTCACTTTCACATGCGGCATTTTCGCACTATAAATTCCGAATTCTCCATAATTATCCGAATATGGAATTGTATAAGATTGGTTTTCGATATCAGTTATTCCATTGATAATATCGGAAATTTTCTCGGTAAAACGGAGGTTATTCACAACTTTCGTGATCTTCCCGTTTTCGATCAGGAAAGTTCCGTCGCGCGTCAAGCCCGTCAAAGATGTTTCCTTGCGATTGATGAAATTCATATAATGCAGACTGGAAATATAAAGACCTCTTTTGATCGAACCGACCAATTCATCAAAACTTTTATCTCCTGTCTCCATCACGATCGCTCCGCCTTCTGCTCCGTTTTTCTTCATTTTCAACTTTCTGCCGTAGTAATTTCCAACAATGAAATTCTTGAAAACACCATTTTCGATGAACCGAGTTTTTTGATAAATATGACCGTCGGAATTATAATCGAAATTGATCAGATCAGGATGGTGCGGATCATCGCTTAATGTAATATTTTCCGGGAAAACTTTTTTACCGATTTTACCTTCAAAAAAACTCTGTTTATGATCCAGACTGGCTGCGCTCAAACTACTTTCCAGATACATAAAATATTCCCCGATGCAGCGCGGCGCCAGTACAACTTCATACTCTCCCGGCTCGACATCGACAATTTCTCCACAACCCGCTTTTGCTTTTGCCTTTAAATTTCCGATAAATTTATCCTGATCAAAAGAATCAAAATTCTCGCCGCCATAAACTTCCAGAACCGTTACTTCATTTTTATTGGAAACTGCCTTCGCTTCCAGAAATACCGGTGAACTGATCTCCCGTTTATTTAGACCATTACTGTTAATGATATAAAGAATGCGATAATTACAAATAAAAGTTCCGAAGATCTTAAAATTACTCGCTGTGACTGCTTTTGCTACTTCATCCAGAATCTCGATCTTTTTATCCAGAGAAATTCTTTCGATATTATTCGTTTTTTCCTTTTCCGAAGAAATGGTCGGATCGTCTTCGATATCGATGAAATCAGGATCATCCGGAAGTTTATCGATGATCTTTTCTGCTTCTGCGATCTTTTCCAGCAGGATCATTTTTGTCGGATTTACCAGCCGGAACGAATACGATTTTTTTCCTTTATGAACCGTGGTGGAAAGCGATATTGATTTTTTGGAAATATTGTAATTGATCTGGCTTTGAAAAAAACGCAGGAAATCGGTTTCCCAAATTCGATACTTGAAAACCAATTTCAACTCAGCAAAGTCTTTACAAATATTAACAAGTTCATCTCTGAAACTCATTTTTGACTCCTTCCTTAGACCTTGATTCCCACACCTAAAGGAGTGGGTTATGGATTAAGATAACTACCCGATCAATAACCCCTAACTTTAGATAGGGGAAACTTTCATAAGCTTTCATAGATTATGATATGCTACTAATTAATTCGAGTTGTAAGGACAGCGTCAGATTTTTCTGACGAAAGACAACGACTCGAAACAAATCAGGATTGTTTTTTATTTCGACATCACTTACAACCGATAGCAACCACAAAATTTAGGAAATTCCTGTAAAGGAAAATTTCAAGATCACGGATTTACACGGATCGAACGGATGTTATCAAACCTGACTTTCCAGATTTTCTTTCATAGGAATTCCTGCTAACTAAATTCGGAAAGTTTTCCAAAAAAAATACAAAAAAAAGAAAAAAGATTGACTTTTATCTTATCAGGCTCAAAAAAGGCACGATTCTGAAAAGGTAATTTCCGGAACTTTTTGGATTGATTCTTGCATTTATGATTTACCAACTTATAAGGGGGTTATGATGAGAACAATTATCGCAATTTCATTTTTTACAGCTATTTTTTTTAATTTATTGGGAAATCCGATTCCAATGAAATTGATCAATGAATTATATTTGGATGAAAATGAAATCTGGTCGTTAGAATTAGTGCAGGAAGACGAAATCGATTTTGATAATTGCAGGATTGAATTTTCAACTGGTAGCTCAGAATTATTCGATGGATTGGAATTTAACGAAGAAGGTCTGCTTGTCCTTATTCCTGAAAATTTATTGAATCCACTACCGATTATAAGATCTGGTGATCTCGTTATTTTTCAAGAATTTATTGATAATGAATGGGTTACTATTGATTTCATATCATTTGGCAATTATCAAGATTCAGAAGTAAATTATCCTTATGACTATCAATCTCTTCAAAGAATTTATATTGAATACGATGAATGGGCAGGAAATTTTTGGTTAGTAAAAAATAATGATCCATCCATTGGAACATTATATGGTGGTTTATTAACTCCAGGAACATTTAAGGGGTATGTTTTTGATATATTTCAAAATCCAATAGCAAATGCAATTGTGAATTATCATCCGGTTTCCGAAAATCTTTCAATCGAAACAGATGAAAACGGTTATTTCGAAAATACCAATATGTATGGAAAAAATTACAATATTACAATTTATGTCGATGATGTTGCCTACTTGGATTCGACCATTACAGTTGAACCGGACTCAACCACTTACTGCGAATTCTATCTCGATTATACATCGATCGAAAACAAAGAAATTTCATATCCGGAATTTTCTCTATCAAATTATCCCAATCCCTTCTATGCAACCAGCAATGCGGGCATAACGATTTCTTTCTCCGCTACAGAGCCTACGGAGAGCACAGAGAAAATAATTTCAATCTATAATCAAAAAGGACAGAAAGTGAGGTCTTTGGAGTGCATCAAATCCTTTGATGCACAAGCAGAAGAGACGCTTTCCCACATCACCTGGAATGGACGAAATGAAAAAGGTAAATTAGTAAATTCCGGTGTTTATTTCTATACTCTGGAAATCGATGGACAGGAAGTTGCTTCGAATAAGATGATCGTTTTGAGATAAAATTTGAAAGTATTCTGTGCTCTTTTACTTTTATTTATTTTTTCCCTATTATACACGCTTAATTTAGATTTTTTCCGCGAAGATCTGGATTTTGAGATCAAAGGAAATTATTTCCATGTCGATGGCATTTATTATTTGAGAAACAACACTGATAAAGATATTAAAAGATTATTATTCTATCCGTTCCCGCTCGATCCTCTTTACGGAATTGTCGATTCCATGCAGGCAATTTTTTTATCGGATTCTTCAGATTGTTTGATCAAAACAAGGGAAAACGGTTTCTCCTTTAAAGTTCAGATCGCTTCGGGAAAAGCAGAAAAATACCGCCTTTCTTACCGACAAAAATTATTAGGAAATAAAGCGGAATACATTCTGATAACTACACAAAGATGGGGAAAACCATTCGAGGAAGTGAATTATAGATTTTTCCTGCCCAAAGAAATAAAACTCGATTCTTTATCCTATTTTCCGGACAGCCTGAAAACAGTTGGAAATAAACACATTTTTTATTATCATAAAGAAAATTTTATGCCGGACAGGAATATGAAAGTCTGGTTCCGTAAACCTTGAAAATGGCTTCCCGCAGAAGAATTCTTTCACTTAGCCTTTTCAATGGTTGGATAAAACTTACCAAGTTTTTCAAACTTGTGAAGTTTCGAGATTTAAAAGTTATAAATTCGGTAAGTCTCAAAGGCTTCCCGAATTTTTCTCGAAAACAATTGAAAAAATTCAACAGGAAGAAAAGTCTTATAAATCTTTCTTAAGTAATAATTTATCTAAAATTTATATATTAAAGAAACCTGGTTTAGATATCCAAGATCACCATAAGAAACAATGGCATAGTCGATAGCGAATTTGTAGAGTTTAAATCCTGCTCCAAACGATAAACCGGAAAAAGTGCTGCTGTCTCCGCCTGTTCTCCATTCTTTTCCATTAGATTTATAACCGGTTCGGAGTGTGAACATTCGGTGTAGATTATATTCTAATCCCAGACTTCCGGTGAAGTCGTTCCGGAATGGTTTATTGATATCGAGCAAAATTCTGAGTTTTTCTGCAGGATGATAATTGAATCCGACGGTTATCATTGTCGGTAGATTCTCATTATGTTTGGAAGAAGTAAAATAGGATAATTGTCTTCCCAGATTTTTAAGGGCAATCCCGACTTTGATATTTTCGTTGATCGTCTGGTGTAAAATGGAAGCATCAACAGCAATCGCAGAAGCGGATTTATCATCGAGTGATTCTCGGATATATTTAAGGGTCAGACCGATGTTCAAGTTTTCAATTAACTGTCGGTTATCACTAATTCCGAGGATAATGTCGGACATTCCGAATGTTCCGTCTGTTCCTGCATAAATTCCATCAACCATCTTTGTTCTTGTTTCCGTAGTCGTAAAGAATTTTGAGAAGATGGCAACAGTTCTACCTGTCTGCATGGGAATAGCGGCAACAACAGAACCACATTGAATATCGTCGATATAGCTCATATAAGTTGTGGCGATTTCAATTCCGGTAATCTGGGCTAAACCTGACGAATTATAGAAAATAGCATTAGCATCATCTGCGAGTGCAGTAAAGGAATTACCCAAACCGACACTTCTGGCTGCATAATCTACTTTCAGGAAACTGAAACCGGTTGTTCCTGCATTTTCATGAATTGCCAAAAGCGGTAATCCAATCATGATCACGGTTAAGATCGTTATAATTTTCATAATTTTATTCCTCTTAAGATATTATATACTTCGAGATTGGATTCGCATCCGAGCAATTTTTCCCTGTTCTCCTCCAATTTCAAAAAATTTGAAATCGCACTTAACAGCTTCATATATTCCTGTTTCATATCCTGCGGGACAGCTATCATAAAAACCATCTTCACAGGTTCGTTGTCAATCGATTGAAAATCCAGTTCATTGTCAAGAAGATATACGGCAATTTTTAATTTTTTCACGGTTTCATTTCGAGAATGAGGAATTGCAATCCCTCTACCAATGCCTGTTGACATCAAGTTTTCCCGTTCAAAGACCGAATTCAGAAAGTCCTCATAAGAACTGATAATAGAATGTTCAAAAAGAAATTCAGCCATTTCCGAGAGACAACTCTTTTTATCGAGAGCAAAATAATTCATCTTTACCAGTTCCGGTGAAAAAATCTCCATAATTCCTTTTCCTGTTTCGATAAATTGCTTTATCTCTGCGGTCATTTATTTACTTGACTTGAAATCGTCAAATTTTTTTTTGTGAGCAAAATTTATGTTTGGAAGGAGTTTAGAAATGATAATGAAAGATTTTTCATTGAAAATCTCGATAATTGTGATAACTTTTATGTCACTTTTTTTAATCACCGAAGAAATTAGCGATGATAAAGTTTTGGCAGAATTTGATGGTGATCAAATCACTCTTGGTCAACTCGAAGAGAGAATCAGCAATATTCCGCCCTTTTATCAGTCACGCTATAAAACAGAAGAAGGTAAATCCGATCTTCTCTCTATGATGTGTACCGAAGAATTGTTCTACCGGGAAGCTGTGGCAGCCGGTTTGGAAAACGATGAAAATGTTCTTATGAAGATCGAGGAACAATTAAAAAATACAATTTTCAGGATGAGAAAGCAGGACCTGGTTGAAAACGAATTTGTCATAACCGAAGAAGAAAAGCATGAATATTTCACGGAAAATCAGGATAAATTTCCCGGGAAAACTTATGAAGAAGCTATTACCGATATTGATGGTAGAATTCGAAATGAAAAGCAGAAAGATTTTCTCGATAGCAAAAAAAATGAATTATATAAGAAATATAACATCGTCATCGATACAACTGTTATCAAATCCATAAATATAACAAATATCGATGAGAATGAAGATATTTTAGACCAAAAATTCGTTTTTAGTTCAGAGCCAAAAATAGAAAAAAATGTAGCACTTTTGATCGACGGTTTTAAGGAACTTCCTCCGCAAAGGCGAGATATGATCAATTCAACGGAAAAATTGAGAGACTACATCAACAGTGTTATCGAAATCGATGTTTTTTATTTTGATGGGCTTGAACATGAATTCGATAAAAAGGAAGATGTTGCGAAAACAATCGAACAAACAGAAAAAACTACACTATTGAGGACAATTTATAATCAGCTCGTCATCGAAAAATTAGATCTTGGGGATGAGAAAATCCGCGAATATTATGATAGTAATCTTACTCAATTCAGTTCCAAACCATACAGGAAGATCCAGGCTTTTTATTTTTACACGGAAGATAAAGCCAATGATATTTTGAAGAAGGTCAAGAAAGCAATCAATAAAGAAGATGAAGACTCTATTACCGCACTTGTCACAGAAAATTCGATCCGCCCCGAAAAAGATGGAATTCTCGATTATGTCTATCAAAACGGAATAGTTCCCGGCATCGGAAAAGATGAAGATTATTCCCAAAAAATCTGGGAAACTTCTCCTGGTGAAATCAGTGAAGTTTTCAAGAATTCAAAAGATGAATTCGTGTTTTTCCGGATCATGGAAGATCATCCGGCAGAACCTCAACCTTTTGAAACGACAAAAGAAAAGATCAAAATGAAAATGACGAAAGACCTGGCAAAAACAAAATTCGACGAAGTAACCAAAGAACTCGAAATCAAATATAACCTGAAAAAATATCCCGACAGATTGGTAAGTAAATTATCTCCTGAAGAATATTTCACAAAAGCGGAAAATGCTCAAAAAAACAGGCGATACCAGGATGCGATTTTTTATTACGACAAAGTCATCAAATATTACCCGAACAATACAGATGATTATAAAGCAATGTTCATGAAAGCATTTCTTTATGCGGAAGAAATGAATAAACAGGGAGATGCAGTTAAACTTTTCGAGGAATTTGTCGAAAAATATCCTGAAGGGGATCTCCACGAATCTGCCCATTTCATGATCAATGAATTAAAAGGTGAAAGTAACCTGTTTGAAGAAATCGAAGCAACTGACAAATAGATTTCAAAGGAAACGAAAATGTTTTTAAAAGGTAATAAATTAAAAGAAGTTTTTCTGAAAGCAAAAAAAGAAAGATTCGGTATCATCGCTTCGAATGTTGTTTTTGACGGAGTTATTCGAGGAGTTATCCAGGGTTATGAAACGCAAAGATCCGATGGTCTACTGCAGATGAGTTCCGGTGCAGTAAAATATGTAGCCGGAAATACAAAAGATATGAATACCGGAGCAGCATTCATCTCTTCCATGATCAAGATCATTGCAGACCAGTATTCTAATTCCGGGATCGGATTGCACATCGATCACGCAACTCCCAATTACTTTGATTTCCTGGTTTACTGCATCGAGAACGACCTTGTCTCTTCCGTTATGATCGATGCTTCCCATGAAGAATTTGAGGAAAATATCAGAATCTCCACCGAAGTCGTTAAAGTTGCTCATAAACACGATGTTCTGGTCGAAGGGGAGATCGGTTATATCAAAGGTTCGGAAGATGAGATCGTCTCTGATACGGAACTATACACAAAACCGGAAGAAGCACTCGAATTCGTCCAGAAAACAAATGTCGATCTTTTTGCTGCTTCTGTCGGCACAAATCACGGTGTGACCAAAGGTCATCAAGTCAAACTGAAATTAGATTTGATCAGGGAAATAGACGATCTATTGATTTCCAATAATGTGGAAAGAGGTATCGTTCTGCATGGAGCTTCCGGTTTAACAGCACAACAACAGCAAGATGCGATCAAAAACGGTGTTGTAAAGATCAATAAAGATACCCGCTACCAAATGGAAATGGCGGCTGCTATCCAGGCTTATTGGGAAAAAGAAAAAGATGCGATCGTGCGTCCTGAAGGTATTTCCGAAGATAGTTATTTCCCCGATAAGAAAAGATTCGATCCCAGGAAATGGGTGATTAAAGCAGAAAATTCAATCCAGAATGCAGTTGAAGAATTAGTAAAAATTACCCGTTCTGCTGGTAGATCGATTTTGCTCTAATTGTCATCCTGAGCCGGTAGCTGTCGGATTGCTTTTCTCTCGATGGTGTCCGACTTTTAACGGAAGGAACTCCATCTAAAAACGCATTATTCCTGATCTCCGATCGGGAAAAAATATTATTGCATAGACTCAAAGCGTTGCCGATCAGGCGATTGGAAACGACGAGATAAAACCAACTTTCCGAATCTTATTCGAAAGAATTCCTATGAAAGAAGCTTCGGAAAGGAATACTCGGAGGTTTAAATGAAAAACATTGCCATTAATGGTTTTGGCAGGATCGGAAGGCTTGTCTTCCGCGCTTTATTCGAAGAAAAAGAATTCAATATCATCGCCATCAACGACATCACAGATACGCAAACACTGGCTCACCTTCTAAAATATGATTCTGTTCACGGGATTTACAGGTATGATGTAAAGATTGATGACAATTTGATGATCGTGAATGGGAAAGAAATCCGGATACTTTCCGAAAAACAACCTGAAAATCTTCCCTGGGAAAAAATGAATATCGATTATGTTGTCGAATCTACCGGTATCTTCAGAACAAAAGAAAGTGCTGCCAAACACCTGACTGCCGGAGCAAAAAAAGTTATCATTTCTGCTCCCGCCAAAGATAAAGTGGATGCAACCATCGTGATGGGAGTTAATCATGAAACTCTGAAATCCGAACATAAAATTATTTCCAATGCATCCTGCACGACAAATTGCCTTGCTCCTGTCATGAAGGTCATTACTGACAATTTCAAAGTCATCTCCGCCTTTATGACAACTATCCATTCCTATACCGGCGATCAACGAATTCTTGATTTCCCGCATAAAGATCTAAGGAGAGCTCGCGCCGCTGCTTTGAACATTGTTCCGACAACAACCGGAGCTGCTGCCGCTACCGGGAAAGTTATTCCCGAACTTTCGGGTAAAATCGACGGTATGGCTATCAGGGTTCCGACTCCAAATGGTTCATTGGTCGATGTTACCATAATTTTAGATAGAGAAACAACTAAAAAAAAAATAAACCGTTTAATGAAAGATGCAGCTGAAAACCATTTGAAAAATATTCTTGCATATTCCGAAGCTCCTCTCGTTTCGACAGACATTATCGGAAATCCAGACTCCTCCATCTTTGATTCTAAAGTTACGATGGTAAATGGTAACCTGGTAAAATTGCTCAGCTGGTATGATAATGAGTGGGGATATTCCTGCCGCATAATCGATCTGATGAAATATATGTCCTGTCTGGAATAAAATATGCAGAATTAATTTAGCATGATATTGAGAAAAGAGTTTGACAAAAATATGCCGAAAAGAGTTTTTCGTATTCTGGATATAATAAATAGGAAAATGTAAAAAAAATTACAGGAGGTCAAAATGAAAAAACTATTTATTAGTTTAATGATCGTGGTTTTTGCTTTAAGTCTTTTTACTGAAAATGATTTTATCGCTGAAAAATCACACGAAAGTGCATTTCAAGCAAGAAGTGCCCTGAGAGAAGAAATTATCGTCTATTATGAAGATTTTGAAGATGGAATGGGTGACTGGACTCATTATGACGGAACTTTACCTGCTTCCATGTGGCATCTCGATGATTTTATGACTCCGGACGGAACAGGATTATCCTGGTGGATGGGAGATCCTGCCATCGGTGGTTATATCAATCATCTTTATGTCGTGCTCGATACACCTGCAATTACTGTTCCCACCGGTGGTCATCTGACATTCGACCTGACATATCGCTGCGAAATACCGGGTGGAGAACCTCCTCCGTATGATGGCTGGGACGGATGTAATGTCCGGATTTCAACCAATGCTGGAGAAACATGGGAAGTAATCGAAGGTTTTCCTGAATACACTAATCCGTCGCTTTACAGTTTCGGATTCGAACATGGAGAAGGTCCTTACATTCCCGGTTGGTGCGGTTTCGGACCCGGCTGGCAGGAAGCAGATTTTGATCTTTCCGATTATGCGGGACAGGATGTCTTGATCCGTTTTGCTTTTGCCTCCGATCCTGCTTATTGTACTCAAGACGATCCGAGTATGTACGGGATGATCGTTGACAACATCTCTCTCGGTGATTTCAGTCATGATTTTGACGATGGTGATGAACAGGGAATGGCTTATACCAGTATCGTTCCCGTTGGCGGAGATATCTGGTATCTCGGTGAACCGGGTGATGCTCCTTCTCCGACTCACGCTATGATCTGCCAGAATGCCCAGGGAACATACAATATCAATATGCTCAATTACCTCGAATCTCCACCGATCACTTTCCCCACGGAAGGTGAAATAATCGCTGATTTTATGCTCAAAGGATTCTTTGATGATAACGATACTTTCCCTGAAATTGATTTCTTTGGCTGGGAAGTTTCTCCGGATGGAGGTACAACCTGGTATTATATGAGTAATCCTTGTGATGACGGCTCGCCAAATTATGTTTATTCGGATGCACCCGAGATCTGGTCATCCATGATCGAATCGTTCTCTCTGGACGGTCATCTGGACGGATGTGATATGTATGAAGGGCAAGATGTAATTTTCCGAATTTACTTCGAGTCCGATGAAGATGATCCGATCGGAACAGGAATTATGATCGATGATTTTACGATCACGAATATTATCTACCCGGGACCAGGTGTGGAAGAAGGTTCTTTGAGAGCAGAAGCTAATAACAGCAACCAGAGTGTACATCTTACCTGGATTCCTCCTCAAGAAGGTGGAGAAGAAGGCTGGATCCAGCACGATAATGGTGAATATGCAGGTTCATTAGGACTGACAAACGGTGGAGATTGGGCTGTTGCTACCAGGTTTACAGTTAACGAAATGTTGCCTTATGTCGATGGTAATTTAACTGAGATCATGATCTATCCCTGCGAAGTAACTGCCGATTATACTGTTACTGTCTGGAAAGGTCCCAACGCATCTACTCTGGTTACTGAAATACCTTTATCAAATCCTGTTATCGAGGACTGGAATCAGGTTACTTTGAGTGAACCGGTGTTGATCGAATCAGGAATGGAATACTGGATCGGTTACCAGATCAATCAGCCCACTGCCGGAACTTATCCCGCAGGATATGATTCCGGACCAAATGTCGGCGGATTATACGCCAACCTCGGCAGCTGGATGGATCTCAGCGGTGACTATGATTACAACTGGCTAATTCATGGTTATATCGATGCACCTGACGGAAGGAAATATGAACTCACAAATGATCGTGATCGTCCTGTTACAGGTTACCATATCTGGCATTGTGATACATTCGACGGAACTTATGAAATAATCGATACAATCGATCCGGCGGATGAATATACGCATACAACTCCGATCGAAGGAGCTTTCAATTATTATAATGTAACTCCTCTCTGGGACGGAGTCGATGGTATGAAGCATGAACCTGCTGTCTTTGACTATGTCATTTCGGATGATCAAACGGAAGCAGCTCGCGATGATGGTTCAGCGGAATCCGGTTTTAATGTCGGTGTTACCAAAAGCATGGCTGTCAGATTTTCTCCCGATTATGGTGTTTCGGAATGTACTCTAACTCATGCCCGAGTCTATGTTTATGAAAAAGATACCGGACAAATGATCATCAGAGCCTGGGATGATACTGGAGCAGATGAGATGCCGGGAACTATGCTTTTCCAATTTGTTTATCCTTCCGATGATTTAACTGAAGGCTGGAATACGATTGAAATTCCGGAAGCAAACCAACCGACATTTACCAGCGGTGATTTTTATCTTGGTATTTTCGAGATGGCTGGCTTGTCGGCAATCGGTTTGGATGAAGGCGGTTATGGTCATAGCTATACTGATGTCAGCGGCAGCTGGGAACTGGAAGAATCCGGAAATGTGATGATCCGGGCAATCGGCTATGGTGATCTTACTGCTGTTGGCAATGGATTGATCCCGGAAAGAGTTCTTACCATGTCCAACTTCCCGAATCCCTTCAATCCAAGTACTACTATCAGTTTGAGTATGCCTAATACAGGGAAATCGAAAATCGGTATTTATAATATCAAAGGTCAATTAGTAAAAACTCTGGTCAATGATGTTATCGAATCCGGTTTATCTCAATATACCTGGAACGGTCTGGATAACCAGGATAAACCGGTAACCAGCGGAATATATTTCTACAAACTGGAATCAGACGGACAGGTTCTAACAAGGAAAATGCTCCTACTGAAATAGTCTCACAATATCATGTAACATATAGTAAGATACAGCTCTGTTTGCTAAAGAACGAGCTGTATCTTATTTTGTTTATAAGGAGTAAACATGAAACGCTTAATTTTCATTATTTTTATTACCTGTTTGATTACCGTTTTTTTATCCGCTGACATATCGCTTTTTATCCCGGAATATTTCCACGAAAAAATTATCATTGCCTGTTTTGAAAAAGAAGCAGTCGGAAACCGGGATGGGATAATCGATTTTGAAGTTATAAACGGAACTATCAAAACCGGTCTGCAAAGTTTCGATCGTCTAGCCGAACAACACGGATTTGTCGATCTGAACAGGTTGTTCGATTCTGTGAAGAACCTGGATTGGAATGATAATGGAGTTTATATCCAGAATATTTTCCGCATACATCTCGAAAGTAATTCCAATATCGAAACAGCTCTATCCGACCTGCAAAATGATCCGCATATTGTATATGCAGAATATGAGACGATCAACAGGTTGCGTTATATTCCCGATGATCCGTCCTATCCGGTACAGTGGCATTTGCCTAAGATCGAATGTCCCGAAACCTGGGATTATACGGTCGGCGATGAAGATATCGTGATCGGTATCGTCGATTCGGGAATTAAATGGAATCACCCGGATCTAATGGATAATATCTGGGTCAATCAACCGGAGCTGGATGCCGGGATGACGATCAACTGGGCAAACGGAACTTTTTCCGGTGGTAACGGGATCGATGATGACGGCAACGGCAGAATCGATGATGTTATCGGTTATAATTTTTTCGGTGCGGATAATAACGATTCTTACCAGGATTGGGAAAACAATGATCATGGAACTCATGTCGCGGGTTGTGCCGGTGCGGTTGGAGATAATGGCATCGGAGTTGTCGGTTCTTCCATGACCGTTCAATTGATCTCGTCGCGGCACGCACCCACCACTTATGATTATGATTTTGTTCAGGATGGTTATAGTGGTATCATGTATTGTGCGGATTCCGGAGCTGATATCATTAACTGCAGCTGGGGCGGTCCGGGTGGCGGCGGAACTGCCAACAATGTCATCAATTATGCTACTAATCAAGGAGCTTTGGTTATCTGTGCTGCCGGCAATGATAATACGGAACATACGGATTTTTACCAGGATTATCCATCCGATTGTGATAATGCCATCAGTGTAGCTGCGACCGATCAGAATGATTTTAAAGCAGATTTCTCGGATTATGGAGAACCGATCGATGTCAGCGCTCCCGGAGTCAATATCAAGTCCACGATCATTGCCAATGACGGCTATGCCAGTTACCAGGGAACTTCCATGGCTTCTCCTATTGTTTGCGGACTTGCTGTCCTGGTAAAATCTATTCATCCGGATATTACACCGCTTAATCTTAAATCGAGGATCGAAAATACAACCGATTATATCGATACGATCAACCCGGATTATGCCGGATTATTGGGATCAGGAAGAGTAAATGCCTTCCAGGCTACGATGTACGATCTAATTCCAAAACTAACCGTCGAAGCTTTTAATTTAGTGGAATTAGATGGAGATGGTGACGGAATTACTAATCCGGGAGAAGTTTTACAACTGACAGTTATGATCCAGAATGGATATTTTGCTGCCGGGTTCTGGGCGGATGCAACCGGAGTTACGGCAACTTTAAGCTGTGAAAACCCGGAAGTAGAGATTTTGCAGGAAACTTCCAACCTGCCCGATATTGCCGGAGGAATTTCCATCTGGAATAATGATGAACCTTTCCAATTCCAGACTTCCGAAGAAATGAATGAACTCGATATAACTTTGATCATTACTCTGACAGCAAACCAGTCTGCCGAATATCCATATTCTGTTGACCGGGAATTGATCGTGAGTTTATCGCTCATACAAGCAGGTTGGCCCTTCGAGGTGGGAGGAGCATCTACTTCCTCGGCTTTGATCGTCGATCTGGATAATGATAATGAAAACGAGATCGTTTTTGGAGATCATACCGGTTCTTTACATGCTGTGAATGTCAATGGAACGGAAGAACTGACCGGGTTTCCTGTTGATTTGAGCGGAAATATCAGTGCTGCGGTTGCGGTTGGTAATATCGATGCGGATGAGTATCTGGAGATCATTGTCGGCAATGAAAGCAATCAATTGCTCGGAGTCGATCATACAGGTGCGGAAATTTTCAATTATGATGCGGGCGGATTGATCAAGGGAAGTCCTATGATCGCAGATGTGGACGGCAATGGTTCGATGGAGATAATTGCCTGCACTTTTACCGGAAATAAAGCGATTGTCTTAAATGCTGATGGTTCTGATTATGGTAGTTTCCCAGTAACTTTAGCTGCCGGAGTTTTGGGTTCTCCCGCGATTTACGATTTGAACGGAGACGGTCATCTCGATATTATCTGCGATACTATGAACGGAACTCTGAATGCAATCTCAACCTCCGATGGAAATATGCTGGCTAATTTCCCGTATTCGTTGGGGGGAGGATCGTGGAATGGTCCTGTCGTTGCCAATATCGATACCGATGATAACCCGGAGATCCTGATCGGGACGCTGGGACAGAAATTGATCGCTGTAAATCATGACGGCAGTCTGAATTTTGAAAAAGATGTCGGTGGACCGATAAGAACATCCGTAGTTGCGGCTGATTTGAATAATGACGACAGTATCGAGATCATTTTTGGAAATTCCAACGACTCGCTCTATGTGATCGATAACCAGGGCAATGATATCGACAATTTCCCGATTAATTTTGGAGTTGCCATCGAATCCACACCCATTCTCGCTGATATGGATGATAACGGCAGTATCGATATTATTTTCGGGGATAATAACGGTTACCTGCATTCGATAGATATCACCGGTAATGAAACTGCTAATTTCCCGCTTTTCCTGGAAAATACGCTCAAAACCAGTCCGGCTATCGGTTATGCAGATACCGACAATGACCCGGAAATAATTATTCCCAACCAGAGTTCCTTTATCCTGGTGGATTATAAAAGACAAATCGGTGAAATCGCCTGGCAGTGCTTCAAGGCATACCCGGAAAGAACCGGTGTTGCTCCCGACCTGACTTCTGTTTCCGGTCATGAAATAGATAAATTTATCACTGTTCTGGGAAATAATTATCCGAATCCGTTTATCATCGGAAAAGGGAATAATCAAGCAACTACCATTGATTTCAACCTGAAAGAAGATACTTTTGTGAATCTCGAAATTTACAACATTCGCGGACAGTTAGTGAAGGAAATTGCTTCCGGTAATTTCAGTAAAGGTCCTCATTTTGTCGGCTGGAACGGAAAAGATGCTCAAAACAGACCTGCTGCCAGCGGCATCTATTTCTATAAACTTTCGACCAGGGATTATGTTTCGACGAAGAAGATGATTTTGTTGCGTTAGAACTTGAATTAAGTCTGTTAATACAGGCTTGATTTATGTTTCATAAAATACTTAAGTCAAGACCGAATGAATTCGGCTTAACTCAAGTATTTCGATTTACTCCCGGACTACTATTCGGGAGTTTTTTAGTTACACACAGCTCCGCTTTATGATTCGTTTTTTCTCAAAGCGGAGCTATGAGTTACATTCTCTTGGTTGCGTTCCAACTTTGGAGTTTTTTATTGAATATAATTTCTTTAGGAATATCCTTCAATAATTCATTTACTTCCTTATCAGATAATTCGATGATTCCTCTTTTCCCCGGTTTCAATTGTTCATGAACAGAATTTGGAATATCAGCGATATTATACATTAGAATTCTTTGGGGTGGTTTTGGCAGATCGATTACCCGGACGGAGTTTCTCCTGCTAAACTGTAATGAAAGAGCAAAAGAGTTAAATTTCTTATTATGATCGAGATATGAGACTGTTATACGATACTTATTCCGGGCAAGTTTTAAAGGATCTATCTTGATAATTTCCTTGATCTTAATAAAATCAAAACAGGAAGCAGAAAATCTTTTCCCAAAATAAATACGCATTGATTCAAGGCAATTATTTTCCAGGCAATAGCGGAATTTTTTAACGAAATTTTTTATATTCTTCTTTTGATGATCATTGAACAAAGACCATGAACCAAGCATCCCGTTTTTATGATTTAATTCCATACCTATTCCATTCAATTTTTTAAATACCCAGCTTTTGAAAGTATCCGGGTTAATATTCAGTTGTGCGGCTGTTTTTTTGATACTTCTCTTATTAGAGACATATACTTTCAGTTTGTATTTATCCTCGTCTGATATACCGTTATTTTTTTCCTCCAGGAATTTTCTGTCCGAATTTTCGATCATTTCCTTTTTGTTATTGAGAAAGCGATCATGTTTCTCACAATCCCGATCATAACTGAGCTTCTTCTTTTACTCCTTCAGGTGATCGATACAATCATTATCTGTTGTTGTGATGATCCAACTTTTATATTGCTTTTCTTCTAACTTTTCGGCTATATTTTTTTTGAAAAATTTTTCGACAACAATACTTGCTATATCTTCGGCATCGTTACTATCCAATCTAAATTTTCGGATAGATCTCCCAAAGGATATTTCCCAAAGTTCCCGGATTTGTTTATCGGTCATGAATTCCTTTAATATATCTTTGATGATCTCTAAAAAAATCAGTTTTTGTCATGGTGAGACGAACCATCCTTCGACTGTGCTTAGGATGATAATAGACTACAATCAGGATGGCAATCACCGTAATGGTGAGCGGAGACGAACTATAAATCCACTTAATTAAAATTTTTTTATTTTTTTTCTTACTTTTATCACCCTCTCACAAATTTTCCCGTCTTAATATATAGAGGAAGGTAAATATGAAAAATATGGTTCTCTTTCAAAATGTGTAGGTAATCGTTTTAATGATCTAATAATTATTAAGATTTTTTATCATAGATTCAAGGTCATTATGATAATATTAAATCATAAAAAACTCTGAAAGAGTTAAATGTTAATTACGACAAGAGAATCTTGTGGAATGTGATTTAACGAATGATGCAACTTTGAAAGAGTTGAATATAAAAGGAGATTCAATCTATGCTCGTTTATATACTGCAGTTACTTACATTCAATCCGGCAACTGCCGGATTGTTATTTTCCAGAATCTATTCTCCATAGATTCCATCTATGGCTATTAATATTCAATCCTTTCAGGATTTGAAATGAATTTATCCAATCCGAAAATTAATTCCATATATCTAGTGAAAAAATCTTTTTTTAGAGTTGACGAACTCGTAAAAAATATGCTATATAAGTGTTCAGAAATAAAGAGATTT
>CAZFPK010000046.1:0-26545 GCA_964521025.1 uncultured Candidatus Cloacimonadota bacterium | reverse complement strand
AACGCGCTGAAAATGAATAGAAAAAATCCAAATTATTTTTTAGCCATCGCTAACTTATAAAGTTTTGAATTTATTAAAGATGTATAATTTAATCTCTAATTCTTCCGGAGTTGATTTATAAAACTTAACAAATCTTCAGGATTTATGAAGTTTCAGAGAGTCAGATCATGGATTTTAAAGTATTTAAAATATACTTAACAAGTTTCAAAAACTTGTTAAGTTTATTGATAAAATGCCAAAAAAGGTGGAAAATGTTTCCGAAAAAAATCAAATTAATAATACTTTTTACTCTTATTTTTTTGCTTAATTTTTTATCAAGCGAGGATTACACAAATGACATCTTCCAAAAAGAAAGAGAAAATATGGTCAAATACCAGATCGAGAAAAGAGGAATAACGGATGAAAATGTTCTTTCTGCTATGAGAGAAATTCCCAGACATATTTTCGTACCGGAAGAGTTGCGTGATTTTTCCTATGAAGACAGACCATTAGCAATCGGTTTCGGACAAACAATTTCTCAACCATACATTGTTGCTTTGATGACTGAATATTTGAGTTTAACAGACAGTTCGAAGGTTCTGGAAATCGGAACAGGTTCAGGTTATCAAGCTGCGATTCTTTCGTCGATAACTGATTCGGTTTTTACCATTGAAATAATCGAAGAACTGCACCGTAGAACGAACAAAGTTTTTCTTCATTACGGTCTCGATAGAATTAGAACCAAGTGTGACGATGGTTATTTCGGTTGGCTGGAAAATGCACCTTTTGATGCGATAATCGTCACCTGCGCTGCTGAATTTATTCCTCCGCCGTTGGTCAGACAACTCAAAATTGGAGGTGTGATGTGTATTCCTGTCGGACAACCATTCACGGTGCAGAATTTACTTTTAGTCAGGAAAATCAGTGAAAAGGATATCAAGACCGAAGTGATCACTTTTGTGCGTTTTGTTCCTTTGACGAGAAGAGATTGAGCAAGAATATGGTTATTCGACTCGTAAGGAACGACGAGTCGAAACTAAAGACCTTATAATGCACTTCGAGTCGTCGTCCTTAATCCTTACAACTCGATGGTGAGTTAATGAAACACATCAAACTTACAATCTTCCTTACTTCTTTCACCATCCTCTGTTACGAGATCATCCTAACCAGGATTTTTACCATTACCCAATGGCAAAATCTTTCATCTCTGATCATCTGTTTAGCTCTTTTAGGTTTCGGCGCAAGCGGTACTTTTTTAGTAATTTTCCGGAAAGTGATTTCCAGAAATCTGGACTTTTTTATCTGGTTTCTGCTCTTACTTTATCCCGTAACTTTAATTTCAGGATTTATTATTTTCTGCAAAATCCCGTTCAATCCCTTTGAAATCGGGATAAATAATCTTCAAGTATGGAATTTTTTCTTTCAATTCCTGGTTCTGGGAATTCCTTTCTTTTTAGGAGCAAATGTAATCGGCATTGCTCTCACAAAATTTCCCACAGGAAAAATATATTTTTCAAATCTGGTTGGATCCGGCTTCGGTGCTATTTTTGTCATTTTAGTTTCTTTTATTTTACATCCTTTTTTGATTTTAACTGTTATTATCTCGATTTCCTTTTTATGTTTAATAATTTTCTCGATTAACTTGAAAAAAAAAATTTTGCTCTTATCGATCTTAATTTCTATTTTATTGATCACTCTTTTTGCTTATTCATTCGATCATTTAAATCTAAAGCAAATCTCCCAGTATAAATCGATCTCCAGAACTTTAAATCTTCCTGAAGCAAAAATCCTCGAAGAAAGATATTCTCCTCTCGGATTGGTGCAAGTTGTCGAAGCCAAAGGATTTAGGTCAACAATCGGTTTGAGTCTGGTTTCTCCTTTCGAAATCCCTGAACAGAAAGGAATATTCTTCGACGGCAGTTCTGTGAGTCCCATAACTCCTTTTGCCGGAAATAAATCGAAAATCGAGTATTTGAATTATCTTCCTTCGATTCTTCCTTATGTATTATTGGAAAATTACCGGAAAGAAAAAGCTTTAATCGTTGGAGTCGGGGGAGGAGAAGGAATTCTCAAGGCGATTCTTCACGATTTTAAAGGAATTCAAGGTTTGGAAATTAATCGGGATGTAATCAATTTGATGAAAAATGAATTTTCCGAATTTTCCGGTAATATTTACAATCTACCAAATGTTCGAATTATAAATAAAGAAGCACGCGGATTTATCAAAACTTCCCAAGAAAAATACAATCTTATCGAGATTTCTATGCTCGATGCTTTTAACACCGCTTCTGCCGGAACTTCTTCGATGAATGAATCTTATCTTTATACTGTCGAATCTATCAAAGATTTTTATGAACATTTGGAAGATAATGGAATATTAGCGATTTCAAGATGGATCCTAACTCCTCCCAGAGATAACTTGAAAATGTTAAATACCTGCGCTCGAGCTTTGAGAGATCTGGAAATAGAGAATATAAAAAAGCATATTATTTTCATTCGTTCGATGCAAGCGGCAACTCTAATTATTTCCAAAAAACAATTTTCTGAAAAGCAGATTGCAAATACAAAATCTTTCTGCAATTCAAAACTCTTTAATATTATCTATTATGAGGGAATTTCGGAAAATGAAGTAAACCGCTTCATCAAACTCGAAGAACCACTCTATTATCGAGCAGCGGAAAATATTCTTTCCGGAACTGATAAAAATTTCATTACGGATTATGATTTTGAGATTAAAGCAGCAACCGATAATAAACCTTATTTTTATAACTTTTTCAAACCAAAATTATTAAAACAGATTTCCCAATTCGGAGTTTCCAAAATTCCTTTTACGGAATGGGGATATCTGATTTTGATTCTGCTGCTGATTCCGGTAATTTTAATCAGTTCTGTTTTTATTATTCTTCCTCTAATTTTCATTAAATCAAGCGAAAAAAGATTGAATCTAAAAATTATTTTTTATTTCGGATTGCTGGGTATCGGTTTCTTTTTCATTGAGATGCCTTTGATCCAGAAATTGGTCTTGTTTCTTTCCCATCCAACCTATTCTTTGAGTGTCATTATTTCCGGATTACTGCTTTTTTCAGGATTGGGAAGTTATTTTTCGGATCGGATTTTCAAAGAAAAAAACAGGATATTATTTGCTTCTCTCCTGGTCAGTTTCATAATTCTGATTTATCTTGGATTTTTCAAATACCTGCTGCCGGAATTGATTCAATTAAATATCTTTTTCAAAATTTTAATCACCATTTTGCTGCTGATGCCTTTAGGTTTTTTTATGGGAATTCCGTTTCCGCAAGCAGTTAATTTTTTGAAAAGAATAAATCAAAGTAAAGTTCCATGGGCTTGGGGAATTAATGGTTTCTTTTCTGTGATTAGCATTTTATCCGCTACCATTTGTGCTATTGTTTTTGGATTTAATATCGTTTTCCTGGTTGCCTGTGTTTGTTATCTCGCGGTTGGAATTTTGTCTTTACAGTTTCAAAGTTAAAGAAAATTATGACTTAAGTTAATTCGACTTGTAAGGACGAAGGACGACGAGTCGAAATAACATAGGACTGGACTTGACAATGAATTTATTCAAGGTCGAGTTCAGAACTTCAATAACTCGATCAATCCTGATTGAGAAATGTAGAACCGAACTTGTTCGGTTGACTAAGAAATGATAAAGATTTGGTTTCGGAACAAGTTCCGAACTACAAATAGGAAATAAATGGGCTACAAAATCGTCTTAACCTGCGATCGCACCATGGCGAGCAACTATCACGGCAATATGTTCTTCGGGTTCAGTGCCTGCCTGACCGATAAGAAACTCCCCGACTGGTTTTATTATCCGGTATTTTGTCCTTCCGGAGATACAGATGATCAAGGTAGATTGCTGAAAGCAAATTACGGCATGAGAAAGATCGAAGCAGCTCTTCTCGGAAATGGATTCAAGAGGGAGGAAGTTATTGTCGCTCATCCCGATCATCTCGATAAAGTCATTTCGGAAGAGACAAAAATTTTATCCGTCAGTGCTAATGATCCGCTGGGAATCGGTCCCGCAACTTCCACATTTGTCGAACTCTGGGGCGGACAAGGTCGCATGGCAATTAAATTCCGGGAACTTCTCAATCACCCATCTATCAAAAAATATAAACCCAAAATATTCCTGGGTGGTCCGGGAGCATGGCAACTGGCGATCAATCCTGAAAAAAGGAAAGAACTGGGAATCGATTATGTTGTGGTAGGAGAAGGAGATGTTACTGCTCCCAAAATGTTCAGGAAAATACTGAATAACGATTTCGATATTCCCGAAGTTTCCGAAGGTGAAATCGCAAAAGATGAAGATATCAAAGATATGACCGGCGGCAGCATCTGCGGTTTGATCGAAGCGACACGCGGCTGCGCGCGCAGTTGTGCTTTCTGCGTTCCGTCTTTGAAAAAAGTTCGTTCCCGTCCTTTGAAGAATATAATCAATGAAGTGAAGACGAATCTCAAATTCGGAAATAGAGGAGTTATCCTGCACGGAGAAGATATCCTGCTTTATCGGTCCGATGGATTGAAAGTTAATTCCAAAGCAGTGGTGGAAATGTTCGAGAAAGTTTATCATATTCCGGGAGTGAAATGGGTTTCGGCAAGTCATGCTTCTCTATCATCTGCCTGGAGTTCACCGCAGACTGTTGAGAAAATCTCGCAGGTTCTGGAATTGGGAACTGATAAACATCCGACCAAAGCCTTCCAGGTTGGGATCGAGACCGGAAGTCCGAAACTGATCAAAAGACACATGAAAGGAAAAGTCTATCCTTTCCGACCGGAAGAATGGCCCGAAGTCGTGGAAAATGCATTCCGGCTTTTTCATAACAATCATATCGTCTGCTGCTCGACAATAATTATGGGACTTCCCGGTGAAGACCAAGATGATGTTCAAATAACCATAGATTTAATCAAAAAATTGCGACCGTTTCAAAGCATAATCGTTCCCTTAATCTTCACTCCAATGGAAACAACAAGGTTGGAATATGCTCGTGCTTTCCTTAAAGAAGACCTGACTCCCAAGCATTGGGAATTAATAACTGCCTGCTGGAATCATAATCTCGACTGGTTTCCCGCTTTATGGAAAAATTACGGGCGGGATAATAATATCTTGATCAAAACGATCGTTAATCTTTTCTTGAAATATGCGACGATTCCGATCAAACAGCAAGTTCAGAGAAATGCTCGCAAGCATGGAGCAAGGATATAACTCGTTTCAGAGGAGCGCTGCGAAACCGGACTTGAGTATCAAACAATGAGAGAGCATTGAAATAAGTAAATCTACGCGGAGCGTAAAATCAGTGAGTTCCAACGCAGGAGCGTGGGAATGAGCAGATCAGTGTCTCCCCTCTCCACAGGAACTAAAAATCAGCTGCCAATATCGACCTCCGCAGCAGAAGTAACCCGAAACCAGCCGCCAATATCGACTTCCCCTGCAGAAGTAACCCGAAACCAGCCGCCAATATCGACTTCCCCTGCAGAAGTAACCCGAAACCAGCCGCCAATATCGACTTCCCCTGCAGAAGTTACCCAAAATCGGTCGCTGATATCGACCTCCTTCTCCGGAGGGATGCCTGTTATCAGCGGGAAAATGATACTTATCTTAAAAAAACAAATTTCCTGTTAAAAATAAAATATTAAACTTAACAGTAAATGGATATAACTGCGAAATTACACCGTTTCAAATTTATCAAAAATAATATTGGAGGAATTTATGCCGACCTCGAAAAAACCAACAAGCGATTCCGGCAGGATAATATTACTGGATAATATCCTGCTGACCGGAAACCAGGATATATCCCAATTAATAGCCCCGTCCTTCAGGGGGGGAACTTAGGAAATCCAAAATACCTGCATCATCAAAGCCGGAGCAGACGAATATACAGGCATGATGATTTTGACAAGATAAGCAAGACTCGACTTCAAAGCGAAGCGTGGAGTTGAGGATTGCTTATTGAGTGAATACATAACCTGACATTAAAGTACATAGCCTTCCAAAGGTCAACCTGAATGAGATATTGGAAGAGACCTTTAGAAGGTTTTTATTTTGTTTAAACTCCTGCCTTGACATAATTAAACCCAAAACAATTTTGACAAAAAATTATTAAGGAAAATATCATTGAATGATTTCAGACAGAAGCGACCAATCGGTATATTTGACTCGGGTGTCGGAGGATTAACTGTTTTCAAAGAGATCAGGAAAGAGTTTCCTTTTGAGGACATCATTTATTTTGGGGATACGGCTCGCGTTCCTTACGGACCAAAATCTAAAAATACCGTAATCGAGTATTCTGTTCAGAATGCACGCTTCCTGCTTCAGAACGGAGCGAAGATCATCGTTGTTGCCTGCAATACATCTTCTTCGGTTGCCCTCGATTATTTGAAACAGAATCTTTCTATTCCCGTTATTGGAGTGATCGAACCGGGTGCGACTGCGGCTGTGTCAAATTCCAAAAATAAAAAGATCGGAGTTATCGGAACAGAAGGAACGATCCGCAGCCGGGCATATTTTAATGCGATCCTGGAAATAGAAAAGCAAGCGGAGATTTTCAGTATTGCCTGTCCCCTATTCGTGCCGCTGGTCGAGGAAGGTTGGGAATCACATCGGATCACGAAAGAGATCATCAAAGCGTACTTATATCCTATTTTGAAAAAAAATATCGATGCGCTTGTTCTGGGCTGCACTCATTATCCTATTTTGAAAAAAACCTTGCGGGAAGTTATCGGAAATAATGTAAACCTGATCGATAGTGCGGAAGCGATTGCCAAAAGCCTGGAAAAACTTTTACCTTTCCCGGAAACGGAAATTAAAGGTAAGGAAACCTTTTATGTAAGCGATAATGAGGATAAATTCAAAAAGATCGCATCCCGCATTTTAGAAAAAGAGATCGCTAAATTGATCATGGTCAGGCTTGGTGAAAGCTGGTATATTGGATGATAACTTTTCTTGAACTTACATTATCTGCTTCTTGTTCCAATGCTCCTGCGTTGGAACATATAATCGGACGCTCCTGCGTCGCACAAATTTATTACATATTGCAGAATCTTGAAAAAAACATTTATGAGACTGAGCATTCCCACGCGGGAGCGTAGGAACGAGTTTAATCTTATGAAATTTATTCTCAAAGCAGAGCTTTGAGTTACATAGCAATCAGGAATGATTGTGATTCGGGAGTACAAATGGCGAAACATATTTTTGTGATCGGCGGAGTTTTATCATCGCTCGGAAAAGGGATTGCTTCTTCTTCCATCGGACTGCTGATGAAAAAAATGGGTTACAAAGTCGTTATGCAGAAATTCGATCCTTATCTGAATGTCGATCCCGGCACGATGAGTCCCTTCCAGCACGGAGAAGTGTTCGTTACCGACGATGGAGCAGAAACAGATCTCGATCTGGGTCATTATGAAAGGTTTATCGGAATTCCTTTGAATAAAAACTCTAATTCAACTTCCGGTCAGATCTACGAAAAAGTGATCAAAAAAGAACGAAAAGGTGATTATCTCGGCAAAACCGTGCAGGTCATTCCGCATGTTACCAACGAGATCAAAAGCCTGATCCATAACATTGCCCGTGATAAAGATATTGTTATCACCGAAGTCGGCGGCACGGTTGGAGATATCGAGAGTCTTCCTTTCCTGGAAGCGATCAGGCAATTTCGTCTCGATGTCGGTAAGGAAAGTTCGCTTTTCGTATTCCTGACTTATGTGCCGTTCATCAAAGCAGCCGGAGAACTGAAAACCAAACCGACCCAGCATGCAACGACCAAATTACGGGAAATCGGAATTCAGCCGGATATCCTGCTCTGCCGTTCGGAGACAGCATTCGATGAAGATATCAGGAGCAAGATCGCTCTCTTTACGAATGTGCGGAGAAGTTGCGTGATCAATGCTGTCGATGTCCCCACTATTTATGAAGTTCCCAAAACTTTGATGCAAGCCCGACTTCATGAAAAGATCTGCGAACAACTCCATCTGCGTGAATTCAAGATTGATTTCTCCGATTGGGAGCAGATCATCGATAATATTAAAAATCCCGAAAAAGAAGTGAATATCGCAGTTTGCGGAAAATATGTCGAACACCAGGATGCGTATAAAAGTGTGGGAGCTGCTTTGATCCATGCTGCTGCTTTTCACCGTTTGAAATTAAATATCAAATGGGTAGATTCGGAGAAAACTATTTCAGAAAAAGAGATCAAAAACCAGCTCGAAAATATCGATGGGATTTTGATCCCCGGAGGTTTCGGAGTGCGCGGGATCGATGGGAAAATTGCGATTGCCAGATATGCTCGCGAAAATCAAGTTCCGTATTTCGGGATATGTCTCGGCATGCAGATCGCGGTTATCGAATTTGCCCGAAATATCTGTCAACTCGAAGATCCGTACAGCAGCGAATTCGATGAGGAATGCAAAAATCCGGTGATCGATTTGATGGATGATCAGAAATATCTGGAGAAAATGGGTGGAACAATGCGGTTGGGTGCTTTTCCCTGTAAACTGAATAAAGACACTCTGGCTTTTCAAATTTACAGGAAAAAGGAAATCTCGGAAAGACATCGCCATCGCTATGAATTTAACAATAAATATCGAAAGACCGTCGAAGAAAAAGGAATGAAAATAACCGGAATTTCACCGGATGATTTCCTGGTCGAGATCATCGAGATCCCTGATCATCCGTTTTATATTGCAGTGCAGTTCCATCCTGAATTCAAATCCAGACCGGATAAACCACAGCCGATTTTCCGGGAGTTTGTGAAGAAAGCAGCGGAGATGAGTAAAAATTAGACGCAGACTTTCGCTGATGTTTTATGAAGAAAAATATCCGACTTCGCTCCGCTTCGTCAGGACAAGCAGGATAACAGGATTGATAGGATAAACAAGCGTCAAATATAGTCAGTAAAAACCAGAAAAGCAAAGTTGATCTTGTTGACTCATCCTACTGTCTTTCTCTTTTTGATGAATATATGAAAGAAATTTCAAAGAGAAGGAACATAAGAGAAGCAAGAAGAAATTCAGATCAACACCACAATTCATTGTGGTGAGAGAAAAATGAAAAATTGATTTTAACCATTTCAATGGTTTCCAAAAGACGAGCTAATATGAAGAAAATAATACAAACAATCTTAATCTTACTGATAATTATTTCAATATTCAGTTGCTCCACGACAAAAACCTACAAACGAAAAGCAGATAGAACCGAACTTAAACCCTTGATCCCGACCGAGATCTACTCCGAAAAGGAATTCGGTAAAACTCCAAAAGATTTCAAATACACTGAACCGCCCGTGATCGAAAGACAATTTCCACCGGAATATCCTACAGTTGCTGAATCTGCCGGTTGGGAAGGAATCGTGAAAATTAATGTGGAAATCCTCGATAATGGTCAGGTGGGAATGGTTGAGATTCTCGAATCGTCGGGTTATCCAATCCTTGATGAAAGTGCAGTTAAAGCTGCGAAAACATGGAAATTTTCTCCGGCAAAGAATGGAAATGAAACTGTTGGAGTCTGGGTGGAGTTTCCGATTGAGTTTAAGATAGATTAAAATATGTCATTCTGAGGAATTCTTCTTGTCTCTCTCGAAGAATCTGCTGTTTTATTATTAAGAGATTCATCGAAAGAACAGCTATACGAATACTCGGATTGACAGCAATATTTATGGAGTCAAAATGAACATAGAAACAATCCAAAGCTGGCTGAATGTAAACTCAACATTAGCCCAAATCATCACTTTTTTCGGAGTGTTGATTCTTGCTCTGATCGTCTATTTTGTTTTTAAAAGAATTATCCTGAAGATCCTCGAACATATCAGCAAACGCACCAAAACCCAATGGGACGATTTTATTGTAAAAAGAAAAGTTTTTAATAAATTCGCTTTTATCTTACCATTTGTTTTCTTTTATATTTTTTCGAACCTGTTTCCGTCCATCCAGGAATTGGTGCAAAGACTCTCTTTATCTCTGATAGTTCTCTTTTTCATCTCTGCCATTTCTGCTTTCCTGAATGCTGTGAACGACATTTATATGACCGTGAAAAGCAAGCAGGCTAAACCGATCAAAGGTTATTTGCAGATCGTCTCCATCTTCTTTTATATTATCGGATTCATCATCATATTTGGAATTGTCTTTGATAAATCTCCCTGGATTTTGGTTAGCGGATTGGGAGCAATGACTGCGGTTCTGCTTTTGATCTTCAAAGACACGATCCTTTCGTTTGTTGCCAGTCTGCAGATTTCGTTCAATAATTTGATCAGTATCGGTGATTGGCTTTCGGTGCCGCAATTTGGTGCTGACGGAACTGTAATCGATGTTGCTTTGCATTCCATCAAGATCCAGAATTGGGATAAAACTATAACAACTGTTCCAACTCATAAACTGATCGACGGTTCTTTTAAGAACTGGCGGGGAATGGAAAATTCCGGCGGACGCCGGATCAAACGGGCAGTTTATATCGATATTGCGAGTATCAGGTTTTGTGATGAAGAGATGCTCCGGAAATTTGAGAAATACCGGTTTCTTACCGAATATCTGAAATCCAAAATGAACGAGATTGCTAAATACAATAAGGATAAAAAAATAGATATTTCCGAACTGATCAACGGCAGAAGATTAACGAATATCGGAACTTTCAGAGCATATCTTTCTGCTTTTTTAAAGGATCATCCGCAAGTTAGAAAGGATATGACATTCTTAATTCGTCAACTTCCTCCCGCAGAAACCGGGCTTCCAATCGAGATTTATGTTTTCTCAAACGATATTGAATGGGCAAATTATGAAGCAATCCAGGCTGATATTTTCGATCATATTCTGGCAGCAGTTCCGGAATTCGATTTAAGAGTTTTCCAGAATCCGACCGGGTATGATTTCAAACGAGGATTTAGGGAGAATTAAACACCGAAAATCTTGGTGTTCTTTCAATTTATTGCACAAGATTAATGCACTGAAGAACACCGAACAAAAATCATTAATATTCGTTTAATTTCAGGATGATCATTTTTCACTTGACTGCCAAAAAACTAAATAAGAAATGAATAGCGTCATATTTAGGAGGATAATATGGGACGAATAATTGCATCTGTAACGATTTCGATCCAATGGATAAAGATAAATCATTTCGTTGTGATGCATTTGTAGATACAGGAGCATCGTTAATGGTTCTTCCAACAGTTTGGAGAGAGCGATTGGGAAACATCCAAGAAATTCGCACTGTTGAACTGGAAACAGCAACACAAAAAAAGGAATCCGGCAACGTTTGTGGTCCAGTAAAGCTACAAATCGAAGGTTTTGAACCAATATATACAGAAGTTGTATTTATCAAGATGGAACCTGAACATGGCGAATACGAACCATTGATCGGTTACATACCTTTGGAACAATCGCAAGCAGCGGTTGATATGCTTGGTCATCGACTGGTTTTTGTTAAAAGATAAGATTTGAAATAATCAATAATAACTTGCCAAATTTTCAAAATTTGGCAAGTTTTCAATTACATCGCAAGAAAATAAACTGCTAAAATCGTACTAATGTCTGCAATTGCATGAGAAATAACCGGAATTATTAAACCGTTCAATCTATTTCGTAAATATCGCCATAAATAACCAACATTCAGCAAAGCCAGGAAAGTTATTAAAACATATAAAGGTTTAATAAAAATCATCAAAACTAAAATATGATATCCTGCAAAAAATAGATCCGACCAAACCGGAAATTTACTTGAATTTCCCAGATAATCTCTCCAGAAAATCTCTTCTAACAATGGTGTGATCAAAGCATAATATAAAACAAACAATATCCACCAATTATTATAAAGACCAAGGTTTAATAATTTCGCGGATAAATCAAGATTTTCCAGTTTTATGAATGACCAGAGAAAGTAGATCAGGAATCCGTTTCCCAGACAAATAATAAAAAATATTAAGGCGAGAGGAGTGTTCCAACCTTTGAAAAGTATTTGAAATCTTTTTTTATCATCAGAAACCAGGAGAAAAACTAAAATTCCAAGATGATAGGAAAATATGGTGAACCAGACATTTTCAAAAATATAAAGACCAATAATTACAGCAAAATAAGGAAGAAAATATGATAAGAATTTTTTATTTCTCACAATTGAATTTCACTTTCTTATCAGAAACCAATTTTGAGTCTTCAAACAGATTCTAACTAAAAATAGCATTAACGGTACTTCAATTAAAACTCCAACAACAGTAGCGAGTGATGCTCCAGATGACAGACCGAAAAGCATTGTAGAAGTTGCAATGGCTACTTCAAAATGATTTGAAGCTCCGATCATCGCGGCAGGAGCAGCATTTTCATAAGTAAGTTTAAGAAATTTCGCTGCGATATATCCGATCGTGAAAATTAATATTGTTTGAATGAGTAAAGGAATTGCGATCCAAAGAATGGTCAAAGGATTTTGTAGAATGATTTCACCTTTAAAAGAGAAAAGCAGGATCAAGGTAATTAACAAAGCAATAATCGAGATAATCCCGAGATATGGTAAGAATGTTTTCTCAAAATACTCCAATCCTTTTTTTGTGATTATCCATTTTCTTGTGAAATAACCGGCAATAAGAGGTAATCCAACATATATAAGCACAGATAATAAGATGGTTTGCCAGGGAATGGGCATATCATTTTCACCCAACAGAAAACCACCCAACGGAGCATATAACACTAACATCGCTAAAGAATTGATCGCTACCATCACCAGGGTGTGTCCCATATTACCTTTGGAAAGCCAGCTCCAAACAAGCACCATAGCCGTACAAGGTGCAATTCCCAATAGAATTGCTCCGGAAATGTAACTTTTATAAAGTTCCACTTCCTGTCCGGTTTTCACAATTTCTGTTCCAGGGATCAATCCCAATTTAAAAAATAGTGTGAGAAAAAAAGTTGCTATAAAAAACATTGTGAAAGGTTTTATGAGCCAATTTATTATTAAAGTAAGAATAACAGGTTTGGGAGTTTTTCCTGCTTTAATTACCTCTCTAAAATCTATCTTAACCATTATCGGATACATCATAAAGAATAAGCAAATTGCAATAGGAATTGAAACCTGATAAAAGGATAAACTATCAAGCGTTAACGCTACTTGTGGTGCTAATTTACCAAGTATTATACCGATACCAATACAGAGAATAACCCAAAAAGAAAGGTATTTTTCAAAAACATTCATCTCTCTACTTTTAACTTTTAATTCTGTGTTATCGGTTTGATTCATTTCGACTCCACATCTTATATTCTTTTATCTAAAGATTCAACAAATTCTATAAAAATTTCTGCTAACATTCTCATGACTTACTCCTTCTTATCTTCTAAATGATCACGAATGAGTTCTTCGATATCTTTTTGACTGAAAAAGCCTTCGTGCCTGAAAAATTCTTTTCCTTCTTCATCCAGAAAAACCTGTGTCGGAATTAATTTTATTTTGTATTGTCGAGCGTATTTTTTTTCTTCTTTTGTCCACACATCATAAAAAATGACTTTTACAATTTCTGAGTATTCTTTTTCAATTGATTCCATCACGGGCTGCATCATCTTACAGGGAATACATTTTACCGAACCTAATTCGATGAATGTAATTTTCGGGATCGAAACATCTGTAGAATCTGCAAAAGTAGAATCCGTTTCCAAGTCCTGGCAAATCAAAGAAAACGAAATACAACTCAAAAAAAGAAACATAAAAATTTTCATATTTAACATTTTTATCTCCATGCGGATATTGCGTGCCACACCTAAAAGAGTGGGTTATTGATCGAGATAACTTCCTGATCAATAACCCCTAACTTTAGGAGGGTAAACGCGCAATGTGCAACCAATTTTTTCATGAGTTTTCATAATTTGTGTTACACCAGCTATATCTTCTTATTCCGTTCCGAAAACTAACAGTATATTTGCATTTTGTATTTTGGAATATATTAGAAATTAGTCCCGATTTAACGGGAAGAAATTTATAGTCTTTTCTATCTAATAAAATTATAAACTCCGGCTAATATCACCAAAATTCCGCAGATTCTTCTGATCATCAAAACAGCTTTGGAAGATTCATTCCAATGCAGGTATCTTTCAACCACTTCGGAAAATGTTCCGGCAAGAACTATAATTCCGGTATGTCCGATCGCAAAAAAAGTTAATAATAAAATTCCTGAAAATAAGCTGGAAGAACTTACCCGGAAAACTATTCCAAGCATCGGAGCCATAAAAGCAAAAGTGCAGGGACCGAGTCCGATCCCGAAAAGCAAACCTATGATGAATGCAGATAAAAATCCTTTCCCGGTATAACTTGAATTATCGATCAAAGTGAAATCCGGTAGTTTTATCACATCGAGCAGGATCAATCCGAAAAATAGAAAAAATATCGATAAAAAGATATTACCGAATTTTCCCAGATCACCCAACATTCTTCCCACGAGACTCGTGAATATTCCTATCAAAGCGATTGTGATCAGAATTCCAACCGAAAACAACAGGGATAGGAAAAACGCTTTTTTGAGAGTTACATCTTTTTGACCACCGATAAACCCGATGATCAAAGGAATGCTCGAAATGTGGCAGGGACTGAATATAATACTCGCAATTCCCCAGAGGAATGCTCCCAAAAGTGCGATCAGAAAACTTCCCTGCAAGGAATCGTTAAGGAATGTGAATATTTCAAGCATTATTTGTTTTTTTATTTTGGATGATATTCAGAATTTTTTCCGGAGATAACAACTTACCGGTCGAAACAACTTCTTCATCGATAACCAATGCCGGAGTTATCATCACTCCGTAATTCATAATGTCGTTTAATGATGTAACTTTTTCAACTGAAATATCACCTGCTAAATCCTTAACCGCATCTCTGGTATTTGCTTCCAATTTTTTGCATTTTGCACAGCCGGTTCCTAAAATTTTGATGATCATATTTATCCTCTTTATCCACTAATTACACGAATTTCACAAATTATTTTACAGCGAACAAACACGAACAAAAACCAACAATAAATTATTTAATTAGATTTGATCGTTTTGTTTGTTTTGCGTGTCATGGCGAAGCGCAGCGAAGTCAGATTCGTTGCTAATTAAAAAATGCTCCAAAAATTATTCCCGAGATAGTTGCCATGATCACAACCAGCGAAACAAAAACCAGCGTCTTTTTCGTGCCCATCACACTTCTGATAACAAGCATATTGGGAAGAGACAGAGCAGGACCGGAAAGCAGTAAAGCCAGAGCGGGACCTTTTCCCATACCGCTGCCGATCAAACCTTGTAAGATAGGAACTTCAGTTAGGGTTGCGAAATACATGAATGCTCCGCTGATAGAAGCAAAGAAATTCGCCCAGATCGAGTTTCCTCCAACCAGAGTTTCAATCCATTTTGACGGGATCAGACCTTCATGTCCGGGTCTTCCCAGAAATGAACCTGCGATCAAAATCCCGAGAAATAATAAAGGTAAGATCTGTTTGGCAAAATCCCAGGTTGATGAAAACCAGTCTGCAAGTTCACCTTCGGAAGTGCTCGTAAAATATGATAATCCGATAATGCCAACGATGAAAGTTATCATCGTGTTACCTTTAAACAAAAACCGAGCGAAGATCACAGCAAGTATTATTAATAGAATTTTCCATATTTTCATTTTGAAAAAACGGTTCAGAATAATTCCAAAAAATATTCCTAAAATTGCAGTTATGACCCATTTTGATTGATATATCCAAATCCACAAACCGGAATCTGTAGCCGGTTTTGCCCAATTCGCAAAGATCAGGATCAGAACCATAATCGCGAAATGGATGATCTCCTGCCGGATGGGTCGATTCACTTCTGCTTCCGGTAAAACTAACTGCTGATTTACTTTCTCCTGTTCTTCTTTCCGGAAAATCAATGCCATTAAAAGACCAATAATTACGCTGAAAACAATAGCTCCGACTGCCCGTGCGATTCCCAGTTCCAAACCGAGAACTCTGGCTGTTAAGATGATTGCCAGCACATTAATGGCTGGACCGGAATAGAGAAATGTTGTTGCCGGACCGAGTCCTGCTCCTCTTTTATAAATTCCGCTGAATAACGGCAGAATCGTGCAGGAACAGACTGCCAGAATCGAGCCGGAAACCGAAGCAACCGAATATGCAACGATTCTCTTTGCTTTTGCTCCCAAATACTTGATAACTGCCGCCTGGCTGATAAATACGCTGATCGCTCCGGCAATGAATAAAGCAGGAATCAGGCAGAAAATGACATGCAGTTGCGCATACTCTTTGAGCATGTGGAAAGATTCAAATATTGCATTTTGAAATCTTTCCGAATTTACAGGTAAGAAAAATGAGATGAGGAAAACTCCGACCATGAGCAGCAGGATTTTCCATTCTTTTTTCCAGTTCATAAATTTTCTTTGAATTAACTCATCTCAATAAAACCATTGAAATGGTTAGGATTAAACTGTTTTTTTGTTCCACCACAATAAATTGTGGTGTTATCCTGATCAATATTCAATTTTTTCAGATAAACACCCTGATTCATCAGGGTGAAAAGAAGACTTTATATTTTTAACCGTTTTAGCGGTATATTTTGTTTCAGTTGTTGTTATAATACACTAATGAATTTTTCATTGCATTCCTCAACTTCCCCCACAATTTCAGTTTGCGGATAAGTTTCTCTCAGTTCTTTTAAAACCGAATCAACATCCGCAGCCCTTACGCACATCAAAATCCCGCCGGAAGTTTGAGCATCGAACATCAACATTTTCAGGTTATAATCGACATTCCGGAAAGAACAATTTCTCTCCACATAAGACTGATTGCGAAAACATGCTCCGGGAAAACAACCTAAATCAGCAAGTTCATAAGCTCCGGAAAGAAGCGGGATTTTTTTACTTCGGATGGAAAATGAAACATCACTCGCTTGCGCCATTTTCAGAGCATGACCGAGAAAACTGAAACCTGTTATATCCGTTGCTGCTTTTACATTATATTTCTGCATAACTTCGGATGCTTCTTTATTAAGCAATTTCATATTTTCCAAAGCGTTCCGGTAGTCATCTTGAGAAACTTCATCAAGTTTCTGACCAGCCACAATAATTCCGCTGCCAATCGGTTTAGTCAGAATTAAAACATCTCCAACTTCTGCATTTGAATTTGTGATGATCTTTTCCGGATGCACAATTCCAGTAACCGCTAGTCCGTATTTGGGAGGATAATCATTGATCGTGTGTCCGCCGATGATAACTGCTCCGGATTCGACAACTTTATCATTTCCGCCTTTGAGTATTTCCGTGTAAACATCGAGCGGGATCTGTTCTTCCGGGAACATCATCAGATTCAAGGCTGTGATCGGTTTTCCACCCATTGCATAAACATCCGAAAGAGAATTGGCAGCCGCTATCTGACCGAATTCATGCGGATCGGAACAGACCGGCGGAAAGAAATCCGTTGTCTGGATCAAAGCAATTTCATCCGTAATTTTATAAACTCCGGCATCATCGAAAGTATTGATCCCGACTAACAAATTCGGATGCATCGATTTCGGCAGTTTTGATAGAACCTCAGCTAACTGCTGGGGTGAGAGCTTAGCATTTCAGCCGCCTTGTGTGACGGTCGAGAGAAGATCGAATTTCATGATTTCCCTTTTATTAACAGCTTACAATTACGAACAAAAACGAACAACTTTTTTATCAACGAATAACAAAGGATGATTTTTAAATATTGAAACTTACCAATCCCGCAGCTGCCGGAGGGGAATGAGACATCACGGATAGATCAAATGACTCGCATCCGTCAGAGCTTTCAAGATATCATAAGCATTGGAAACTGTTCCGACTTTTACTTTATCCGTAACATCGTAATAATCCACACAATTTCCGCAAATTAGGATTTCTATTCCCGATTTTTCCAGCTGCTGTAATTTTTCCAAGAACGGAGAATCTTCCAAAGTCAGGTAAACTCCTTTATGATAAAAAACGATTTTTTCCGGTAAAGGTAGGACTTCCTTGATTGTATCGAGAAAACCAAAAGTCAGCATTTCTCCGAGTTCATCTTCTGCGACCTTTTGCTTCAAAACGATAATATGTTTTCCTTTTTTACTTTTCATTTCCGGCAGTGTTTCACAATAATTTTCTGCGCTCGGAGATGCAAGTCCTTCTTTTGTCTTTGAGACTGTTATTTTGAAAGTGTTACCTTCCTGAATACTGCTGGTCATAGCATTGTTATCTCGCAGGAATCTCTCTATATTTTGCCTGGAAGTTTCGTTATCCACTAAAACCAAAAACTGCTCGTGAACTTCTACTTCCTTTAGGGCTTTTTTGGTCATGATCAATGGCTTCGGGCAGATAAGTCCTTTTGTGTCTATTGTTTTCATTTTATCCTGTATCTCCACCGTCCCGGTGGTTTTCTCGTTCCCACGCTCCTGGGTGGGAATGTTATTTCTCCGCTCTGCGGTTATTTGGATACGACGCTGAGCGTCAAGTATTGTGTTCCAACGCAGGAGCATTGGAACGAGCAAAACATTACCAATCAGAAGATTGGTAACGATGAATACTTATTCTTTTCCCATCGGGAAGATGGGATTACTAAACTTTCAGCAATAACAGGAATATCTTCCTCAAAAATACTCAGAACATCGAAAAGTAAATTTCCTTCTCGCAAAATTCCCAAAATTGGAATTTCTCGCTGCAGCAGTTTAGCGAAAACTCTTTCTGCAAATTTTTTCTCTTTTTTATCAGGAATGATCTGCACAGCATAACTATCGATGATCAGTTCAGGAAGTGTTCCACCTCCGCAACGAGCTTTACTTTTAATGATCTTTGTTTTGATCTTGAATTTGTTTATCTCAAGGGTAAGTTTTTCTGCGAGCCTTTTTAATTCCTTTTCATCTCGATTCAACATCCGGAAAATCGGAATATCCTGTTTTAGTGATTCGTCTTTCAAATACCGGGAAATTACGAACGATAAGGCTGCGATCGTCATCTTCCCCACTCGCAGCGCACGCATCATCGGCGCTTTAGCGAGTTGCGAAACATATTTTTTCCTGCCGGCAATTATTCCCGCTTGAGGACCTCCAAGAAGTTTATCCCCGCTGAAAGTTACAATATCCGCTCCTGCTTTCAAACTGCTTCTAACATCGGGTTCTTTTTCGAGAGGTAATCCTTCCGGTTTTCGTAAAAGTCCGGAACCGAGATCGTACACAAAAATTAAACCATGTTTTTCAGCAAGTTGGGATAGTTCGCCCATCTCGACATCTTCGGTAAAGCCACCGATGAAATAATTGGATTTATGAGCCTTGAAGATCATCCTTGTTTCGTGAGTTATTGCTTTTTCATAGTCGGAAATGCGAGTGCGGTTGGTTGCTCCGACTTCGACCATTTTTGCTCCGCTGGCTGCCATGATTTCCGGGATGCGGAATGAACCTCCGATCTCGATCAATTCTCCCCTGGATATGATAACTTCTTTTTCTGCGGCAAAAGTCTTCAAACAGAGCATTACTCCGGCGGCATTATTATTCACAACGACCGCATCTTCGGCTTTGGTGATGAATTTTATCAAGCTGCTAATATGAGCATTCCGCTGTCCACGCTTTCCGGTTTTCAGATCAAATTCGAGATTTGAATATCCTGCGATAACAGGTTCTAATTCTTTTAAAATCTCTTTTCCCAGAGGAGTTCTTCCAAGATTTGTATGCAGAACGATCCCGGTCGCATTGATCATCGGTTTTAAGGATTTTTCAGCTATCGAAGAAATTTGAAATTTTATGTTTTCAAGTATCTTTTCTAATTCATCTGCTTTTTTCCCATTCAGAACTCTTTCTCTCAATTTTTTCAAGATGAGCCTGATAGAAAAAGTAACCAGTTCTTTTCCGTAGAAATCTTCCAATTCCTTTATTTCGGCTAAATTCAGGAGTTTATCGACTCCCGGGATTTTTTTAAGTTCTGCGTGCATAAAATTCCTTTAACACTATCATTATCTCAAATTATACTTAACTTCATATCCGGCGGTTGCCGGACTGTCAATTTTCAAATCGAGCAAAAATAGAAATAACAATTTTATGTCAAATTATTTAGAATTTCGTTTTTCAGTAAAGATTCGATATTTTTCGCAAGAAAATATTCCTGGTTAAATTTATTCTTTTCCAGGAAATTACTCATTTCCAGGATCTTTTTATGGACCGGGACTTCAATATTATTTTTTTGTGCGAGATTGATGATCACACCCAGAAAGTATTCTGCTTCTAATGGTTTGGATTTTTGTAAGCACTGCCAGGTCGAGTTATAAACCGGAATTTTAGGAGCATACGGTTTTGCCGGTTTCTTGAAATGTGCGATCATTTCCTGAATAGTTTTATCTTTCGATGAACAGGGCGTTGTCTCGATCCCTGCTGATCTAAAAACATCTTCAACTTCCTGCATGAGTTTTATCTTCACTCTGTTCGTTCGATTCCTGTCGATCTGCGGATTGCTGAACATGGCAGTTGCAACGCTGGTTACATTCAAAGCCAGCTTCAGCCATTTATGGTTCATGATCTTCCCGGAAATATCGACATCGAAACCGGAATGCTTAAAATCTTCAGCAATTTTCCGAAGAAGGTCATCTTTCCCTTGCGGATATTTTCCCAAAATGATCCTTCCGATCTTTCGGTAATTCACGACTCCGGGTTTGTACAAAAAAGATGTCATGCGGAAAACACCACCGTAACAATTTTGAAAAAAGGCAGCGATTTCCGGTTCGTTCAAAATGCTGTTTTGAAAAGAGATAACCGGAGTTTCCTGCGGATAATATCTTCGAATTTCTATTAAACAATTCCGGGTATCCTGTGATTTGACTGTTAGAATGATAAGATCATTTTTTTGGATTTTAATTTCCTTCAGCGAGCAAAAAGAAGGGATTTTTACTTTAAATGAATCTTCATAGGAATTTAATTGTAATCCGGCTTTATCAATTTTTTGAATATGCTTTTTCCTGCCGATCAAAACTGCTTTCTTCCGGTTCAGAGCAAGTAATCCGCCGACAGTCGAACCGACAGCTCCTGCTCCGAAAATGATGTATCTGTAATTTTTTTTATTCATATTATCAAAAACTTGCCATCCGGCAATTAACGGATTGGCAAGTTTGATGATGTTAACAAACCTTCAAGGTTTTAAAAAAGATAAAAGCGGAGAATCGTGATCCTATTTTGTTAAAACCATTTTCCTTATCAATGAAAATTTTCCGGAATTCAATTTATAAAAATAAATTCCATTCGCTACAGTATTTCCAGCATCGTCTTTTCCGTTCCAGACAATCGATCCTTTCCCGAGTGAAGTCTCGGGACTCAGGATGACGGGTATGGTCTTAACTTTCTGTCCTTTGATGTTGTAAATTTCAAGAGTCACAAATCCGGAGGTTTGTGTTAGAGAAAAAGAAATCGTGGTCGAAGAATTAAAAGGATTCGGATAATTAACGTAAAGAACATTCTGCGAGGATAACTCATGTTCTTCGCTACTCACTTCCGGTTCTTCAAGGGGGACGAATAAAATCGCAGAATGATCCTGCAAAGTGTGGGCAGTTTCATGATAATAATTAGCATAAGTCAGCAATAAACCTTCATCCTGTGCTTCGTTTTCAATACCGACAGTTGCATAGTTCTCCCCCGCATCGATGTTGTTGATCTCTTTATACTGGAATAAAATCTGTCCGTCTCCGGTTTGAGTCGGATAAAATTCCGGATCATAGAGAATGACCTGAAAAGTCTCTTCTACATAACTGTATTGGTTGGTAAATTCATCCCACTCGATAATGAAAATATGTTCGGACGGATCATAATAATAGCAAAGGTCTCCGTATTTAATAAAGTCCCAGAAAGGGGAGATCATAGCATTCGGTCCGATCCCGGATGGAATGGTACGATTCCTGAAAAATATCTGTTTGCAGCTGCCCATCGACAAATAACCGTTGGAAGCAATTGACACCTGGTCATAATTTTTCCCGTAATATTGGAATATGAACGGCAGATCGACAACACCGACATAACCATCTGTAGTTCCATGATCGCTGTCCAGCATGTTTCCGCTGCCGCCGTTATAAGGTGAGATCTCGATCCAATCGTAAACCGGTGCTTCGAAATTCCCGACATCGCTGCTTTCGATCGCATAATATCCGTATTCACTGAAAGTAGGACTTTCCTGGTTTATAATCCCGATAGGAATAGAAAAAGTCAGTGTTTGCACGATATTTCCATTGTTTAATATTTCCAGTTCAAAAGTCGCTTGTTCTCCGGAGATGACATCTACCGGAGTTATCATAAAAGGAATTTCGCAGAGAATTGAACTAGCGATCCCGATATTTGGAAATGAACTGGAACTTGAATTTACAATCGCTTTTTCATTCGTACACTCCAGCATTACAGTTAAATCTCCGCTTTCCAGGTTTCCTCCATTAAAAAGTTGGATATAAACTTCATCCGTCTGGTTCTGGATCAAAGCATCGTCAGGATTTGCTACAATAAATTCGGAGAGGATCATTTCCGGTGAAATTATCGAGACCGGAATGAGAAATGAATCATTTCCCAGGTTAGATGAAACATTCAAGAATAATTCCTTTATCGCACCATCCAGCCATTCTTCTCCAACCTGGAATTGGAATTGAGTAGTTTCCAATGCATCCGGAAACATCTCTGTTATAAAAGAAGTTCCTGAAATTATCTCGATGAATTCATCATTTGAAACCAATTCCAGTTCGATATTTTCCGCATCGATCTCTGCAGTGTTTTTCATCGAAATTTCAAGATCGACGAGAGAACCGGAATGAGGTTCATTCAAAAAGGAAAAATTATCAATACAGACAATATCGCCGGTTTCGACGATCAAATCTTCAGTCTGAGGAATATATCCGTATTTGGATGCAGTTATTGAGTATTCTCCGACTTCCAAACTTAAAGGAATATCGACTGCACCGAAAGTATCTGTTATTCCACGAGCAACCAGGCTGTCGTCATTAGTAACTGCGATCACGAAACCTGCCTTATCTTCCATATCACTGGAAATCGTTACATTCAAAAAATTATCTCCGTCCGTATGGAGCGGTTCAAATGAAATATCAACATTTTCGGGAAAATCAGTCCAAACCGAAAGACCCGGATCTCCCAATAAATTATAAACATAAAAATAAAATTGATCCGAATCATTGGCATCATTATATCCATCCATATCATGGCAATTCGGATAATTAATATAAAGCTCCATCTTCCCGCGCAAGAGCATCTCTCCACAGCGGAAAAGTTCCTCCTGCGTTATTCCCTGATAAATTCCAATATCATTAGCATTATTAAAAGGTGTTTTCGTATCATGTTCACTCGGTCCGATAAATCCGATCGCCCCTTTTGGTAAGGCAGGAGAACCGCTGTTCAACCAGGTTTCTCCGAAACAACTGGGATAATCATAATCTGCAAAATCTCCTCCACCGCAGACAATACTTGTAACCATCGGCAGTTTAAATCCATTATTCAGACTTTGAACATCATAAATGCTGTACATCGTTCCCCAATCACTCGACCAGTAAGCGGGACCACCAAAACCACGATAATTGACAAAAGTGCAACCTGTGTTGATAAAATTATCGATAAAATTCGGATTGGACTGGTAAGGGGAAATAAATGTATCAACCAGAGTATAAGTAAAATCCAACAGCTTTTCCCGAACAGACATGACAGTTTCTCTTGCAGAATAAAACTCCATGTACCAATCATCCATGACTACACTTAACATTAACGCTCTGGTGAACCAATCATTATTTGTATCGGGATTACTTTCATAAGTAATTATTTTGTTGATGATCGTCTGCAGGTGCTGAGTTGTGCGGATCGATAATCTGCCGATCATTAAATCAGGAAAATAATCATCGCCTTCCAGTAAAGCATAAGAATGATCCGTTACATCGGTGTATGTCAGGTAACCGTCGATATAATCGGAAGGAACAATAAAATTTCCATTCACATCACCAACCAGAACGACAAATTCCGGAGGATATGCCCAGTTATCATAAGCGTTCTGAATATAGTTTTTGATTTGATTATAATTACTCCCGGCTTCTGATTTAGGAGCGATCCTGGTTTTAAATCCCAGCTTTTCTTTCCAACGGGCAAGAGGCTGCAGCGTCGAGACACAATTATCAGGACAGATAAAAAGGTAAGTTCCTTGAGATCCCGAGCGCTCAGGTTGGGCTCCAAAAACTTTTGATGAGACGATCTTATTAAAAGTTGCAGAGAATCTATTCCGTTGATCTTTTACGGGATTTTTGGTGATTGTATGATCGATCTCAAATTCGATATTAATATTTTTCAGCAATCTTAATTTATTCCGCACCGGGTTATACTGAACAGCAGCAATAGAAACCTGCGAAAAACGATAACCTCGCATAATGACCGGATCGCTGATGAGGACAATTTCTTCGGGAAACCAGCTGTCTGTTTTATATATATCAGGATCAGGTTCTGCATTATCTTCCCAACCGGAATAGATTACCTTTTTTGCGAGAGATATTTCCTCAAAGTCGTAATCGATTTCCCTGCCGACATAATTTCCATTGTCAGGTAAGTTTACAAGTTGTGTAAATTTCGGAAGTTCGGGATTTCCAATCCTGGAGTTATTTATGCAGTTTTTGATATCTACTTCCAAGTATTCATTATTTTGATTTTCCCTTATTTCCAGTCCTGTCGGATTTCCTGAAATGACCACATCCCCGTTTCTGTTCGATATTCTTAATTCATTAGAAAAAAGCAAAATAGAAGCACAGAGCAGGATGGTCGAAAAAATCTTTTTTTCCATAATTAATTCCTCATCATTTCTTTTTCTTAATAATTCCAGAAATTTTACCGGTAATTATCAGTCAATGATTTATGCAAGATGTATGCCAGATTTTTTAATGATCTTTTTTATTGTGTGATAAACTTCACAAGTTGAAAAGATTTGTTAAGTTTGTAAATTAAGGAAAACTTGCATACCCCCAAAAATCATAAAGTCACTAATACTAAGCAATAATTATATATGATAATTACTATAATAAAATGCCATGCAAAATTGATTTACAAAGATTGCTCCTTTGAATAAATTGCATCATTAAAAAACATATCAAAGGAGCAATAATGGACAGAGTTCAGAAAAAGAAAATGGCCAAAAATATGCAAGAGAAATTTCATCATTTTTTAGAACCGTTAGGAAGAGGTTTAAGTCTTCCTGAACAGAAATTCCTAAAAGATAGTTCCACAGGAATATTAGGCCGTGGTTCAGTAATAGTCAGGCAAATAGCACAGGACCTTGATGAGTCTATAGATTTGAAGAAAACCTGTAAACGTTTATATGAGAACTTTAAGCGAAAAGAACTGTCTGATAAATTAGAGCAGAACTTATTGCGAAAGCAATGTAATCATCTTAACAAAGACAGTTTAATATTAGTTGATCCGAGTGACATAATGAAACCATCTTCTAAACAGATGGAAGGTTTGTCTCGGATAAGAGACGGCAGCAGTGGTAAGAGAAATAATGGTTATGATTTGCTCAATATAATCGCTTACACTCCTGAAGAAAATGGTTATCAAATATCCCCTCTACGTAGTGATTTCTACAGCAAAGAGATCGAGATAGATACAAAGGCAAATATAACTTTTGACCGCATTAATGACATTGTCATTTATTCTAACAATAGAGGTATTTATGTTTTTGATCGTGCCGGTGATGGTCGTATTAAAATTAGAAAATTATCAGATGACGAAAATGCTTATGTTATCAGAAGTATGGGCAAACGAGATTTAATTGTAAATGAGAAAGAATTAAACTTTAAACAGGTATGCAAGTCAGTAAACTTAGATTATGAAGTTCCCGGTAAAAAGAAAGGGAGCAAACTTCTTTGTGGTATAAAACGAGTTAAAGTCAGATTGGATCCTCATCCTAAAAAGCATCCGACAACTACAGAAACCTGGTTGGTAGTATGTCGGCATAAATCTGAAAAAGGTAAATTAGGTGGTTTCTTTTACCTGCTTTGCGACTTTCCACATCACCAATTAAGTTTAGGGGAAATAATTGAAAAGGCTTTGGGAAGTTACCGGTTAAGGTGGAAAATCGAAGAATTACATCGCCAAGTAAAGCAGGATTATGGCTGGGAAGAGATGCAATTATTGTCTTATGTAGGATTAAAAAATATGAATACAATCTTATGGATTGTTATTAGTTTTTTGTATTCTTTAAAGAAGATAGTTCTCCAATTAGCAGAAGCCTTCCATGTTCTAATGATGGATAAGAAAAAGAACATAGAACTATTATATGGATTTATTTATTATCGGCTATTCAAAGTTGTGAAAAAGGTTTTTTCAGAGATATCGAGATACAGAAAAGTAAAATTCAAGGGGAGGTATCATGAACAATTACAGTTGAAGGTCAAGTTCGTGTAAAAAAAGGGGGTATGACACTAAATTAAGGAAAACATTTGACACTGAAAACAGAAGATTATTTTTTTTGATGAATTTCGGAGAAGATCACGAAAAAGAGAAAAGGTGAAAAGATTGGTTGGATTAGCGGCTGGTTTGGTGGTTATTTGTGGTTCCTTTTTCAGGAATTTTCTGTGGC
>CAZFPK010000045.1:0-26597 GCA_964521025.1 uncultured Candidatus Cloacimonadota bacterium | reverse complement strand
AACGCGCTGAAAATGAATAGAAAAAATCCAAATTATTTTTTAGCCATCGCTAACTATCTAAATATTGTTCCAATGCTTTTTTTATAATGTAGGATTTGGTTCTTTCCAATTCCTGGCAAAGATATTCCAATCTGCTGAAACTATCATCCTGCAATCTTAATGATATTGTATGTGCCACAATTACCTCCTTGTAATACAGACAATACAAAAATTGTTTTGAATAACAATAGGTCAAGAATAATCATAAGATAATTTTACAAATTAAATCTATTCATCCGTCGGATGAGTGCATTCCGCGAAATTCCTAATAATTCGGCTGCTTTGGTCTGGTTGTTTTCTGCTTCTGATAAAGCAGTTTTAATTAAATCAAGCTCATTTTGTTCCAGATTGAGATTCTTTATTTCGCTCGAGATCTTTGTTAGATTATTGCATTTCAACGGGAAACAATCTCTACTTAACACATTTGATTTACAGATGATCATGGCTCTTTCAGTCAGATTTTTCAGTTCTCGCACATTGCCCGGGAAATCGTATTTTTTCAGTTCCGGAAGCAGGTTGTTATGGATTTGAGGAGGTTCGATTTTTACTTTTTTGGAAAACTCCAGGATAAAATGTTTCAGAAGCGGTTCTATATCTTCCGGACGATTTCGTAATGGCGGAATTTCAATGAGAAGAGTATTTAATCGATGAAACAAATCGAGTCGGAATTTACCTTCATCAACCAGTTTTTCCACATTATGATTGGTAGCGGCAACGATTCTCACATCGACAGAAAATTCACTGTCTTCGCCAATCCTTTTGATCTTCTTCTCTTCGATAACTCGCAGTAATTTTGCCTGCAAATTCAAAGGCATATCAGCGATTTCATCCAGGAATAAAGTTCCTCCATCAGTCAGTTCGAAAAATCCTTTTTTATCAGAAAGTGCACCGGTGAACGAACCTTTTTTATGTCCGAAGAATTCACTTTCCATCAAAGTTTCAGGAATGGCAGAGCAATTTACCGGGAAGAAATTCTTCTTTTTTCTTTCGCTGGCAAAATGGATGATGCGGGCAATTATTTCTTTCCCGGTGCCGCTTTCGCCGGTTATCAGAACATTTACATCCTTGAATTTGGCAGCGTTCAAAGTTAAATTCAGAACTTCTTTGATGGCTTGACTTTCGCCGATCAAATTCCTCTCGATATTATTTTCCAGTTCCATCGAAATGAGAGAATTTCTATTTTCTGCCAGTTTCAGCTCCTGCTGCATTTTGATGAATTTTCTGGTTCTTTCAATAGCTATCTTAACATCCATCGAAAGGAACGGCTTTTTCAGGAAATCGATCGCTCCTGAACGCATCGATTCGATAACTGTGTCCATATCTCCGTGTCCGGTGATCATGATAACTTCTATTTCCGGAAAGCGGATTTTTACATCTTTCAGAACATCGAGTCCGTTTGCTTCTTTGAGTTTGATGTCAAGGATAAGAATATCGATGCGATTATTCCTGAGTATTTGAAAAGCATTTGAAACTTGGTTTGCTTCGAAGCAATTGAATTTTTTTCTCTTTAAGAATTCTGTTAGTTCATCGGTGATTCTTTCTTCGTCGTCGAGAACTAAAATATTTAGATTCTGCATTTTGTTCCTTTTTTACCTCTAATATAATCGAATAAAATCACTTTCAATATTAAATCCCATTTTAATATTGGCTTACCGGATCAAAATATTAGTAAAAACTTTGGTGTGTTAAACCAAAGTCAAGTTTTGTATTAATCGATTTTCAGATTTTCAAGATTTTGATTCAATTCAATATTCATCTTAGTACCAACTCCCTCTTCACTCTCAACATCGATCTTTCCATCCATTTCTCTAATAATCCCGAAAGCAATTGATAACCCGAGCCCGGTTCCTTCTCCTGTTTTTTTGGTCGTATAAAACGGATTGAAAATTTTATCGAGATTTTCCTGTGGAATTCCGGTGCCGTTATCTTCGAATTCCATAATAATCTTTTTCTCTTTCTGGAAGGTTTTGATAGAAAGTTTCTTCTGATAATTTTTATCTGCAGTTTTCGTTCTTGCTTCGATAGCATCTTTTCCATTGGATAATAAAATCAGAACAACCTGCTCGAAACGATAAAGATTTCCCAAAGTCTGCGGAAGGTTTTTGTCGAGTTCAACATCCAGTTTTATACGATGATTAGCATACTGTTCACTGATCATATTCACAGCATTCGTGATACTCTGATTGATGTTGAACGGTTCTTTCTCCTCTCCGGTTTGTTTGCGGGAGAAAGTCCTGATATGATTGATGATCCGTTTCATTCTATCCACATCGGAAAAAATGTTATTCGTCTTTTTCAGCAGATATTTCTTATCAGCATCATCTTCTTCGATCGCCATCGACATATTATCGATCGCAAATGCGATGCTGTGCAGCGGCTGATTTATCTCGTGTGCGATTCCTGCTGCCAGTTCACCGAGAGCAGCCAATCGCGATTGTTCGACTGCTTTCTGTTCCTGCCCTCTTCGGATTTGTACTTCTTCCTCGACTTTTTTCTCCAGATTTTTATTCAAATCAGAGAGTTTTTTTTCAGAGATTTTCCTTTTTTCGATCTCAAATTTCTCCCTTCTATATGCTTTATAAATGAAAAATGCCAGAACCAGAATGATAATAAATCCAAAAATAAAAGAATATTTAACGATCCTGTTTCGGATTAATTTCAGATTCTGAATTTCCGTATTTTTGGTCAGGATCTCGATTTCCCTCTCTTTTTTCTCGGTTTCGTATTTGGCTTCAAATTCTGCTAATTGTTTATGTTTATCTTCAGTAAAAACAGAATCTCTTAAATTTGAATACCTGACCTGATTCCAATATGCTTTTTTAAAATTTCCCATTCTTTGATAGAGAAGAGAAAATTCCAGAAAATTGTATATCTGTTGTTGTTTCAGATTTTTTTTGAGAGCGATATTTTGACTTTTACTAAGAAATTCCTCTGCTTTGGAATATTTTTGTTGGAGTAAAAAAGTATGTCCAATATGATTATACAAAGTTGAAAGGTAATTTGGAATTTCTAATTTTTCGAGTATTATTTGTGCTTTCCGGAAATTATTAAGAGCTTTTTCATATTCATCTGTGGTAATATAAATCAATCCGATATTTGTTAATCTGATCGCGATTTTTTCTTTTCTACCGTACTTCTTTTCAATTTTCAATGCTTCTAACAAATACTCCAATGCTTTATCATATTCCTTTAAAGCGCGATGGGCATAACCGATATTATTCATCCGGATTGCAGACCTTGGTTCGTTCTGATATTTTCTGTCGATTTCCAATGCTTGCTCATAATATTCTATCGCTTTTTCATATTGTTTCCAGGCATCATAAACCATGCCGATGCTGTTATAAACAATGGAAAGGTCTGCCGGATTGCCGAATTCCTGTTCGATTTTCAAAGTTTCCTGGAAATATGCCAATGCTTTATCATATCGAGCAGATTTGAAATACGATTGTCCGATATTGCTCAAAAGAATAATGATCTCATCCGTAATATTCAATTCTCGGGCGATAAACAAAGCCTGATTGAAAACCCCGATCGCTTTCTCATATTCAGTTAAAAGATCATAACAAAATCCGATATCACCGAGTCGTTTTTCATAATTCACCGAAAATTCTCCTGAAATTTCTTTCTCGATTTCCGCAGATTTTTGATACATTTCCAGAGATTCAGGAATTTTATTCAGATAAAAATATGAATCAGCCAAATTCCGGTAGGCAAATGCTTCTTCTTTTTTTTGTTTGAATTTTTGAGATAAGTTAAGAGCATTATTTGCATATTCAATTGCTTTGGTTGGATTTGCTGGAGATGATTCTGTCGCCAGTTTATTTAAAATCGTTGCTTTTTCTTTATCCGGGCTGATTTTTAATTTTGCTAATAGACTGTCGCTCTTTGACTGAGATTCTGAAAAAGTAACCATTATAAAAAAAAGAAGTACAAAAAAAATTTTTTTCATACGAACTCCATCATTAAAATCCTCAAACGAAAAAATATTTGTTCAAATATTTATCAATATATTTCTTATCAAGACTGTCATCTTTGTTGACATTATATGTACTTTTATTCATTCCTGTAAATTATTAAAATAATAATAGAATGGGATTTGTTAATGTAACTTTGTGAATTATAAGGAATTACTACATTTTTTGTTAATAATAAGAATTAAAATGCTATAAAGTTAAACCGCTCGTATCTGGAACAATATTTGCTAAAATTTAATTAAGTAAAAATTTATGGAGTATTTCAATGAAAAAAATTGTGATTATGTTTTTCTTATCTTTACTTTCATGTGGAATTTTATATTCTAAACAAAGAAATGTAATCAGAATAGAAAATCCATCAAAATTTGTTTTGAAAGAAATTCGTGATAATAATTATGATATTACCGCTTTCAAACCTGATGAATTCCTGGATATCGTTGTTACCGAAAGTGAATATCAAAAACTACTTTCGCGGGGATATGATCTGCAGATAACTCAAACTGAAGAACAATTAAAGAATAATCTGGGAGATGTTCGTGATCTGGAAGGCTATCGAAATTACGCGGAAGTTTTAGCAGAACTCCAGCAGATAGAAAGTGATCATCCGGATATCTGTAAACTTTATGATGTCGGAGAAAGTTGGGGGAAAATTTATGCGGATAATGGAAATTCCTATTATGACGACTATCATCACGAAATCTGGGCTTTGAAAGTATCTGATAATGTCTTGGTCGAAGAAGACGAACCTGCGGTTTATTATATGGGAGAACATCACGCCCGTGAACCGATCAGCCTGGAAGTTGTGATGTATATTCTTAATCATATCCTGGATAATTATGGTTCGGATGCGACTATCACTGAAAATGTAAACAATTCTCAAATCTGGTTCGTACCGCTGGTCAATCCGAACGGTCATAAAATCGTAACCGATGAATATGATGTCTGGTGGCGAAAGAATATCCGCGATAACAATGAGAACGGACAGTTTGATAATTACAATGATGACGGACCGGATGGAGTAGATCCAAACAGGAATTACGGATTTCAATGGGGAAATACCGGTGCTTCCGATGACTGGAATTCACAAGTATATCATGGACCGGAAGCGTTTTCCGAACCGGAAGTTCAAGCCATGCGGGATTTAATGGAGGATCATCATTTCGTTACCGGGATTTCCTATCATAGTTACAGTGAATTGGTTCTCTTCCCATTCGGTTATGCGGACGGAGTGACCTCTCCCGATCATGATGCATTGGAAGAATTGGCAATTGCTATGGCGCAAGCAATTCCTGCTCAATACGGAGGACATTATACTCCGGCTGAATCCTGGCAATTGTATCCCTGCATGGGAACGACAGATGATTATTCTTACGGAGTTCACGGAACATTTGCCTACACAATCGAATTGGCAACCGAGTTTATTCCTCCCGCATCTCAAGTGGAAGGGATTTGCGAAGATAATCTCGAAGCGGCTTTGATCCTCCTCGATCGAGTAAATCATTCGTGTTTGACCGGGCATATTACGAGCAGCATTACCCGCGAGCCGATAGTAGCGGAAATTTTTATCGAGGGTATCGATGATACGGGAGTTGAGAAATTTCCTTATGAAAGTGATGAGGAATTCGGTCGTTATTACCGTCTGCTGCAAAATGGAAATTATAATGTAACTTTTTCCAAATATGGATATTTTCCGCAGTATTTCAGTGATATAAATATTAATAGTAGCGGACAGACAATACTCGAAGTTGAAATGGATGCGATTGAGACAATTGTCGAATTCAGTGGTGTAATTCTCGATGAACAGACCGAAGAACCGATCGAGAACGCAGCTGTTTCTTTTCTCGATGCTCCGCTCGATCCCGCTTATACGAACGAATACGGCGAATATTTTTTCCCGGAAATTTATATTGGAATTTATAATATCTTGATCTCTGCAGATGGATACTCCAGTATTTTTGATGAGATCATCCTGACCGAAGAATCGCATGAAATGAATTATTTGATGCAGCCGAGTCAGGCAGAAAGTTTTGAATCGGGAGAGTTTGGAGAAGATTGGAGTTTTGGAGGAGTAGCAAATTGGTTCATCGATCCTGATTATGCTTATGACGGGATTTATTCCGCCAGATCAGGAGATATTGGAAGTTGGGATAATTCATTTCTATCTATTTCTCTCGATGTTGCTGAAATGAGTGAGATCTCATTTTTCAGAAAGGTATCTTCCGAAGAAGGTTATGATTTCCTGAAATTTTTCATCGATGGTGAAGTTCAGGAAGAATGGTCGGGTGAATCGGAATGGATACAGGAATCTTTTGCAGTTTCTGCCGACGATCATACTTTTACCTGGAGTTATGTAAAAGACGGTTATGTAGATAACGGAAATGACTGTGGCTGGATAGATTATGTGATATTTCCGCCGACATACAGTAATATTGCTGATCAAGATTTTATCTTTTCCCAAACAGAACTTTATAGGAATTATCCGAATCCGTTCAGCTCAACGACTACGATCTCTTTCAATGTAACACAAACCTCCGGGTTTGTGACCCTTGAAATCTTCAACATCAAAGGACAGAAAGTGAAGACATTTAATATTGAAAATTGTATATTGAATATTAACTCGCTTGTCTGGAACGGCACTGATAATAACAATGAACCTGTTTCCAGCGGAATTTATTTTTATAAATTAAAATCCGGCGGGAAATTTACTTCGACTAAAAAGATGATTTTGATGAGATAAACTTACCAAATTTTATAAATTTGTGAAGTTTTTAAAAGTGTTGAGATAGTGAAAATAATTTGGAGAGCATTAACCGGGTTAATGCCAAACGATTCCAATTTTTATCGGAACTTCCAAAAAAAGATGAATTGCAAGCAACTCAAAAAGCAACACTGTTGCTTTACTCCAAAACAACGGAGGAAATTTTGAACACGAAAAAACTTATTATCGCTTTGATACTGATATTGGGAATATTTGTATTATCGGCAGAAAATGTGAAATTTGGAAGAAGCGGAAAGATAACTGAACTGGGTCTGACAAATTCAAGCAAAGACTTTTCTTCCGGGACAGGTTCCATAACAGTAAATATCGAAGTAAATTCAAATGATCTGAAACTTGTAAAAACGCAGCAAAATTATGATCTTTTCAAAAGCAGTTCTTTTATAGTAAAAGGTATTCCGAAGGAACCTACACTTTATTTGAAAACCCAAAAAGTGGTTTTGGAAAAGAATGCAAAAATTACGGGAGTTCAATTAATCAGCGGAGAATTTATCGAAATAGAAAATGAAGTAAATCTTGCTCCGGCACCCCAATTAGCGGTTTGGAACGGCTCATTCACAGGAAATATGAATTTGCAAAAAAAATCCGCTATATATTCCAACGATGAATTTTATCCGATGAAAACAGTCTCTAATATTTCGGGAAAGGATAATGAGAACACAATCGTTTATCTGCAAATTTATCCCATCCAATACAATCCTGTGCAAAAGAAAACTGTTCTCATCAAAAATGCAGTAGTTCAAATCTGTTATGAAAATGACAACAAATCTCGCACCTCAGCATCCCGAACTGATGCCCAAAATGTGATCATCACTCCGCAGGCATTTGAATCTGCTGCTAATGATCTGGCAAATCTGCACGAAACTCTGGAAGGAATCGATACTGAAGTGATAACCATCGAGTGGATAGAAAGCAATTATTCCGAAGCAGCCGATCCCGACTTGCCCGGTTATGCAAACGGCGGCGGCGGACAGGTTACAAATTACAATTATTCTCGTGCAAAAAAGATAATTGCTTTCTTTCAAGATAACCATGAAAATCTGGAAAGTATCACGCTTTTGGGAGATGCTCAATTTATTCCACCAAGTTATTATGTGAATATAGATCAACCCAACGATTATGACAGTTGGATTCCTACTGATATGTTTTATGCTTCGCCCGATTATGATTTTATTTTGAATTATGAGATTGGAAGACTTCCCGCAGAAACATTGGTTGAAGCAGAACATTTTGTACAGAAACTTGAAAATTGGAAAAACAATATGGATGCAAACTGGTTCGATAATGTTCATCTTCTCGGTGGTTCTCCCTTCGGACAAGATGTTTTTTTTGGAGAAATGATCACATTATATCCGGTAAATCAAGATCATTTTTCTCAAATGAATATCGGGAAAAAATTTGAGACAAACGGTTCTTACTCAAGTTCTCTTATTCAACCTCTTTTTTCGGATGAAAATACAGGAATTATTTTTCACGCAGGTCACGGACATGGCAGCACAATGCCTTTCGATGATTATAATGATGAGATAACTTATGCGGAACTGATGAATCTTCCCGTAACTGATAAATATCCGATCCTGATTTCTCTGGCGTGTGCAAACGGCGGTTATGACAATGAAAATTTGGACTACAGTCCTTTCACCGGAAGTTGTTTTGCGGAAGGACTTTTGCGTTCGAATGCCGGAGGAATTGCTTATTACGGTTCTTCCAGATCTTCGATGGGTGTTCCAATCTTTATTTACAACGGATTCGGTGAATTGGAAATTCTCGGAATGCCTTATATAACGGGAATGATCTCCAATTTTGCCCAAGCATATTCAGATGGAAATACTACGATCGGTTCGATCTTCAAAGAAGGTTTTAATTATTTCATTCAAAGTATGAATCCTGACGATTATATGGATTATTACACTTTTTTTGAAACAATTCTTTTCGGTGACCCGGCTTTTTCTATGCTTCCGCCTTTACCAAACGGTTATGACGAAATCGAATTTACTCTTTTCCCGAGTCCGCACGAAGTCGGCGTTCTCAGCAATCGTCCCACTTATTTCATCAATTCCCAAAATCCGTATTCAATTGATATAACAGGAATCACCAATTCACCTTCGGTAAACCAGAGAATTTTTGAGTTGGAATATGATTATCAAGGTTGGTTCGAGTCTTTTATTGAAATTGTAAATAATTTCGATAATTCTGCTCCGTTTACATATTCTTATGCTCCAACATCGGAATCGACATTTATGGTTTGTTATGAAGCGGAAGACGGTAAGGAAAGCAGACTTTATTTCCAAACTGAAAACACAAACAGTTTCCCGCCTACAACTCCCGTATTATCTGAAATAGCATATCAGGGAAATAACAGCTACGAATTGAACTGGCAGGAATCTGTCGATTTGGATGGAGAGATCGCTTCCTACACTCTCAAAGAGATGAAAACTCCAATTAAAGTGGAAGACGAATGTGAAAATTTTGATAAATGGATCTGTGGAAATTTTGTGATCGCTGCAAATGGAAGCTACAATGGAACGAGTTGCTTTGTGAATGACGGACAATCTATGCAATGTCAGGTTTCTTCCAAAATACCTGTTCACATCGATGAAGGCGATGAATTCAGTTATTGGCGAGAAGCTGTTCAAGGAATGTCTTTGATACAGGCTTTCATTGAACCTGTAGGTGGAGAGCAGGTAATTGTGGAAGAGATTTATCACGGTATCGGTGGAGAGTGGCAGCAAACTATTATCGATTTGAGCGATTATATAGGACAATATATTACTGTCGGTTTTAAGATCGAAAGAGCAGCCGGAACCGGTGAAACATTTAAGATCGATGATATCTATCCTGCTTCCTGGTTTGAAGAAATTACTGAAACTACCGGAATTACCGAATTAACATATAACTACGAAAATCAACTGCTCGACGAATATTTCTATCAAATAAAAGCAATTTCCGACGGTGGAGAAGAAAGCGGATGGAGTAATATCGAATCAATCGACTTGAGTAATGTTGGAACGGAAGATGATGTTGTGAATGCGGTATTTTCTTTGAATCAGAATTATCCCAATCCGTTCAATTCCTCGACAACCATTTCTTTTAATTTTACCGCAGAGGACGGAGAGAACGCAGAGATTTTGATTTATAACCTAAAAGGTCAAAAGGTTAAAACCATTTCCAATCTTCAAATCGACAAATCTCCAAATCAACAAATTCTCTGGAACGGAACAGACGATAAAAACAAACCTGTTTCCTCCGGAATATATTTTTATAAATTAAAATCCGGTGGGAAATTTACTTCGACTAAAAAGATGATCTTGATGAGATGATTAAAACTTGAATTAAGTGAGATTTATCTCTCTTGATTTAAGTTTTGTAACTGAAATGAAACGAAGAACAAAAACTTAAGTCAAGACCTGCTGAAGCAGGACTTAACTCAAGTTTTTAGCGCTTCCAAAAAGGAAATAAGATAAATGAAAAAAATAAAACTATCTTTCCTGTTTATATTAATTGTGATCAACCTTTCTTCCATCGATGATTACACCGAACCGGTTCTTCATAAACTTCCGGAAAATGTTATATCGGAAAGACCGGCTTTAGATCGAGATTCTCCGCAAGGCGACGAGATCATCAATCCGGCAGAATTCGGGAGAGTTAACGGAGTTTTTCTTGCCTGGTCAGGTTGGGCTTTGGATACGATTGCGGATATTGCTTATCATGTTGCAGAAGACGATAAAGTCTATATGTTTGTTACGAATGCGTCTCAGCAAAGTATTGCTTATGCATATCTCGTCGCTCATAATGTTAATATGCAAAATGTGATTTTTATCCAGGACAGCGATATTTTTAATTATTCTATCTGGATCCGTGATTATTTTCCATTTTACATTTATGAGGATGGTATGCGGGCAATTATCGATCATCCTGCAGGAGGTCAAACTGAACTCGCTGAAACAGTTGCCGACGAATTCGACTTTTCTATGTATTACCTGGATTTAATGCATCAAGGCGGGAATCATATCTCGGATGGAAATGGGATGGGATTTTGTTCATCGAATATTTATGAACATAACCCGGGTAGTCCCGAATCAGTGATCAGAACCAAATTCCAGGAATTTTTCGGCATCGATTCATTAGTCGTTGTCGAGCCGATGGCTGGTGATGGAACCGGACACATCGATATGTTTTGTAAGCTTTTGAATGATACTTTGTTCGTGGTCGGAGAGTATGCTACTCCGGAGGATAGTTATCCTGGAGATTATGACCTGCTTAATGATCTGGCAGATTATTTGGAAACAATTCAGAATCTCGACGGAAGGGATTTCAGAGTAGAGCGTCTTCCGATGCCGCCGTTTACTTATGGAGGTCCGGCTGGAACGATAAACTATACTTACACTAATTCTTTGATCATTAACGATAAAGTTCTGGTTCCGATTTATGGATTTTATTCCGACGGAGATGCTTTGGAGATATATTCGGAACTGATGCCTGGTTATGATATTATCGGCATCGATTCTGCTTACATCATACAATATTGGGGAGCAATTCACTGCATAACGAATTCTCATTATTCCGAAAATCCACTCATCGTTTTTCATGATCCGCTGGAAAGTGTTGCCTATAATTATGAACCGCAAATAAAATTCAGGTTGAATCCGAAATTTGAAAATGCAAATGCATCTGTTTTTTATAAATTGGAATCTGACGATGAATTCTCGGAAATTCCAGCAGAATTAAATGCCGGAATCTGGTCTTCAATCCTTCCTATCATGTCAGAAAATTTTGAATATTATATTTCTGGAAATGCAACTTCCGGAGAAGAATTTTTTCCTGCATATTTACCCGAGAATGCACCAGATAGTGTTTTCTTAGTTGAGATCGAACCGGTTTCTGTTAGCGGGGAATCCGCCAAACCGAAGTTCGTTCTATCCAATTTTCCCAACCCTTTCCAATCATCTACAACGATATCCTTTTTCACCGCAGAGAGCGGAGAGGACGCTGAGATTTTGATTTTTAATTTAAAAGGACAAAAAGTAAAGACTTTGGAGTGTATCAATTCATTTGATACAAAAGCGACGGAGTCGCTTTCCCACATAACCTGGAACGGAATTGACGATAATAACAAACCTGTTTCCAGCGGGATTTATTTTTATCAATTGAAATCCGGTGGAAAATTCTCTTCGGTTAAAAAAATGATCTTAATGAGAAAATACTTGAATTAAGTGTCCGGTATCAGCCGGACGCTTGATTTAAGTTTTTGGAAAGTAGCGAAACACATAAAAACTTAAGTTCCCGATAGTTATCGGGACGGAAGCAGAACTTAACTCAAGTTTTATAAAAATGGAGATTAAATGCAGAAAAAATTAATTATATTGGTTTTGTTTTTTATCATAATTTTGCTTTCAGCAGATTATGTCGAAACATATTTCAAATTTGAAATAAACTCAAAAAAAGAACTACTCAAATTAACAAATATCATTTCGATCGATAATGTGCAAAACAATACTGTTTACGCTTATGCCAATGAAATGGAATTCCGGGAATTTTTAAATTTCGGATATTCCTATGAAATCCTGACCAATCCGAGTAAAGTTCGAGAAGTAAAAATGGCAACTTCCAAAGAACAGATGCGTGATTGGGATTCTTATCCGACCTATCAAACTTATCTCGATCTGATGTATCAATTTGAAAACGAATATTCGAATTTGTGTGTCGTTGAAAATATCGGAAGTTCTGTCGAAGCTCGGGATATTCTCTTCGCAAAAATATCTGATAATGTAAATACTGCCGAAGATGAACCTGAATTCATATACACGGCAACCATGCACGGAGATGAACTGGTCGGTTTTGTTTTGATGCTGCGTCTGATCGATCATCTTCTCTCAAATTATGGTTCTGTTCCGCAAATAACAAATATTATCGATAACATCGAAATCCGGATAAATCCGGTTTCCAACCCGGACGGACTTTATGCCGGCGGAAATCATACTGTTTGGGGTGCAACCAGATATAATGCGAATGATGTCGATTTGAACCGCAATTTCCCGGACCCGCAAGACGGACCTCATCCGGATGGAAACGAATGGCAGCCGGAAACGCTCGCGATGATGGATTTTGCAGACGAACATAATTTTGTGTTGTCTTCCAACCTGCACAGCGGAGCAGAAGTTGTCAATTATCCCTGGGACACCTGGCAGCAACTTCATGCCGATGACGATTGGTGGCAGGAAGTTTCTCATACTTATGCCGATGCTGCTCAAAATAACAGTCCTTACGGTTATATGAACGGTTTCGATGACGGCATCTCGAATGGTTATGCCTGGTATCAAGTCAACGGAGGTCGTCAGGATTTTATGAATTATTTCCACGGTTGCCGCGAGATGACACTCGAACTTTCCAATGAAAAACTGCTTCCTGAAGACGAACTCGAGGATCACTGGAATTATAATAGTGAATCATTATTGCTTTATCTGGAAGAATGTCTTTATGGAATTCGGGGTTTGGTAAAAGATAATAACAACGATCCTCTCGCTGCTGTCATTCATGTGATCGACCATGATTTCGATAATTCGGAAGTTTTTACGGATGCAGAAATCGGAGATTATCATCGTATGCTTTTTCCTGGAACTTATGATCTGCAATTTCTATCCCTGGGTTATGTTCCTGAAATTATAGAAAATATTTCCATTTCGGATAATAATATAATTATTCAGGATGTAATTCTCCAACCTTCCGGAAATTATACTATTTCGGGTACTGTCATCGATGCGGATACACAAAATCCCCTCGAAAATGTTTCTCTCGAATTATCACATACAATTTTTGATATTATGAATGAAACACAGACAAATGAGCAGGGCTTTTTTCTTTTTGAAAATATTTATGAAGGAACTTATTTTATTAAAATTTATATCGCTGGCTATTCTCAAATTTTAGAAGAAATTGAAGTTTCCGAAAATACTGTTTTAGATTACGAACTTATCCAAACCGATGCTGAAAGTTTTGAATCAGGAGAATTTTCAGAAATCTGGAGTTTTTCCGGGGATGCGGATTGGTTCATTGATAATTCCACCGCTTATGACGGAGTTTATTCCGCTAGATCCGGCGATATCGGAAGTTGGGATACGAGTTCCTTAATTACGGAAATGAATGTAACAGAAGCTGGAAATATCACTTTCTTCATTAAAGTTTCCTGCGAAGATGATCCCGATGATGATTGGGATTTTATCACTTTCCGCATCGACTCCCATGAACAGGCAAGATGGGATGGTGAAGTAAATTGGACAGAAGTCAGTTTCCCGGTTACCGCAGGTTTTCATGAATTCGAATGGAGATATGAAAAAGATGGAAATGTCAGCAGCGGCTCAGATTGTGCCTGGATAGATTTAGTCGATTTTCCTCCGCATGATTCTGCGATTGGAGACGATGATGCTGATTCTATCCAACCAAAACTAATTGGCAATTTCCCCAATCCTTTCTATTCTTCTACAATAATATCTTTTTTCACCGTAGAGAACGGGGAGAACACAGAGATTTTGATCTATAACCTGAAAGGGCAAAAAGTGAAAACTTTGGAGTGTATCAATTCTTTTGATACAAAAGCGACGGAGTCGCTTTACCACATAACCTGGAACGGAAAAGATGAAAATAACAAACAGGTTGCTTCCGGAATTTATTTGTATAAACTGAAAAGCGGTGAATTTACACAAACAAAAAAAATGATTTTGCTGAGATAATTTTGGAGTGCATTAACCGTGTTAATACCAAGTGTTTTTGGACTAAACCAACCATGTTGGTTTTAAGCGACAAAGTCGCTTCCCAAAATAATGATGAGTTGCAAGCAACTCAGAAAATAACACGGTTATTTTACTCCAAACGAGAAGGAAGAAAAGTGAAAAAAATTATTATTTTGATTTCAATCTTATTCATAATGCATTTCCTATTTGCGAATATCATCAATATTCCGGCAGACCAACCGACAATACAGCAAGGAATCGATGTCTCCGTAGATGGTGATGTTGTTCTTGTGCAACCTGGAACATATCTTGAAAATATTGATTTTGACGGAAAGAATATTACTGTTGCATCCTTGTTCCATACTACTCAAGATACAAGTTTTATATCACAGACGATAATAGATGGAAATCAGGATGGATGGGTCGTTACTTTCGAAAATGAAGAAATGGCGACTGCTGTTTTAAAAGGTTTAACAATTACGAATGGAACTATCGGTATTAGGTGTTACGCTTCTGGTCCGAGTTTACTGTATCTTAAAATAACGAATAATTCAGGTCGAGGTCTTTGGTGTTGGAAGGGATCTACTCCGAGATTACGAAATACACTAGTAACAACTAATTCAGGAGGTGGAATTGAGTGTTCGACCGGTTCAAACCTGATTTTAGAAAATGTAACAATAACAAATAACACCGCTTCTGATAAAGGTGGTGGAATTTATTGCAGTGAATCCAATCTAAATTTTGATTCGGAAAACAGATGCAATATTTATCAGAACAATGTTTTAAACAGCAGAGGTTGTGGAGTGGATATCTATTCTTCTTATTGTGATATTATAAATGTAATCGTGGATACCTTTACTGTGTTGACACCAACCGATTATTATGCATCACCGATTAACAATTTTACTTTTGATATTTTAAATTCTGTTCAGGATGATCTGATTAATTCAGATCTGTATGTCTCGGTAGATGGAGATGATTCCAATTCCGGAACTACAGCAGATGAACCTTTACAAACAATAAGATGTGCATTATCAAAGATATATGCGGATAGTTTGAATCAAAATACAATTTATCTTGCACCGGGAATATACAGCACCGAAACAACCGGAGAAATATTTCCGATAGAATGGAGTAACTATGTCTCTTTGGACGGAAATATCGAAAATGAGACGATATTGGATGCAAATAATGAAACCGGAATTATGAGATTTCGGTATGTAGCCACTGCTTCGATAGAAAATATAACCATAAGAAATGGAAATGATTCTGATTGTAGTGGTATTTATTTTGTTCGTTCCTCACCGAGTTTAGAAAATGTAACCATAACAGACAATTCTACTTCGAGGTATGGCGGTGGAATTTACTGTATTAGTTCCTCACCATGTTTAGAAAATGTAACCATCTCAGATAATTATTCTGTTTACAGTGGTGGAGGAATTTGTTGTAAGTTTAATTCTAATCCGAATCTTACAAATGTAACTTTAATCAATAATACTACTTCTAATTATGGTGGTGGGATTTACTGTTATTCTAATTCCAACCCGATCTTGGAAAATGTAACCATAACAGGCAATTCTGCTTCGCTGAATGGTGGTGGAATTTACTGTACTAATTCCTCCCCATCTTTAGAAAATGTTACCATATCAAATAATACTGCTTCTTCCAAAGGTGGTGGAATTTTCTGTACCGGATCCGAACTGAATTTTAATGTGGAAAATCGATGCAGTATTTATCAAAATTCTGCTCTAAATAACAGAGGTTATGGTCTGGATATTTTTGCTGAAGGTTGTGAAACAATCGATGTTTTTTTGGATACTTTTACTGTTTTGGTACCAAATGACTATTATGCAACTCCCATCGCTTATTTGAATTTCGATGTTCTAAATGGAATACAAGACATTTTGATAAATTCCGACCTTTATGTTTCGGTAGATGGAGATGATTCCAATTCGGGAACTACTTCGGATGAACCGTTAAAAACTATCAAATGTGCATTATCAAAGATCTATGCGGATAGTTTGAATCAAAATACGATTTTCCTTTCACCGGGAATATACAGCACCGAAACAACCGGAGAAATATTTCCCATCGAATGGAGCAACTATGTGTCTTTAGATGGAATTTCAGAAGAACAGACAATATTGGATGCAAATGATGAAGATCGGGTTATGGAATTTTATTATGTGTCTGCTGCTTCTATTGAAAATATTACTGTTAGAAACGGTCATTGCAGTTATGGTGGTGGAATTCATTGTTATAATTCCAGTCCGAGTTTTGTAAGTATTACAGCAATTGATAATACTAATTTTGGTATTTTTTGTACGAATAATTCAGATCCGAATCTGGAAAATATTATGGTAACAGGTAATTTCGGTGGAGGTATTTATTGTGAATATAATTCAAATCCAATTCTGGAGAATGTTACAGTTACCGGTAATTCCGGGAAAGGGATTTATTGTAGAGAAAATTCCAATCCGAATATGAAAAATGTTACAGTTATCGGTAATATCGGTATAGGTATTTATTGCAGGTCTAGTTCCAATCCGAGCATGGAAAATGTTACAATAGTCGGTAATAATGGTGGTGGGATTTATTGTAATAATTCCGATCCGATTTTTACTAATGTTATAATCGCTGGAAATTCTGCTTCCGATTTTGGTGGTGGAGTTTTCTGTATAAATAATTCTAATCCGGTTTTTGTAAATGTTACCATAACAGGAAATTCTGCAGGAAATAATGGCGGCGGGATTTTCTGCTGGAATAATTCCTATTCGAGTTTGTCCAATTGTATTATGTGGAATAATTCACCACAGGAAATTTATTTTTATCAATCGGAAGCACCCAACGAAATTACGATTTCATTTTCGGATATTCAAGGCGGTTTGGATGGAATTGAAACAAATGGTAATGGCTCTGTGAACTGGTTTGAAAGTATTAATATAGATCCATTATTCGCAGACTCTCTTTTTCATTTAGATCCTCTTTCTCCTTGTATCGATAGAGGTAATCCGCAATATGTTTATTATGATCCGGAGGATCCGCATAATCCCGGTTTCGCTTTATATCCCGCAATGGGAACGATCAGAAATGATATGGGAGTTTACGGTGGACCTAATGCTTCCGGTTGGATACCACCTATTTCTGTGGAAGACGAGATTGTTATTGAACCTGTGTTAGGCTATCTTTATCAGAACTATCCCAATCCTTTCTATTCTTCTACAATAATATCTTTTTTCACCGCAGAGAACGGGGAAAACACAGAGATTTTGATCTATAACCTGAAAGGACAAAAAGTGAAAACTTTGGAGTGTATCAATTCTTTTGATACAAAAGCGACGGAGTCGCTTTACCACATAACCTGGAACGGAAAAGATGAAAATAACAAACAGGTTGCTTCCGGAATTTATTTCTATAAACTCAAAACCGGGAAATATTCACAAACTAAAAAAATGATTTTAATGAGATAAACTTACCAAATTTTTCAAATTTGTGAAGTTTTAAAGGTTATAAATTAATGAAAAAAATTGGAATGTGTTAACCGTGTTAATACCAAGTGTTTTTGGACTAAACCAACCATGTTGGTTCAAAGCGACAAAGTCGCTTCCCAAAGAGATGAGTTGCAAGCAACTCAAAAAACAACACGGTTGTTTTACTCCAAATAAAAAAAAATAGGAGAAAAGAAAAATGAAAAAATGGTTTTTAATCACAGTTGTAGGAATCCTGTTCTGTTCGCTCGTGAATTCCGAAAATAATTTTGGAAATTCAAAACTTACTGGACAACTTCTGGAAAAAATGGAATCGGTTCCGGGAAATGAATTTATCAGAATCAATATTATGATGAATGAACAATACGATTCGCAGGAATTGTTAAGAAACACTAATGAACTCACGAAACCGGAGAAAAGAGAATATGTTGTGAATGAATTGAAATCCTTCCGCAGCAGGTCCCAAAGAGAAATTCTCGTTCAAATGGAAACATTGGAAAATAAAAGTCTGATCCAAAATATCAAACCTTTATGGATCACAAATGTGATAAATTGTTTTGCGTTAAAGGAAGCGATTTATGAAATTTCTCAAAAGAAAGATATTAAGAGTATCGATTGGGATGAAGAACGAAATATGCTCCTCGATTATAATGTGCGAGAGCAGAAATATCTTACTAATAATTCAACCGATCGTGATATTACCTGGAATGTAACACTTGTCGATGCGGATGATGTCTGGGCTTTGGATTATACCGGCGAAGGAGTTGTTGTTGCTGTCGTCGATACCGGGGTTCGCTACACGCACCAGGATCTACAGGATCACATTTGGGAGAATGAAGATTATCCGTATCATGGTTATGATTTTGCGAATAACGATAACGATCCAATGGATGGACACGGACACGGTACTCATTGTGCAGGAACTGTTGCCGGAGACGGAACCGCAGGTTCACAAACCGGAATTGCTCCGGACGCTACGATCATGTGTTTGAAAGTATTGGGTGATGACGGAAACGGTAATGAATCCAATGTCTGGTCGGCAATGGAATTTGCCGTCGAGCAGGGAGCTGATATTGTCAGTATGTCACTTGGTTGGCAGCATTCCTGGGGAACGAATAGACAAGCTTGGCGGAATTGTATGGATAATTCCCTGGCTGCTGGTTTGATCTCGTCGGTTGCTGCCGGAAATGAAGGTGACTGGCAATGGACTTATCCCATTCCTGATAATGTCCGCAGTCCGGGAGATTGTCCTCCGCCCTGGCTGCATCCTGATCAGACTCTAATCGGAGGAACATCCGGAGTTGTCTGCATTGGAGCAACAAATAGTAATGATGTTCTTGCCGGTTTTTCCAGTCGAGGTCCGGTTACCTGGCAGGATGTAACCGACTATAATGATTATGAATACAATCCAGGCATGGGATTGATCAGACCGGATATTTGCGCTCCGGGAGTTAATGTTACTTCACTCGGACATTACAGCGATACTGCTTATGAGCATGGTTGGGACGGAACTTCTATGGCAACTCCCTGCGTTGCCGGTGTAATGGCTTTGATGCTTTCCAAGAATTATACTTTAACACCAGCACAGATCGATCAGATCATCGAAGAAAATGCTGCGATCCCGCAATCACCGAAAAATAACGATTACGGCTCCGGAAGAGTAAATGCACTGGCTTCGGTCAACGCTACAACTCCTCCGAATAGTCCTCCCGATCCGGCTGTAAATCCGGATCCAGCTGATGAGCAGGTGAATGTCGCTCCTTTCACAGATTTAGATTGGCAAGATGGCGGTGGTGGAATCGCAACTTCATTCCAGGTTTTCTTTGGAACAGACGATCCTCCAACCAATATTTTGAATGGAGTGGAAGTTTTTGAGTCGTTTTATGATTTGGATTCAAATCTTGAAAATGAAACCCAGTATTTCTGGCGCATCGATTCCTTTAACGAATTCGGTTCCGCAACCGGAGATGTCTGGACATTTACGACTTCTCCAATTGCAGATGAAGATTTTGAAACCGGAGATTTTTCTTTATTCGATTGGACTTTTGAAGGTCATGCAGAATGGACGATTGATGATTCACAAGCGATAAATGGTTTTTATTCTGCGAAATCAGGAGAAATCGGTAATGTCCAATTCACTACCTTAAAAATTGAACTGGATATAATCGCTGAGGGAGAGATCAGTTTCTGGAAGAAAATCTCGACCGAAGAAAATTTCGATGAATTAAAGTTCTTTATCAATGGTTCGGTTCTCGACGAATGGAGTGGGGAGATCGATTGGAGTGAATCATCTTTTCCCGTTAGTGTCGGAAATCATGTTTTCAAATGGACTTATGTCAAATACAATGGCGGAGAAAGTGGAGAAGATTGTGTTTGGATCGATTATATTTTCTTCCCTCAGATCGGGGAGTTGAATCCGCCTGTTCTGGAAATCGATCCAACCGAATTCTATCAGGAAATGATGATAGGTGAAAGTACCTCCGAATATATGTTTCTCTCCAATGTAGGCGGAGGTGAGATTAATTATTCTATCAGTCTCGATTTTCAATCTCCCGAAACAGGTTGGATGTATGTTAATTCATCATCGGGAAATTTACTGGAAGGTGAAACCGATCAGATCAGGGTCAGTTTTTATACTTCGACTTTAGATGCAGGAACCTATTACTGCGATATTGTCATCACCGATGACATCAGGAATGAGACTATCGTTCCCGTAACTCTGGTTGTCAGCGAAACCGGTTTGGAAGAAGAACTGAATCTGAGTAAAACACAATTGCTGGGAAATTATCCCAATCCTTTCAATCCGAGAACAACCATAAGTTTTTTCCTTAAAGAAAAATCTACTACCCAAATTGATATTTATGACATCAAAGGTCAGAAAGTCAGAAGTCTGGTCAGCGATGAATTACCTGCAGGAGAGCATTTGATCGATTGGAATGGGGAAGATGACCAAATGGGAGATGTTGGATCGGGAACTTATCTTATAAAAATGAAAGTTGACCCATTTTCGTATGTCAAGAAAATGATCCTCATGAAGTAATTAACTGAAAAACTTGAATTAAGCAAGATTTATCTTGCTTGATTTAAGTTTTTTAAAATCAAACTTAAGTCAATATCTGCTGATAAGTTGACTGCCAAACAACTTAAGTTTAAGATTCTCATGAGATAGCGATTATAAAACTTGCCAAATTTTAAAAAAATTTGGTAAGCGTACAAAAAAATAAAAAAGGAGTTCAAATGAAAAAATCAAATTCAACGATTTTTGCAGTTTTAGTTATTAGTTTTTTGATAACTACATTTCTAAATGCGGAATTAATATCATATTCCGACAGTTGGGGAGAAAGCGGGTTCAATCTTACCTGGGAAAATCCGTCCGGAATCGAGATCGTATTTTCCGTAAATGATTTCAATTTCGAAGATAAACTCATCGAAGGAAATTCAATGAAAGCAATTCAACTTCCGGGAACGATCTTACCGAACAACGAAGGCGCTCCTGATCTTCCCGGATTGAGCAGAATGATCGCGATTCCAAACGGAGCAAATGCAAGTTTCCAAATCCTCTCATCACGAACCGAGATCTTCTCAAATATCGAGATCACTCCGGCTCCGAAAATTCCTGCGGATACGGATAACAGTCCACTCGTTTATCAGAAAAATGAAACTATTTATTCGAAAAATGCTAAATATCCTGAAAATCCTGTGATCTTGTCCCAACCTCAAAAAATAAGAGGATTTGAGATCGTTATGCTCGGAATAACTCCTTTCCAATATAATCCGGTTACGAAAGAACTGATCGTCTATCGAGATATGAAGATAGAAGTCGATTTTCAGGGAGGAACAGGATATTTCGGAGATGATCGCTTGCGAAGCAGATGGTGGGATGTAAGTCTGAAAAATCTGATCATCAATCATCGCACCTTACCGGAAGTCGAGTATAATGTTTTTTCCAATTCCAGAACCGAAGATTATGAATACATTATCATCGCTCCCGATGATCCGACTTTCATTGCCTGGGCTGATTCCATCAGGAATTTCAGAACTTTGCAGGGAATCAGAACCGGAGTCGTTACGACCACAGAAATCGGTGGAAATACAGTTTCGGCTATCGAGAATTATGTCGATAATGCTTACAATAACTGGGATATTCCTCCATCGGCAGTTCTACTGCTCGCTGATTATGGAACAGGTGCGAGCGGCATCATTTCTCATCTTTATTCGCATCCGCTCAGTTATCCCGACTTTGCTTCTGATAATCGTTTTGCCGATGTGGACGGAGATGATCTTCCTGAAATCGCTTTTGCGAGAATAACGGCAAATAATGCCACTCAACTGGAAACAATGATCACCAAATTCCTCGATTATGAACGCAATCCGCCCGTTAATCCCGATTTTTATGATCATCCCATTACTGCTCTCGGCTGGCAGACAGAAAGATGGTTCCAGATCTGCTCGGAAGTTGTAGGTGGATATTTCAGGAATGTTCACAGTAAAAATCCGGTCAGGATCAATGCTGTTTATGACGGAAATCCGAATTCCGATCCCTGGTCAACCGCAACCAATACTTCGACAGTTTTGAATTATTTCGGTCCTTCCGGACTCGGTTATATTCCAGCGACTCCGCAAGAACTTGGCGGATTTTCAGGAGGAACCGGTTCGGATGTTATCAATGCCATCAATGACGGTTCGTTCCTTTTGCAGCATCGCGATCATGGTTCTTACAGCGGTTGGGGAGAACCGGACTTTACATCTTCCGACATCAATTCTCTGACCAATATCGATAACGAACTTCCCTTTATTTTTTCCATTAACTGCCAGACAGGTGCTTATCACAATGCTTCCGAATGTTTCACGGAAAAATTCCATCGTCATACTTATAACGGGCAGAACAGCGGAGCACTCGGTTTGATCGCGGCAACGGAAGTTTCTTTCTCATTTGTAAACGATACTTTTATCTGGGGCGTTTTCGATAACATATATCCCGGTTTTATGCCTGCTGAAGAAACGGAATTCCCGGTTTCCTTTATGATGCCTGCGTTCGGTAATGCTGCCGGCAAGCACTTTTTGTATCAATCGAGCTGGCCCTATAATTCGGGAGATAAACAGATCACTTACCGGTTGTTCCATCATCACGGAGATGCTTACCTGACCCTTTATTCGGAAGTTCCGCAGAACCTGACTGTCGCTCATAACGATGTTCTATTGAGCGGAGTCGATTTCTTTGAAGTTACTGCTGATGACGGTGCTTTGATCGGTCTGACCGTTAATGGTGAGATCATTGGAGTTGGAGAAGGAACCGGTTCTCCGTTTTCGATCTCTATTCCACCGCAGAATCCCGGTGATATGATGATCGTAACCATCACTAAACAGAATTATTATCGTTATTCGGAATCTGTCGAGATCATTCCGCCCGAAGGTGGTTATGTCATTTTTGAGGAATACACGATCAATGATCAGACCGGAAATAATAATGGAGAAGCAGATTATAACGAATCGATCACTCTCGATACGACATTGGAAAATGTTGGTTTGAACGATGCGACAGATGTTGTTGCCGTAATTTCCGAAACCGATGATTATATCACGATCACGGATAATACGCAAACTTACGGCACGATTCCAAGTGAAAGCACTTCCACTCAATACGATGCTTTTGCCATGAATATCAGCGATGATGTTCCTGATCAGCATGTTGCGAATTTTGACCTGGAAGTTACCGGAACCAGCAGTCGCGATACCTGGAATTCATCTTTTCAAATAACTATTAATGCTCCTGATATCACCATCTCGAATATGATCATCGATGATTCCAACGAAAATGACAACGGCAGGCTCGATCCTGGAGAAACAGTCGATCTCATCATCCCAACCAATAATGACGGTCATTCAAATTCTCCAACCGCGACGGGAGTAATTAGCTGTCTCGATCCGGAAATAACGATCAACGGCTCGAACACACACAATTTCGGAACTATCGATTCCGGTTCTACTGAAAATGCAGTTTTCAATATCACCGTATCTTCCGAAGCGGAAATCGGTACAATCGTCTCTTTCGATTATGAAGTAACTGCCGGAAATTATACTGCCGAAGAAACTTTCAACAGAAGCATCGGCTTGATCCTCGAAGATTTTGAAACCGGAAATTTCTCATCATTTCCCTGGGAATTCGGGGGAAATGCAGATTGGTCAATTGTTACGGAAAGTCCGTATGAAGGAGTTTATTGTGCAAAATCAGGAACAATTACTCATTACCAGACCTCCGAACTGATCTTGAATGCTGAAATAAATGCAGCCGGAGATATTTCCTTTTATCGTAAAGTTTCTTCAGAATCCGGTTGGGATTATTTGAAATTCTATATCGATGGAACTTTGCAGGAACAATGGTCCGGAACTGTTGGCTGGAGTGAAGTAAGTTACCCGGTAGCAGTTGGTGAACGCGAATTCAAATGGCAATATTATAAAGATGGTTCGGTCAGCAGCGGTTCCGATTGTGCCTGGCTCGATTATATTATCTTTCCCTCGATGGGAACTGTCGAACCGGCTGATATTTCCGTAAATCCATTGTTATTTACCGTAAACCTGCAGCCGGATGAAACAACGGATGAGAATTTACGAATTTCCAATAACGGCGGAACAGACCTGAATTACAGTATTACGCAAGAGGATAGAAGTTACGGCGGACCCGATTCTTACGGTTACAGTTGGAAGGACAGCGATGAACCGGATGGACCGGAATATTCCTGGCGCGATATTTCCGGTTTGGGAACTCTCGTCAGTTTCACTCACAACGATTATGCTACAGACTTGATGCCAATCGGTTTCACTTTCAATTATTACGGCACGGATTACACGCAATACCGGATCAGTCCGAATGGCTGGATCGGTTTCGGCGATGATTGGACAGATTATCATAATTACGAACTGCCGCGCGTGGATGCTCCCAAACCGGCACTCTTCGGTTTCTGGGATGATCTCGATCCGCTGCAGGGAGGAGTTGTCTATTATTACGGAGACTCAGACAGCCTGATCGTCTTGTTCGATAATGTGATCCATTATCCCGGTTACTGGAACGGAACTTACGATTTCCAGATGATCCTTTATGCAAACGGTAGAATCTTATTTCAATACAGAACTGTTTCCGGCGATCTCGATACTTCCACGATCGGCATCCAGAACGAAGCAGGAACAGTCGGCTTACAGGTTTCTTACAATGATTCATACCTGCATAACGAATTAGCTATCCTGTTTTATACTGATTGGCTGCAGATTTATCCAACATCAGGAACTGTTTCTCCATCAGGTTATGATGATATTACTGTTTCCTTTGATGCATCCGGTTTAGGAGAAGGAACTTACCTGAAAAATATCGATGTTGCCAGCAACGATCCCGACGAACCGAATGTGATCATCCCGGTTACACTCAATGTCGGAACAACGGAACCTCCTTCAGCTCCGGAAAATGTAACGATTGAAATTATCGGCTCGAATGTTGATCTCAGTTGGGATATTGTCAGCGGAGCAACTTCCTATACGGTTTACAGCGATACGGATCCTTATGGAAGTTTTCTGACAACAGAATGGACAGGTTCGGATACAAGTTGGAGTGAGTCTTTATCAGAAGATATAAAATTCTATCGGGTTACAGCGAGTAATGGAACGAGGGACAAGTTCCAAGGAGCAAGGGACAAAGATAATATTCGAGTTCACAGGAGCCGCCAACTGCCGGAGACGGTGGACTTGAAGCGGTGAGAAAGCAAGACTTATCCCGAGTTCCATCATTTTCGTTAAAATGTTGCATCTTGGGATAAGTTGGATCTAACCATGAGATATGAAGAGTTATTGGGTTTGATAAAAACCAGGGAAGGTTATACGATCGAGTTTAAAGAAGCGGTCAGCACTTCTCTCGGAAAAGAAATTTGTGCATTTGCCAACGGACAAGGCGGTAAGATAATTCTCGGTGTAGAAAATGGCGGAAGCATAAAAGGGATAGATCTTTCCAATAAAGATATTTCAAAGATTCTGGATATTGCCCGAAATATGAATCCTTCTTTCCCGGTTACAACAGATCAAATTAAAAACCTGGCAGTTATTTATGTTCCTGAAGGAAAAGAAAAACCATACACCATCAACGGGCATTTTTATTTAAGGCAGGGAGCAAATTTGCAAAAACTGAACCGGGATGAGATCAGGACTTTCTTCCAAAAAGAAAATCAGATTTCATTTGAAAGACAAACCTCAAACTTTACAGAAAAAGATTTTTCCAATACAGTTTTGAAAAACTTCAAAAGAGATGCAAATATATCGAAGAATTTATCCAAAAATCACATTTTAACAAACCTTAATCTGTTTACAAATGACCGCATAAATAATACCGGAATACTATTTTTTGCGAAAAAGATAAAAAAATATTTTCCAGCAGCAAGTGTGATGTGCTTTCTGTATTCCGATACGGAACAAACTGAAATAGTCGATGCAAAAGAATTTGCCGACGATTTTCTGACAAATTTGGAAAATACAAACAACTACTTGCTCTCAAAATTGAACCTAAATATCTAAACTAATAGACAATAAGTGCTCCAATTATAAATTGGTATTG
>CAZFPK010000044.1:0-26667 GCA_964521025.1 uncultured Candidatus Cloacimonadota bacterium | reverse complement strand
TGCTTTCCTGTATCTTCCATTAATTTAAAAAGTTTGGGAGAAGCGATAAAGAAACTGTGATTTGAAAAACGGGGAATCAATTTCTGCTTATAGGCAAATACAGCAAAATCGCGTTCGCTGTAAAGTGTATAACCGTCTTTTGTTTCATCAAAATCGTTTTGTTCGGTCAGCAGTTCAAAACCTGCTTCCAGGTTGCCTGTATCCCAGCTTCCGTTCGGTTGTTTAATCTTGAAAGGAGAAAGATCGGCTGCAATGAGCCGGTTGTCGGCTTTTTCCGTCAATCTCCAGCGGGGAGAAATTCTTTTGATAAAAGTATAAACTCCGGTATTCACGGTAGCACCAAAAGTATCAGCCGGCACAGAGATGAGGAATTGTGCATCTGTTTCCTTGAGGAGTTGATCACGCAGGTTTTTATGAGATTTTATGGTTTGCCAGGTATCGCTCATTATGTAGCAGAGAGTTCCTCCCGGTTTTAGTATTTTTAATCCCAGCGAGACGAAAACACCGTAACTGTCTTTGCTGTTCAGTTTGAATTCATCCCGGGTTTTTGTCGGAACTTTAATTCCATAAGGCGGATTAGCGATAACGATATCGAAACCGCCTTGAGTTTCAATTTCAATAAAATCCAGGCCCCAATTAAATTTCTTTGTATAAGATTCTGCCTGATTTATTTTATTTTCGATAACGGTTATTTCTTTTTTATATTGGTCTCTGAAGTCAATTTCATTTTCTTGTTCAAATCCTTCAATATTAGCAATTTGCTGTGTTGCAAATTTTTCCAGTTTTTGCTCGATTTCTTTTTTCTTTTCAGTAAGAAACCATTTTATAAGTTGACCTTTAACATTCTCTATTTCTGTTTTCTGTTTTTCTTTTTCATTCAAATCTGCAGTTTTTTCATATTGTTTTTTTAGATTGGAAAAAATATTCAGGATTTCTTTACCTTCCGGTTTTTGTGTGTTTATATCTTTTTCAGTATCGAAATCATATCCGGCAATTTGCGAAACCAGCGAATCACCTTCGTAAATATGAAAATCAAGATTTGGCAAGGGTGGAATCTGTTCGATATGATCAACATCGAGATCGACAATAAGCGAAAGCCAGAGACGCAGGTTAGTCAGGTGTACTGCTTTTGGCTGCAGATCTACTCCGTAAATGCAGTTTTCAATAATGTCTCGTTTCAGGTTGTACCTGTAATTTTTTTTGTCAGTTTTCTGCGGATTTATTTTATTATCTATTACTTCAATTATTTCTACGATTTTTAAGAGAATTCCCACCGGATAAGCTCCCGAACCAACAGCAGGATCAACAATACGAATATCCAGAAGACGTTTTCGGATTGTAATTAATTCAGGTACTGAAAGTTGTTCAGTTTTCAAATTGAAAACCAGTTCCTTTAGTTTATATCTTATAATTTTGATGGTGTTATCATTTACCAGATCATTTAGTAGAGATTGCTTCACCATGAATGAAACAATGAATTTGGGAGTATAATATGAACCGGAAGCTCTGCGTGCATCAGGAATATCTTTGTATTTATTTTTTTCCAATCCGAGAATTAATCTTTCAAAAATTGTTCCCAGCATTTCCGGATCGATAGCGACTTCTCTTTCAAATTCGGTATCTTCCCGTACTGTGAAGTTATATTTTTCAAATAATCCTTTAAGAATAATCTTAAAAATATCATTAGAAATTTTAATTTTCTTCTCATCTTCTGTAAATTCAAAAAGTCCACCATTCAGGAATGGAATATTTTGAAATTTTTCCGATCTAATGTTGTTTGAGATTTTTTCAAAAAGCGGGATCAGGAAATCCTGATAATAGTTTTTGTTTTTAATATTCTTAAAATTATTATAAATAAAATCCGGATATTTTTGTAGATAACCTTTTTTCTGAACGAAATAGAGAAAGAAAATTCTATTAAAGATGGTTTGCGTATTATCGTCTGTAGTTGTTAATTTTCTTTTGTTTCTTTTTAATAGGTATTTCCTGAATTCTTTATAGAAATGGACATAATCATTGTAAAAATTTCTGGATACAGCTTCCACATCGAAAGCATGTTCGCATTTAAGGTTCACTTGCAGGGCGGACTCATTTTCATTTTCGATTTTTAAAAGTTGAATGCGTTCGGAAGCTGTTCTTAGCTTCTCAAATGAACCAACTACAATCCTGCGGAATGGTCGGTGAGGTGTTTTGATCAATTCTTTCTTTTTTTCAATATATTTTAAATTAGTGAAATGAAATTCCCGCTCATTTTTGTTAGTGAAAATTATTAGATTATGAGCAAAAGTTTTTGAAAGTTGTTCTGAGATAGGTCTTTCGGAACCTTTTAATAAAACTGGTAATCTACAATAGATAATGAAAAATTGATTCTGTTCTGCGATTTTCTCGATAGTGATTATTTCTTTTCTCAATTTATCAGAAAGTGAAGAGGAAACTGAGCCGGATGAATGAGAGTAATTCAAATGTTCGATAAACATCCTTTTTACATCTTCCTTGCTCTTCAAACTTATTAATAAATCAATCAAACTCACGAAATAACCTCCAGATTATATTTTGATATCGGAAGAGCTCCTCGTTTTATCCATTTCTCATTGCTGGGATGATCGAATATAAAGACTTTCTTTTTCAGGGAAATCGCCTGATTAAATATTTCGTGAAGGTTTCCGTTCTCATGAATATTCAGGAAAAGAATTTTATCTGCTTTTTTTAGAATAGCATTATTTCTGTTTTTTGAATGTACAGCAGATATTCTCTTTTCGTTCTTCCAGAATGAAATAATCAGAACTTTATTGTTTCTATAATCTTCAATAAAATTATCAGTTAACTTATAATTTTCAATGCCTTTTGCTAAAAAGTTTACTAAGTTTACTCGCAATTTTGGTGGTTTGAGTTCAAGCAGTTTATTTTCAACATTTGAGTGCCAACCACTGATAAGAGTTATATCTAATGTGAAAATTTGCTTCATAAAATCAAGAGCAGGTAAATAAAGTGTCATTGGAATAATCCGAGAACAGAAGATTGCGGTTAATGGATTATTCAGAAGATTAATATTTCCTGAATAAAATAAATTTTCTAATTGTTCATGCTTCATTTCAAAATCTCTAAAATGTTTTCAGCAATAATTCTCGCAGAATCTGTATGTCTCGATTCTCCAAAATTCTTCTTCATTTCCAAATATTTTTCTTTCATCGCGAAAACTTTCTCCTTTAGGATTTCAGGGCTCAACTTTTTCTGTTCCAAAAGTATAGCAACCTTTTTCTCTACTAATTCCAGAGCATTGTAATATTGATGATTTCCGGCTGCGGACGGAAGCGGGATCAAAATTGAAGAGATTTTTTTTGTTTCCAGTTCTGCAAGAGATAATGCTCCGGCTCGCGCAATTGCAAAATCGACGGAATTATAGATCTTTCCTATTTTATTGGAAAAATCGAAAATGTAAATTCCGGATTTATTTTTCACTTCTTTGCGGAACTTTTTATAACTGTATTTTCCTGCCTGCCAGATGATTTCAATTCCGTTGTCTAACAGATCATCGACAATCTGCAAAAAATTATTGTTCAAGAGTGATGAGCCCTGGCTTCCTCCGAAAAGAAAAAGTTTTACTGAATCTTTTTTTAAACCGTATTTTTCAAAGTCGATTTTTTCCTTTTCATCGATGACATTTGTGTTAATTGGATTTCCTGAAATAACCACTTTTTCAGCTGGGAAATATTTTTTCGCTCCTTCATTTCCTAAAAAAATCTTTGTTGCGTATTTTACTAAAATTCTGGTCGTTGCTCCGGGATAACTATTCTGTTCCTGCAGAAAGATCGGTATTCTTTTCTGATGAGCAGCATAACCGACCGGACCGGAAACAAATCCACCGGTTCCGAGAAAAGCTGCAGGTTGGAATTCTCGCATAATTTTTTTGGATTCAAAAATACTCCTCACTAATTTGAAAGGAAATTTAAGATGCTTGAAAGTAAATTTCCTGTAAAATTTCTGGACATTAATACTCCTGAATGGAAATCCTGACCTTTGAACAAGTTCTTCCTCCAAACTGTTCTTATTACCAACAAATAGGATACTGCAATTCTTTTTCTGTAATTCCCTGGCTATCGAAAGTGCAGGAATAATATGACCGCCGGTTCCTCCGGCTGCGATGAGGATGCGGGTTGCGGGGTGCGGTTTACGGGTTGCGAGTTTCGGGTTGCGGGTTGCGAGTTGCGAGTTCGTTGAATCTGTCATTTCAATTCCTTTTTACTATTCATAATTCGTATTTTAATAATCATTCAAAGTTGTTTCTTCCTCGTAACTTGTTCCTTTCACCTTGTCCCTTTTCCTCATATCCTTCTTCTTTTTGCACTTATGTTGAGTAATAATCCGATTGAAAATGAATTCACAAGGAGAGAAGTTCCTCCGTAACTTAAAAAAGGTAAAGTTACTCCGGTCGAAGGTAAAGCGGACATTGCGACTCCAATGTTGATCATCGCATTATAGAAGATGTTCATTCCCAAACCGAATCCTAAAAGTTTTAAAAAAAGGGATTTTTTTTTTAAGGAATTGAGCATTGTTCTAAAAAAGAGAAAACTAAAAAGAAACATTACGAAAATCGAACCGATGAAACCAAATTCTTCTCCGACGATCGCATAAATATAATCGGTTTTTGCTTCGGGAAGGAAATAATGTTTGCCGGTTCCTCTGCTCGGGGTTGTTCCGATTATCTTTCCGCCGGCAAGAGAAATCAGGCTTTCTTTGACCTGGTAATCATTTTCACCGCAGTAATTACTTTTTATATTCAGGACTTTAAAGAAGAGAGAATATTTTTTATAGATTTCTATTCTTTCACAGCGAAATTTCGGACCAAATCCTACAACAAGAATCCCTCCGATCAATAAAAAACTGACAATCGTTAGAATTGATGACATCTTTATCTTTGCTAAAAAGAGAAGCGAGAGTAAAGTTAAACCGGAGATTATCAATGGGCTGAAATGCTTTTCCATCAGGATCAGAACATAAAAAATAACAGGTATGAAAATAAGCGGAGTAAAAAATTTCAAGAAACCTTTAGGATTTGAGAATTCGATGAATTTTTGTTTTTTATCAAGAATATGAGCTGCATAGATGACCAGAAATAGCCTGGCAAAAAGACTCGGCTGGATATTGAAACTCAAATGTATGATCGGGATCGTAACCACGATAAAGCGTTTTGCTCCATTAACTTCTTTACCAATAAAAAGGACTAAAATCAATAGAATCAGAATCAAGAAAATAAAAACCATGATAAATTTTCGCAATGTTTCCAAATTCACAAATTTAAAGGCAAACCAGACCGAGATGATCGAAACAAAAAACCAGATAACTTGTTTATAGAAAAAGGACATACTGGTTCTGATGGAACTGATGTTTAATTGTATATAAAGACCGATCATCATTAAAAACATGTAAGCAAGAAGAAGTAAATAATCATATTGCACGATGTATTTTTTAGTTTTCATCTGTTATTTCCCGAATGAGTTACTTGTTCCAAGCTCCCCAGTTTTAATACTTGTTCCCACGCTCCTGCGTGGGAACATAAGATGCAAACGCTCTGCGTTAAACCAAAAATAACTTTCATTTTCTCATCTCGATTTACTCGTTCCCACGCTCCTGCGTGGGAACACAAGATTCAAATAATCTGCGATAAACGGAAGTTTCCATTCGTTTTCTAATCTCGACGCCGGAGCGTCATCATCTTCGTTCCTACACCGGAGCGTAGGAACGAGTAGGAACTGTGAGTTGTTTAACAATTTTCTTAAAAATATTTCCTCGTTCTTCAAAGTTCTTGAACATATCAAAGCTGGCACAAGCTGGTGAAAGCAGGATAATATCTCCTTTTTCCGATTCTGAAAAAGCAGTTCTAATGCAATTTTCAAATTGATCAAATTGAGAGGTCTCAATTCGATTTCCGAAAGATCTTTGCATTTTTTCTCGAGTTTCGCCGATCAGGTAAATTTTTTTTGCATATTGTTTCAAGAGCGGATTCAAAACTGAAAAATCTTCTCCTTTATCAGAACCGCCGAGAATTATCCTCACAGGATTTTCGAAAGATTGCAGTGCATACTTAACGGAATCAGTGTTGGTTGCTTTTGAATCATTAAAGAATTTCACTCCGTTTTTTTCCGCAATAAATTCCAGGCGATGGGGAAGAGAAATGAATGATCTCAAAGCTCTCTTAATAGTATTTTCCGAAATATCAAGATTTGAAACAGCAAGGATGGAAGCCATTATGTTATAAATATTATGAGGACCTTTTAAAGAAAGAAATTTTATTGGAAATTCTTTTCCAAGAAAACATATTTTCTTATTCTCTTGATAAATATCTGTTTTTTGTAATGATGAAAAGTATTTGATCGAACTTTTAAAGTTTTTCGGAAAAGCAGAAATAACTTCATCATCGAGATTCAAAACTGCCAGATCTTTCGTATTTTGATTTTTAAATAACCAGAATTTTGAACGGGAATAATCATTGAAATTTTGATAACGGTCGAGATGATCAGGTGTGATATTCAAGATAACACCAACATCAGGTTTAAATGTTTCGATCAAATCGAGCTGGAAACTACTGATCTCAAGGACGATGAAATCGATTCCGGGTTTTTCGATCGGAAAGGAAGTAAACGCAGTTCCGATATTTCCTGCGAGGATAGAATTAAAACCGGCAGTTTCAAGGATATGATGGATCAAGCTGACGGTCGTGCTTTTTCCGTTCGATCCTGTTACAGCAATGATCCTGCTATCCGGATGTTTGATCGAATAACCGAATTCGATTTCGCTGAACAGCTGAATGCTTTTCTGTTTGGCTTTTTTCAGGATCGGGATATCTAATGGAATTCCCGGGCTGACAATAATGAATTCGCTTTCCAGGATTTTATTGGAATGTCCTCCAAATTCACAGGAAAAATTGCTTTTTATTTTCCGAATATTTTCAATTTCAGATTCTTTTTTGATCTCACTTAAAAAAGGAAAACCTTCTAACTGTTTGATCTTTTCTGCTGCTGCGAGTCCACTTCTGGCTATTCCTAAAATTCCGATCCTTCGATTTCGAATTTCCATTTTGCTATCTCAACTTCAAAGTTCCAAGACCGATTGCCGCGAGAAGTATGGCAATTATCCAAAAACGAATAACGATCTTTTCTTCGGAAATTCCTTTTAATTCAAAATGATGATGGAGTGGAGCACAAAGAAACACTCTTTTTCCTTTCCCGGTTTTGATCCTTGTATATTTAAAATAATAGCGTTGAATGATCGATGACAAGGCTTCTACCACAAAGACCATACCCACGATCGCAAAAAATATTTCTTCTCTTAAAAGAATTGCCAGAACTGCTAAAATTCCACCTAAAGATAATGATCCCGTATCTCCGAGGAAGATCTGAGCAGGTTTGATATTGAACCATAAAAAACCTAGTAAAGTTCCGATCAAAGCAGATGTGAAAACTGCTAATTCTCCTGCATTGGAAATAAAATCCAGGTTCAGGTATTCTGCGATGATGAAATTTCCTTTGATATATGCCATTACTCCGAGAGCAAAAGTTGAAATCGCGATCGTTCCCGAAGCAAGTCCATCCAGTCCATCCGTCAGGTTCACTGCATTAGAAGTTCCAACGATCATAAAAATAACAAAAGGAATGAAAAACCACTTCAGCTGGATCACAGTATTTTTCAGAAAAGGCAGATTTATAGCTGTGATCACATCCGGATTTTTCTCTCCGTAAAAAAGGATAAATGCAACGACCAGTCCCAGAGTTATTTGAGCGATCAGTTTGTATTGAGCGATCAATCCCTTTTTTGTATGCCGGAAATTTTTCAGGTAATCATCCAAAAATCCGATACTCCCCAGCCACATGGTCGTCAGGATCATGATCAAAACATAAGTATTAATAAGATTGTTCCAGAGCAGAACAGTGATCATTAAACTGAGTAGAACGATCAATCCGCCCATGGTTGGAGTACCGGCTTTTGCTTGATGTGCTTCCGGTAAATAATCGTTGATTGTCTCGACTGCTTTACTTTTTTTCAGCATGCGGATCAATTTCGGTCCGAATAAAAAAGAGAGAATAAGAGCAGTTATAAAAGCAGCGATCGCCCTGAAAGTTACATACTGGATAACATTGAAAATATTGTAGCCGAAGATCTCCTTATCTAATAATGGTGAAAAGAAATGATATAACATTTTTAGATCCTTTCGATAATTTTTTCCAGGTGAATTCCATGAGAAGCTTTGATCAGGATAACGGAATCCTTTGGCAAGGTTACGAAAACTTTTGCATTCAACAATTTTTCAACATCTTCAAAATGAAGATCAGCTCGATAGAATTTTGAGTATTTTCCAACCGAGATCACGAATTTATTCTTGATTTTCTTTAATGCACACCAGGCTTTTTCATGCAATTTTTCTGTCAAATTTCCTAATTCCAGCATATCTCCGAGAATTGCAATGTGTCTTTTTTCTCTTTTAAAATTCTTCCAGAAATCGATAGCAGCCAGCATGGAATCAGGATTTGCATTATAACAATCGATCAATAAAATATGATCTCTTGTCTTCTTTATTTCCATTCTCTGCGAGATCTGTAATGGTTTTAAAAGACTTTTTTTGATCTTTTCGGTAGATATTCCAAGTTCTTTCGAAAGAGCAATTGCAATCGCAGCATTCAAACAAAAATAATCAAAAGGAGTCGGGATCAGAAATTTTTGTTTGTTGATATAAAATTCCGTATCATTCCCTTTTTTAGCGATTTTTGAAATTCGATAATAACAATTTCCAGTATTACCGAAAGTTATGCCTTTGAATTCCTTAAATCTTGCATCGTCTCCGGGAAAAATTTTTGTTTTTATATTTCGACGAAAGAGTGAAGTTTTTTCCCGGTAAACTCCGTTTTCATCTTTGAAAAACTCAAGGTGAGCAGGTCCGACAAAAGTGATGATCCCGATATCGGGATTGCAGATCTCAGCGAGTTTACCGATCTCTCCAAAATGGTTCGATCCCAATTCAAAAATGGCATATTTATATTCCGGTTTAAGTCTGAAGATCGTTTTCGGAAGACCGATCAGGTTGTTTTCATTCGCAAAAGTCTTGAGTGTATTTCCCGAATCGGAAAAAATATTAAAGATATATTCTTTGGTAGTTGTTTTACCGATACTTCCTGTCAGAGCGATTGCCGTAATATTAAAAAGAGATTTGTATTTTCGGGCGAGTTTCCCGAATGCTTCCACTGTGTTATCCACAAAAACCAGGTTTTTATTTTTTTCTGGATAATCTTTGTTTACGACTGCGAGACAATTTTTTTGTTTCAGAACTTCTTCGATATAATCATGACCATCGAAATTTTCTCCTTTCAAAGCAAAAAAGATCGAGTTTTCTTTGATCGTTCTTGAATCCGTCGAGATCGAATGAAAACTCCGGCTTTCCTTCGATCTTATTTTGTGATCGAACAAAACTTCCAATTGCATAATATCGATGGGAATCGAAAGACCATTTTCGTTTGGTTCATTTTTTGTTTTGAAAAATTTCAGGACTTCTTCTTTATCGCTGAAATGATAATTTTTTCCTTTTATTGCCTGAAAAGTTTCATGTCCTTTGCCGGCGAGAAGAACAATATCTTCCTCTCCAGCCAGATCGATTGCTGTCCGGATTGCCAATCTCCGGTCCGGTTGTATCCAGTAAGGCAGCATTGGATCTGAGGTTGAGATGATATCGGCGATAATATCCTGCGGGTCTTCAAAGCGTGGATTATCAGAAGTTATGATTGCCAGATTTGAGAATTTTAAGACCGCTTTCAACATTTGCGGTCTTTTTTGTTTGTCGCGATCTCCACCTGCACCAAAAACGCAAATAATCCTTTCGTCAGAAATTTCTTTGAGTGTTTTCAAGACATTTTCCAAAGCATCGGGAGTGTGTGCATAATCGATGAAAATATTCTTTTTAAATCTATCTAAAGGCTTTCCATAAAGTCGCTTTTTTCTATCAGAAACTCCCCTGATCCCTCTTTGATAAAGAGGGGAAACACTATTGGAAAAGCGAGTTGGCGATTCCATATTCTCCCCTCTCTTTGCTAAAGAGAGGGGCTGGGGGTGAGTTTGCGGACAGACTCTTTCCAATCTTCCGGGAATTCGTTTTATTTTCTTCAAAGATCCATTCAATTCAGTAAAAGAAACTTCCGGCAGAAAATGTTTTATAACTGTAATTACAGCAGCAGTATTTTGGATATTATATTTCCCGGTAAGTTGAGTTTGATAAGTTTCCTCAGATTTCCCGTAAATTAAAGTAAACGAACTTTCATTCAGATCGTATTTGGAATTTTTTATGGAAATATCACCCTCGATAAATGAAATACTTTTTTTTGAACATTTCAATTTACGGTACAATTTTTTCCCGTAAATATCATCCGTATTGATAATAGCGATTCCATTATTTTCCGAAACTTGAGCAAAGAGTTTGAATTTTGCTTTTGCATATTCTTCCATATTTTTATGAAAATCGAGATGTTCGGATGTCAGGTTGGTGAAAACAGCAGCATCAAAATGCAGACCGAAAACGCGGTCTAGAATCAGCGAATGCGACGAAACTTCCATGACCGCATATTCGACTTTTGCTTCCGACATTTTATAAAAGATCTTGTTTAGATCGATTATATCGGGAGTTGTTCTTTCTGATCGATATTTTTTCCCATCGATCTCATAGCCGAATGTTCCGATCAAACCGGTTTTCTTGTTGTTTGCGATAAGAAGTTTAGAAATCAGGTAAGCAACCGTAGTTTTTCCGTTGGTGCCGGTAATACCGATCAATTTTATTTTTGATGTCGGATCATTAAAAAATAATTTTGCTAAAATGGCAGCTGCTTTCCGGGAATTTATGCTTTTTATTTGAGGTAAATTTACATTTATTTTTTTCTCAACGATCAAAAGAGCAGCGCCGTTTTTTATCGCTTCTTCGGCAAAATCGTGTCCATCTTGCTTAAAACCGGAAATACAGACAAAAATATCATCCTTTTCGACTGCTCGTGAATCTGTTTCGATTCCTTTGTAGGTGGCATTTACGGGAGAATTTATAACAGTAAAAGAAAGATTGTTTTTTTCCAAAAATTCGAGAATTTTCTGAAAGGATATTAATTTGCGATAACCAGACATTTTTCCCCGAAATTCGTATTTTTCCCGGGTGGGATGGATTGAGATTTGATGATCCCTCTACCCTGAACAATTAATTGGATTTTCTTTCTATTTGTTTCTGATAACGCATTCCTGAGGGTCAAACCAACCAGATCCGGCATTTTATAATCGATTTTTGTTTCCGGATTTTTTTTTGGAACATCGATAATGATCTGCACGATTTCCTTTTGATCAAAGGAAACATCCGGTTTCGGAAATTGATCGATGACCAGTCCGAAATGATCCTTTTCAATTATATTAAATAGAATATTTTTGCGTGATAATATTTCCGAAACTTCTATTCTTTTCTTTCCATATAGATCAGGCATTACTGTATAATTTCGGTTCCATTCTTTGACATCGACAATAATATTAGTCTGCGGGAGATTGATGAGTTTGTTAACAATATTTTTAAAAGTTGGAACAGCAGATAGACTCGCATAATAATGATACGATTCATAATCGGCTTCATCAAAAAGGATGAGCATTACATATTTGGGTTTATCAACCGGGAAGAATCCTGCAAAAATCGAGGTGAATTTATCCTCGGAATAAACTCCGTCAACGGCTTTTTCTCCGGTTCCGGTTTTGCCGGCAATTTCCAGATAACTCATTTTCAATGATTGTGCTGTCCCATGCTCAACAACACCTTTTAAGAAATCTTTCAGTGTGTCTAACGATCTTTCATTCGATATTTTTCTTAAAACTTTCGGTTTAAATGATTGCACTATCATGCCGGAATCATCCCTGATCTCTTTCAAAATAAAAGGTTGGAGAATTTTTCCACCATTAGCAAAAGCGCAGTATGCCCTTGCTAATTGTAAAGCAGTTACCGAAATTTCTTGTCCAAAAGAAATCGAGTGTAACGAATAACCTTGCCAGTCTTTCAGTTTACGAAAAATTCCAGTTGATTCTCCATAAAGATTCGAACCGGTTTTTTGTCCGAAACCAAATTCGATCAGACTATCATAAAGAGGTTTGCTTCCAATCTTTTCCACGATCTTGCTGATCCCGACATTGCTTGAGAGAGCAATAATATCTTTGAAACTCAAGGTTATAAAGTCATGTTCATGCGCATCGGTAATGATTCTTTTGCCGATATGATAATCCCGGCAATCGATTTTATCGTCAGGTTTATAAATATTTTTTTCTAAAGCTACTAGAGCTGTTACCGGTTTTAAAGTCGAACCGGGTTCAAAAAGAAATGAAACCGGGAGATTTGGTAACGAGCGTAAGCTGGCGAAAGATTTGTTTTTATCATTTTTGGAAATCCCCGACATAGCGATAATTTCACCAGTATCTGCTCCTAAAATGATCCCGATAGCATTTTTAGCTTGATATTTATGCAAACCGGATTTTAGATATTCTTCTAATATTTCCTGGAAATTGCAATCGATAGTTAAGATCAAAGAATTACCGTTTTTAGCTGCTCTTTTATTTAAAAACAAAAAAGGTATCTTCTTGTTTTTGGCATCGATTATATTTTCTTCCCATCCATAGATTCCTTTTAACTCATTATCATAAGTAGATTCTATACCTGTTATACCTTTCACAGCGTAGATAGCTTCCGTATCTCGTGAATCGTTCTGTCTTTTTTTCCTGACCATTCCCAAAAGCCTGACAGCAAGATCATTTTTTGGATAAACTCTTTTCAATTTACTGAAATTCTGAACTAATCCTCGAATTCCTTCTTCTTGGAATTCTTTTTTGATTAGAACCAATTCCGATTCCGTAATTTTTTCAGCTATAAAAATACTGGTATTCAGAGGTTTGTGATTCAATTTCTTAAGGATTTCATACTTCGAAATATTCGCATTCCTGGAGATTATTTCACTGATTTTTTCAAATACATTCGTAATTTTTTTGTTCTTATCTTTTCTGCAATCATTGATGATCATATTTCTATCTATATCCAATTGGAAATGTTTGATAGAACTAACCAAAAGATTATTATTCCTGTCATAAATATTTCCGCGATAAGGAATAATTATCTCTTTGGATGGATTCTGACGAATGTTTATAGTTGTCTGAAAATTGAAGGGATCCTTTAATTGAACAATATATAAATATACCAGCCAAAAAAGGATGAACATAGATATAATGATAATGAAAATGATAAATCTTGATTTCATGTTCAGAAAAAAAATTGCTCACTTCCGTAATTGGAAATGAGCAATTCCGGCTACTTTGTTAGCGCTTGAGCGGAGGGAATGATAAAGTCTATTAAACAGAAAGTTTCCTTCCTGTTATCAATTTTTATATTATGAATATTATTGGTGTTATTCGGAAAGAACATATTTAGCTCTTCAATTGCCAGTTTCTGTATTCTTTCCCTCGAACATAATTTGCTGTTTATATTCAGATAATTCAAATTAAGGTCTTTTTTAGAATTATAGATTTCGATCAATCTATTTGTTTCCCGCTCAAATTTAATGATTTTATGTTTATTATAATAATGAAAAAAAACCGTTGTGAAAAATATAATTAGAAAAGCAGTAATTTTATATTTCATCAAATCCCCCTTTTTTCTGCAATTCTCAGTTTAGCACTGCGCGCCATTTTATTAGATATTATTTCTTCATTAGTTGGAATAATTGGCTTTTTAGTGATTATCTTTAAAAGTGATTTTTTATGACAAATGCATTTTGGAAAGCCGGATGGACAAATACATGATTTTTCCTGGTATTGGAAAAATTTCTTTACTATTCTATCTTCGATACTGTGATAAGTCAGAACTGCCAGGCGACCACCCGGATTTAAAATATTGACAGCATCGTTTAAGGTTGTTTTTAATACTTCGATTTCATTATTGATGAATATTCGTAATGCTTGAAAGATCCTTGCTTTTGCTTTCAATTTCTGATGAGACCTGGTGCTTCTATCGATGATTTCCGAAAGTTCTCCGGTTGTTCTGATCAATTTCTGTTTCCTGCGTTCGACTATTTCCCGGGCAATTTTATTCGATTCTCGTTCTTCTCCATAATCAAAGAAGATCGAACGCATCTTTTCATACGGAAATTTGTTGATAATATCATAAGCCGATATTTTTTCCGACCTATTCATTCTCATATCGAGTTTTCCGTTATGCTGATAACTGAATCCCCGCAAAGGATCGGAAATTTGATGTAAAGAAACACCCAGATCAAAAATTATACCGTCGATCTTTTTAACTCTTTCTAAAGATAGTCTGGTGCGAAGGTTGGAAAAATTATCTTTGAAGATTTTTAATCTATCGTAATACTTTTTAAAAATTTCTGACGTATAATCGATCGCGTCTTCATCCTGTTCAAAAGCAAAAACATGCAAAGTCGGATTTGATTCCAGTATTTTCAAAGTATGACCTCCTCCCCCTAAGGTCGCATCAATGTAAATTCCTTTTTTTTTCAGATTTAAACCCGTGACCGATTCTGCGAGCATTACGGCTGAATGATAACCATTCATTTCTGGTAATCTTGGGTGTTGAACGATTTTTTATGAAATTTGAGTTTTTCATTACGGAAATCTAAATATTTATCTGGATTCCAGACAGAGATATAATTACCTTCTCCTTTGATAATCACCTTTTCAGTTATGCCTGCGATTTCTAATAATTCATCGCTTATCTTGATCCTGCCTGATTTCTCGATCGTTTGTTCGGAGGACGCAAATAGTCTTAAATCTACCAAAAGATCGGTATCTCTATCTGATCCGGCTTTTAGTTTTTCGATTTTCTCATTCCAGTTATCAAGAGGAAAGATTCCAATATTTTCTTCCGGTCCAATAGTAACAATGACTGTCAGTTTTGCTTCAGGACTGAATTTTTTTTTGAAAGAAGCTGGAATTATGACCCACTTGTTTTTGTTTACAGAATTTGTATATGTACCTAAAAATTCCCCTGACATCCTGCTCTCCATCCCCAAAATGAGAATTTTTGAGATTAAATGAGAATACGATGGCAGAATTTGAGGATCGATATATAAGTCAAGCACTTTTTTATTTTTTTTCTAAATTTCGAGTATCATTTGTTATTCTTGTTCTTGATAAAAGAATAAGAACACAATATTATCCGTTTCGTAAAAAGAAATTAAGATCAATATATTCGTTTGATACGAAATTAAATCTCTCATTTCCAATTTCTTTTTTAATTTTTTTATAATTTTTATCTAAAAATAAAAAAAATCATTGACCGATAAATCAAGTTTTTGAAAAATATTTCCATGAAAAATTAGGTGTTTAATATATAATTGATGTTTTCCCTGGAGAAAATATGTGTAAAAAAAAGATTCTGATCGTTGAAAATGAACGCATAATTGCAGAAGATTTAAAAAGAATTTTATCGAGTTATGAATATGATGTGATTAATATTGCTACCACAGGTATGGATGCTATTAATATCGCACAAAAAATGAAACCGGATCTTATTTTAATGGATATAATTCTCGAAGGAAATATTGATGGTGTTCATGCCGCCGAACAGATAAAAGAAAAATGTGATATACCGGTAGTATATTTAACTGCTTATGCCGACGAAAAGACGCTTGAGATTGCCAAAGTATCAGGACCTCATGGTTATCTGATCAAACCATTTGTCGAAAAAGAATTATATGCGACTATCGAGATGGCATTTTACAAAGATCAAACCGAGAAATCTCATCGAAGATTTTATCAGAAAATCGAAAATCTTCATGCAGTTGCACGGGATTTAGTTAGTTGTGAATCTAACAAAGATGTTTACGAAATGACCATAAAAACCGCTGAGAGCATCCTGGATTTTTCTATATGTAATTTGAGTATTGTGGAAAATGATCGGCTCGTTGTAAAAGCTACTTCAACTCGAACTCCGACTTTAACCGGAGCGAGTCATCCTTTAGATCTGAACGACAGTATTGCCGGAAAGACATTCAAAACGGGAAAGACAATTCTTAATCTAAACCTTGAAAAAGTATTAAAAGCCGATGCTAACAAAGATGATTATAAATCAATAATCAGTGCTCCTGTTGGAAATATTGGAGTTTTTCAGGTCGTTTCCACAATAAAAGACGCTTTCAATATGAATGATGTCCATTTACTCGAATTACTTTTGGGTCATACAACAGAAGCTTTAAAAAGGATAAATCTTCAATCCAGACTAAAAAACCAGGCAATGCAGGATCAACTAACAGGTGTTTACAACCGGCATTATCTTTATCAAACTCTGGATAGAGAAGTGAAACTTTCTAAAAGATATAATCGTTCGATCGCTTTTTTAATTATCGATGTAAACGGTTTAAAAACGATTAATGATAAATATGGTCATCTTACTGGAGACAAAGTTTTACAGCGTGTTAGTTCTGTTATTACAGCAGAAGCTCGGGAAACTGACATCGTAGTCCGATATGGAGGTGATGAATTTTTGATCATGCTACCAAATACAGGAAAAGATGTTAAAATTGTCGAAAAAAGGATTTTGAATGGGATTAAACTTCAGAATAAAGGGAAAAAACAATTTGAATTTCCAATTTCTTTTGCCATAGGAAGTGCTTTTTGGGACAGCAAATCTTCGGTAGAGATTGCTGATGTTCTAGCTGAGGCTGATAAAAAAATGTATGAAAATAAAAAAAAACAGGGAATTCAAGTGAGGAATAACAACAGGAAAGTATATGAATAATAAAAGAATATTAGTTGTCGAAGATGAACGCGTAATTGCCGAGGATATCAAAAGAAGTTTAAAGAATTTCGGATATGAAGTATTAGATGTTGTTTCAACAGGTATGGAAGCAGTTGAAAAAACACGCGAATTAGAACCTGATTTGATTTTGATGGATATTGTTTTGGAAGGTAATATGAATGGTGTGCAAGCTGCAGAGCAAATTTCAAAATCCTACAAGATCCCTATCGTTTATTTAACTGCGTATGCTGATTATAAAACCATTCAAATAGCTAAGGTAACATGTCCTTTCGGTTATATTCTCAAACCATTTGAAGAAAGAGAGCTTCATACAACAATTGAAATGGCTTTCTTTAAATTTAAAATGGAAAAAGAAGTTGAAGACAGAGAAGAATTTATGAGGCATGTTATTGACACAGCACCTAATATTATTTTTGTAAAAGATGATAAATGCAAATATGTGATGGTTAATAAATCAATGGCTGACCTTTATGGAACAACTACTGAAAAAATGTTAGGAAAAACTGATCTTGAACTTGCAGAATTGTCAAAAATAAATGTAAAAACTGCTAATAAATATCGGGAAGAAGATGAACAAGTCTTGATTTCTAAAAAAACTTTATTGATACAAGAACACCAGTTCGTTAAAGATAATGGCGAAAAAAAATGGTTTCAAACAACAAAAGTCCCTTTATCTCTTAAATTTGTCCCTGACGGTATTTTAGGAGTATCTGTAGATATTACAGCCAGAAAAAAAGCAGAGAAAGAATTACTGCTGAGCTATAAAAAACATCAGAGATTGTTGGAAGAAACTGTTAATGGACTTGTTTCAGCTGTTGAAATCAGGGATCCTTATACAGCAGGACATCAACGAAGAGTATCTGTCATTGCGGAGGCTATTGCTTTGGAAATGCATTTAAATAAAAACCAGATCGATGGAATAAGGATGGCTGCTCGCATACATGATATCGGAAAAATGTATGTTCCGGCAGAAATATTGAGTAAACCAGGTAAATTAACTGAAGCTGAATTCAATCTGATAAAAAATCATCCTCAGGCTGGACATGATATTTTAAGTTCTATAGAATTTCCCTGGCCTGTTTCCAAAATCGTTCTTCAACACCAGGAAAGACTGGATGGATCATCCTATCCGCAAGGTTTAAAAGGGGATGAAATAATTTTAGAAGCTAAAATCCTGGGAGTTGCAGATGTTATCGAAGCAATGGCATCACATAGACCTTATCGACCAGCTTTGGGAATCAAAAAGGCTTTAAAGGAAATCTCCACAAAAAAAGGAATATTATATGATAGTGAAGTTGTTGATGCCTGCTTGAAACTATTTGCTCAGGGGAAATCAAATTTTAATGTAAAATTCCTCGATATATAATTTAAATTTATAGAATATCTTTTCATCGATATGTGCTGAATAGTATGTAATGTGGATGATTATATAGTTTACACCAATTCTTTGAACGAAAAACTTGACATCAAAACCCGATATTTCGTGTTTATCGCAAATTTTTTAATGGAGGGTAATAAATGGTAAAGAAGGACATTCTCTACACAGAAAGTCACGAATGGATAATGGTCGAAGATGGAGAAGCTGTCATTGGCATAACGGATTATGCCCAGCACGAACTGGGAGATATCGTTTATCTTGAATTACCGGAGATTGGAGATGAAATAATATTTGGAGAAGCATTCGGTACGATCGAAGCAGTCAAAGCTGTCGAAGATATGATTGCTCCTCTCAGTGGCGAGGTTGTCGGAGTAAATAACAAACTTGAGGAAAACCCGGAAATTATTAATAAATCGGCTTTTGAGGATGGATGGATCGTCAGGATCAAGATCAGCGATAAAAAGCAGTTAGATGATTTGATCGATGCTGCTGCTTATGAGCAAATAATAGAGGATTAAAGAAGTATAAGTGCAAGAATTCAAGAAAAAAAAATTCCTGATCATTCTGATTGCACCTTCCGGGGGAGGAAAATCTACAATTGGGAAAATGATAATACTGAATAGAGACGATATCGAATACTCGATTTCATATACTACCAGGAAACCTCGAGGAAATGAGAAAGATAAAATCGATTATTGTTTTATTTCAGAATCTGAATTTAAAAATAAAATCGACGCGAATGATTTCCTGGAATATGCTTTTGTTCACGGAAATTTTTATGGTACATCAAGGAATTTGGTAGAAGAGAAACTAAATGCCGGTAGGCATGTGTTGCTGGATATCGATATCAAAGGAGCTAAACAGATTTTAGAAAACGGGATCGAAGCGATAACAATATTTATCCTACCTCCTTCAAAGAAAGTTCTCAAGCAAAGATTGATCAAAAGAGGAACCGATTCTGAAGAGATAATCGAGGAAAGATTAAGGAATGCAGTTCAGGAAATTAATCAGGTCAGGAAATTCCAGTACCTGGTAATAAATGATGATCTGCAAACTGCTTATAATGATGTTTTGAATATCATAAAAGCAGAAGAAAATAGAGCGAAACGATTTATAAAAATAAAAGAAACATTTTACGGAGGTGTTTTTGGAAAATAAAATTGAAGAATTTTTGGAAAAAAATAATATGACATACCTGTTCTTATTATTAACAAATCTGGAAGTTGAAAGATTGAGTAATCTTCCGTTTACCTTAAGAAAGAGTTTTAAGAAAAAGGTAACCGAAATGGCTTTGGAACATGTTGTTAATAATGAAATACCGGATTATGCATCAACTACTTCTGAGGAAAAAATATTCGAAAATGATGATGAGTAATAAACTCCATGCAGACCAGGACTTTCTATCAATATCTTGAATACCTAAAACTTTCGGGGATTGAAAGTATTTATATGAACCCGGAGACAATTCAGGAAGCAGCGGAAAGAAGAAAAAAATTAAAAAAATTGCAATTATCCGGTCTGGAAGAAAAATATCGAAATTGTGAAAAATGCCTGCTGAATCAAGGCAGGACAAAGTTCGTTTACGGCGAAGGAAATCCCGATGCAAAATTAATGCTCATCGGGGAAGCTCCGGGGGCCGATGAAAATGTTTCGGGAAGACCGTTTGTCGGGAAAGCAGGTCAACTCCTGACCAGGATGCTAACAGCAATAAAACTAAATAGAAATGATGTTTACATTACAAATGTCGTGAAATGCAGACCACCGAACAATAGGAATCCGCTTCCAAATGAGATCGACTCCTGCCGGAAATACCTTGACGAACAAATCTCCATAATCGAACCAAAATTGTTGTTGTTGTTAGGAAAGGTTGCAGCAATATCATTACTTAATGAAAACCGGACAATGGCTCTCTTCAGGGAAGAAACCTATCTTTATAAAGCGATCAAAACTTATGTTACCTACCATCCTTCTGCATTACTAAGAAAAAATGAATGGAAGAAATATGCCTGGATCGATCTGCAGAAATTAAGAGATGATTATTTTAAATTGTAAAACAAACATTCTTGTTTGTTGGATTTTGTATATCTTGTTACATATCTATCTCGTTCCTACGCTGCTGCATAGGAATGAACCGGAGAAACTCCTGCGTCGAGTTGTGAAAATGGCTGTAATGTTTGGTTTTAACGCAGAGCGTTAGGATCTTGTGTTCCCACGCCGGAGCGTGGGAACAAGTAAGAAGGAAAATAAAAAAAAATTAGATCAAAATAGAGAATTGAAATGCCAGCAAAAATTGAACGCCAACTACCAAACGATATAAATGCTGAAGCAGCTGTACTTTCTGCCATGATGATCGATAATTTTGTCGTATCCAGAGCGATCGAACTACTCGAAGAAGAACATTTTTATCGAACTGCCCATAAAATTATCTTTAAGACAATCTTGGATCTGTTCGAAGAAAATATTGAAATCGATATTATTACTCTGATCGACAGACTGAAACAAAACGGTACTCTGGAAAAAGTCGGAGGAGAAAATTTCATCAATGAATTATCAGATGTTGTCTTAAGCGGAGCTAATATCGATTATCATGCCAACATAGTTTTGGAAAGAGCGTTGTTAAGGCAATTAATTACGACATCCAACCAGATCATCGAAGAATGTTATAAATCAGATCAACCGGTAGAGGATATAGTTGATAATGCAGAACAGGAGATATTCAGGATTGCAGAAAGACCTGAACGGAAGACTTTTGTCAGTATAAATAAGATCATTCCGGTAGCGATCAAAAATATCGAAGAAATTGCCACATCCAAAAAAAGTGTGATCGGAGTTCCCAGCGGATTTCCTGATCTTGATAAGAAAATCGGTGGATTTCGTCCGGGTCAATTTGTTGTTATTGCAGCCAGACCTGCGATGGGAAAAACTTCCCTGGCTCTGAATATTGCTTTTAATGCTTCCGTGTATTATGACAAGAAAGTTGCTATCTTTACCATGGAGATGGATAATGAAGAAATCCTTTTGAGAATGATGAGTTCCGCTTCCGAAGTCAGTATGGATAACATGCTCAAAGGTTATGGTATGGATGAGAAGAAGATCCTGCGAATCGCACAGGTTGCAGAAGCTTTATCAGAAAAAGACATTTTTATCGACGATCTCGGTTCTAATACAATTCTTGATATCCGGGCAAAAACCAGGAGATTAAGAGCTGAATTGAAAGGTCTGGATTTGTTGATCATCGACTATCTTCAATTAATGACCGTGAAAAGAAACCGCGAGAATCGGCAACAGGAAATTGCTGAGATCTCTCGTTCCTTGAAAATCCTGGCAAAAGAATTGGAAATCCCGATCATTGCTCTATCCCAGTTAAATCGAGCAGTTGAGAGCAGGAAACCACCAATCCCGATGTTAGCGGATCTAAGAGAATCGGGAGCGATCGAGCAGGATGCCGATGTCGTGATGTTCATTTATCGAGAAGAAGAATACGATAAAGAAACTGAAAAAAAAGGAATAGCTCAAATTATTATCAGTAAAAACCGGCATGGTGCTACCGGAGAATTAGAATTATTATTTGTAAAGGAATTAACTGCTTTCCGTTCATTGAGCAATGTTTAGAAGATCAAGTTATATTACTGTTTTTGGTGAATTCATCCTCTTTAATTTTTCCATACTCACAAACTTACATAAATCCGGAAAACGCTTTCTTGAGATCATCAAACAGATGAAAAGATTCGGTTATGATTCCCTGCTTTTAATCTCTATAACATCGGCATTTACAGGTTTGGTTACTTCCGTGCAGGCTTCTTATCAAACCAGCGGTTATATTCCAAAGAACCTGATCGGCGTTTTGGTTGGAAAATCGACCATGATCGAGCTTGCTCCGGTTTTGACCGGACTTGTTCTGGCAGGCAAGATCGGGGCTTCTATTGCTGCTGAAATCGGGACTATGAAAGTCAGCGAGCAGTTAGATGCTTTAAAAACAATGGCTATCAATCCGCAAGAATTTATCTATTTTCCTCGCATTATCGCCGGCTGCTTGATGTTCCCGTTATTGACTGTTTATGCAAATTTGATCGGAATTTTATCTGCTTATTTGTTGAGTACGATCAAGTATAATATAACTTCTTTCAGTTTTTTTAATAATATGAAAAATTATTTCTTACCTTCCGATCTCTGGGGCGGATTGATCAAGGCTTTCTTTTTTGGTTGGATAATAACTTCCATAGCATGTTTTGTCGGGAATAAAGCAAAAGGCGGAGCAGAAGGAGTCGGTAAAGTCGCCACTCAAACCGTAGTCTATTCATCGATCATGGTTCTGGTTTTGGATTTTATAGTTGCTTCCTTGCTTTTTGGGAATCTTTGATGAAGTATTTTTTTGTTTTTGGATTTATCTTCTTGTTGATCAGTTGTTACTCGAAAAAAAATGCGGGAGATAAAGATTTTGTCCAAACACTCGAAATTTATCTGGTTACCGATCAATATTCGGAAGAATTTTGGAAAAAAGCAATCTCTGAATTTGAAGAACTTTTTCAATACCGGACCTCGATCACAAAATTTGATGAATCTCGAAATCTTGTGCAAAAATTAAACAATGAGAAAGAGAATCCGGTTGCTGATGTTCTGGTTGGGATCGATAATGTGCTTCTGGCAGAAATCCAAAAAGACAGTATTCTAATCTCATATACTCCGAAAAATCTTAAAAATGTGGAAAAAAGATTTAAACCTGAGGGTGAACACCTTCTAATTCCCTTTTGTTATAAGTATTTAGCTTTTATTTATCATCCGGATATGATCCTGGAATTTCCGAAAACATTTGGAGCAATGCAGGACAGTCGCTGGAACAAAAAAATAATAATTACCGATCCTCGCTTAACAAGTTCAGGATTCGCATTGCTTTTATGGTCACTCGCTGCTTTTAATGAAACCGGTTACAGACATTTCTGGAGAAGTTTAAAAGAGAATATTTTCACAATTTCATCAAATTATAATGATGCTTCTAACTTATTTTTAGCTAAAGAAGCCCCCGTCATTCTTAGTTTTTCATCCTTCCCTTTTTATTTACAGGAAAATGAAAACATAGATGGTTTAAAAGTTTTCATACCTGAAGAAGGAGGATTTTGTGTTTCCGAATGTACGGGTATTATAAAAACTTCCGGTAAAATCGATCTTGCTGAAAATTTTGTCGAGTATCTTCTATCTGAAGATTTTCAAAAAAAAATCTCGAAATTTAAATGGATGTTCCCTGTTCATAAGAATGTGGAGTTGTCGCTCATTTTCGAGACTGCTTTAAAACCGGAAAAAGACCTTTCCGAGAATTTAAGTTCGGAGTGTATTAGTGAGAATTCGGAAATTTGGTTGAAAAGATGGGAAAAGATCATGAAAAGGAAATAGGAGATAAGAGATGGGAACAAAGCGCTCCTTTCCGTAGCTTCTCCCAAAGGAATTCTTTCATTTAAGATTCGGTAAGTTTTCATACAAATATTAGGAAAATATAGAAAGTGATAGAAATAAAAAACTTCGTCCGACCCCAGGAAGATCAGCAGCAGAAAATTTCTTTCCGGATAGCTCTTTTTCAACCAGAGATACCGGCAAATACGGGAAATATTGGCAGACTTTGCGTTGGTGCAAATGCTGAACTGCATATAATCAAACCGATGAGATTTCTTTTATCAGATAAATATCTGAAACGGGCTGGTCTGGATTACTGGAAAGACCTGTCGCTTTATTTTCACGATTCTCTGGAAGATCTGATAGAAACTTATCCGGAAAATAATTGCTATTACTGCACAACGAAAAGCAAGAATAACTTTTATCAAAGGAAATTCAAACCGGGAGATATTTTTGTTTTCGGACCAGAAACCCGCGGTATTCCGGAATCTGTTCTAAAAAAAAATTGGAATAAAACAATATCGATCCCGATGTCGAATAAGATTCGCTCAATAAATCTGGCAAATAGCGTTGCCATCGTTTTGTATGAAGGGATAAGGCAGATATTTTTTCACTGAAATTCTGAGTATCTCTCGCTGCTTCTCTCTCGAAGAAGCTCCTGCTTCAATGTTATTAGTTGTAGATTCCTCGTTTAATAGTGTTGGAAGAAAGCTCGAAATGACATCTTGTTGATTATAGCATAATAAAATAATCTTCTTTACAGAAAAAATGAACTAGAATTTAAGTAATTTCCAAATAAATTTAAAGGAGAAATTGTTTAATGAAAATTGGTTTCGATTTTCCTGAAGAGCCGAGAAAAACTGCATTATATGAAGTTGAAGACTGGTATCAGCATCTTCTCGCAGAAAGATTGAACCGGGAATATACTCCCATCAAAAGAAGTAATTTCGGACAGTACAATATGGCTGTGAATTACCTGACTACTATTCTGGAAGAAGCACGAGCCATCGAGAAAGTAGCGGTTTTCAACATCGATCATATGGCACAAATCCAATTAACAGGGAAAGATGCAGTCGCTCTTCTCGATCGTGTTCTACCGGCAAATGTTTGTAACATGAAGATCGGGCAGTGTAAATATACATTGCTCTTAAATGAAAACGGTGGTGTTATCGACGACCTGATCTTGATGAGAATCGCGGAAAATGATTTTATTTTGGTGATCAATGCCGGACATGATATTACGGATCAAGAAAAAGATCTGAAAGCTGATGTCGATGTCATTATGAGTTATCTGAAAGATGATGAAGAAGTTACTGCCAAGGATATTTCCACCGAACTTGTGAAGATTGATATTCAAGGGCAATATTCATATAAATTGGTTACGAAGTTATTTGGGAATTCTGTCGTAAAGAACCGTCGGAAACAGGAAAAGAATATGGGATTTTTCACTTTCAATGAATTTGATTTTGAAGGATATCATTACATAATCAGCCGAACCGGATACACAAATCGCTGGGGTTGGGAACTGTATGTTCCGGTCGAAGTTGCGGAAGAACAGTTCAAGCGTATTGCTCTGGAAGCCTTAGAATCGGGCGGATTGGTTGTCGGACTCGGCGGCAGGGATGAGAACAGGATTTCTGCCGGCAATTTTGGACTGCCTTTGAATGGTAGTGAATACGATAAATTTCATACTCCAACGAATTGTCCATTATTCAATGCGGCTATCGATATGTCGAAAGAAGATTTCATTGGAAAAAATGCTCTGGAGAAAGACCGGGAATCCAATAAAAGATTGATCCTGTTCATCACGGAAGGAATCGTTTCCGCACGCGGAATCTATCGAGAAGGTAAGAGGATCGGGACCGTTACTTCCAGTATAAATTCTCCGAATGTCTCATTGGAGAAAAGACAATATATCGGTTCCAATCGCAAAGGAGTGAACGAAGAAGACGGAACTGCTGCGATCGGACTCGGTTGGGTTTTGGAAAATCCGTTTGCAATTGATGAGGAAGAAAAAAATATCTTGATCAAAGATGAGAAACCGGTTCGGATTCGATTGGAATTTTATCGTGAAGATGAGCATAAAAATCAGAAAGGGAAACCGGTTCTCGGTTATATTTCCGGAGATGGAATAACTCCGGCAACTGCTCCCAGACCATTGAAATATATTCAAAATCTCTGATATTCGAGTTCAGAGAAGCGAAGCGAAACTGGACTTGAAACGGTAGAAGTCTCTAACTGAACTTCATCCGTCAAAAGCCGGATGAAGTCCAGTCTCAATAAAGGAGACAGCATTTTCATAATGCTTTATAAGATTAAGAAAGCGGATTTATCCCAGTATTAAGAAAGGGAGAATGCAAAAATGAAAACAATCACGATCTTATTTTTATTGTTCACATTCATGATTATTTTCGCTCAAGAATCGATCGACATTTACTCCAAAGATGTCGGTAAATTCCTGGAATTCAATCTAGCGGAACACCGGAAAAAAGCCTGGGAATCTTATCAAAAAGAAGATTTTGAAGCAGCAGCAGAATATTATCTATTATTACTTCAACACGATCTTTCCGATAATAATTCAATTTATAATCTTGCGTGCTTTTACGGTCTTCTCGGAAAAGCGGAACTAGCTGCAGAATTTTTTGGAAAAGCTTTCAAAGCTGGTTTCAAGGATGTCGATCATATCAAGAATGATCCGGATTTTGAGAAAATGAAGGATGCGGAAATTTTTCAAAAAGTGCTGAAATTAATTACCAAACTCGCTGAAAAAGAAAAACCGAATATCCAATATCGAACAAGGAATTTCCAATATTCAAGTATTTAATACCACTACCATATCTTTTCTTTTCTGCTTCATCAATACTTTTGAAAAATATTAAAATCCGAGTGTAAATTCCGAACTCAGAATATTTGTGATTTGCTGCCTAAATATACCATTCCTTAGTATTTGAGAAGAAATATATTTATTTGATATTGTTGTTGGAATCAGTTCAGTAAATCAAACTTTCTTTTCTTTTTCATTCTTTTTTTAATTTATTCTTGAGTTTAACAGTTACTTCCCAAAATTACCATCTCAAATCGTGTAAACCCG
>CAZFPK010000043.1:0-27533 GCA_964521025.1 uncultured Candidatus Cloacimonadota bacterium | reverse complement strand
TGTATAGAATATAATAAGTTAAGTATAAAATTAAGTGGTTCTGTGTTACACAACCGGTTTAACCGGAGGGATGAAGAAATGAAAATAAAAATTGAAAAACTCACAGACGCCCAAGTAAAGCAAAGAGGAATCAATTCATGGCCTATCTGGGAAAAGGAAGTTTCTCGTTTTGACTGGTATTATGATTCCATGGAAGAATGTTTGCTGCTGGCAGGAAAAGTAGTCGTGGAAACCGAAGTTGGAGAAAAAGTGGAATTCGGAAAAGGTGATTTCGTTACTTTCCCCAAAGGACTTTCCTGTGTTTGGGATATAAAAGAAGGTGTGAGGAAACATTACAATTTCAAATGATCTAAACTTAATAAGTTTTTGAAACTTGTGAAGTTTGATATATGAGAGGATTAAATGTTTTTGAACTGCATCAAAAACCGTTTCAGCGTCCGCAAGTTTCTGGACAAATCAATCGAGCAGGAAAAGATAGATATTCTATTAGAATCTGCAAGACTGGCTCCATCCGCGAGCAATAAACAAACCTGGAAATTCATTGTTATTAAAGATGAGGAAAAGAGGAAAAAGCTGGTCTCAATCTGTAAAGGTCAGAAATTTGTGGCAGATGCACCGATCACGATCGCCGTTTGTATGACCAATCTCGATTATGTTATGACTTGCGGTATGAATGCTCCGATAATAGACGGAGCCATCGCTGGAGAACATATCGTGCTGCAGGCAGTCGAACTGGGACTCGGTTCCTGCTGGATCGGCGCTTTTTATCATGACCGAATGGCGGAATTGATCGATCTTCCAACAGATTATGTGATCGTCGGTTTACTTCCCGTTGGTTATCCGGCAGTTTCCAAACATAAAAGGAATCTGAAATCTATCGAGGAAATTGTCGCTTATGATAAATTCGAGTCGTAAAGAAATCGTCCTCGCATAAGATAACGGGCTGAAACGATATTAAATTAGCAAACCTCAACTCGCACTTCGCAGCAAGTCGAGTTTTGCTTAATAGATCGCAACTTTCTTCGTAGAAACTTCCGTTCCAAAATTAGCAAATACAAAGTATATTCCCCGCGAAATTTTTTTATTTCTACTCGAAAAATCGTAACTTATCTTATGATTTCCGGTATCGAGTTGTTTATTCAGAATCGTATCGATAAATTGACCTTTGATATTAAAGATTTTGATATTCACAATCTGTTTTCGAGCTAAAGAAAACTGAATATGGATTGTATTATTTTTCCTGAAACTAAACGGATTTGGTGAAATATAGAAGTCAGAAAAAATTGTCAGCTTGTCGTCTATAAGATTTAAAGGAAGTATCTCCACTTCGACTTCGATTTCATCGCTATCTATAGTGGCAGTGATATGAGCAGTCCCGATATCTCCGGCATCCCAGAAAGTTGTTTCTGCAAGACCCTCATCATTCGTGTTAACATTATAAATACAATTTCCTATATCACATTCAAAATGAACCGGAACTTCTGCAACCGGAATTTCGTCCTCATCGACAACTCTCACTGTTATTTCCGAGTAAGTGATATTATAATCAGCATAGATCGTATCCGGTTCCGCATCGATCCAATCGAAATGGATTCCTTGAGCGAAATTCATTGATGAAAACAGGATCAATAAAATAATAAAAAAAAGTTGTTTCATAAAGAACTCCGCAAGATTTTGAATAATTTATCTCATCAAAACGGCTTTTTTGATCACATTTTTATTTCCGGATTTTAGATTTATGAAATAAATTCCGGATTTGACTGGTTTATTGGAGTCATCAGATCCATTCCAGGTTTTGGAGTAAAGCGACTTAATCGCTTGAGCATTAAAGGAATTAATGCACTCCAAAGATTTTACTTTCTGTCCTTTAATGTTGTAAATTTCTATTTTTGTTTGTTCGTGTTGTTGATTTTGTTCGTTGCTAAATGAGATAGTTGTCTGGGATTGGAAAGGATTTGGATAAATTTGTAATTGAATATTGTCGATTGAATATTGAATATTTTTATCATCAACCGCTGTCTGTATATCAGAACTGATGATATTCTCAACCATATTATAATAAAAAGTCACATTAGAATTTCCAGTTAGATTGAGCGGAAGATTCGCTTCCGTCGGATTCTGATCCCAGTTGTTATTGAGCACGATCTTGTATTCGAAATTTCCTTGAGGAATATCGGTTTGGAAAGTGTAGATTCCATCATTGGCAGTTGCATCTCCATTTGTTCCATTATCATTCATTTGAGTGAGAGTTGTCTGCACATTCCAGTCTGTTCCGCCCAGTTCGGAGAGGAAACTACCGCACACAACCGGTGGATTGGGACTGTGAAAAACATATTGATCATTCATATTATAACTGACCACAATCCCGCAATTCACAAAGAAAGTAACTTCTTCCGGTTGTGTTAAAGTGAAAACCTGGTTGTTTCCCGGATAGTCGTGTCCATTCCAGTCATCGCTTTCCAGGACTTTGTATTCGTGCGTTCCGGCAGATAGTCCAGTTGTCAGCGTCCATAAACCGTTATCCTGCAGAGCGAGTTCATAATCATGATTTCCCGGATCCCAGTTATTGAAAGTTCCCACCAGATGCGGCATGATGATCTCCATAACTTCTGCATTGTTATTAGCAGGATCGATCAGGTTTCCATTCAGATCATACACATTGTTTACGAAAACTGTTCCGAAGTCATTTTCCAGAAATGTTTCATTAATCGTCAACGTTACTTTCTGTTCGTGGGAAAGAACGACAGATTCCAAAGTGTAGTTTCCGGTAAAATTCTGGAAATCATAGTTGTTGATATTTTCCGCTGATGTTTCAGTAACAGGTTCGGTGAAAGTGATATTGAGTTTATTATCCGCAACCAGAAAAGAGAAATTGCCAAACACAGCGGGAGGATTATCATCTCCGATCTGGGCAGCCAGATCATCCAATTCCACAACTTTGTTATAATATTGATCATAAGGCGGACTCGTGTATCCGGCATAAAGATAAACCTTAAAATTGGACTCTCCGAAAACTTCATCTCCCATGACGAGAGTTCCTTCAAATTCAGTATTGAAACCTGCTCCGCCTTCTCCTAAAACAAAAGCAGCAGTTGCTCCGGAATTACTGTTCCTTTTTCCGCAATAAGAACCATCGTCACCCCACATTCGTTGGATATTGGTTTTGCCGTTCCAGATCAGATCGAGCAGGTCGGGAGTCCAGCCGGATTTGATGAAAACAGTATTCGTGTAAGAATAATCAACTTCGAGATAGGAGTTTCCTGTCTGTAGTTTGCAGATTTTAGTAAGTTCGTTTCTCACCAATTCGATCTCCACTTCATCACCGTTTCCCTGAATAACATCCATCGAGTAAATATCATGCTGATAATTAGGACTGACATCGGAAAGAGCAGCCACATGATTGTTTGAACTTTCGTTGTAATCGCCGTCAGTTTCCGACCAATAAGCAACATCAGAACCGACTAGCGAATACATATTTCCGAATTCGTCTTTGGTGAAAATCCAGTTCGCTTTTCCACCGATGCTTTCAAAAACGAAAAAAGTTTTATCATTATGGATTACTATTTCTTCGACACCGTCACGATCGATATCATCCGGGTAAGCAGCGGTTGTTTCCGTGAAATCTCCATTTGCCCAACGACTCGCTTCTGCATAAACATTAGCGTTCTTGATATGAGATGAATAACGATGTTCCCAACCGGAAATTTCTTCGCCGTCGTGCCAGCCGGTTTCGTGCAGGTTGATCATCATCGTGTACCAACCAAGTTGAGAGAGAGAATTATCAGGGCATGACATCAGGTTTTCATAAGCATTGTTCCAGATAAAACCGTAATTCCAAACAGGATCATGGAAATCGGAATGAGAAGGTTCGCCAGCCCAATGCACATACCAGGCATTGTTTCCTCCGCCGTAACCGTCATAACCTCCGAGCAGAAAATAAGTTCCTGTTGTAATATCAAAAGTTGTTCCGGAGAAATACAAATACTCATCATCTAAAATAAGATCATCATCGAGTTTCCAGACATTAATAGCAGGAAAGTTATCATGACAATACCAGAGCACATTTTCGTAATTATCCAGAAACCAGGAATCATGATGTTCGTTCATTTCAGCAGCCACTTCCCAATCCGTGCCGTAAACGCATATTCCATCCGCTCCGGTATTGTTGATGTAGTTTTTCGCACCATCTGCATCATAATGCATCAATCCGACAAAAGTATTGTTGATGGGAATAACGCGCAGATTTACTCCGCTGCCGTTATCCATCCAGTGAATTTTCAAGTTGGAAACTCCGTCACAATGCGGTGAATCATCAAGGATTACGGCTTCGATCCCGTGTTGTTCCCAATTATCTCCCAGCCAGGGATCGGTAATTCCGGCATCAGGATAATGTCCTTGAGACAGCCAGACCCTTTCCGGGATCCAGGCAACTTTCGGAACATAATTATAGCGATATTCGACCATGTCGTTCTCGATAGAAACCGCCCAGTTGTTCATTCCATCCTGCACAAAAGGCATGATATGCTGCCCGAGAGCAGAACTTAACATCGCAACATAACCATCATTTATGCCGGAAATAAGCCAGTCGTTGAATTCGGGATTGTGCCAGGCAGCAGCAGGCATCAGAGTTCCACTCATATGAAAATTTCCCGGAATTCCGGTTGCCTGATGAACTTCCAGAACTTCGTCGAAACCGCTCGTATCTTGCGGAAACTGTCCGTAAAAAACTTCGGTGTAAGTTAATCCCTGATTTCCGTGATGCACAAAAGCAGCATTCCCGCCACGACGATCTGTAGAATATTCTCCCCGAAATTGATCAGCGATTCTGCCGTCTAATAAAGTCGAAATTATAAATATAAAATCATGCAAATAGTATTTTTCATCAAGAGAAGTCCGGATTTCCAATAAATTGTGTTCAGGAGTTCTCAAAAAATAAATGCCGTTTTCCTGCTGTGAGATTCGGTCGATTTTGATCGAGGTCAGAATTGGGGAGTTCCTTATTTTCCTACTAAAAATATTCAGGTGCAGATAGATTTCTTTTCCAATGAAATTATCCTGCGAAATCCTGTTATCCTGTCTAATAACCATATCATCGAAAGTGATCCTGATAAACATTTCCCGGTTTTCGATTCGAGCAAAAACAGAAGTTATGTCACCGAAATCTTCATTACAATCTCCGACCTTATCAAAAGCAATGAAATCCTCTTCTGTCCAGGATTTAAGATTGCCGGTAATTTCAAATCCGGATAAATTTATCGTAACCACTAAGATTAAAAGAGAAGTAAAAAAAGTATCCATTTTGACCTCCAAAATTATGAAACAGAATTTGCATGAATGAAAATAAAGTAAAGAAAAAACTTATTTGTCGGTGAAAAATAAGGAAAAGCACGATAATAAAAAATCCTGATTTAAAAAAATGAGATGGAAGAAAGAAGAAGCGAGAAAGAAGGATTTTTCAAAAGATGCTTATAGAAAGTAACACGAAATCCTGTTCCGTTGTAACGCCAAGCTCCTGCTTTGCGACTGTAATGCGAAACTTGTTTAAAAAAAGAAAACCTGGTTGAAAGACATAGATCAGAATTCAAACTCACAAAGCGGGAGCTTTGTGTTACATTGATAGCAGAACAAGTTCTGCGCTACTTTTTAAGTTTTATTTTACTTTTTTCCCTGAGTTCATTGACTGCTGTAACATAATAAAATCGTGTACTTTCCGTTAGTGGTGCAGTCCAGTTCGTTCCGAGATATGATCCTGTATGGTCTAATTCAAAATCCTCGTAAGGATCGGGAGAAGAATAAACGCGATAGGAAGTGGCTTCGGGGACACTTTCCCAGCTTAAATGAACATTATTATTTTCTATAGAGATAGTTACATTTTCCGGAGTATCCAGTACCGGCTCCCAATCTCCCCAATAGAGAATAAAATCCAGATAGTCTTCTGTTTCGGTTGAAAATATCAGATTGGAAAATAAAAGATTTGTAAATGAACCTGATTCTAAATTTTCCAGGTAAAGATTTTCCTCGCGGGAAATGAAATTATCCGAGATATAAATTTCTATCGAATCGTTAAATTGGTCTGTTCTCACTCGATAATGCCAGTTTTTATAATAATAATCAGGATTAAAATAGCGGTGAGTTTCCTGAAAAAGATAACATTCTCTAATTTCCCAATTTTCTTCATAAAATGCAGAGAAAATATAATCACTGGTAGTCGAATCGGTTTTCACCAGATCGTAATAAAGGTCATAATTATCGGAAGCAAAATAATTTGCGGAAAAAGCGGCAGAATCTTTGATCGTCTCGTTCAGGTTGGAAGTTATCAAATAAAAAATCGGTCGGGGACAGCAGGAGGTTTGATCCGGGAACATAAATTCCTCATCTTCGATATTCACAGCCGAAATCTTATAATAATAATAATTTCCATTTTCCAGATTATCATCCTGAAACTCATAGTCTACATCGGGAAGCGTTGAGCCGAGAAGCTCCGGGTTTGTTTCCCAACTATCGATCAAAGTGTATGGATCCGGTCCGTTTTTTCGGTAAACATTAAATCCCTGATTATCTATCTGGATATCTGCGGTCCATTTTACAGTTGAACTCGCATCTTTTCCAATTGCCAGAAGATCGGAAATAATAGCAGGTCCTGTCATACCGACGATTTCATCCGAGAGTGATGAATAATTGTCATTATAGTCTTTTGACCGGATCTTGAAGTAATATTCTTGCGCTAATTCCAGGTTATCAATCAGGATTCCTTCTTCCAATTGACTTGCCAGCAGGTCATTATCGGAACGGGAAAATATCTCGTAATTTCCACCTCCGATGGGTTCGGTTGCATAAAGGATTTCATAGGTTTCAAAGTCGAAAGAAGAAATTCTTTCCCAGGAAAGTTCAATGGAGTCAAAGAATTGTTCCTCGATGGTGAAATTCTCCGGAGTAGCCGGGATCGATTCATCATCGAGTTCGATTACTTCCGGTAAAACCTGGGTCATGGCACTTATCCAATAAGAATAATATTGATGAGTTCTGTCAAAGAGATGTTCCATCTCAAAAGTTCCTGAAATTTCATCATAAGCATAAAACCATTTGTATTTTTCTTCAGTAATTTCATAACTATTGGGAAGTTCGTCCATCTCGAAATGGAAAAATGGTTCGAACACATCATACGAATTCCAACCTGAAAATGTATATTCCATTTGTTTATTTTGACCATAACCGGGTAGATCGACATCATTATTTACACTATAAGTCGTGTCTTCATCCGCGAAATAAAAATCATAAATATTGTAATATACTGCATAATAATCATTCAGATATACATCGACATTATCTCCGATCATATTTTCCGGGATCATCAAATGCTGACTGTAGTTGATCAGATCGATTTTCAGATCGGATAGGTCGCGGATCGGCAGATTCGGACAATTCCGACCTGCTCCAGCCGAAACCTGGCAATTAGCGTGTCCTTCATGACGATCCCAATCATAACTGTGGATTTGAGCGGAAAATTCACGCCGGCTAAAATCATTCCTGATCCTATCACAGAACATCCGGTAAGCAGACTGGAAAGGATGGTCTTCATTACGAGACGGATCACTCAACGATTTGCTGTTCGTGTAAGTTCCTTGTTCCGTCCACTTAACTTCCCGTCCTGCTCCGTTGATCAGAAAGAACATGGCATCCCAATCTTTGAAACACTGATATGCCATCGCAGGAGTTATAAAATCGTCATTCGGATGCGGAACTGTGATGATTACCGGTTGCGTGGCACTTGGATTATAAACATAAAGTCCCCAGCCATTATCAAATGAACCAAGCTCATCGTCATAATGTTCGGGAGTTTCATTATCATCGTAATAGGTCGGATTAAGAGTTTCCCGCAACAAATAATAGGTTTGACCGGTATCGAGATTAGAAAACTGTACGACCTGGTAGGGAAATCCGAAAGTATCGATCAGGGTTTGAGTATTCTCATAATTTTCTTCCAGGAAAGATTCGATCACGAGTTCCCAATTATCCAGATCTTCCGGCAGCGGAAGCAGGAAATCACCAAAACCTGTTGTTTGCACATCATACGGTGCATAAGTATTGACGCCTTCCCGGGCAATTCCTTCGGAAACATGAGAAATCCAGTTATCATAAGCACACGAATCTGCCTGCCAGGAAAGAAAATCGGAGAATGATGCGGTTTCTTCGATGAGGGGAAATATCTGGAGTTTTGTTATTAATAGAAAACAGAGAGCGACTATTGTTTTTTTCATGGAGCAAGAATAAAACATCTGGAAATTAGTTCAATGAAAAAATGATATTTTTGTTTTTTTTGAGATTTAGTTGGAAATGTTTCTAATGATAAATTGGATTATTACCCGAATTTTCCTGCTTGGAAAGTCGGTTGGCTGTTAGGCTGAAAATCTTGAAAACTTGAATTAAGTCTGCTATAGTTGACTTGATTTAAGTTTTTTCTGATGATTCAACTTGATTCAAGACTTCGTCTTAAATCAAGTTGAAGATTTGATCACCTGAAACACCTCCACACAATCACTTTCCTTACTATATCGTCTGGAAGAGACATTATAAAAATTGATCATAATTCCCGGGAAAAGATCTTCGAAAACAGATATCAAACCTTTGGCAAATGCACGGCAATAGATCGCACAAACATCGTCATGGCAGTGTTTAGCAATTTTTTCTGCTTCGATGGTTACGCAGTATTTACAAAATTCGGTTTTCAAATAAACAATATTTTCTTCAAACCAGACATCCGGTAAGTTTCCACCGCGCTCGATGAAATATCCTCTTAAAAAATCTGCGATATTTTTAACCGGATTCTTCTTAAAATCCTGTTTGGAGAATGTGTTTTCTTTGAGAAGTTTGATTATTCGTTCGATCCCTTTTAAATAACCGGAATTCGTGTAATATTTGGTAATCGATTTAAAGGCAATATCTCCGAATTCGTGATGCAGATCGTAAATATTATTCAGTTCTTCGATGCGGTTTTGGAGATTGGGATTGTCGATGCTTTTTCCTTTGTTATGCAAATTAATTCCCTTGCATTATATTCATTGAAAATTATATTTCTTATCTGTGTAAATCCATGAGCAAAAAAATCTTCTAACTCATCAACTTCCCGATCGTCTCCTCACACAATCTCTGCGATCTTTCCGAGGTTTCACTCTCCACAAAAAATCGACAAATTTGAAATGAACCTAAAATTGAAAACTTTTATTATAACAATTTCTCAATGTTTTGTAATAAGATTTCAACCGGTTTAATAAATTCAATAACCTTATCCTTATCAAATTCAACAAAATCAGTGTAATCCCCTTTTTGCCGATTATCAAATAGATCACTGAATAATTTTCCATCCTCTTTTGAGATTTTTCCGGATTTAACAAAGTGTAATCCAAACATTTGTCGAACACCATTATGAGATGTAGCAGAAATATCATTTTTGATCAGCAAGGCATTGACAGCATAAAAGCAGGCATAATACAATCTATTTATACAAGTATTATAAAACTCCAATTCAAAAAGTTTTTTTGCTTCAATTAATGTTTCTTTTGCTCGCTGGATTCGATAATTCACCAAATCTTCTTTTGCGAAGGATTTCATAGTTCGATACCTTCTGCTAAAACATTTTTATAAAAGGGAGTCACATGATGTTTTTTTTCCCATTCGATCTTTGAAAATATAAGAGGACTGATGATTTCTCCAATTTCCCATTCGATTTCATAAAGAGGATATTTAATTGCTCTCTCTATTTCATTAGTAATTTTATCTTTATTTACCAAAATCAATAAGTCCCAATCGGAATTTTTTTTATGATCTCCTCGAGCATGCGAACCAAAAAGGAATATTTTAGCCAAAGGATCGGTTTTTTTCACGGTAGATTTGATTTTTTTTCTAATATCTTTTTCTTTCATTATCCCCTCTTTAAAATTTGAATTAATAGAAAATATTACAAAATACCTGTCAAATGAAATTTTAGAGCCACAAGATATAAGTATTAATAGTGAAATCTTTTATTTGAAAAATGTTTCATATTTACATAACTCTTTATCCGTGTATATCTGTGTAAATCCATGAGCAAAAAAATCTTCTAACTCATCAACTTCCCGATCGTCTCCTCACACAATCTCTGCGACCTTTCCGAAGTTTCACTTTCCACATAAACGCGAATGATCGGTTCTGTTCCGCTTTTACGGATATGGATCCAGAATTTATCTCCCAGAACTTTAATGCCGTCAGTTTGATCGAGTTTGAAATCTTTGAATATGGTTGGAACTTTCTCCATAATCGTATCGAGTTTTTCGGGTTCGACTTTCAGTTTATCTTTGGCAAAATAGTATTTTGGGATTTCATCTGCCAGTTCGGAAACCGTTTTGTTTCTATCCGATAAATAACCGAGGATCAAGGCAGTTCCGACCGGAGCATCGCGTGTGTAATGAACTTCCGGGCAGATAATTCCGCCGTTTCCTTCTCCACCGATCGGACTATTTATCTCTTTCATTTTTTTACCGACATTGATCTCTCCGACTTTTGTGCGATGAACTTTTACTCCAAAACTTTTCGCAATATCTTCTGAAGCCATCGATGATGATAGATTGCAGACGATATCACCTTTTTTCCTGGAAAGAACATATTTTTCCGCCAGCAGCAAGGAAAGTTCTTCTCCAATACATTTGCCTTTTTCGGAAACAATGGAAAGTCTGTCCACATCCGGATCTGTAGCAAATCCGAGAATTGCTCGATGTTCTTTCACGGCTTTTTCCAGTTGTGTTAAATTCTTGTTTAAAGGTTCCGGAGGATGGGCAAAAATCCCGGTCGGTTCACAATTGAGTTCGATCACTTCACAACCGAGTTTTCGCAAAAGTTTCGGGATGATCAAACCGCCGGCTCCGTTGACGGCATCGACCACAACTTTGAATTTTTTTTCTCTGATTTCTTCAATATTCAGATAAGAGATTTTCAGGATTTTGTCGATATGCCTATCGATTGCTTCTTTATCGGAAGTTAATTTGCCGACATTTTTCCAATTCTCATATATTATAGGATTATCGAGGTTAGCGATAAATTCTTTTGCTTTTTCCGGAAATAAGAACATTCCATTTTCACCAACCAGTTTCATGGCATTCCATTCTGCCGGATTGTGCGAAGCAGTAATGGAAATTCCACCTTTTGCATCCGATTCTTCAACTGCGAGCAGAACGGTCGGAGTTGGCACAATTCCGATATCGACAACTTCACAACCGACGCTGATCAAACCGGAAACAATCGCATGGAACATTGCCGGTCCGGTTGTGCGTGAATCTCTGCCGACGATGATCTTTCCTTTTCCGGAAAAATTTCCAAAATGAGCGGCAAATTTCATGACAATTTCCGGAGTCAGAGTTTCTCCAAAAATGCCGCGGATTCCGGAAACGCTGATCATAAGTTTACTCATTGATTTTTCTCCAATAATTTTATTTAATAAATATTTTTTCCAGTTCCTAAATTTATTCGAAAACTTTGGGAGAAACAAAGTTGATATAGAAATTTCATTCCCGAATGGAATTCGGGAAAAAGTAGATGAAAATTGATCTATTCGGCAAATTTTTTATTCGAACTCAAAAATATATCCTGACAAAAAGTCTTTCACCGGATGTAAGGTTCTTTTTTGCTTCCTTTGGATCAGCAAAAAGAATTTTTATTTCAGTATATGTATTCGCTGTCTCAAAAGTAGGAGTAATTGCTTTGACCTTTTTCATGATAGGAGAAACCGTTTCTACTTTTCCCCTGATTTTTTTTCCATTGGAGCAGAAAATAGCGGTCATCATTCCCTTTTTTATTTTCTGACGACTGAAAGAATTGCCGTAAGCAATGATCCGGAAATTTTCGTGAGTTGAAATTTCAATTAAATTTTTACCTTTACCGACAGATTCTCCCAACTCGCAATTTATTTCGGAGATTATTCCTGAAACCGGAGCTGTTATATTTAATTCTACTGCTTCTTTTTCCAGTTCGTTTAATTTCGAATGTAATTCTTGCAAGCGTATCAAGTGGTTATCAGCAATCAAAGAGACATTTTCCATGAACATTTTTTTCTTATTCCGGAGAGACCGAATATTCTTTTTCCTGGTTTCAATTTCGTTTGAAGTCGCAATGGAATCATTTTTTATTTCAAAATATTTATTCGAGATTTCCAGGAATTTTGATGATTTATTCTCGAATTCGGAAACAGTTATAATTTTTTCTTGATGGAGTTCCTGATAGGTTTCATATTCGATTTTGGACAAATTATATTTCTCTTTATAGATAGTTAAATTGTTGTTCAATTCTTCTTTTTTTAATTCCCATCTTTTCAGATCATCCTGATATTTATAAAGATCATTGTTTATCTTTTCTAATTCCAGAGTGAGAAGATCACCTTCAGATGCCGAATTTATTAATGTCTCGAGTTGAGTTTTTTCTTTTTTGAGATTCATAATTTTTATTGTTAATAATTCATTTTCCAGTTTCAGGAGGACCTGTCCTGCAGCAACCTTCTGATTCAAGTAAGCAGTAATTTTATTTACGATCCCGGTAGTTTTTGCGGAAACAAAAAGCCGCTCCGAACGGACAACAGCCGGTAATTTTTGTGATTTGGAACTCATAAAATAGGAAACAATTCCGATTATTACGATCAAAACCAAAGATGAAATCAGGATTATGATTGCGGTATTAATTTTTTTGTTTTTCATATTATATCTCGGCAAAGTAATTTATCAGGAATATTTTTTTAAAAAGCTCCATTTTTAGAAGATCGAGTTCAAGTTTGGCTTTTCTAAATATGAATTCTTCCTTTTTGAAGGCAATTTCCGGATTTTTTCCCAATAATAAAGGTTGAGTTTTATATTTTTTCTTAATTCTCTCAAACTTTATCTTTTGTAATTCAAATATTTCTTTTTGCATTTCAAGGTCTTCTGCTGCAATTAAATATTCGCTGAGTATTTCGTTTTCAAATTGAAGTAATTTTGTTTCAGAATCTGCAAAATCAGTAAAAACTTTTCTTTCCAGAGATTTGATCAGGAAATATTTTCCGGAAGCATTTCCCCAGAAATTTAAAGGAATGGAAAATTCGATTCCGGCTTCCGGGTATAGTTCTCTATAATTCCTTTCTCGCAAATAAAATTCTGAACCTTCCGTAATTTCCCAATCCTGGAAAGTATTTTTTTTATGATATGATAAGGATAGTTTCATTTCCGGGAGATAGAAATAATAAATTTTTCGTCTAATTACCGTTAATGTTTTTTTTTTCAGGTGTTTTAAAAGAGCAAGAGAATTGGCGTTTTTCTCTTTGAAGGCAATCGTATCTGCTTTAATATTAGCGATTTGTGTAAAATGTTCGAATTTCAAAAAGAATTCGGGAATACAATTCTTAAAAGTTTTATTATATCCGGAAATCACCTCTTTCAATTTGTTGGCTTCTTTTTCTTTTTTTTTGATCTCAGATAGATTTTCAATCAATTCGTCAGGTTCGATCACATTTTTTTCAAAAAGTTTTTCCAATATTTTGTTTTCTCTGTTCAAGATTTCCAGTTGTTCGCAGGAAATGTTCAGTAAAGTACCGGCTCTTTTCCATTCCAGGAAATTTTCTATTATTTCATCGATTCTCTTAATTCTGTAGATGTCTAATTCAAATTCACGACAAGTTATCTCGATCTTTGCATTCAGGAGATCATAAATGTTATCAAAATCTTTTTCAAAAAGAGTTTTATTCAGTTCGATCCACCAGCGATCGACTTCTTCATTGATTTCGGACAGTTCCGAAATTTGTTTTTCTTCCTGCTCTCTGGTCAGCTCATTCAAGGTTTTGCTATAAGCGAGATTAATATCGAACAGGTTGATAGTCTTATCGATTTTATTCTTTGCTTTTAAAGTATTCAACCGGTTTTCTTTTTTCTGAAAATCTATATCACTTTGCAAAAGGTTGTCTAGAAACGAAGATAAATCGTTTTCAAGAGTGAATAGATTGTTAAAAAAAATAAACAGGAAGAGCAGGAAATTAGATATTTGTTTCATTTTTAGGAGTTTCTGTTATTTGTTTCTTACTCTTTTTTGATGTCTTCACAATGATAAAGATCAAGGCGAGAGTGAAACAGATGAAAATCGTTCCGATCACTGCCGTGTAATATTGGCTTAAACCGCATGCCATTCCCAGAATGATCGCATAGAATACTTTGATCGTGTTCGTTGGTTCCTTAAGGACGGTTCTGTATCTGATCAGGCTTAAAGCTCCGGCAAGTCCGAATGCTCTGACCAGGTTATCGGCAACAACGATCCAGATCAAAGCTCCTCCAAGAGTTAATAGAATTATCGTGAATTGCATGCTCTTCATTTCAGTTTTCATCTGTTTGTCTTTCTTTTTACCGGTATATGTAAATCGATAAACATAAGAATAGATCAATCCGAGCACAAGAGCCAGAGACAGGTTCAATATTATCAGTAAAGGAGATAAGGATACTCCTCCTGATGTACTGTTTTTTATAACTTGAAATAATTCTTCCATTTATCCTCTTTAAAAAGTATAATCTTTCTGAGTTATCTTGTGAATGTATTCTTCCGACTTGTCCGGTGAAGTTTTATCGAAATCGGAAGAATCTCAATGATGCGAGAGTTCTTTCCGTCAAAATCCGGATCCGGTCAAGAGAGAAGCATCCGGCAGAATTCGGACAGACGACAAAGAAAAATCCTTTGTTTATTTTAAAACTTCACAAGTTTCAAAAACTTGTGAAGTTTTATCATTTCAGACAAACGCTTTTTTCAGCAAGATCAAGGATTTTTCTATTTTTTCCGGAACGATCCTGTTTTCCGCAAAGTTAGTGTAAAAATTATAGATACCTCTTGCTGGGAAATATACGGAATTAATTCCGGTAGCGTATTTGGAAAATCTTTTCTGCGGTAATAAAGACAATTTATTTTCCAGGTTCTGATACCAGTTTGGTGCGTCCTTTTTGAGTTTTGATTCAAAAACTATGGCATTTAGGGTTTTTTGTTTAGATGGTTCCGGATAAGGTCTGTGAGCAATATTTTTGTCGATTGTGATGCGGATATTTTTTTGGTTATTCTGAAAAGCTGCGCGTTCATAAGTTGTGATCAAAATTGGTTTTAGACTATTGATTTTGATAAGTTTTGTCATTAATTTGTATGTCTTTTTTAATCCTTTTATATTTTCATTCAATTCCTTGATTTCTGCAAAAATATCTTCTCCTTCAATAAAAGGAGTGATCAAGTTCCTTGGAAAAAGAAATCTTTTTTTATAACAGACAGAACTGTATTTAATTTTTAATTCAGCCCAGAAATCATCTTCATTAAATAAACCATTGTAGCCGTAATTACGAAATCTGATCTTAAAACGAAATTTTCTCCTGCTTAAATATTCCTGGAAGATCGTGAATTTATCGTCATCCATATAAATCGTTTTGATATTAGTGTAGGGAGCATTTTCTTTAAAGATATCCAACGGAATAAACTTGACGAGAGTTTTTTGGATATCATCAAAGGAATATTCAAGGACAACAAACTTATTTTCTACTCTCTTAAAAACCCTGGTTTTTTTGCTCATATGACCTCGATTGCCCTTATTTTTTTCAGAGGTTTTAAATTCGATTTACTTGATTTATTGTCAATGAAAAAAGGTTGTGTAATACAAAGCTCCTGCTTTGTGGACTTTTTAAGACTATATTTTGACCTATTATTTTTTTTCTCAAAGCAGGAGCTGTGAGTTACGAGTGAAAGCAGTTTTTCCGGCAGATTTGCTCAAATTCGCAATATTTGCATGCTTTCTCCTGCTTATCTTTTTCAGCAAGCGGAAAATGACCTTTGATAACTTGAGATACCAACTTTAAAAAATGCAGTATCATTTCATTTAAATCTATTGTTGTTTTTTTATTGGAAATTTCTAAAATATCACTATCTGACTCATTTTGAATCAAGTCCGAAATTCCGTATTCCTTACTTTTTAATGACCTGATTTTTTCGTAAGCTACGGTAAGATCAAAACCGGCGAAATGTTCTTTAAGAGCGAAAAGATAGATGATAAATTGTGAGGAAAATTTGTCGTAAATATCTTTATACTCCACTTTTCCCGTTTTGTAATCTGTGGCAGTTATCACCATATTTTCTTTATCGATCAAGATTTTATCGATGATCCCGCGAAATTTCAGAATAACATTTTTATCTTCAAATGAGAGGGTCGCCCATGAATCAGGAAAATATTCTTTATTCATTCCGAATGCCTGTTCGAATTTTGCCTGCTGAAAATCGGAGAGAAATTCCATATTCCATTTAAGAAGCCGCACTAAGATATTGTTTTCATTTCCGCTGCTCAAACCTTCCCGATAGATCTTGAAGAAATTGTTCAAAAGCAAATTTTTAGCAGGATCTATTTTATTTCTATGCAATTCCGTTTCCAGTTTTTCCGCAAGTATATCGCACGCTTCAGCGAATTTTTTTTGCACTATTTTGAATCCGCTGCTTTTCCCGAAATTTTCCAGGGTTTTGTGAATGATATCTCCTCTTTGCTGTTTTTTCATCCAATCTTCATTAAATTCGATATCCTTCAAATTCAATTTATTTGAGAACCAGAATTTCTGCGGACATTTTAGAAGATTGTCCATTGTTGTCGCGGAAACAATTAGGTCATTCGAATCCTGTTTTTCTGTTTTTCCTTTATAACTCGAAATCTCATTTTGCAGAAATTCGTTATGTCTCTGCAAATACCTGTTATTTCCCGGGTTTTCGATCATGCCCTGATAATATTTTTTGAAATGTTCAGTCCTGCTTTCTGGAATATTCCCGGGTTCAGGTATGGCGTAACTTTTGACGACATTTAAAATCTCCAGAAAAGTCGAAGGCTGCAGTACCGAACCGTCGATATCCCGTTCAGGAGCGAAATAACGAACTTTATCTCCAAGTTTGTTCCAATGATTCAAAAGCAGCAGACTATACGACCATTTATTATTGGGAATAGAATTCAGGAATGGGTTTGGAGCGATCGAGATGGGGAAATCTCCTGCGGTCAAACCGAGAATAAAAAGGTGTTGAACCGGAATTTCAAATGAATCCAGGAGTCCGATCACTTCGATCCCGTATTTTTGTTCTTTGATAGGAATTTCAATTGATACGAGATGTTTTTTGAAATCGTTGAAAAAATCCTGTATTTCGGAATTTATTCCGACATCCCGGTAATTCCGGACAAACATCTTTAAATCGGATTGAAACTTTTCCAGAGCAGCAATAGAAATTTTATCGTTTTTAATTTTTTCTTCCAGATTTCGGTCATCTATAAATTCGGATACTTTTTCATTAATGATTTCATTCCGGGTTTTAGCTCTCGATTTGTCTTCATCTAAAAAATTAGAAAGTACGGCGTTCAAATTAAAAAAACCTTTCCGCAGTTTTTCATTCATATTTTCTTCTTGGGAAGATTCGGAAAGTAAGGTCCTTTCATCAAAATAAACAATCCCATTCTTCCGACAGAATTTTTCCAATAAAAACAACTCATCGACCGGTTCCAAAAGCGGATGCAGAAAAACATCGAAAATAGTTTCCCACTTGATCCGTCTCGTCATAAAAAGTTCGATGAAATTCAACAAAAGCTGAATAACCGGAATTTTCAGGAGTAGTTTATTTTTTGATGAGCGGAACGGAATTCCGTAATCGCTGAAAATTGCGGAAATAGTAGGAACATAACGCTCCAAACTGGAAACTGCGATCTTAACGGATGCGAGTTTTTGCTGCCAATTCGGGATGGAGAGGATTAATTTGGAAACTCTTTCTACTTCCTCCTGCACTGAAAAGCACAATTCACAGGTTTGCTCATATTTTTGAGAAGGAAACTTGCCGGCATTTTCCCAGATTTGCGGAGAATGTAGAAATTTTGTTTTCAATTTGTGCTCATCAAAATTATCTAGAAAATAAAATTTTCCAGCGGATTTTGAAATTCTATGCATCAACTCGAATTCGAGGGGAGATTCTTTGACAAATCCGTTCAGAACGATCATTTTATTGTTTAAATCGAGATCAAATTTTTTGATCTCATCAGCATCGGTATAATAATTTTTGACTTTTTTCAGTTGCTGGAATTTATTTGCGATCTCTCTGAATTCCGGTTTCAATCCTGTTCCGAATTTCTCATTTTTCAGGATGGCATCGGTCAGTAATTCGATCATTCCGTCCGTGTATTTTTTCCCGGAAACAAGTCTCCTGACCAATAATTTCACAAAATTATAGGAAATCTTTTTTCCCGGTATTTCGGATTTTGTTAAAAGTTTATGCAAAGTCAGGATTTGAATTTTCGGTGTTAAAAGTTTTTTCTCTGACAAATACCGGATTTGAGAAAAACATTGCTGCTCTGTCGGATTGATTATTAGAACCTCATCTCTCGGTCCCTTCTCCTGCGAGGAGAAGTGAAGATCAGACTCGCTTCGATCAGCAGAAAAAAGAGCAGGCTTGTTTGCTGTTTCCTCGTTCTCTAATATCTTGATAATGATTTTTAAATTTTCACTCTCCTCAAAATTTAGACTATTCTTCTCCCAATTCCGTTGTTTCTCCGTCTCCTCGCAGGAAGATGCCGGCATCGATCTCATCTTCCGTAATTTCTCCCCCTCCTCATAGGAGAATTGGGGCTTTAGTCCGGCGAAGACGGATGGGTTGAGGTTTACTATTTCCCCTAACTTCGTAAAAAATATCTGTCCAGTTGCATCGAAATTGTAGAGTTGTTTCACTATCCGGATATAAGTTTGAATTTGGATCTTATATTCATCCAAACTACTTTTATCTTTATCAGTTTTATAATCGAGGATAAACCACTTGTCTTCATATTTATAAAGCAGATCGATGATCCCGGAAACCTGTAGATACTCCTTGGAATTATCCATCCAACCGATGACCGGAAGTTCGGGGAATTTATCTTGTTCGGGAATTTGAGAAATTATTGGGAAAAGTTCACTTTTCTTAAAATTGGAAATGTGTTTATTAAGTTCATCTGTAATTGAGTCAAAGGAAATTTCCGGAAAATTCCCTTTCATATATTTTTTAATATTCAATTTACATTCTTCGATATCCCACCATTCTTTTTCCATTATTTTATGAACGATCGTACCGAAGTTTTTTGCATATTCCGCAGATTCTTTTTCTTTTTTGGATTCTGACGGTGATCTGGAAATCCGCTTCATCAGATCGTGCGGATTTACTTTCAGGAATCTTTTCCCGAAATTACGAACCGGAGGTTCCTTCCAAATAAGTGGTTCTGAAACCGTATCCAGTTCAAGTTTTTGTTTTAGCTCATCAACGGAAAGCAGGTCGATCTCTGTTTTCTCGAACTTCATATCTTTCCACTTTTCAGGATCGAGATCATGCGGGATTTCATAACAAGGTCTGATATAATTATTCCAGAAATTCCGGCTTTTTGTTTGCTTATTTTTGAATTCGGATAAAAAAGCGATCCTGTATTTTGCTCGCGTGACAGCAACATAAAAAAGCCGTTTATTCTCGGCATCTATTTCTGCTTTTGCCTTATTTTTGATGGCTGCGAGCAGATGCATTTTCTTTGATTCCCCTTCATCATCGAGAGAAATGCCGACTTCGATCCTTCCGTTTTTGATAATTCTGCCGTGTGAGATCGATGCAGAATCACTTTTGGTTTGAGTATTCATTTCCGGGATGATCACGGTCGGAAATTCCAATCCTTTAGCACGGTGGATCGATAATATCTGAACTTTCGCCGAAGAAGGAGTTTCCGCCTGGGCTGTTTCTTTATTATTCTCGATCTGGTATTTCAGGAAATTATAGATATTTTTCAGGCTCGAACCTTCCAGTGAAAGTTCAGACAAAGTATTGAGTATTTTTTCGAGATTGACAATTCGCTGCGCTCCGCCGATCTCACTGAAATAACCGAACCGGATCTTATTCGACTCGTAAGCGAAGCGACGAGTTGAAATATCTCCTTTCCGAAGCTTTTCTTCCATATTTTCGTCATCGGAAAATTCGGAAAGTTCGGTTCGAGTAATGCTGTCATGATCTTCAACTTTCCGAATCTTACCTGAAAGAATTTCTCCATTAGAAGCTTCGGAAAGGAGTATGTTTTGTAAAAGCACATCGATCGACTTTGTTTGAGCATTTTTTCGCCAATTTTGAATTATCCGAACGGTTTCTTCGAATTCGACACATTCTTTCATAAAAGAAAAAACAGGTTGCTCTTTCTTCCTATTTTTCAAATGATGAATTTCCTTATCCGAAATTGCAAAAAACGGACTTCTCAACAGTCCAACTAACGCCAGATCATCAAAAGGATTATAAAGAACGCTGACAAAATGAAAAAGATCGAAAATTTCCTGCTGCTGAAATAATCCTCTTCCACCTAAAATTTCAAAAGGAATATTCTGCGCCTGGAAAACCTTCAGGTAATTCTGGATATTGGTGAATTTCCGCAGCAGAACTCCGGTCACAACTTTTTCATTCAAATTTAATTCTTCCGACCATTTCAGATATTCCTTCACAATTATTGCCGCATTCAAAGCGGAAAGATGTTTCATATCCTCATTGGAGGTTTCTTTTTCAGCATAAACAGATTGTATCGTGCAGACTTTTCGAGTTTTTTCAGCAATTTTATTGACCGATTGTTTTATTTGTTTATAGGTCGTCGGCTCGAATTCCGCTTCGTATGTTTTTTCGGTTTTCGGCATAATATTGCTGAAAAGCGGATTTATCACAAATTCGATAAAATCTTTGGTGGAACGGTAATTGTCATTAAAGGAGATGACGATATTTTCCAACTCCCCAAACCCCTCTTTGAAAAAGAGGGGAACATTCTTGTTCTCGAGTTCTTTTAACTCCCCTCTCTTGAAAGTGAGGAGCTGAGGGTGAGTCAGTTCCATTTCCGCTCGATTCATAACCTCCACATCTGCTTGATTAAAGCGGTAGATCGACTGCTTTTTATCACCCACAATAAAAATCCCGGATTCCCTCAAACTTCCGAATGTGCAAAGCACTTCGGAATGTTTGAAATCTTCGGAACCGTGTCGGGCTTTTGACGGATGTTTATGATCTAATTTTTCATTTCTTCGCGCAACTTCGTGTTCTTCACGGCTACTCATCCCGAGAAGTTTAATGATTTCCCACCTGACATCGTTCGTATCCTGGAATTCATCGACCATAATATGCCGGAACTGCCGGAAATACTTCTTCCTGATCTTCGGAAAATCCAGCAGGAGTTCTTTTGTTTTCAGGATAATATCATTGAAATTGAGGAAATTCAATTCGAGTTGTTTTTGCCACATTTTTTGGGAAAATTCCGTATATAATTCAACCAGGCTTTTTAAGACCGGAATCGCTTTGAAGTCATTATCATTCGGTGCTTTCAGGATTTCGTTTTCAGGAAGTTCCTCGCGCAGATGATCGCAGAAATCGATGACGATATCTTTGAATTCTCTGTAAATACTTTCATTTTCCCAATTTGTTTTTTTCCAGGAAGAGATTTTTTTGAAATATGTTCCTTTACCGGTTTGGAACAATGGCAGGATTTCTGCTAAAACTATCCTTTGCTTCTCTTTTTTGGAAACTGACGCAGTGAGTTTTGTCAGGGATTGATCTAAAGCTTTAAAAATTGAAATTCCTTTATTGTCTTCCGGAGCAGAATAATAATGAGCGTAATTTTTGATATTTTGCAGAATTTGTGTTAATTGCTCGACTTCGCAATCCGGAGTGTAAGATGCGATCCAGTTTTCTTTAATGTAATTTTCATCATTTTTAATGAATTCCAACCATTCCTGTACGAAAGCACGATTATCGAATAAATATTTGATGAATTGCCTGATCTTATAGACTGAAATATTATCCAGCAGAATTTTCAGGTTTTTATCGAATTCCTCGCTTTTCTGCTCTATGAATTCTGTTAGAGTATCATCGAAAACCTGTCCGGTCTGCACATCTTCAAAAGTCTTGAATTTCGGATCGATCCCGATTTGATGTGCGTTTTCGCGCAGGATCTTCCCGCAGAAACCATCGATCGTGGAAATATAATTATGCGAAAATGTGGATCGAACCCAGCGTTTATATTCATCCGAACTTTTCCTGATATTTTCCCCAAGTTCGATTTCCTGCTCTTTCAGGGATTCGATTTCATTTCCATGCAAGAGAATTTCCAGATCTTCGTAAATCCTGCCGGACATTTCTGCTGCTGCTTTGTTAGTGAAAGTGATGACGAGAATATTCTTAACTCCCAGCCAATCCGGTTTAGTTTTATCTGAGTTTTGTCTGGTAAATTCATCCAAAATTTTGCAGTATCGTTTGGAAAGTGCAAAAGTCTTTCCTGCTCCGGCGCAGGCGGAGACGAATTTGTTAGTGGAGAGATCGAGGGAGTTAGCAAGTGTATTCTGATTTTTCATATTTGATCCTGGTGTTTTTCTAATTAATTTTCAATTTATCTTCCGTTATTTTTCTGAAAAAATCTTCTGACCAGAGTTCCAAAATATCAGTATTATTTATATAAGGTCGAACATCATTTTTAGCCTGTTGGAAGTCAACTTTCCGGAATCTTTCAAATAAAAGTTGATAAAGGAATTCTTTGTTAAAGATTTTTTCCGTCTGCAATTGTTTGCTTTGTTTCAGTCTATGAGCAAGATGATCTAAATTCAAGTTCACACCTCTTGATAAAAACCAGACATAATCATAATAATCTCTGCCTTTAACCCGGCTTTTCCAACTTCTGCTCAAAACCGCATTCAATTTTCCAGCGAAAAGTGAAGATAGCGAAAAAATTCTAACTGAATAAGGAACCGGATTTAATTGATATCTAATTTCATATTCCGCACCGGCAGGTGGAATAGTATCGATTTCTAATTTAATTTTTATTTTTTCATCAGCGTGAACACCTTTGACAGGAATTTTGAGAGAGTCGATATTTAATAGATGTATTTTAGTTCCACCCTTGATAAATGCTGATTTTATTTGAGAATCGATGGTTTTAGTTTTTTGTTCGACGGTCATCACAAAACCATAAGCACCGAGTTCGTCCTGAATATATTTCGTATATTTAGAAAAATTAAAATCCTTTTCAGGTGTGAGTAAACTAAAATCCAGATCTTCTGAGAAGCGATCCAAACCATAAAAAATTCTCAATGCAGTTCCTCCATAAAATGCTGCTTTATTGAAAAAACCAGACCGAAATAATCCTAAAAGAGCAATTTCCTGTATGATCTCTTTCAGGGCATTTTTATGATCCTCGATATTTTGCGGTCGATACTTTTCTAACATCGATTCTATTGCACTAATCATACTTAAACTCCTTCCTTATCCAATCCGCAAAAAGATTACAGGTTTTCTTCCGATATATAGGAAGAAGAAATCGAAAAGAATCCAGGTCCAGATTTTTCAATATTTCAAGATCGATTCTCCAATCTTCAATCAACAATTTAGTAAGATCATAATCTGTCATAATATTTTTTACTCTGAACAAAGAATCGCAAATTGCTTTTTCAGGGCTGGCTATGATAAAATTCTGTTCATTTTCATCCCTGATCATTATATCGTAAGGAAACACTTTTGAAGGAATATAGTAATAGTAAAAATTGCCGATAGGAGTATGAAATTTCTTGTTTTTATTTTTATTATATATGGCACTGGTAATTGCTGTTACTCGCTCCGGAATTAGTCCATGAAACGATAACGCACTTTCAAAGGAAATATAGGATGGTCCATAAATAATTGAAGATATACTATTAAGTGAGTAATTTTGTTCATCGGCATCGACAAAGATTCCTCTTTTTACCTGGATGATCTTTTTCGAGTTGATCATTCTCGTGATCTTGGCTTTTGGAGAGGAATATTGCTTCAACTCTTCGATCAACTGTAAATGGCTTTTAAACATTTTATCTCCACTAAGTACAAAAAATAATACTTACTGGAGAAAGTCAACATAATTTTAAAGTGACCGGGGTGAGGAGATTGGTTGAAAAAAGAATCATTCGGAATTATTGACTTCTTATTATGTCGTAATGGTTAGTTTAATCTTGGTTTTTCCTGCTCCGGCACAGGCGGAGACGAATTTGCTGGTGGATAGATCGAGAGATTTTGTTAGAGGTGATTGAGTTTTCATTTTTCAGTAATTTCCAAAAATTATTTTGTCCCTGTTAATGTCCATTTCCACAAACGAATTATTTCACTATCTTTTTTTACCATAAATTCCTCTCAATATTAATGCTAATATACAGCGAGATTTTATATTACACTTTTTTTTGCATGAAATTTTATTTATTGACATATAATAAACGATGAAATTTGAGTGTTGGTGTCTTTTTCAGAAAAAATGAAACTATTATTGAAATGTTATTAAGTGAAGATAAAAGGATATTGTACTGCGAGTCTTGCAGTTGATTGTGATGATAGAGTACTTTGTCAATAAACGAAATGATTCTTTTAAATCAAAAACATGCCTAAAAAAACAGATAGGGAAATCCTCGAACAAAAAATCGAAGCTTGGAAAAATAAGCTTATTGATTTATCAAGACGAAATCGTCTTCTAAACTTTAGAACAACCAAAGTAACTACAATAAAAATAATTGATGAATTACCATCAGAAGTTTTCAAATCTATGGTGGTCGAGAGTAATTCCTTTCATTTCCTACCTAAAGAAGAAGATACAGAAGAACTATTTAAAGAAACGGGATCTACACAAATCAATGAACAAGAAAGTGAGTTTCATGAATATTCAATTGAAGAATTAGAAGAAAAGCATATTGATTCTAACCTTCAAACAAATATAATTAACGAAAGGTTGCTAAAGAATCTTAAGAGAATTAAGTTTAGGGCAAACCAATTATGGAAGAACAAGGTTACAACATCCTTTATCTTACATTGGGAATGCTTGAATGGTATGAAGCAGATCAATCAGATGTAAAAAACAGATCTCCAATAATAATGTTGCCTGTGGAATTGAAAAAACGGTCAATAAATTCTAAATACAAATTATTTCCAACAGATGAAGAACCATTTGTTAATCCAGCCTTACAATATAAAATGAACAGTGAGTTCAAACTTTTTATCCCTGAACTTCAATTAGAAAATGATTCGTTTGATCCAATGGATTATTTCAAAAATGTAAATAAACTAATCAAATCAAATGAAAGATGGAAAATTACAAATGAGATATTCCTTGGTCTTTTTTCCTTTGCCAAATTTGTTATGTACAAGGATTTAGAGAAATACAATGATGCTTTTAGAAATAATCAAATTATCCTCGCACTTGCTGGAGTTAATAAAAATGCTGTTGATAGTGCAACTGAATATCCTTCTGCAGATGAATTAGACGAAAAACGTAAACCATTAGATTTATATCAAGTACTTGATGCTGATTCTTCTCAACAAGAAGCTATTGAAGCAGTTAAGACTGGAAATTCTATTGTTATTCAGGGACCTCCTGGAACAGGTAAATCTCAAACAATAACAAATTTAATTGCTGAATTATTAGCTAATAACAAAAAGGTTATTTTTGTTAGCGAAAAAATGGCAGCATTAGACGTCGTTTATAATCGCCTTCAATCAATAGGTTTGGGTGATTATTGTATTGAAATCCATAGTCGTAAATCAAACAAAAGACATGTATTAAACCAGCTAAAAGATGCTTATGAATCAACACATCCAGGAAGACCAATCATTGGTGGTAAAATTGATGAACTTGTAAAGTTAAGAAAAAAATTAAACGAATATTCAAGAGTTCTTCATACACCGGATAAGCACTTCAATAAAACACCTTATTGGTTTACAGGTGAACTAAACCAGATTTCTAATATCGAAATCCTTGAAATTGATTTTTCTGAATTAGAAAATATATCTTTTGAACAATACGAAACAACCATTTTTACAATTGAAACATTAAAAGATAGAATTGAGATGATTGGTCATCCCTACAATCATCCATTTTGGGGTTGCGAAATTAAAACTATCAATGAGTTTGAGCAACAAAAGATCAGCAAGAGTTTAGATTCATTTTTACAACAATTTGAAAACATTTGCATTCAAATAAAGACTTTCTCAAATAAATTATCAATTGATTTAATTAATTTTTCTACTACGATTTTATATTGTAAACTCCTAACAGTTTTAAGTGAAAATCACCAAATTCCAAAATCATTAAAAACAGTTCTTGATGTTAATAAATATTGTTCTCAAATAGAACCTGTTTTAGAGAGAATTAACTTGTTTAATTCACAAAAGGAAAAAATATTAGAAAAGTTTAAAAAGGAAGTCTTCAACGAGGAAGTTCATGAAATCATTGAACTGCTAAAAACGAAGTTCAAATCATTCTGGCGAATTTTCCAACCCAATTATTACAAAACAAAGAAAATGATTACCCAGCATATCACAGATTCTGATAATCACCTCTCATACAATGAGATAATCACAAATCTTGAGAATATTATAAAGAATCTTGAAATCAAAAAAGAAATTGTTGATACAAAATCAAAGCTAACCGACCCACTTTCTAGCCTTTGGAATGGGACTGATTCAAATACAGATGTAATTAAAGCAGCTATTACTTGGTTTAATAAATATTCAGAAAATCGAATTTCAGAACTTGATGATAAAAATTTATCAGAATTTATTCTCGATTCATCATCAATTCCTAATGAATTACTACAAAATAAAACCATACTTGAAGAAAGCATATCAAATCTAATGACAAGTTTAGAAAATGTTTTAGAGAGATTAGCTGTAAATAAAAAAATCCTTTTTGTTAATGGAATCGAAAAAACTGAACTATCATATATTGGTAGACTGTCAGCCAGTTGGAAAGCAAATATTCACTTATTAGTTGATTGGACAAGATATCAAAAAGCATTTGATGATTGTAAAAGAGCTGGTCTGGAAAATTATTTAGAGATAATATATTCAGATAAAAATGGTATAGAAAATTTAATTATAAAATTTAAAAAATCGTTTTTGTTCAATCAATTTCAGAACGTTTTTAATAAAAATCCCATACTGAGAGATTTCGAAGCATTAACCCAAAACAAAATTGTTAAAAAATTTCAAGAATTAGATTCATTCCAACTTGAATTAGCAAAAAACAGAGTATTAACAAACCTTTATGAGAGAAAACCAGATTCATCATGGGAAGGCACAAAATCATCACAATTGGGTTATCTACAAAGACAGTTTCGCTTAAAGCGTGGTCATCATTCAATTCGAAAAATATTTGCAAATGTGCCTAATGTCGTCCAACAGTTATGTCCCTGTTTTATGATGAGTCCTCTTTCACTATCACAATATATTAATCCTGAGAAAATTAAATTTGATTTTGTGATATTTGATGAAGCAAGCCAAATATCACCAGTTGATAGCCTTGGTGCAATCATTCGGGGTAACCACCTCGTATGTGTTGGAGATACAAAACAATTACCACCAACAACTTTTTTTGATAGAGTGGCACAAATAGAAATTAATGATAAAGATTTGGAAGATATATAATGGATTAGCAAATTAGGACAGAGCATTAAGGTGTAATTTGACAGGAATCG
>CAZFPK010000042.1:0-28685 GCA_964521025.1 uncultured Candidatus Cloacimonadota bacterium | reverse complement strand
AAACGCCCTGTTCATACCTGTTGCGGGAGAATCTGGTGTCAAAGACAGGAGAAATATATTTATTTGATATTGTTGTTGGAATCAGTTCAGTAAATCAAACTTTCTTTTCTTTTTCATTCTTTTTTTAATTTATTTCTCGCTGAGCAACCGGTAAAATTTTCATTGCAGTTTGGATGTTGTCGAGTTCATTTCTCTTTTTTCTTTTTTTTCTAGTTCATCGGTTGGATATTCCTTGTTCGATATTGGATATTTTTTACACTTACCCACTCATTTCTTCAAAGAGCCTGAAATACTTTAATTATAAAACTCTTATTTTGTAATTTGGTCAGCAATAAATTAAATAAAATCCTTCGACTATGTTCAGGATGACAATATCTTCTCATTACAAAACTCCTGTTTTGTAATGATAGGTTTTGAAACATTGTTTCAGTTATTATTAATCATCTATTTTCAAAATAAGTCCCTTACATTCTCAAACGGGAATTTGGGAACGAGAAACAATGATTATTGGATGACTTGAGATTGAATTCCCAAACAGAAGCTTGGGAACGAATGGAAACAGAGATTTTCTCATCTTGCATTTCCAGAAAGGAGTTCGGGAACGAGAAAAAAAATCAATATTCGATTTTCTTCAAACGCGCTTTAGCAGTTTCAGTATAAAATGTATCTTCCCCTTCTCCGGCAGCAATAACTTTTTGCAGCCATTTCCTTGTATTGCTCCAGTCTTCATTAGCCCAAAAGGCTTGAGCAATTTGATATCTAAATCCCTGCAGGAAGGAATTTTTAGGAAATTCTTTTTCAAAATTATTAAAAGTCTCTAAAACCTGAGCGATATATTTCTCGAAATCATCCTTTAATCCAAAAGCCCTTCCTGTTCTGCTGCTTTCTTTCCAACCAAGCAAAGTAAACATTTTTCTCTGATAAGCTATGGCCGCATCACTTGTTCCGGGGAATTCCTCGATTATTTTATCATACCAGTTTATTGCGATCTCCAAACTCGGCATCCAGGAAGAATCGATGGTGAACTTCCTGTCCGCATTCGACCAGAAATCTCCATTGAGCAGATAGGATTGAGCAACAACATTTGTGACAGTTCCTTCCATATCGCTGGTAATGATATCTCTAAGTTGCGGGATTCTTTTGGCAATTTCTTTTGTTTGCACGGATTCCGGATATTTCCTGATCAGAATTTCCCAATCATCGAGAGCAACCGAATAATTTCCTTCTTCAAATGTTATTTGTCCAACCAGGTAAAGAGCTTCTGCCTTGTCATCATCAGAAGATGACGGATCATGATAAACATCGAGGAATCTTTCTTTGGCGATCTCTGTGAAATTATGACGATAAAAATCATTAGCTACTTCCAAAATCGACAATCGAGATTTTTTACTTCTATCTGCGGCATTTCTGTTATCAGCTAATCTTTCCAGAACTTCCTTGGTCAATTCATGCTCGGGAAAATCATTATAGAGGATTTCCCAATCCTTAAAAGCAGTTTCAAATCTCTCTAATTCAAATGAAATTTTTCCCATCGTATATAAAGATTCTACTTTGATACTTTTAGGTGATTTCGAATGATGGTAGAGTTTAATAAAAAGTTCCAGAGCATCTTCCTTAAAATCATGTTCATAAAGGTCTCTGGCTAATTTCAAATGATATACAATATTTTCTGAAGAACCAAAATCAATCCCGATCGCTCCCAAATGGATCAAAGAAAACATTAATACTAAAAACACCAACAATCTCTTTTTCATTTCATTTCCCTTTAATATTTTCTGTTTAATTTTATCTCGACTCTTCTATTCTTTTTTCTGTGCTCCGCTGTTGTATTGGGAACAAGCGGTTTGAACTCTCCATAACCCATTGCCTGTAACTGATCAGGTAAAAAATAGTTATTATCGATAAAGAATTTCACGACACTTAATGCGCGCGCAGTCGATAATTCCCAATTAGAAGCGAACTGTTTTGTGAAGATGGGAACATTGTCCGTATGACCTTCGATCCGCACCTGCCAGTTTGTTTCACCAACTATAACATCCTTAATGTTGTTGGCTATATCGCTCAAGGCAGTTTTAGCCCTCCATTTCAACTCAGATTTCCCCGTATCAAACAGGATCTCGCTGGGAATAGTAATTGTCTTTTCATTAAGATCAAACATGGCATCCACATTGATTTTTTCTGTTATTTCCTGGCTCTCGATAATCATCCGGGATTTTTCATAGTCACTAATGATAAAGAAAAAAACAAAGAAAACTAATAACAATGTCATTAGATCTGCATAAGGAATCATCGTATCGAGTACATTTTCATCGAGTTTTTTTTCGGTTCCGCGTTGATGCATTTCCAATTCGCTTAACAGACTCTCATGTTCAATAATTTTGTTATCTATTTTAGAAGAATCATCCTGGGAAGCAGATGTTTGTTTTTTTTCTTTAATGCTTATATTTATAGGTTCTTTATTCAAAGCTCTTATCCTAAATCCGTTAGTCTATGAATCCATGCAGTCTTTCGTTTAAAAGTTGAGTATTTTCTCTTCTCTGGATCGATAGAACGCCTTCGATTATCAATAATCTCTGTCTCGCGTCTTTCAAATTTTTAACGCGGATCTTTCCCGATATCGGTTTCAATATCAGTGCGGAAAGAATCAAACCGTATAAAGTCGTTACCAGGGCGAGTCCCATTGCTGCCGGAATGGAACTCGGATCTTTTACTCGATTAAGCATCGCGATCAGACCAATAACCGTTCCCATCATCCCGAACATCGGAGCTAAACTTCCGGAAATATAAAAAACATTCTCAGCAATGTTGCTTTTTCTCGAAATTAATCTGTGATCTTTTAATAAAATTTCTTTAATTAAATCTGGATCCTCATTATCTGCAACTAATCTTAATCCTCTTTCCAGAAAAGGTAACTGTCTAACTGTTACAAGCTCCGTGCAGCTATTAATACCACTTTTCAGAGTACGCCTGTTCACATCCAGGATAACTTTGATGATATGAGATGACCGTTTATTTTTTTCCAGAAAAATATTAAAAAAAGCGAGAATTCCATACTTCAGATCTGTAAAAGAAAAATAGACGAAAGTAGCTGAGGTTGTCCCCCCTACAGTAATTATAAAAGCGCTCCAATTAAGAAAATAATCGACATCTTCCTGTGAAAAAATCACAATTATAATCAAAAGTAGACCGCTAACTAAACCAATAAATAATGAAGATCTCATGTTTTTATCCTTATTTATAATGCAATATTTCTCTTATAGAATTTAAAAAATCATTTATTGTTTCTTCCTTTTCTTCATCCGAAAGGGCTCTATGAAGTTCCATATCTTCCCTGAACATCGATGCAATTCTTTCGGACATTTTACTAAAAAATCTCTCCCTGATCTCATATTTAACGCTCTTCAAAAATAGAACTAATGAATCATGATCCAAGTTATCGATAATACTCATTATTTCATCATCATTTAGTTCGGATAGATCGTCGAACATAAGTATTCGCTTTCTCAAATCCTTGCTTTTTTCAAAGTTGATTTCCTCAATTTTTTCATATAATTTCTTCGATCTTTCCGAAGGTAGATAGTTTACAAATCTGATTAAAGTATCTTTTCCATCAGTTTTCAATGGCTCAATTGCAAGGGATTTCTTATATTCTTTAAAAAGTTTATTTTGTAAAATTTCCACATATTCTTTGGAAATATCGAAATTCGACAAGAGAGTATTAATGATTTCCTCGGTATCACCAGTGAACTCATCAAAGAAATCTTTAGCGAAATCAGGAGATAATGTAGAAAGCACAAAAGCTGCATCTTGGGAAGATTCTTTCTTCAGGATTTCACCTAAACTGCTGATCTTGAGATTTTCCAAAAAACTGAAATCAGGAGTAAATTCTTCTGTTCTTTCTTGTTCAAGAACGCTTATTTGAAGAGGGTTTTTCTTGGAATCCTCCAATATTGTAGGAGCTTTGGATTGAACAAGTTTAGCAGACAGATCAGCACTACCGATTCTGCCGACATTTAATGAACCAATCGAAGCAGATAAACCTTTGAGACCGGTTTTAAATGAAGAATTCATAAATAATAGGATAATGAGCAATAACATCAATAAGGCAGATACCATAACGATGTAAATATTAATATCAAAACCTTCAATTTTGACTGGTGTAAATTCATCTGAAGCTGTGTTCTCAGTTTTTGCGAATCCTATTTGTTTTCCGGATATTGCACTGGTTATTTCTTTGACACCTAAAGTTTTGCTCAAAGATAATTTATCTTCTTTAGAAGTATCCAATTTAAGCCATTTTATCACACTTGTCCTGACGAAATCTTCCATTTGTCTGTCGATTGTATCACTTAAATATACAGTAACATTTTTTGAAAGAATTTTTATCCTATTCGTCTCTAATTTTTCGATATTAGCAGAAACAATATCTGCTTTTTTTCGGGAAGATAACTGATCATCATTAATAATTGAACTTTGAAAATCTGCTAAACTAAAAGAAGGATAACTGAGTTTTAAATCGATAACAACAACTGTTTTTCCAACAAAAGGAAGAAGTAATTCCTCGACTCTTCGGGATAGACTTTGCTCGGTTTGCAACTTGATAATAGTATCTTCATCATCAGAATTCTGTGCTGAAATCATATAAAAAAGGAGAATTAAAAATAAGAATATCAATATTTTTTTCATTTATTTCCTCAAAAATTTCAATATTTTTTTCTATCAAGATAATCTAATTTTAGGTTCTAAAAATAAAATGCCGATAAGTTGTAAAGGAAAAAAATATTTTGATTTTAAAAATACTAAGTAGATTAAAGAAGGTTATAATATTTATTTATTGATTAAAAAATTATAATATTTCTTTCTTAATAAGTTATATTCAGTAAAAGAATCTTATTTTATTAATGCTCAATAGCGAGTAAAATGTATTAATAATTTCGACGGTTTCGAAAAAAGTCATTTTATGTCATTCTGAGTCCCGAGTCTTTGCTCGGGAAAGAATCTTATAAAATATTGCTACTATTGATCTTTTGACTACGCTCAAGATGACAGTTCTCGTAAATTTTTGACTTTTTACGAATTCATCAATTTTAATTACCTTCCCGGATCAATAAATTAGTGATTTAACTTCTTGATGCGAGCTTTCGCAGTTTCCGTATAAAAAGTCTTTTCTCCATTACCGGCTGCTATTACTTTTTCTAACCATTTTTTTGAGTTTTCCCAATCTTCATTTGCCCAAAAAGTTTGAGCTATCTGATAACGAAAACCCTGAAGAAAAATGCTGTTCGGAAAATCCTTTTCAAAATCATTAAAAGTCTTCAAAAGTAATGGAATATACTTATCGAAATCAAACATCAATCCGAAAGCCGCACCATCCCTTCCTGATTCTTTCCAACCGAGTATGGAGAATATTTTCCTCTGGTAAGCAACTTCTGCTGCATTTGATTTTGGAAATTCATTAATTACTCGATCATACCAATCGACAGCTATATCCAAACTGGGCATCCAGGAAGAATCTACAATGAATTTATTCTTTGAGTTTGACCAGAAATCTCCATTTTTAATATATGATCTGGCAATTACATTTGTCACTGAACCTTCCGAATCGCTACTTATAATATCTTTCAAGTGTGTAAGCCTTTTGGAAATTTCTTTAGTATGTTCGGATTCAGGAAATTTCTCTATTAAAATACTCCAGTCATCCAGGGCAATAGTATAATCTCCATCTTCAAATGTAACCTGACCTAAAAGATATAAAGCTTCAGCTTTTTCATCATTGGAAGCATCCGGGTCATGATAAATTTCCAGGAACTTTTCTTTTGCTTTATCCGAGAAATTATGCCTGTGAAAATCATTAGCAATTTCAAGGGAAGATACCTGCAGACTGGGACCTTTGTTGACAGCTATCTGAATTTCAGGTATTCTCCTGTCAATTTCCTTAGATTCCGGTGAATCAGGAAACTCATTTATAAGAATTTCCCAATCATCGATAGCAACTTTATAATCTTCTTCTTCGAATGAAATCTGGCCTAAAAGATACAAGGCTGCTGCTTTTAAGTTCTCGGATGACATCGGATGGTTATAGATAATAATGCATTTTTCTTTCGCTTTTTCATTAAAATGGTGGTTATAAAAATCTCGTGCAAGTTTAAATTCTAATCTGGCATTATATCCTTCCAAAAAGGTAAAAAATATAATAAATATTGAAAAACATACAATTACATATTTCATTTGATATCCTTCCTTTTAAATATTGCTAAAAAATCTTAATTTATTTCATGGAAAAATTCATTCAGACGATTTACTCAGTCTTATTTCTACTCTTCTATTTTTCCTTCGATTTTCTTGAGTATCATTTGGTGCTAGAGGTTTAAATTTTCCGTAACCCATGGCTGTCATTTGCTCTGCTTCAAAATATCCATTTTCTAAAAAATACCTGACAATACTTACAGCCCGGGAAGTCGAAAGTTCCCAGTTCGATCTGTATTTCCAATTCGAAATCGGAACATCGTCGGTATGACCTTCAACTCTGATCACCCAGTTATCCTCGTCCCTCATTTCATTTTTAATTTCAGCTGCAATCAAATCGAGTGTTTTGTATGATACTTTTTTCAATTCAGCATCACCGGTTTCATAAAGGATCTCACCGGGAATTGTGATAACCTGTTCATTAAGTTTTAATAAAGAATCGAGCTTTGTTTTCTCGATTACTTCCACAGATTCATCTGTAACATTATCCGCAGTCTGGATACCGCTGATTGTATAAAAGAAAACGAAAAAGATCAAGAGCAATGTCATTAAATCAGCATAGGGAACCATGACATCAAGAAGGTTTTCATTCTCGTAATTTTCATCTTCAAGACCTTCGATCCTTCTCCTGACATTTAATTCGGTGAGTTTCTTTATAATGCTCATAGATAATTCCTGTTTAATTCAGAAATCCGATCAATCTCTCTTTCGTGATTTGTGAATTTTCACCTCTTTGAATGGAGAGAACACCTTCGATAATGATATCTCTAACTCTGGAATCAGTCATATTTTTATCTCTAATTTTTCCGGATATCGGTTTGAAGACAAGAGCTGATAAGATCAATCCATATAAAGTCGTAACCAAAGCCAAACCCATAGCCGCAGGAATTGCAGCCGGATTATCGATCCTGTGTAACATAGCGATCAAACCGATAACCGTTCCCATCATACCGAACATAGGAGCAAAACTTCCGGCAATTCCGAAAACTCTTTCTGCAATTCTATTTCCTTCGTACATTGATCTGCTGTCCCTGATCATAATCTCTTCCAAATTATTTGAACTAACTCCATCGACTATCAGAGATAATCCTTTCACTAAAAAGGGGACAGATCGGACTTGATCAAAATTTAGGATGTTACGATAGCTTGTTTTTCGAATCGATTTATTTACATCGACGACAAGATCGACTATTCTTGGTGGTGAATACTGCTTTTCACTAAAAATGTTAAAAAAAGATTTTATCGCTTCTTTCAGGGCGTGTGGTGAGAAATATATTATTAATGCTGCTATTGTCCCACCGAGAGTAATTGCAAGTGCTGATGGATTAAAGAAATAACCCACATCTTCTTTGGTCAGTATAATTACCAAGATGATTCCAAAACCGAGGATAAAACCAATTATTATTGATGATTTCATGATTCCTTCCTTATTTATAATTCAAAATTCTTCTGGTTTCATTCAGCATATCATTAACAGCATGCTCTTTTTCATCATCCAAAAGTTGCCCGAGATTGTCCAATTCTTCTTCAATAATCATGGAAGCCCTGGTTGTTAAATTATGAAAGAATTTTTCTTTAAGGTCATTTCCGATACTGGCTAAAAATCGGATAAACATATTACGATCAGCATTCATGATGACCTTTTCCAATTCCTCCTCGGTTAGATCCTGGAAGTTATCAAATAAGAAGACTTTTTCCTTTATCTGTTCTCCGAAGTTTTTATCCACATTATTTATCTTATCGACAATTTCTTGGGAAGATTTTGCTGTAAGAGAATTTATAATCCGGATTAATGAAACTTTACCATCGAATTTTAATTTATCTTCTGCTATCATTTTTTCATAATTCTCAAAAAGTCTTTGTCTTATTTTTTCGATATCTGCTTTCTTTGTAGGTACTTCCGTCATCATCAATTTTACAATTTTCTCTGATTCTGCCGGATATCTTTCAATAAACCGATGAGCATAATCCGGAGAAATGCTGGATATTATATATGCGATTATATTATCCGATTCATTTCTGATCAACTTATAAAAACTCTCGATTGAAATTTTTTCAAGAAAATCAAAATTGTAGGCATTAATTTTTTCATCTTCCTGCTCGATTATTCTTATCGGTAATGGTGTTTTATTGGAAGTATCCAGACTAAGTGTGGATTTCATATCCCTCGTTGTTTGAGCACCACCTCTTAAATACAGTTCTCTTTCCGAACTTGCAGAACTTGCTTTTTGCAATGAATTTGAAAGGTTTTTCATACCGGAACTAATGACAAAAATAATGATAAGAAGAATCAATAATAATATGATTCCTAAAATCAGGTAATAATTTGGAGTCGTAGCAGCTTCTTCTTCCTTTTCTGCCGGAACTTCTACAATTTCTTTCGCATCGGTAATTTCATCCATAAATGTTAACACCTTGCTGATAGCGATAGTATCTCCTTTTGTTTGATCTATATTGAACCAGATAGGAAGATTCTCCCGAACAAAGTTTACCATTTCATCAGCAACATTTTTCTGTAAATAAACTGTAATCTCTTTGAAAAGAATTTTAGTTAAAATATCTTCATGTTTGTCCTGATCGTATAATACCGGAATTTTTTCTCTTGGGACTGGAGCAACTTCAAGATTATCATTTTTTTCGACATTTATTTCGGATCTTAAATAGGAAGGGTACATTAATGTTAGCTTAACTATTACGATATTTTCCCCGACAAAAGGGAATAAAGTATTCTCGATCCTTTCCGAAAACTGCTGTTCAAGTTGTAATTTTGTAGTTGTCTCAAATCCTTCACTTTGTTGAGCGAAAAGTGAAATAACGCATATTACAAAAGCCAAAAATAGGATTGTTTTTTTCATTTGCTTTCCTCGAATATTTTAAAATAAATTTTCTTTCAATTAACTCCACCATTTGGGGGTTAAAAAAGTTTTTTTGGAAATGTTGTAAAGAAAAAAAAAAATCCCGCACTTATTTCTTTCATTTTGATATTGAATGGAGTTTTTAAAATTTGACATTTTAAAACATTTTTTTTTATTGAAAAGTAACTTTTTTTTTTGTTTTCGTTATAAGTGCAGAAGAAAAAAGGAAATCTAAAATAGGTAAAAAATTGGATTCTGAAAGAAAAACCATAGCCCGGGCAAAAAGAGATATCAAGGAATTCGATATTCTTTACCGGAAGTATTTTCCCAGAATAAATAATTTTGTTTATCATAGAGTGATTGAGGACGATCTGATCAGAGATGAGATCATCAGCAATGTTTTTTTCAAAGCAATGAAAAAAATTGATCTTTTTCGTTTCCTGGATTCAAAAAAGAGTTCTTTTTCTGCCTGGTTATACAGGATTGCTGTGAATGAGATAAACCAGTTTTATCGAAACAGGAAAAGAAGTGATAAGATTAAAAATGAATTTAAAATTAACAGGGTTCCAACAGCGAAATCCTATCCTGATTTCGAGATCGTCAGAAAGAAAATGACTATTTTATCGAGCGAGGAACAGAATTTAATAACATTAAGGTTTTTTGAAAAAATGAAATATAAAGAAATTGCGGAAATCCTGAAAAAAAAAGAAAACGCTGTTAAAGTCAAGATGCACCGGATCATAAATAAATTAAGGAATTCTCTGAAAGAGGAGTTCAATTATGAATAAATTTGAAGACCGGATAGAAAAAATGGAAATTCCAGAAATCAAAAATTACGAGCTTCAGAATAAATTAAGACAAAAATTAGTTCGGAAATATTTTAATGTGGAAAGAAAATATAAAAAGCGATACAAATTGGCAACTGCTTTTGCCTGTTTGCTCGTGATATATCTTATCTCAACCATCTTGAAACCTAAAATAGCAGATGATATTAACAGGTTTGCTTTCCAAAAAGAAGAAATAGAGGAAATAGAAGAAGAACTTGTTCCGATAGATGATTATATCAAACAAACATCTATTTATAATCCTAAATTAGCCAACAAGATAAATCCAACCAATTATCAGGAAGAAAAAGCATATATTATCAGGAAATATGTCTCCTCTAAAAACGGAAACCTGATGATCATTTCCGAGTTTGACCAAAATAAACCAAAACAAAAAAAATTGATAAGTATGGATAGTCATTGAATAAAGAAATAAAATAAGAGAATGAAAACAACTGTCATACCGAGTTATCTTCCTGCTGTTCTTTCGAGGAATCTTTAGCTAATAAGTAAAATTGCAGTCAATGGAAATTGTAGATTCTTCGATGGAACCTTTGGAGGAAACCTCAGAATGACAAAAAAAAAGGAGGAACAATGAATAGAAAAAGATCGGTAAAAATACTGATTGGTGTTTTATTATTACTCTTCATGTTAAACCCACTGGTTGCCAAAACCAAAGCATTTATGGGTGTTTTCCTGCAAGACCTCGATGAGAAATTTTTTGAAGAATACGAGATCGATGGAAAACATGGAGTTTTGATCACTGAAGTTATCGAAGATGGAGCTGCTGAAAAAGCAGGTTTCAAAAAAGAAGATGTGGTCATCGAGTTCGATGGTGAAAAGGTTTACACTCTCGACCAGCTGACCAAAATGATCCGACTTCATAAACCGGGAGATAAAGTTCAGGTAAAAATTATCCGGGATAAAAAAGAAAAAACGATCAAACTAACTCTTGGTGAAAAGGAAATTCCTGAGAAAAAAAAGAAAGCGTATCTCGGCGTTTACCTGGAAAATCTCGATGAAAAAGATTTTAAAGATCTCGGTCTAAAGGAAAATTACGGTGTGGAAATCGAAAGCGTTGTCGAAGATGGTCCTGTAGCAGAAGCCGGGATCGAGGATAATGATGTTATTCTCCAAATCGATAGTGATAAAATTTATACAACCGACCAGGTTACAAAAATGCTGAGGCTCCTGAAACCCGAACAAAAGGTTAAGATCAAGATTTTCCGGGATGGAGATTATAAAACTTTCGATGTTGCTCTCGGTGAAAAAGATGATTTTTTCAGCTATTTCTATGATCTCGATAATATTGAATTTACCAACTTTCAAGATCCGGCATCTGTCTTCGTTTACAAATATAAAGATACTAATGGAAAACATATCGGGGTTCTTCTTTCTTATACCGAAAATAAAACCAAAACCGGTGATGAAGAAATCATTGAAAAGAAAATTGTCATAGACGAAGTTTTTGAGGATACTCCAGCTGAAGAAGCAGGACTCATGGAAGATGATATCATCCTGAAAGTCGATGGCAAAGAAATCGACTGCACAAAAGATATCAAAAAAGTGATCTCTAAAAAAGAGGTTGGAGAAACGATCCAACTGGAAATAAAACGAAAGAAAAAGACAATGACTATCGATGTCGAGATCGCAAAAAGAAAAGATCTTGATTTGAAAAGCAATAAAGTTGAAGTCTTTCTCGAAGACGGAGAAATGAAAGTATGGGTCGACGGAGAAGAAGAACATCTTTTGGACATCGATCATTTGGAAGATAATATCGATAAGATAAAAATCATGAAAAAGAAGAAATGCAAAGACCTGGAAAAACTAAAACAAAAAGAAATAAATGTCGAAATCGATGAATTCGGCGACATTTAAAAACGATCTTGTTTCATCCTCCTCCCCAGTAATATCGGAGAAACAAGAATTACCTGCAAGAAAGCCCTGATCGTTTCGGGGCTTTTTTTTGAATTCTAACTACCCGTTGTCCGGCTGCTGACCGACATCTTATGTTGGAACGATTAAAAGAAAATCTCAAAACACAAATAACAAATCTCTTTCTCGTTCCAACGCTCCGGCGTTGGAATGCAATGATCGACGCTCCTGCGTCAAACTTACAGTAAGTTCCGTACTGAGTATAAAAATGTATAAATTCTCTATAGGAGCAAAGGAACATGCGATCCAAAAGCGACCAAGACAACAAGATCGGAATCTTGTTTTACAGAGGTAGCAACCCGATCGAGGAAGGTTTTTAACGATTCTTATTGACATTAAAAAAGACGATCAAACTTTCAATCTTGATCTTTGAAATAAGGAGATTTTATGTGGAGAGATTTATTTGCTTTCATTCTGATATTGACTCTTTTCTCATCCACCCTTTTATCAAAACCATTCAGCTTTGCCGTTATGGGAGACAGCCGTCCTCCGACCGAAGAGCAGCCTTATGTTTTTTACAAAGTTCTCGAAAAGATAAAAGAACTTGAACCTGATCTTGTGTTCTCTACGGGAGATGTTATTTCCGGATACACGGAAGACAGAAAAGAATTGATCCAAATGTATGAAGATTTCGAGGAACTTCTTAAAATTTTAGGAAATATTCCTGTTTATATTGCTCCGGGAAATCATGATGTCGTTAATATCGATTCTCTGCAAAACGAATTTACAGATAGATTCGGACCAACTTTCAAGAGTATTTCATATGAAAATTGTTATTATATCTTGCTAAACACCGATGAACCGGGACAAAAAAGAAAGATCGTCGACAAGCAACTGGAATGGCTAAGAGAAGAATTACAGAAAGCACAATCTTTTGAACACATTTTCGTATTCATTCACAGACCATTATACCCGAAGATCAAACATATCGGAATGAGTCTTGATTATTATCCAAAAGAAAGGGACGAATTGGCAAAACTTTTTATCAACAGTAATGTAGAAATGGTCTTTGCGGGTCATGTTCATATTTATAATCACACATTTGTGAACGGACTGCATCAGATCATAACCGGAGGAGCCGGAGCTCCGCTTTATGCTGATGAACCGGAAGAAGGCGGATTCTATCATTTTATGCATATATTTGTCGACAGCAGTAGTGTGGATTACAGGATCTTTCCTATCGAGAGTGAGATCAAAGAAGCAGAAACTCAAATTAGGAACGGATATTTTGAACGGGCAGTTGAATTGTCTTTGAAAGCAATCGCGTATTTACCCGAGCATCCGGAACCGTATTTACCTGCAATCCTGAGTTATAAACTTCTCGAACAGGATTTCCCGGCATATTTGATGTATGTTAAATTAAAAGAAATCGTGCAAAGTGACTTTAAAGCAGCGAGAAGATTCGCCTATTTTTGTTACGATAAAAAGTTTTATAAGATTTCTGAAGAGTACTTCCTGAAAGCAGTTGAAATCGATGTAACATCTCTGGATTCGTTTTACCGGTTGGGAAGAATAAATGAAAAAACAAAGAATTATCCAAAAGCGATCGTATTTTTTGAGAAAGCACTTTTTCTGACGAAAGATAAAAACAAAACTAAAAGGATAACGGAGAAAATCGAGAAACTCAAAAAATTTGAATGAGAACTTTGAAAACTGAGGTAAAGTTTCCGGCAGCAGCCTGAAATTCGATTAAATCCTTCAAACTCATGGAAATATGAAGAAAAACTTTTATCTATTAAAAAACTTACCGCAAACACCGGATATACTTGGTCGTGAGAACTATTTTATCTCAGCTGTTTTGATCCCATTTCTACAGCTCGATGGGAAATATCACCTTTTGCTTCAGAAACGAGCAAAAAATATCAGGCAGGGAAACGAGATATGTTTTCCCGGAGGTGGATTTGATCCGGGCAAAGATAAAAATTATCAGGAAGCTGCTGTCAGGGAAACAGCAGAGGAACTCGGGAGCAATAGAGAGAAAATACTGATCGATGGTCTTTTCGATACTCTTGTTAATCCTAATGGAAAGATTGTTCATACATTTGTGGGCAGACTTTTGATCCGGGATCTAACTGAATTGAATGTCCAGAAAAATGAAGTTGAGAAAGTTCTCGCGATTCCAATATCTTTCTTTATCGATAATGATCCCAAAGAATATAAAATCAAAATACAAGCACAATCCAATTATAAAAATAAAAAAGGAAAAGAAATTTCCATTTTACCAACAAAGCAATTAGGTCTTCCGCCAAAATATAACAAAACCTGGGGAAATTTCTTTCGAAAAATCTATGTTTATGAATATGAAAATGAGATCATCTGGGGAATAACAGGTGAAATTATCTATGAGTTGATCAAACTCTTAAAACAAACCGATATGTCTGTCCAATAAACTCCATTTTTATTCAGACTTGACAGGAATCTTCCATATTTGATTATGGAATCGGAGCAATTCCAGGGGGAGAATAAAATGGCAGTTTATTTAATGAACTATGAAATCAACTTTATTGGTCGTCGATTAGCAAGAGCAAAAAGAAACAAATTCAGAAATTTTCTCGATAGTTATAACAACATTATCCAGATTTCACCCGACACTTTACTGATTTCTACGGAAGATAAATTAGATGAGATTTCCAACAGGTTCGAGAGTATTCTGGAAGATACTGATAGACTCTTTTTAGTGGAAATCACAAATCATTATTGTGGTGAACTTTCTGATGAAGAATGGAATTGGCTGGATCAGGAATTTGGAAATGAAGAAACAGAACAATAAACATATCTTTCCGAAGCTTCCTGCAAAGAATTTCTCTCAAATAAGATTCGCATAGTTTCATCTCTCAACAAAAAAATCTTCTTCCGATAAACCTTCCGAATCCTCGGACATAAGAAAAAGTGAGAGAAGGCTTCGGAAGGGAAAAACAGCTTATTTTTTAAATTGTATATGAAAAGCAGTTCCTTTTTCTTTTATCAATTCAAGCGTTCCGTGCAGCTGTTGAGTTAAAGAATTAACTAATTGCAATCCAAGTGTTTTCGGATTTTCCATTTCAACTTCACGAGGAATGCCGACACCATTATCATAGACGGTTAAAGAATATTGTCCAACCTGCAGATGAAAATCAATACCAATTTTTCCTTTCCGATTCCCCGGAAATGCATATTTCAGACAATTTGTAATTAATTCATTTATAATTAATCCGCAGGGAATAGCCTGGTTAATATTCAGAAAAAGACCCTCAATATTCACTTCAAAATCGATCATCATACGGTCGATATTATAAGATTTGATCAAGGTTTGAACTAAATCCTGTGTGTACTCTTTGAAATCGATCTTGCTCAAATCTTTTGATTTATAGAGCTTTTCATGAATTAAAGCCATGGAACCGACCCGGTTCTGACTGTCTATAAAAAAGTTGATTGCTTGCTTATCAGTAACATATCGAGTCTGTAATCTTAACAAACTTATAATAACTTGCATATTATTTTTTACCCGGTGGTGAACTTCTTTTAGAAGAACTTCTTTCTCAGCCAGATTTTTCTTTATCTGGTCTTCGGCTTTTTTCTTTTTTGTAATATCTTCGATCATTCCATCATAATACAGAATTTTTCCCTGTCGATTCTTCTCAGCTACTGCTGAAATAGAACAAATTATTTTTATTCCGTCTTTTCTTTTCAGATCCAAAATTTCGTCTTTGACAAATCCTTGGGTAAGCATTTTTTTATTGAACTTTTTCCTTTTATCGGAATTAATATATAAATCCGATACTTTTATATTCATCAAATCTTTTTTGCTCTCAAATCCGAACATCTGGATAAAAGCAGGATTGGCTTCCAGGAAATGTCCATTTGGACCTGAAGTATTTCGATAAATCCCGACATTAACATTTTCGGCGATAGTTCTGAATTTGATTTCACTTTCCTTTAAAGCTTTTTCAGCTTGTATTCTTTCTAATATTTCCTGTTTAAGTTTTTCATTAATGATTTCTAACTGAGAAGTTCTTTGTGAAACCAGTTCTTCAAGGTGGTTTTGGTATTTTTTTATTTCTTCTTCCATCCGTTTTCTTTGGAAAAATTCAGGTATTTCAAAACTATGAAGTTTTGCTGAATCCTCATAAGGCTTTTTATTATAACGAGATAAATGTTCATCAATCCGGGAAGGTGGAGCCATGATAAAACGACAATGCTCGTCTCCTTTGGAGCGGCATTCTATCTCGACAGCTACGAGAGGAATACCAAAACTTTCTTCACACCAACCTGATGAATACCCGGCATTCATAATACAGACCGGGAAATCGGTTTTTTTGTTTCGTGAAAGCCAGGCATCTGCTTCAAAGGAAAAAGGATGATCGTATATCAGAAAATAATCTTCATCAGGAGATGGTTTTGATCCGGGTAAGATATCGACAAATGCCCAACCGGAATAAGCAAAATGGATCGGACCGGCTGAAAGTTTTTCTACCGGATCTTCGACATTCATTTTCGTATGAAAAACTTTGGCATCTGCTTTACCAAGAGCATGAGCGATATCAAACAAAAATCCATTGGCAACTTTCCTCGATTCTTCTTTTGAATAATCGCGATACAGATATTTGATCAGATCAAAAAATTCAATAGACATCGATGCAGCTCGAACCAGGATATACCTCTCACCGGAAATCTTGATCGTTGCCTTTTCAGGATTTTCTACACGATCTGCAAAGAATTGTTTTACATAATCCTGAGCTTTCAGGAATGGTTGAGCAAACATATCAGGAACATTTACAGTTTTTAAAGACCCGTCCGGATTACCTGATTCTTTTTTTTCTCTCTTCTGAAAAACTTTAAGTTGAGTTCGAAGTTCCCCGAGTTCCTCAATCAATTGTCTTTTTGTTTTTTTTATATCATTCATATATCCGCCTTTTATAAAACCGCCCTTACCTTATTATAAAGAAAAACCAATTTTTGACAATTAAGCCGGAATTTCTCATTTTTCACAGGCATTCCTTCTTTTTGGAAAGACTGTGTTCTGCGACCATCAGAAGGACAAAAGGATAAGTTATCTTTTAAATTCTTTCTCGAACTTTATTATATAATATGTTCCATTTCTTCTATTTAGATCAATCTTACCATGCAGTTGCTTTGTCAAAGCACTGATCAATTGTAAACCTAATGATTCTGGATTTTGAAAATCGATATCATCGGGCAAGCCTTCGCCGTTATCAAAAACAGTGAGAGTATATTCGTTGTTTTTTAACTCCATGTGGATGGAGATTTCTCCTGCTTTATCATCCGGAAAAGCATATTTTATTGAGTTGGAGATCAATTCATTAATGATCAAACCGCAAGGAATGGCTTTATTGATATCCAAAAAAATCTTATTGATATTCTGTTTGAATTTTATCCTCTCGGCTTTTACCCCGAAAGTCGAGATCAAATGCCCACAAAGAGTTTTGATATAATACTCGAAATCTATTTGCGAAAGATCTTTCGATTGATACAAAGATTCGTGGATAAGTGCCATAGAATTAACGCGATTCCTACTGTCCAGGATCAGTTTTTTATCAAATTCATCCCTAAAATATTTGGACTGCATTCTTAGCAAGCTGGAAACGACTTGCATATTGTTTTTAACGCGATGATGGATTTCCTGGAGCAAGACTACTTTTTCTTTCAAATCTTTTTTAACCTGTTCTTCCGCTTGCTTCCGGGCTGATATATCGATCATAAATCCTTCCAGGAGGATGACTTTTTTTTCTCTGAGAACTCCCATTCCATATTCTTCTACCCAACGCATTTTTCCATCTTTATCTATGATCCGGTAGATTAAATAAAAAGATTTTTTATTTTGCAGTGAATTTTCTTTTGTTAAAATTATATTTGCTTCATCATTCTGATAATATAAATCAGAAAAATTTATCCTTTTTTTAAGAAAATCTTCTTTTGTATATCCGGTCAGATTTTCTATTTCATCATTCAAATAAACTAAAGTCTTTTGTTCGTCATTCAGACTTAAATAGATCACTGCAGGGATATTTTCAGCAAGGATCCTGAATTTTTCCTCGCTTTCCCTTAAATCCTGTTCCGCCCTCTTTCTCTCTGTAATTTCTTCAATTATCCCATCATAATATTTTAAAATACCTTTTTCATCTTTGACTGCTACTGTCGATATGGAAGCAATGATCATGGTTCCATCTTTTTTTCGAAGATTTAACTCTTTATTTCTGACAAATCCTTTTTCCAGCATAATTCTTTTAAGCTCTTCTCTGTCTTCATGATGCAAATAAAGATCTGCTACATTTATAGAAAATAATTCTTCCTTGTTGTTAAATCCGAACATTTTTATAAGAGCAGGATTTGCTTCAATGAATCTTCCTTTATGAACGGCTGTTGTTCTATAAACACCGACATTTAAATTTTCAGTTAAAGACTTGAATTTCTCGAGGAATTTAAGGTGAGATTTATGTAATGCCTTTTTCTCTGTGATATCCCTGGTAAGAACAATAACCGAGTTTTTATCGAAAGTAGAAAAGCGCGCCTCGTAGGATTTCATTTCATTTCCTAATTGAAGATCATATTCAAACGACAGAATTTTACCGCTTTCGAGAACTTCTTTGGTTATCTCGATCGTTTTTTGAGCGATATCCAAAGGCATCACATCAGTAATTTTTTTATATAGGAAGTCTTCGGATCTTACATATAATAAATCCTCTTTATGAACATGATAATCAAGGAAAATACCGTTTTTATCAAGATGAAAGAACATGTCGGGAAGTGCTGTTAGCATTGCTTTATTTCTTAATCCGGTTTTTATGTTTTCCTCTTCTTTTTTTCTGAGTATTCTGTACTTTTCTTTTAAAGTTTTTATTTCTTCCAGCAATTGTTCTCTGGTCTTATTTTGATCACTCATTTTGAATTCCTTTATAAACTCCATTCGACTCGCAAGGAACGACGAGTCGAAGCAGATTGCTTTGTTTGATGCCAACAGGAAAGAACTCGTAATGACGACCTTTTCTGTCTTTCCGAGTTTTCTTCCCGCTTTTATAACGAGGAATCTCTTACATTAACAATCTAAAAACATTTCAAAGTCTGCAAATTCTTCGAGAGAAGCACTCTGGGAGATTCCTCAGAATGACAAAAAGTCATAAATTGTTTCGATATATCGTCCATCATCAAACAAGTTAGATAAAGTCCTTACATTTCGATTTATCATTCCCCAATAATCTTCACAAGAATCCGTTTCCTTCTTTTCCCGTCGAATTCACCGTAAAATATTTGTTCCCAGGGTCCGAAGTCAAGTTTTCCGTTAGTGATAGCAACGACAACTTCCCTGCCCATGATCGTTCTTTTCAAATGAGCATCAGCATTGTCTTCAAATCCATTGTGCTGATATTGAGAATATGGTTTTTCGGGTGCTAATCTTTCCAGCCATTTTTCATAATCGTTATGCAAACCGGATTCGTCGTCATTGATGAAAACACTGGCAGTAATGTGCATGGCGTTGACCAGGCAAAGACCTTCTTTGACATCGCTCTTTCTCAGACATTCATCGATATCCGGGGTTATGTTGATCAGTTGTCTCCTGGTTGTCGTATTAAACCAGAGTTCTTTTTTATATGATTTCATTGTATCTCCTGTAGCACAGAATTTCATTCTTTGAAAAAAAATTAAATTGTAATCCACATTTTCAAAAAATGTATTACATCACCAACCCGTCAAAATAAGCGATCAATTTTTTCTTCAAGTTCTTCTTTATTTTTTTATCGATAGTCCTGATCGCTCTTTCCTGTGCTTCGAAATAAGTTGTATGTCCTTCCTTGCCTATTTCAAAAAGTGAGACTATTATATTTCCCGATTTATCGATAATTTTCAGGTTAAAATTGTACCTGACGAACTTAAAATCATCATCTCGATGCAGATCGGTATTTTCAAACAGGACATCACTCACAACTTCCAGAATTCCTTTTTCCGAGATCACAAATCCGAGATCAGTCAGCATCGACTCGACAGCAATTCCAATCTTATGATCAGGATCATTTTGAATATTTATACTGAAACCAACCTGCTTTGCCAATTCTGCGGTTTCTTTTACCAGATCATTATAGTTGTAATTCAGTTCGAGGAATTCCTTTGTATCTGGCGAAATGATATTAAGCTGCTCCAGCAATATCTCATTATGCAGAGCCACAACCGACGCAGCATTCAAAGCTGCATATTTGATCAAAATACCATTTGCTTCTTTACTTTGTTTGGAAAAATACTCGATCCGCTCTGCGTTCTTATCAATCTTTCCTTCATAGATCTCGCCTGTTTCGAATCTTTTCAAAAAAGCAAGAGCATAAATCCGACCGAGATCATCCGTGTAACTGTCAGCGAATTGGATATTATACAAAGTTTGTTCGGATCGGATGTTGACATTTTTATCCACAGTCAGATCATCTTCGGTTGTAGTTTTATGATCGATGGTCAGTTCACGGTATCTTTGTCTGGTCGCATCTTCCGCTTTTATTTTGGATTCAAATATTTTGGATAAGTTCGCAGCAGCCATATTCTCCGCACCATTGCGGGAGTCTCCTTCCCCGATGGCAGTCAAATATAATAGTTCGGAATACTTTGCTTTTGGATTCTCCAGCCAGACAGGTCTGGAGTTTGTTTCCTTTTTGCTTTTTGCCTGCATTGCGCAGGAAGTGAGCAGGAAGAATACGAGTAAAATTAGAAATGATCTTTTCATCTTGATCTCCTATAATATTTAAAGTATCGGAATTTCAATCTTTTAAAACCTTTAAGGTTTGACAAGTCTTAAAGGTTTGATAATCAAGCAATTCAGTCCAGATAATACGATTCGATTAGATTCAACTTATTAACTTTAAATTCTAGATCTCCCAGATCATCTGTATAAAGTAAAGTGTTATTATTGGAATAATATTCTATCTTCAGATGATGGATTCCCGGTTCAACCAATATTTCTTTGATCATCGCTTTTGCCGGAAAGAAATGGGAAATACGCAGATCGGCATTTTCGGTGACATCGACAAGAGCATCTGTCGCCCAACGCGCTGCAAAACCAAGAATATCATTCTTGATCTTCGCCTGCATTTCCTGTTTCCGCTTTTCGGCAAATAATCCTTTCACAACTGCACGAGTAATCGTCTTAAGATAGATCAGCGGTTCTTTAATTTTATAGGTTTCCCGGGCAACATTCTCGATACTCTCGATCGTATGCAGTTCTCCAGCTACATATCCGTTGATCACAATTTTGATCTTAGCAACATTCGAACTCCGCATATGCATTTTCGGAAGTTGGAATTTGAAGTGATAACCAGCCTGGATGTCTTTCCAGGGAATGACATTGATGTCTTCAACTTTCTGTTTCCCGCGAGGATTCTCTTTAGTTTTGGCGATCACGATCAGATCCTTTTCCGTGTGAATATAAAGAGTGCTAGCCTTCTTATCAGGAGATTTCCCGATAAAACTTAAAACTTCGATTCTCGCTTTATCAGTTCGCTCCAGGTGATGGTCGAACTGGATCCTGGGAAAATCATAGATATGGGACTGTAATTTCCAGGCTTCTCCGATTTTATCTTTATCTATCCGCGCATCGTCCAGATTTCCTTCCGTTCGATAGATAAGCAGACTCAAATACCTTCCCAGAGCGGAATTATGGAATTTATTCTTACCGGCTTTGAATCCTTTTTTCTTATCTTTGGAAAGATTGAATTGATCCGCCATTTTTTTATGTTTAACTTCCAGAAGCGAAAGTTTGTTATTTATCCTGCGGATCTCGACAAATGCATCATCAAAACAGTCAAGTTCGATATAATTCAGAGCTTTGAAAACATTCAGGTAAATATCCTCGTAATCTTCTCCCCCATAATCGAGAATATTATCATTGATCAACATGGAAGCCGCTGCTTTACTGATACTCTTCGTATATAATTCCTCGATCGCCTGTTCTGCTTGGGATAAAAACTCGTTACTCTTTTTATATTCTTTATTATAATGATAAAGCATGCCCAGATCGAGATAATACACAACTTTTTCTTTGGATTTGTAGTATTTATTTTTTGCATTTTCTATTTGGGAAATTGCTCCGGCATAATCCCGGGTTTTCATTTTTTCTTCGATGTCGATGAATTGAACTTTCGAGGTTTGCATCGCAGCACAAGCTGTTATTATTGCTAATACAAAAATTATATTTATTTTGGAAATTCTTGTTTTACTCATTCATTTCCTATTTAATTTAACATTCTTATAAACTTAACAAATCTCAAAGATTTGTGAAGTTTTTCCATAAATGCATTGGTTATTTATGCTCCATAAAAACTTGGTAAGTTTCAAAAACTTCAAAAGTTTTGTCTATTTGTTTAAGTCGTAAGTACTGCGACAACTCAAAACAAATAGTATTTTAGTATCAATTTCGACTCGTCGTTCTTTAGAAGTCGAATTTACAGAGCATTTTAATTATATGTTTTGCTAAATTCTCATTTATCTCTCGATGACGAGAAACTGGTTGAGAGATTTTGTTTTCGGATTTTGATACCAATCATGTTTTCCACCGTGACGGAGAAACAAACATCCTTCTTTTTCGATTTTTCTTATCAATTCTTTTCTTCTCAAGCAACTTTTAATTTTCCAACTTTTCTAACACAAGGTATTGTTCCGCTTGTGAGTTCCTGATAAATATCTTGTAGATTTTCTTTTAACTCTTCGATTGTTTTCCCTTGTGTCATATAATCCGGATATTCTTCCAGATAACCTAACCAGAAATCAGCATCTTTCCAATAAATGTAATCTAATTCAAACACCGTTTTGATCCTCCTATTTTTGACTCGTTGTTCTTTACGAGTCGAATAATCCTAATTCATCAATTCAGCAAGTTCAATCTACCACTTTGTCTTTTTCTGCTCGATGAATTTCTTGATCTCCTTGCTTCCCATCCAGACTTTTTCATTGGATTCGATATTTATCAATTCCATATCGACCTGGTAGAAAATAGCTGCTTTTCCGCTGATCGCATCTGTCGTGGAAGTGATCGTGCCGATCATCATAAAATCCGCTCCGGTTTCATTTGCCAATGCTTTAGCTGTTTCATCAGAAGCATGTGATTGCTGATGATAGCGTTCTTCGAGGATTTCTTTTCTTTCTTTACTGGCTGCTACGAATTTCACTTTTCCGCTGTTGATAAGTTCTCTTTCAATATCTTTCACAAAAGTTTCGGTTTGAATATGCTCCGAACTTTTATTGCGGACAGTTCCAACGATCAAAACCGGTTTAATGTCATTTTCCATAACAAAATCTTCGATCCAACTGCGCATAACCATATCTTTGACCATTTGTTCAGCAACGAGTTTGGAATCAGTATCGTTCCAGCGTCCGCTCAGATCGGTAACTTCATCGGTTGACATGCGAGTTACAGTTCTCGTTGTTCCTGCGCATCCAAACATCTTTATCACAACCATAATAATAGAGAAAAATTATCATTATAAATGAGATAAATCTCAAGTAATCGTAAAATAATATGAAGGAATTAAAATAATATGAAGGAATATGGAAATGATTCCATAGTTTATTGCGGTGGTTATGAGCCTAATAGACTAAAATGTTATAGGGCTATCAAATCCTCTATCTCCAAAAGGCAATCCTACACCATTCTTATTAGCTGGATTTCCATATCGAAGAAGATATATTCTCTGGTCGATATGATCGATTGATAAAAAATCGATCATATCCTGAATCCCCGTTTCTGCTTGCCGGTTGAATCCAATCGACCCGCCATCGTAGCCGGCAGGAAGTTCGATGTGATTATAATGATTAGAATTTACCGTAAATGTCCCGGTAGAGGGAATATGACCGTGACCAAAAAAAATTCCTGCAAATTTACCTGAAAATCCATTGATAACATTAAAATCTCCTGATACGGTAAATGATAAGTCTGCAGGCGTTGAATCAGATATCGAATACGACCCATTTGTCGCAAATGCGTCTATTATTTCCTGCATTGCAGTAAAACTATCGTTTTGAGCATTTGCCGGAGAATGCCCTTCATGACAGAATATTAAAACAATATAATCACTGCTTGGAATGTTAAGTGCATAATCCGCAAGCCAATCTAATTGCTTTTGCCCCATTGCACAATTATACTGTCGAGGATAGTCCATGTATCCACCTGTGACTGTCTCTGGCAAATCATATTGATCGAGCATGATTACCCTGACCTTATACCCTCCTGATTGAGAACTGATATAATCTTTGTAATAATAACATCCTGCGGGTTTAGCAGCATCTAAATTAATTCCGCTGACATAAGTATCGACTTCATCGATAACATGAGACCTCATTTCAGATTCTAATACCGCCTGCGATATTGGTATATGATCTTCGTCCGGGTATCTTTCATTCCAATCGTGATTGCCGGTTCCCAAAAGCAGATCAATCCCGAAATTCTCAATATATCCTGCTATTTCATCTAATTTTGCTAATGATTCTGATTTTGAATGGGCAGGGTCATAATCGATAAGTAAATCTCCCTGAATTACTGCCGCTTGCACTATTTGACTTGATGGTGACCAGTGACTTATCAAACTTATGAAATACTTATACCTGTCTAAAGCAGCATTTAGATTGTCCGGATCCCAATCTTCGTGAATATCAGGAAATAAAGCAATATTAAATCTATAAAGCATTGATCCCGGGCTTCCAGGATTAGTAGGATTTATTCTTCTGAAAAAAGAAGGTATTCTTCCAACTGCTTTATAAATATTCGCTCTTTGCCAAAACGGCAAACCTAAATCTGTTGTTTGCCGTTCAGCCATATCTGTCACATATTTAAGTAGGTTTCTCATAATAAACGCTTTAGATAATTGACAATCACCAGCATAAGTAATCCCTGATATGCCGGTTGTTGTTTCTGCTCCGAACACGGTCGTATCTATCCATATTTTTACATCGATATCTCCGCTCCCTGTTTCCGGCGTCCAGCCTTCATAGTGTAACAACAATTCAGTCGCCGTCCCATCCACTCCGATTGTTCCATTAATTATACTATTAGACCAGGTCGAGTCATCTTTCTGAATATACATACTGGCTTTATAATCATTTGGAGCAGTTACTTGCTGAATGTAATATATCGCTACTTGTCGGATTATTCCGCTTTTATACATATAATCATAAGCAGTATTGGATTTAGGAATTATTTCAGCATTAATGATCAATTTACTCCAATCGAAGTTGAACAAATTCGAATTGAAATTCTCTTGAAGAATAAAAAGATTAGTATCCGTTCGATTATTGACTTTGGTAATATCGTCTGCATTGTCGGATATATCGGATGCATTAGCTACAATATCCGCTTCTATCTGGGGCAAAGGATCGATGTAGCATTTTCTGTTTATTTTTAGACCGTTCGCTGTCTGAAATTGAAATCCGTCAGGTAAAACACTCCAGTCGATTATTACTTTTGCCACGATATTACTTCCACCGTATTCAGGAACAGTGATCTCTTCGACTCCGTCCGGAGGTGTATAAGTTGCTTCATAATACCGGCATACGAAAGTATTTGAAACCCTTTCGTAAATATAAAAACGGCAAATACCTCCGACATTTTTTTCAACCCAGCGGATGAAATAATCTTTTGTGTTATCGATTCCGGATCCTTGTAAACGGATTTGCTTGATTGCTTTATATAATCGAATATCACCGTTTTCAACCCAATCTTCAAGAGGATAGCTCGTCATCTTTATATGTCGCAGGCTTGCTCCCGATGTTTCTTCATCATCAGGAAGATTTGTGGCTTTATTGTCATCAAAATCCAGATCAGCATCGATGGTGATTTTGCTTACAATTACTTCTCCATCCTTGATCCCGTTGCTATCCACCGGTCCCACATTGATGGGTTCATTCGTTGTTGCCCCGCTCGCAGGACTATCTCCGACCCAGACAATATACATGCCGGATTGAGCATCGGAAAAATCACTTTTTCTATATTTGCCGCTGCTTGCTAATTCTGCCATTGTTAATCCCGAAGCCCAGTCACTTCCCGGAGCAACCGCTCTCACAGTTTTTCCGATTAATATAACTCCACTCGAATTAGTGAGTTCTATCGTTTTAGAATAAGACATTATTCCTCCTAACTTCCAAATATAATCGTGCTACATACAACAATATCATCAAAATCGATCGGAGACGGCATCGTCTCATATCTCGCTTCCAAAGTAAATTTCGTTTTCGCTCTATATTCATGCATCTCGTCCGGACATTTTGGCATCTTCTTGATGATCACCGGGAATTGCACTGTCGATCCATCATGATCATACTCGATATACAATTCTGTCGAATTATCCAGAAAACTTTTCAATGTATCATATTCTCCCGGATTAGGAACAACTTCACAATTAAATGTATCAATATAATACTTCCCTAAACGCCAGACTTCGGTTGGATCCACCGGGTTGACTTTCTCAAATTGATATTTCCGATCCGGACTATATTCCACCATCCCAAAAGGGCAGCCAATATAAGTAGCGGAAACATCTTCTATATAGTCTATCAATCTGAAACCCTGAATATTCAAACTCATTCTATCCTTCTGATAGCAATTATATCGACCGGCTGATAAGTATCTTCAATAAATTGCAAATCCCTCTTGATAGATTTTACTAAGAGCGTCATGCCTTCATGAATAAAATATCTGGAAGCACGCAAACTTCCGAATCCTAAACAATTATTAATACCGGTTATTAGATATTCTTTATACTGATCATTATAATAATTGTCCTCATAAAAATCATCGATTTCTGTATCTATCCAACTATTATCATGTTGCACATCATCATCAGAATCACTGTCATACACAATATTAGTATGATTTATTCCTCCGCTGATCCAGATCAAAGTACTCGTGGGATTTGGTAATTCATACCCGGGTACAGAAGGCGGATTTGTCGGATAATGTTCGAATATTAATCTGTCTCCGCTCAATACACTGATCAGCTTCCATTGATTAGTATTTGCGTCCTGCCAAATACTATTAAGATCATCATCGGTTTTCATTCCCGAAGAAATATGAATAAGCCAGTCATTGTATGCATCACTTCCTAATAGATTAAAAACAGTATCTTCATGAATAGTAAAATCGATTTCTTCCGCAGCAAGATCATTCCTCTCTAATATCTGCAGATCACCTCCGGGTGTTACTAAACTCGCCGGCTCTTTGATCCACACGATCAATGTCGTTCCTCTCACGATAAAACCGCAATTGCCGAGAATACATATCTGCTGCAGAACCTCGCTCAAAGCAATAGTCTGTTCATCTTCCAAGTAATAATATTCCCACGGCACCCGATATCGATGTTCATATACTTCTGTAGGATAATCGTCCAATACAGATGCTTCACACGGTCTATATTGATTCCATACATCTGGTGCTATTATGGATAGCGACCTTATATTAGAGTTTGAAACAAGCCAGGCAAAAATATTCTCAATAATAGAAGCATTATGTCCATCATAAAAATAAGACCCCCCTCTATTAGAAATATAAATACTTAATTCCGTATCAAATACGCCAGCCAGAATACCCAATATCTTCATTTCAATATATCTCTTTTCATCGCTGAAAATAAGTTTCTTATCAAAATCAATATTCCCCGAAAATAGTTTTGATCCGCTGTCCTTTGCTATCTCGACTTTGGTTATATCATGATAACTGTTCTCTATCAAATACCGCAGTTTTTCGCTGTCAGTTCCCGTTTCATCGGCACTTTCCGCAAGCAGGAACTTCATGCTCATATTATTGGAATTCGTCTTAATATCAAAAAACTCTAATTCTTCCGTCATATGCGGAATCTCATAAAAGACAGTTGCCGGCAATTCCAGCGATGTTGCATCATAATAAAATTTAACTTTCATGATCCGCTAATCCTCAAAAAGTCCTCATTATCTCCCTTTATAAGGGAGAATTAAAGAGGGTTCTAATATTAAATATTCAATTTTCAATATTAAATTACTTGATCTGTCTCTCATGTTCAGCCTTCGCTTCCAAATGTGCCTTATAGATATTCGTTCCTGATCGACCGTCCAATAATTCCAATTCTCCGGTTAATCGCATATTACAAACAGCATCTTCCAATTGCTCCATCCTCTCGACAACAGCACCGAGATCACTACCACTGCTAACAACAGAACCTCCTGAAGCATAAGCAAATTGAGGAACAGCAGGAATATTCAAGCGAGGAACTTTAAAATTCGATATCCAATCTCGAACCGAGCTGATAGGACCGTCATTAATAAATTTCAGCAGAGGTCTGAATTCTGCTGCCCTGCTTTTCCTGATGATCTCTTCTTCGTCCTCTGCTTCGATTATTGTCCCGCCCTCTGCATGAGACCTTCCGGCAACCGTACCGCCGAGACTATATTTTTCAGCCTTTATTTTCGCAACTTGCTGAAATCCCATTGCTCCTGCTGCTAAAGCCGGAATAAGACTGAATGGAAACGGATAAGAAGCTAAGGCTTTGGTAATTCCCTGGTAAGTATTAATTACAGCTTGCGAGATTGCAGCTGCTTTCCCGATCTCGAATAAGGTTTTACTCTTTCCTTTATAAGCATCCATCAAAGAGGCGACACTGCCAAAATAAGATTTAGCAGCATTGATCTGCGTCCGTGTGGTTGCTGAATTTATTTTTTGAACATGGTCATTATAAGTTTCTTCATCGATTATGCCTTGCTCATGAAATTCCCTTAATTTATCTAATTTGTTTTGCTGCTCGATCTCGAATCTTTCCCGTCTATCCAATATATTCGATTTATAAAATTCGCTGTATTCTCCTTCTAATTCCTTTTGTCGCTGGAAGGCTTCCTC
>CAZFPK010000041.1:0-29239 GCA_964521025.1 uncultured Candidatus Cloacimonadota bacterium | reverse complement strand
ATCACCGTCGATGATATTATCGATGTTATCGATGAAGAAGCTTCTGAAGATGCCTATAAAATGGTCGGATTGGAAAGCGAGGACAGAGTTTTTACAACACCGTTGAGTTCGGTTCGTAAACGGCTTCCCTGGTTGACTTTGAATTTATTTACCGCTCTTCTGGTCTCAACAGTTGTCGGGATTTTTGAGTCAACAATCGCCCGTCTTTCCTTCCTCGCAGTTTTAATGCCGATCGTTGCCGGATTAGGAGGAAATTCCGGAACCCAGACTTTAACCGTGATTACGCGCGGAATTGCTCTAGGTGAATTGACCATTCATAATACTTTCAAAGCGATTTTCAAAGAAGTCTCGGTTGGGATAATCAATGGAATTCTGATCGGTTCTGCTGCCATGTTGATCGCTTATTTTTTAAAAGGAAATATCATGCTCGGGGTTGTGCTGGGAACAGCAATGATCTGCAATATGTTCATCGCCGGTTTGATCGGTTCTCTCATCCCGGTAGTGATGAAAACCTTGAAAATCGATCCTGCTCTCGCTTCCAGCGTGATCATTACTATGCTGACCGATATCGGGGGATTCGCTTCCTTCCTGGGATTAGCGACTTTGCTTTTGTAACACGGAACTCCGTTCCGTTGTATTTTTGAATCTCCGATTTAATTTCCGGATAAAAACTCTAAACAGGGTTACATCATAAAAAGGCGAGTCGGAGACCCTCAATGACAACGATTCGGAGAATCGTGATACTTCTTTGTTCTGGTCTGATCGAACCAAAAGAGGTTTGATTAGAAATGAAATCTGCTTGATTTTTCGTTTTTTGAAAAGAATGCTCTTAATTTTGGGATTTGAAATCGAGGACTCCGGATTTGAAGGAAATGAAGTGAATTTGGATTGTAAAACAATTCGCCTGAATTGTACTTAAAAAATCATCTTCAAAAACTTGACGAAAAATCTATCAAAAAAATCTTTTCATTCGCGTGGGTGATTAGCTCAGTTGGTTAGAGTGCTACGTTGACATCGTAGAGGTCACAGGTTCGAATCCCGTATCACCCACCATTTTTTATTGTTTCCGCTGATTTTCGCGAATTGGACGCTGATTTTATTTTATCAGAATTTCAATCTATTTTACAGACATTAAAGGTTTTAAATCAATTCTGTTTGAGATTTATTGTTTGAAATTTGAAATTTATTTGTCATTTGTATTTTGTTATGTAATTTGTTAGCCTATTCAACCACGATCTCATCCGTAAATATCCAGGTTTTATCTCCTGCTCCGTTATGCCAGTCGGGACATTTTTTGATATTCTTTGCTAAAATGCGAATAAACCTGGCTTTTTTACTTTTCAATTCGACCACAAATTCTTCGATAAAAGCATCACGATAATTTTCCGGAATATCGTTTTTTCTCTTGGAAATGACTTTATAATTTTTATCATCTTTGGAGATGGCGATTTCAACCGCTTCCGGCAGAAATATCCAGGATGATGTTTTTTCCAGGAAACGGATTTTGATGGAGTTTATCTCTATCACTTCATCAAGATCGAGGATCACGGAAAAGTCGTTCTCTTTGAATCCCTGCCAGTTTCCGTCGCGATGATACAAACTTCCGAATGTTCCGTTTACCAGACCGCAATTTCCTCCGGCATCGTATCTTTTATATTTGGTCAGATATTTAATTTTTCTACCGGTTGCTTTATGAAGATAAAAATGTTTTTCCGCGAAACCGAATTTTTCTCTGTTTTGGAAAACCGATGCTTTCAAAGTGCAGGTTTTATCGATTGTAATCGGTTGTGTATAAAGAGTGGAATTTGAATCAGCTTCGGTTCCGTCGAGAGTAAACCGGAGCTCGCTGTTTTTATGTTCGGTCAGGATTTCAGCCGAGATCTTTCCATTTTTCATTTTTTGAGAAATCCCGAGGTCGCTGACGATCTGCATCAAATCGAACCAGGCAGTTCCTTTTCCCAATAATTCTATGCGGGTGGTCGATTTTTTATTTTCATTCAGTGCTTTCAGGTCGAATGAATATTTTTTCCAGTATTCGGTTAAAGTAAAAACTTTTTCTTCCCCGCAGATCCTGATGCTGAAACTCATTTTTTTACTTTTTTCTTTGATCTTGAATATCTTTCTAAATAATTTAATTATTAAGAATCTTTTTTTTTCAGGAATGAAATCTGATCTTTCTGCTTTTGCCCATATTGAGAAATTATAGGATTTTCCAACTTTATATTCATTTTGATAAAACCGTAAATACATTCCTTCATTTTCCGTTGGAGTCGTTAGCCTTAAAGAATGTTCCCCGTGAAAAGAAATTCTCGCATCGATGAAATATGTTGCTCCTCTATCCTTTTTGTTTCTGGCGTAACATCCGGCAGGAACTCCAACGGTCGCATTATCTTCAAAACTCGGATTTATGTTCATACACAAAGGACTGGTCTCGACCTGGGAGGGAGCATCCGGTTCGATCCGGATTTGATAACATCTTGTTCCGTAAGCATCGATAAATTCGCTGATCTTTCCTTTTTTCATCTCAATCGTTCTATTCTCAAAGATCAAATTTGCTTCTCCGGAAAATTCAATATCTTTCAAAGCAATTTCCATTTCTACCGGTTCATTTTTCGTGTTCAGAACCAGGATGACGATCTTATTACCTTTTTGCCAGGCATTGAATCTTAATGATTTATCCGTACATTCTATTTCCGGTTGTGGTTCATTGGATAAAAGATAGGGAGTTAATTCTGCGATTTCCAGAGCAATTGTTCCGCATTCTGCCCAGGCAGAAGTAGATTTCGGAAAGGAATTCATTCCATGCCGGACAAAATACTGGATACCGGCAGCTTTATTGATGATCGAGTGATAGGTGATCATGCGCAATTCGTTTGCAGTTGGTTCGCGTTCCCACCACTCTCCGCCGCCGAATGCCTGCGGTACGATCCAGGAAGATTTTTCCAGGAAATATTCATTGCTCAAATAATAAGCGGTTTTTCCGACATCGAGAATATTTCCCTGCGGAATTGGATAAGGGTCTGCCATGGCAATATCAAAAATATGAGCGAATTTCCGGGATTTTTTAGGAGTCATAAAAACTACTGCCACCGGATGATAAGGATCCAATTTCTTGATCAAGTTATATGCTTTTTCCAGTTTTTCAACAGCCATTCCCTGACCAACCGGTTCGTCGCTGATATACCATGACAGCAGTGCCGGATGATCCTTAAAAGTCTCGATCTCTTTTCGCAAAAGTTTTTCCAGTTCTGCTTCCGGAATGCGCTGACGATCAGACCCAACTCCTCCTCCTCCGGCAATACTGCACAGATTATAATTTACTTTCATGCCCAGAGCGGCACAACGATCCATGTATTTCCTGCGTTCCTTGAGAGTTTTTTTCTCGATCCGCTGATAGGGTGAGATCATATTAAAACCTTTGACAACTTCTTCTTCAGGGAGGGTCGGCTGCATCGGAGAATAACAATAAAATCCAAAAGGAAAGAAGGGAAGTCCGTCCATGAGCAAGCCGCCGGTTGCTTTATCGATCTTAACTTCATTTTGTCTGGGAGGTAATTTCAAAACAGGAATAGTAATTTCTACAGTATCTATTTCTGTTTTCAATTTGGAAATTATCTCGTTTTTTCCCATCTTCAGATCATACAAAGGAAACGGAACATAATTGATGATCCCGGATTTTAGAGGAAAGTCCTTAATTAGCAGGCTGTCTTGAAAAATGAGATCGATTGTTCTATCTTCTTCTTTTTCTGGTAAATATACAAGGAAATTTCCTATTCTTTCTTTTGTAAAATAATCGTATTGAGGAGTTATCTTCATTTCTTTTTCTCCGCAAAGAAGCGAGCTTAGTAGTAACGAAAAAATTAGAAATAATATTTTTTTCACCATTTCTCCATTTTTTTTTAACAAAGGATTCTGCATAATCCAATATCTAACTCACCCTCGGTCCTTCTCTCCAAAGAGAGGGATGACTTCCGTTTCCCCTTCTCTTTTCCAGAGATTTGGGTCTTTAGTCCGGCGAAGACGGATAGCGGTTGAGTTAAATAATTGGAATTTCTGATTTTTTCCAGAATTCTCAAAAACACCCAATTATTCAGAACTCTTTTTTAACAAACCTTGAAGGTTTTACATCATTAATTTCCAAACAAGGATTTGATTTATTACATTCCCAATCGGGAGATTGGGAACGATGAAGAAAGTTGTGTTTTCACACAGTCTGCGGGATCAGGAATGATGAAGAAAATTCTAAAGATTCCCGGTCATATTTTCTGATCCCTGATTATCTTGATCGGATCTATCTTAACTGTTTTTCGAGCAGGATGCAAAGTCGTCAAAAAACTGATTAAAATAGCGACAGCAGGAACGATCAAAAAATCGCGAAGCCTGATCTCTACCGGAATCCACTGTAGCGGAAAACCCGGGACAGGAATGGTAATAAAATGCCATATTTTCTGGGCAAATAACACGATCAAAGCCAGGAACGAACCGATAAAAGTTCCGATGATCCCGATGCAGATTCCTGTAATTACGAAAATTTTTACGATATCTTTTTCAGTTGCTCCCATTGCTTTTAAAATTCCAATCTCATTTTTTTTCTCTGCTACGAGCTTAATAAAATTTCCGGTCATATTAAAAGAAGCAAGGATGATCATCAAAGCAAGAACGAGGAACATCACGATCTTTTCCATCTTAATAGCATTGAAAAGATTAGCATCGAAATCGCTCCAATCTTCTGCAATATAATTCTTTCCTAAAAATTTCTGGATATTTTTAGAAATGCGGTATGATTTTTTTGATGCTCGGGTTTTGACTTCGAGATGACTGATCTTTTCATCAAATCCTAAAAAAAATTGGGAATTTTTCAGCGAAATATATGAAAATATGCGATCATATTCAGGAAGACCGGAAACAAATAGTCCGATGATCTTCATTTTTTTATTTCGCGGCAGCAGACCGAACGGAGAGGGTTCGGTTCCCAAAGGAGAAGATAACTGCACATGATCTCCAACCGACACATTCAAACTCAAAGAAAGATCGAGTCCGATGATGATCCCGTCTTCCTCTAATGTTTCCGGTGATGGAGTTCCGACCACGATCTTATCGAGAATGTCTGTAATATGACTGTGCTTCTCAAAATCGATTCCAAAACAAACTGTTGAGGAAAGATTTTTTTTGTTCCGGATCATCATTTCCATTTCACAAACCGGAGCAGAACCGGTTATTTCTTCAATCGATGAAATTTTTTGTAAAATGTTTTCATAATTAGAAATCGGCTCGTAATTTTTTTGGAAGATCTTTATCTCCGCTTTCGAGCCGATGATCCTCTTCATCATGTCGGATTCAAATCCGTTCATCACCGAGGAAACGACCAGCAGGGAAAATACACCGATGATGATTCCAAAAAGGGAAAGCATGTTGGAGAATGTGAAAAACACCTTTTTCCTTCCTCGTAAATACCTAAGCGCCAGATTTAAATAAAACATTTTATATCCGATTTTGTTCGTAATTTTTTTTTGCCTCAAAGCAGGAGCTTTGAGTTACAATTACCATAAAACTTTAAAAGTTGCAAAAACTTGTTAAGTTTTGCCGGGAACTTTTGCTCGATAAAACTCTCCGTTTCCTTTTATTTGTATATTTTTTATTCCGGCAGATACGAAAAGCGATTCTCCTTTTTCTGCGTTAAAAATTTTATTGGAATTCCTGCAAATTTCCGCATTCCCTTTTGTGCAAAGCAGAATTTGAGCGGATTTGGTTTCCTTGATTTGATAACTTTTTTTTTCAGAAATTTTCAGAAATGAAAGTTCGAATTCTCTCGCAGGAGTTGGATAGACAAATTCATTTTCTCTTTTTTGTACAGGTTTGATAATATCCGCTTTTCCATTTTTAAAATTCAGTGTTTTCAGCAGTTCGGGAACATCGATATGTTTGGGAGTCAATCCTCCGCGCAAAACATTATCGGAATTTGCCATGATCTCGATCCCGGCTCCGTTCATGTAAGCGTGCAGGATTCCCGCATCAAGATAAAGAGCTTCTCCGGGTTGGAGATTGATCATATTCAATAAGATGGGAGAAAAAATTCCAATATCTGCGGGATATTTTCGGGAGAGTTTGATTATCCATCCATAAAGAAATTTGTCAGTTTCGGTTCGAGGTTTTTTCCCGGATATTTTCCGGATTAACAGGTTTGTAAATTCTGCTTTTTCTTTTTGGGAAGACCTCATCAAATTTGAAAAAAAGTTCTTTAAAGCGTCTTCGGAAGGTTCTTTTTGCAGTTCACTCGCTCCGGGAAGGAATTTCAATAGATCGAGATTAGACAAAATTTCCACAATTTCAGAAACATCCCGAAATCCGCAGAGCGCAGCGAATGATGTTAAGGCACAGATCAATTCCGGTTTATGATTATCGTCTTTGTAATTTCGGGTGTGATCGGTGAGCGGAATTCCGGCTTTATTTTGGCGTTCATATCCGGTTTTTGCCTGTTGCAGGTTCGGATGAGCCTGGAGGGATAAAGGTTGTTCTGCTGCTAAAACTTTGAATAAAAAAGGCAGTTCATTATTAAAATCGGAAGCGGAGTCAGTTCCCAGAATTTTATCAGGATTTTTTTCTATAAATTCATTTAATGGAATCGTCTTACCTTCTTTAATGATTTCCGATGATGCTCCGGAATGAGCTCCCATCCAGAGTTCGGCTTGCGGTTTTGCTTCGATATTTTTAAATCCTAGCAATGCGGGAATAAAAGTCTTTGAACCCCAGGCATATTCCCGGATCGCGTTTTTTAATTTATAGATGCACATTTTTTTCCATCATTCTAAATCATCCCGATGTATCTTTTTTATAATTCAAATCCTGAAATATCCAGTTCTGCGAGCATGATTCTGATCTCATTTTGCAGAGCCGGATTGATGGGAATTCCATTTTTCCTGATCTCTTTTTCTTTGAGATATTCTTTTTCACCGGCAACATAAATGCGGTTTTTTCCTTTAACTTTGGGAGAATCCTGCAGTTGCCGCATGATCCCACCTGTAATTTTTTTGAATTCGGAAACTTCCGTAAAGGCTTCGATATCGATTGCCATAAAAAAATGACCGATACGATACGGAACTCTTTTCCCATTATTCAGACCGTGTAATCCGTGCATAAAATTTCCAGCCTGTAATGCCGAAGAAAGTATCTCAACCATTACCGCTAAACTGTAACCTTTGTGACTGCCGAACTTCTCCTCCGCTCCACCAAGAGGTAGGAAAGCAGCATTTTGAGCAACTAAATCATTCAGAAATTGATTTGTATCAAGAAACGGATTTCCCGTTTTATCGATTGCCCAACCTGCCGGCATCGGTTTATTTTCTCTCTTTAGAACTTCTATTTTTCCTCTTTGCGTGATCGAAGTAGCAGCATCGAACAGAAAAGGAAATTCCAGGTCGGAAGGTGCTCCGAAAGCGATGGGATTTGTGCCCAGCATAGGTCTGGTGCCGAAGGTTGGTGAAATGGCCGGACGAGCATTCGTAAAAGTCATTCCGATCATATTTTGTGTTGCTGCCATTTTGGGATAATATCCGGCAATTCCGAAATGAGTGGAATTACGAACAGCAACACTTCCCAACCCGTATTTTTTTGCTTTCTCGATAGCATCCCGCATGGCTTTGAAAGCAATTACATGTCCCATACTGTGATTTCCTTCCCAGACAGCAATCGCTTTTTTATCACGGATAACATCGATCCTGGTTTTGGTTTTGTGTACTCCGGCTTTGATCCTGTCGTAATAATAGTAAAGCCGTCCGATCCCATGAGATTCGATCCCGCTCAAATCAGCTGCGATCAGAATATCTGCGCAGATCTTTGCATCATTTTCCGGAACTCCGAGTTTGATAAGCACAGTTTTGATCAGATTATAGATTTTTTTTACAGGAAGATATTTTGTTTTATTCATTCAATTTCCTTTCTAATTTGATTTCTTTCTAACAAACAAGAATGTTAGTTTTACATCTTTACCAATCCCCTGATTGGTAATGTTCTGCTATTAAAATCCTGAAAGGATTTAATGTTAATAGCCATAGATGGAATCTAGGGAAATAGATTCCGTGAACATCACAATCCGGCAGTTGCCGGATTGAATGCAAATGTCCGCAGGAGATTAATAAAACATAGATCGAATCTGCTTTTTTATTCAACTCTTTCAGAGTTGTGTCCTTCGTTAAAGCACCTTCCACAAGATTCTCTTGCGGTTATTAACATTTAACTCTTTCAGAGTTTATTACAAAAAAAAATCTAAAACTCAAACAATTTCTCCCGCGCGAAATATTTCTGAAAATAGTACCGTTTCAAGACCTTGTTTTTAGATTCTTCCAGATCATAATCTTTGTCAATGATCTCGAAAGCGAGGATGCGAGCCTGTTTCAATAATTCCTGATCACGCACGATATTGGCATGTTTGAAAGTCGGGATCCCGGATTGAGCAGTTCCAAAAAATTCTCCCGGACCGCGTAATTCCAGGTCTTTTTCCGCAATTTTAAAGCCGTCATTCGTTTCCACCATGATGTTCAATCTTTCTCTTGCTTCTTTGCTGATCGGTGGATAAGCGATCAAATAACAAAACGATTTCTCCGAACCTCTGCCGACTCTTCCCCGCAATTGATGGAGTTGACTCAATCCGAATCTCTCTGCATGTTCGATGATCATCACAGTTGCATTGGCAATATCGATCCCGACTTCGATCACAGTAGTGGAAACCAGGATATCGATTTCTTTTTGCTTGAATTTTTCCATGATCTCGTTTTTTTCAGCAGTTTTCATCCGACCGTGCAAAAGAGATGATTTGAATTCGGGAAATATTTTGTGGGAAATTCTTTCATACAAAGTTTCCGCATCGAGTAGATCCATTTTTTCCGATTCCTCGATGAGCGGACAAACGATATAAACCTGTCGTCCTTTTCGCAGTTCATGACGAACATCGTTATAAACGAGATTCTTTTTAGTTGCTCCCCGCCAGAGAGTCTTGATCGGTTTACGATTTGGAGGAAGTTCGTCCAGAACGCTGATATCCAGGTCTCCGTAAACCGTCAATGCGAGAGAGCGAGGAATCGGAGTAGCAGAAAGATACATCAGATCAGGGTGCTTATTCTTTTTGGAAAGAACCGCACGCTGCTTGACTCCGAAACGGTGCTGTTCGTCGATCGCGACAAATCCGGCATTATGATATTCCATATCTTTCTGGATGAGAGCGTGTGTGCCGATAATTATCTGGATATCTCCGTTTTTTATTTTTTCCTTAACACCTTTCTTCCCTCGATAATTGCCGCCTTTTAGAAGAGCGATCCGGATTTCAGGCTGGTTTTGAAGCAGGTTGGAAATATTGCGGTAATGCTGTTCTGCCAGAATTTCAGTAGGAGCCATCAGGATGGACTGGAATCCATTTTCAATAGAGAGCAGCATCGCAAAAACTGTGATTATCGTTTTACCGGAACCGACATCTCCCTGCAGTAAACGGTTCATTTGAGCGGAAGAATTCATATCCTGCACGATTTCGCGGATAATCCTTTTTTGAGCGGAAGTTAGTTCAAAAGGTAAAGAATTTTTCAATTTGGTGGTGAATGTTTTTTTGAGTATAAAATTATTCCCATCAGTTTTTTTCTGATGATTGGATTTGCAGCGAGCAAGCATCAATTGCGTATAAAACAATTCTTCGAAAGCATATCTTTGTTTAATTTTTTCGATCTCAAAAAGTTTGGAACAAAAGTGCACTTTCTGCAGGGAAGTTTTACGGTATTCAAAACGATATTTATCCAAAATGTAAGCAGGAAGGGTTTCTTCCACAAAATCGTGATAAAGATGGAACGCAGTATAGACTATGTTCCGCATAACATTCATACTGATTTTCTCGGTCAATGAATAAACCGGCAGGACATTTCGTTTGTGCCAGAAACTTTGTTGTTTGGTGTCTTCTTCTGCCAATATCTCGATTTCCGGATGAACCATTTGCGTGTTTCCCATAAATTCGGAAACAGTACCACTCACCCAGATCTTTTCCCCGATCTGGAATTTTTTCAGGAACCAATCTGCAAACCGGAACCAGGTGCATAAAAGAAAATCTGTGCCATCGGTTACTACAACATTCAGTTGCGATTTTTTCTTTCCGTAATTTTTTTTCTCGATGGAAACGATATGACCGACGATCGCTGCCTGTTCCTCAAATTCCAGGTTCCGTATTTTCACATCCGATTTGCGGTTGATGTAATCCCGCGGGAAGTGTTCCAAAAGATCACCGATCGTGTGAATATGCAATTTCTTCAGGAGTTTTGCCCGGTTCTCACCGACTCCTTTCAAGAATTTTATTTCATTTGTGAGAGGATTCATAAACTACTCTTATTGTTAAACAACCGCGAATAGACGCTAATGAACGCGAATATGCGGAATCGAAAAATACTGAAGTAAACAGAAATAACAGAATTTTCGACAATTTTTTTGAAAAATAGAAATCTTAATTTATTTATCGGAATTTCAATTTTTATCAAACCTTCAAGGTTTGCCAAACCGTGAAGGTTTTAAATCGATCAATTCACGAAGTTATGTTCTTAACAGAACATTTTATAGGATTTAACAATCTTTTAGTTGGATGATCAAATTTTCGAATTCGTTAGAGGATTTTTCTAATTTATGAGCATCGAGCATTTTTAATAACTCGACACCGTGTTTGACTTTATGATATTTTTTCCTATTAAGATTATTTCTCGTTAGGTTTTGTAAGTATTCAGCAGGATTTTCAAACTCTTTATAATTTTTTTTTGGTATTTTCCGGGAAATTTCATCTTTATAAAAATCGTCGAGAATATTTGGTTGAGATAAAAACCATCCCTCCATTTCCCGGATCATAAAAAATACATTTTCTGAAAAATTATTCAATCGATATTCTTCAATCTTATTTTGTCTATTTGATTCATAATCATCCAAATCGATTAAAAGAAGACTATTTTCGGAAAGTCTTTTCAATTTGCTATTATTTATGAAGGTTTTTTTTGCTTCCGAAATGCTGTTTGCCATTTTAATTCTGGGCATATTTCCTTTCAATTTTTGTTCCAGCAATTTATGAAATCCTTCTCTTAAATTGCCGTTTGTATCGTCCTTAGTTCCTTCGATAAACAATATCTTTTTTACCAACGATTTCCTCCCAGGTCACCTTTTCTCCACATTTGTCCAACACTGAATTTATCATACCAGCCTTTAAAGTCATCATCCGAAAATTGATTTATGATCGTTTCATTTTTATCATTTTTCTCAAAAACTCGAATATTCTTTAAATCGAAAGCATTTAAAATATTTTCCGAATGAGTAGCAATTATGAATTGAGTTTCATCTGAAAATTCCCGGATTGCATTTGTGATTTGCAACATCATATCAGGATGAAGACCGGTTTCCGGTTCATCGATACAGACCAACTCACCTCTTTTTGGATTATAAAAGATGGATAATAAGCATAAAAACTTTAATGTTCCGTCCGAGATATTGATGGCATGTATAGACTTATTCAAATTCTTTTCTTCCAACATCAATTCGATATTTCCTCCGATTAGATTGAAATCAAAATCAGAAAAATTTTCATTAACATCGTTCAATTTTTCTAAAATCAAACGGTATTTCTTTTTATCATTTCTCTTTATAGTATTTAAAATTTGAGGAAGATTCGTTCCATCTGGTGAAAGTCTTTTTCCGGATGTTGCCAGCATAGCATTCCGCATCTTACTAATCGGACTCGTGTCAAAATAGTTATAAACTGTCATCTCACCAAACAATTTCTTAAGATCATATTGTAGTAAAAATCTATCGGGATCATTTATCTGGCTTAAAATCAATTCTTGCGGATCTAAATCTGAATATTTAACTTTTTCATATCCTTTACTATCCTCTCCAATAATAAATAATTTAGAGGATAGATAACCTTTTCCGTTTTTCAATGAAATGAAAATGTTTTTTTCCGAATCAAATAGATCTTCTGAAATATAATAATTGAATGTTCCCGGAATTTTATGGATGGTAATTTTATAGAAAATTTCTTTTTTGAATAGATAACTAAACCTATCTGTCACATCTCTATTGAAAACATATTCAATTAAGATTTTTTTTTCGCTATTTCTATCATCTTTTCCGCTAAAATATATATTCTCAAAACCACCCCAATTATCAATAATTAAGTTTTTTAATCCTATTCCGGTAACGCCTTCATAGAGTAATTTTATTGCTTTCAAAAAATTAGTTTTTCCCGATCCATTGATACCTATCATAACATTTATATCTTTATCTAATTCAATTTTTGCATTTTTAAAACAATAAAAGTTTTCAAATCTAATCGATTTGATCATAATATCCTCCGTATTTGAATCTCATTTCATCTGAAAAGCAGTTTTTTATTTACGATTTTAAGAGCAAGATTTTTTTTGTAAAAGAGAAAATTCGAGGTGAGAATGAAATTTTTATTTTTTCTTTGCGTATTGATTTTTGCCGTTTCAGGACTGAAATCGATGCCGTTTCTTCTGGATGTTTCGATTGCCGGGACAGACAGAATCGAAATTTATTATCGCATTGAAAATCCTGTTGAACAGATGAAAATCGATTTAGGATGCTTCCAAAGATCGGATAAAGAAATTATCCGGATCGAAGAAGATTTCATTTCCGGCGATTTTGGAATTATAGGAAAAAAGGGAAATTATTTTTTAGAAATAAATCCTCAGGGATTACCTGTAAATTTCAACCTGGAAGAATATATCATTTTCCCAAAATTACTCTATCAGGATAAAATTTACTATGAAATGGAAAAAATTCCTTCCGGCTCATATCCGGTTTTCAAAGAAAATAATGTCATCGAGATGGTTCCAACTAAAGAATTTTTCATCAGTAAATTCGAGATCACGAACGAACAATTTTTATCATTTGTGAATGCAGACGGATATGAATTCCAGGAATTTTGGGAAATCGATCCGACTTTGATGAGCAAAAGTAATATCGGCTGGTTTTATCAAGCGAGATACAAAATGAGTTTGCCTTTTGGCTGGAGTTTCGGCAATGAACCGTTATTCAATGAAGCAGATTCCAATTTTCTTTACGGACCTGTAACCAATATCCGCTGGTTCGAAGCAAATGCGCTCTGCAACTGGATGGAAGGCGAAATGCCGACTTTAAAGCAGATCGAGATCGCTTTCCATAAATCGGAAAAAAGCGATGATGAGATTTTTAACGGAATTTCCAATTTCATAAAATCAGGATTTCCTCTCCAGAAAATTCAAGACGGAGTTTCGGAATGGCTGATGAGCGGAGTGGATCCGAGTTCCGCTGCTTGCGGAGGATGTAACGAGATGTTCGTGCTCAAGAATAATTCCAACCGGAGATTTGAACGGATTTTTACTTTGTTGAAATGTCCGCTTTACCGGGAAGTTGATCTGGGATTCAGGTTGGTTGTGGAAATGAACGATTAAATTTGCCATGAAAAGGTACAAAAGACTCATAAAAAATTGATTATTAATGGCAACACTTTTTTTCTATCTGTGGAGAAATGTGAAAAAATCCGAAATAGCACGAAGAACGCTTTGATCTCGGTTATTCTGGGACTCATAAATTTCCTGATATACCAGTTTCCCAGAAAAGTCCTGATCGTATCTCCAAAAACTTCTAAAATGCTCTCTGAATCATCATAAACAAAAAGGTAATCCATAATAAAGTAAGCAGCCATTTCAGTTCGTTTGCCGGCAGTATTTTCTTATAATCCTTTATTCTTCGGATATTCATAAAACTGATCAAATACAATTTTCGACCTTTTCCATTGTTTCTCATGTTCCTCTTCAGAATTATCATCTTTGATATATTCAAAATGTTCTAATTTTAACTTTTCCATTCTAATAAACTCCTATTATTTTTTTATCGCTATAAACTGTAAACTAAATGTATTTTAAAGTTTGTGCCTTTCCTTCATCGATTTCGTTCTGAAAACCAAAATGGTTGCAAAATTCAGAACAGCAACAACTCCCAAAATAATAGTGAGTCGAAACCAGTCTTCACCTTTTTCCATTCTAATTCTGACATAATAAACTGCTGTTCGGATCCATTCTAATCCTGCCAACATCAAACAACCTTGAATGATCGATGCAATCAATTTTGATTTCCGGAATAAGAGAAATGGAATCAAAAGACTGATTATTTGTAGAATGATAATATTCGCTCTTCCGAAATGGGCGGCTAATAACAAAAAACATAGGATTATTGGTAACATTTTCATGAAATTTTTCATTTTTTCTTTCCTTATGCTTTAAGATTTCATTTCTGAATAAATCTATAATATTCTTTCTCATCAGCAAAAGAGCAATTTCTGCAATCCTCTGAACAAGATGAACATTCGGTGTGTAAAAGTTCGATATATCCTTTTCTGAGCAATTGTTGGAGCATTCCCTGAATCGCTCTTTTATCGGTTTTGAAATAGATAGAAAGATCGGACAAACCGATGATTTTTCTTTCTTTAAATAGATCGAGGATTTTCAGAAGCATTTAATAACTAATCTACTATTTAACAATTTTATCCTGATTAACCAATTCAACCAGTTCAACAAATTCAACTGATCCTGTCAAGCAGCTGCCGGATGGGGATACTGTTTTCGTGAAACTCGTGGAGGTTACCTGATCAATATCCGCTCCGCCAGTTCACGCGGAATGATATAACGCGATTCACCGACTCCGACAATGATATTTGGTTCTGTGGTTTCATTTTTCTGCACCTCGACCATACTGCCGGAGAAAATACCCATTTCTACTGTTTTTTTATCGGGATTGGAAATTACTTTATATTTTTTCCCCAGTTTTCCGCAGTTCAGGTTATGATGTTTCCCATGTCGATGACAATGCTTCTGCTTATGCCTTTTTCCGTTAACTCCTTTTCCGAATCCGAACATCGAAACTCCTTTTACTCCATAAGATAATATTTTTCTAAATGCAAACAATTCTCAATTGCAATTTCTGTCAATCTTAATATGATATGAATTTTTAACCTAATACGGTCCCGGAATCAACCTCCAACTCCAACATATTCCAGAACATTCCTGGCAGTCAGCAAACCAAAATACTACCCGGATGTTTCTTTCTCAAAGAAATGTTGAGTTACTTTCTCGAAATCGGAGTTTAGAGTTACTTTGTTTTTTCCATTCCGTTTTGTTAAGAAGCCATCGCCAAACCGGGATTACTTTGATCGACTTATCATCTTTTTTTATCTCATCTAATAGATCATAAGTTAGGATGAAACTACTATCTACTTGAAATTTCCTCATTCCCTGCAGCAGACCTTTTATTTCTCTTTCTCTGTTATCTGCATTCAAATCGAAACAAACCTGATACAAATTTATTTCATTGTTAACTTTATCGATGGTAATAAAATCGGTTTCTCTTTTGTTTTCCCGCAGAAAGTAGATATCCAAACCTTTTCGTTTTAATTCGATAAAAACCAAATTCTCCAGAAATTTTCCTAAATTTTTCGAGAAATTAAAAGATACTATATTTCGCATACCATTATCGATAACGAAATATTTTTTAGCATTGAAATATTGCTTTTTCAATGAAAAATCATATTGGGACAACTCAAACAAAAGATACGATTCTTCCAAATATCCCAAATAAGTTTTCACGGAAGTTGCACTTCTATAATTCAATGCTTTTTTGATAGCATTAAAATTGAAATCACCCGTAAAATTAGAAAATAAATAATGACTTAACTGTTTGAATTCTTTGACTTTTTTAATGTTGTATCTCGAAATAATATCGCGATATAAAATGTCTTCGTAAGTTTGTTTTAAAAAATCTGTGTCATCATACTTCAGATATTCCGGAAATCCGCCATTCAACAAATATTTCTCAAAATGATCTAAAACTACACTTTTTACAGCAGTAGTGATTTTGCTTGTATCGACTTCTTTATATGACAAATATTCCCTGAAAGAAAACGGAAATAATTCTATTTTGAAATATCTTCCCGTCAGATGCGTTCCCAACTCACGACTCAACATTTTAGCATTCGAACCAGTTAAAATGACTTTATATCCTTCATCGTGAATCCTGCGAACAAATCTTTCCCAATATTTTACATTTTGAATTTTATCTGTGATGATCACCTTAGATTTGGAAAGATTGGAAAAAATTACCATCAAGTCATTGAAATTATCAACCGTAAAATTTATAAGACGCTCGTCATCAAAATTCACATAATTGAAATCATCGAACTTTTCGGATAACTGTCTTAACAGCGTAGATTTCCCCGAACGCCGAATTCCCGACAACACAAATATCTGCTGATTACTTATATATTTATCGATTTCTATTTCGCGTTTTACTCCATAATCAGAGTTTAGAAACTTTTCTTTCTGCTCTGTTATGAGTTCTTTTAATAACATCAGGTTCATATTTTACTACCTCCAATATAATATTCACAGTGTCATATTATTAAACATAACAATATTGTCAATGTTGTATTGTGCGGGTCGAATAACGGAAGCAGTTATCATTCTTCCTTTCGCAACTACTCCCTTTTTCCTCATTCCTACATTTCCCAATTTATCGGGAAATTTGGGAACAAGTGAAATTTTACTTTGTTTCTTATTTGAGTTGGAAAGTTAGCAAATCTCAGAGCATTATTTATAGAACAACACCTTTGGAATAATCGATAAAATATTGATTTCTTACTTGAGAGAGGATAAAATCAGAAACCATATTTCTGCTTATCGATCTTCCTCTTTCTAGGGTGAGAAGAATCTGTATTCCCGAGATGTAACAATGTTGGAGCGGCTCATTGCACAGATTTAAAGAGATATTGTGAATCCCTAAAAATCATACCTCACTTTCAGATAACCAAGATCGTTCTCATTGTATTGCCCAAAATCGCCTTTATCACCGATAAAGATATCTGTGCCAATGAGAAAATTAAAACCATCGGAAATATCATAACTAAGTTTCGGACGAAGAAGCGCATCCTCATTATCTATTCCGTAATAGGAAAATAAACTCAATTCCAGAGTTTCGTTTAGGAAAGTTTTGGCAACGAGAAAAGTTGCAAAATTGGAAAATTCGTCATTTCGAATGTCATCTTCATAATCCAAAATATATTCTTGAATAAATTGGAAACTCACATTCATGTCAAACCAATTGTGATCGTAACCGAGCAGATAATGTGCGTAATCTTTTTCTTTGATTCCATTTACTGAAAAATCTTCTGCAGAAAATTTCTTATCAAAATAGTAGGCACCTTCTCCGCGAATTACTGCACCTAAAAAAGATTTCCCAAAACTTGCTCCCACCATCGGAAGTCGGTGATATTCAGGTTGGATAATTAATGAATCAGGTAGTGGATTTCCCTGAGTAAAGTATGGGATAATATACATTGCCGGATTATCATCCCACATATACGCTGCCATAAATTCAAAATCTAGCGCACTGCCGAGATAGGAATATTTCATCGCCATCTCGCTTTCAGAAAGTTTGTTTCCTACTTCATTAGGCGGTTCGATTGTTGATTGAATTGGAAACTCCGGCATTTGAGGATACCAAATCGAATTTGAATCCGGCATAATTGTGGGTTGGAAGGTGGGAATCCAAACTGCTTCGATCGTGGAATTTCCCAGATAGTAATCCAATTTTACCGCATTTATACCAATCCTAATTTCTTCAAATTCCGGCAAAATAAAATCCGAAAGATCGCGTGGTGAAATGACATCTGTGATAAAAACGCCGTCTGCTTTTCCCCAAATTATTTGCTGCTTTCCAATTCGCAAATCAAAAACATCAAAGTAGATATCAAAGTATGCCTGGCGCAAATTGATATCTAAATTATCGTTCAAACTATTGTAATTGAAAACCGGATTTACATAAAGTCCGACATCGCCTTTTCCGTATTCCAAACGCCAATCAAAGGTGTTTTTCTCGACGATATAATCACCGTTTTCTGCCAACGCGCCCAAATGCAGACGCACAAATCCGCGCTGAATTATTTGGGCATTTACCATTATTGTTGCGGTTAGCAACAAAAATATTATCGATATTTTAAGTCTCATTTTTCCTCTATTTTTTCTGAGTGCAACATCAGTGATGTTGTTTAAAATATCACGGATATTTTACTCTAAATTTAAATTCCTCTTTTCATCATCCGTTCGGTAAATTTTCGGTCAGAAATTCCGCTGTCCAATTTCACATTTTCCAATTTCATAATTGTTTTGTGATCGGATTGAACATTGTGCATTTCGGAAAGTGTAATTACCAAATATTCTTTGATTTTTGCAGATTCTTTGATGGTGAGAGTTTTCAGCAGATCACCATCCTCATCATAAAATTCCTTCTTCTTTCCAATCCACTTGTCCTTCACTATCCAAATTATAGTTTTGGAATACATATATCCCTCTTCTTTGGGAATGGATTCTACTACGAAACACATCTCGCCATTGATTTCTTCTTCGCGTAGTAATTTGTGTGTGTCTGCATTTGGTTGACGATCACCGAGATCATCATAAGTGAAATCGGAGCCCATAAAATAATCGCTTTTGCTGTCTGATGAAATTCGTTTTACCCGCTTTAACGCAGGCAGATAGATCCATTGGTCATCATCTTTACCTTGCTCTTCATAACTCCAATTCATAAATGAGGTATTGTAAACATCTGCCGGCGCCGTGAAGAACATTATCTTCTTTTCCATCTCACCAAAATCTTTGAGAAATTGCTTAATTTCGCGAACTCTTTCATCTCCGCGAGAATTGATCAGCGACATCGTAATATCTGCTGTTTGATCTTCTCCTGTTTTGCGATTGTAAACATTTTCAATAATTTCTAAACCTGTGATTTCCGCTGCGGTTAAAACCGCTCCTATTACGAATAATGCCAAAAGCATTAGTGTGAACTTTTTCCCCGATAAATCGGGATTAAACATAGTTTTAAACATTTTTCCTCCAATTTTTATTCTATTATTTTTTGTTCGTTTTTTTCTTTGCTAATTTTCTTCCTAAAAACAAATTCGTTCTATATAAAAGCAGATACATAATGGTTACCGTTCCCAAAAAACTGGTGAACATATTTAATGAAACCATTGCACCTAAACTTCTATTTGGTGGGAAAACTGAAAACAACAACACCAAAAATCCGGAAATCACGACCATTGCATTGAAAATAATCGCACGACCGGAATGGTGCATCGTTTCCTGCATCGTTTTCTGTTTATCGCCGGTTACCAAAGCATAGATTTTGTAACGCTCGATAAAGTGAACTGCGTAATCTATCCCTATTCCGATGGCGATACTGGAAATGAGAGCGGTTGTTGTGCTGAGCGGAATATTCAAAAGTCCCATCACACCAAAACCGATAATAGCAGTAATCACGATTGGAACAGAACCGATTAGACCAGCCCACAAATTTTTGAATATAAAGGCGAGCAGAATTATTATGATAAACAGCGACATCACCAAACTTTTTATCTGCCCTTCCAAAATGAGGTCTGTGAAGACAAGCGCTTTGTATCCGGAACCGGCAAAATTAATTTCAACTCCGAGTTTTTGGAAATCATCTCTGAAATACTTTACTTCCGAAATTGCACTGTTGATCGCTTTGGAATTATCGCTTTTCAGTTGAATCATTATATTAGCAGTTTTGTAGTCGTAATCCACCACGTTCCAAAGATTTTCAGGATCGCCGCTCATCTCATAAAGCAGTAAATATTGGGCGATTAATTCTTTGGAATCGGGAATAATATCGAATTCATCTTTATCGGCGTGCATCACTTTATTCATGCGTTTCAGATAATCGGAAAGTGAAAAAGTGTTTCCCACAACTGCTAAATTTGAATCCACATCTTGTTTCATTTCATCCATTAATTTTAGAACTTCCGGAGATTTCATCACATCGTTTTTATCTGCTTCCAAAATCACATTCAGGGTGCTGGTACCTCCGAAATGGTCATTGATAAATTTATCGGTGAGCACGATATCGCTGTCTTTTTCAAATTTTTCTAAAAAACTGGAATTGATCCAAACTTTTGTCATTCCAAAAAGTGAAACTGCTACCACTGCGATAGTTAGGAAAAGCGTGATTGTCTTATTTTTTATGACACTGTTGGCAAATTTGTATGAGAAGAGAATTTTACCATTTTTACTTTTTTTATCAGCAATCGGTTTGCGTTTTGTGAAACCGAAAACCAAGATTGCGGCTGGAATGAGAAGCAGTGAAAACAGCATCGCCGCAGTTACGCCAAAGGCAGTGAATAACCCAAAATATTTTATAGGAAAAACTTGGGAAGTGAGCAGTGATAAAAATCCCACCGAAGTTGTTACAGAAGTCATTACGACCGGTTTCCACATTCCTTTCAGCATATCATCGACCGCTTCTTTTCTGGTCGCATTAGGATTATTTTGCAGAAAAAGATCAAGGTGGCTGTAGAGGTGAATTCCATCTGCAACTCCAATTGCGATCAACATCACCGGAATCATGGTGGAAACTGCGTAAACCGGAATTTTAAAAGCCGCCATTAAACCAAAAGCCCAGACAACACTGAAAAGTACAACGAGTAAAGTAAAAATTGTGTTTTTAATACTTTTCATCACAAAAAGTAGCACCATCAAAATTACCAAAATCACGATCGGCACCATCTGTTTCATATCTTTCGGACCGAGCAGTGCCATTGTTCCTTCCACAATCGGGCTTCCGGCAACATACAGTTTTTCTTTTCCTTCAAAAGATTTAACTAAAGTTAGAATTTCTCGATAAAATTCTTGGGTGAAAACATCGTCTTTGATCTCGGCAATAATCACAGAAACTGTTTCATCTTCCGAAACTAATCTGCCAAAAACCATATTGTTTGAGCGGACATTTTCTTGCAATTCGTTCAACTTTTCTGCAGATTTCGGCACGCGTTTGAAGAATGATTTCACATCCATGCCAAATTCTGTGCCGATTATGTTATCGGTGGTGTAAAGCGAGGTTACATCAGATTTTTCGATCTCATCCATCTTGCCCAATTTTTTGGTGAGATCCTTAATTTTCTGCAAAGTTTCAGTTTGGAAAATCCCATCTTCATTTTCGATAGCAATGATAATTCCATCTTTGATATCGAAAACAGCTTCCAGCGAATCACTATAAACAAACGCCGGGTGATCCTGCGGCATATATTTATCGAGGTCGGTTTCCATTCTGCTGTTTTGTTTCATTACTCTAAAAAAGCCGATTGAGATAACCAGTAAAATAAGCAATACAGTTTTTGGTTTTTTCAACATTTTGTTTAATAATTTTTCCATTTTCTTCTCCTTTGTGTTAGTATTTACTAACCGTATAATTAAAAAAAATATTACTTCATTATCTTGAGTAAATCTTTGCTCAAATTTTTACCTTCGCTTTCCAAATCAAACATCATTCCACTCATACTCCATTGAATTACCAAAAATCTCATCGAACCGATAATGATGCGAGTCATATTGGTGGCAGAAATCGTTGATTTTATCTCACCTTTTTGTTGACCTTCAATGATAATGTCGTGCAGTAATTGTTGTGATTTTTTCATCATTATCATTATCGAATCTTTTAGTTCATCGTTATTTTGAAAATTTGCTTCGGAGAAAAAGATTTTGGCAAGATCCTGTTTTTCCGATAAAATTTTGTAGTGTTTATTTACGAAGTTAATAATTCTATCGACAGCGTTTATTTTTTTCTGCAAATTATTCAAAGCAGGATTAATAGTGAGTTGAAAGTATTTCAGAATATTTTTCAGAATATCCAATTTACTCTCAAAATGACGATAAAGTGCCGGTTCGGAAATCCCAATCTCTTTTGCCAGATTTTTTGTAGTAAGATTTTGGATACCTTTATCCGCGATCAAACTAATCGCGACCTCGATGATTTGCTGCTTTCTTTCCGAAAACATTTCCCACCTCCTTCTTTTTTGTTAGCAAATACTAACAATATAATTTGAATTGTTCTAATGTCAAAATTTTTTTAATTTTTTTTGAAGATAAATATGAAATAAAAAATAATGAAAAAAATTATGATAAAAACCCCCTACTTCTAAAGGATTAAATATATATTATTTTCTAAACTTTTAATTAAAATTCCTGCTATAGATTAAGGGCTTTAAGCGTTCTTTGAATTAAATTTGTATCTCCAGGAACTTGAGGTATTTTATTTAACCCATTCCATTGCTCGATCAACGATCCATTAAGCAATTCGTTTATCGGGAAGTAATCCTATCCTGGCAAAACGATATTTTTCTCTTTGAAAGTATCTTTTATTTCTTCAAAACCATTGCATAACTCAGGGAAACTTGCGGTTTATCGATAATATGGAATCCGATTTTTTGGACGGAATCGATTAATTTCTGAAAACTCTTCTTACCGGTATGCCATTTTGGTTCGGCAATGAACAAAATCCCTTCCGGCTTCAGAAGACCGTAAATTTGTTTCAGGAAATTATCAGGATTAGGGATTTCGTGAACCATCCAGAAAGCGAGCACAAAATCGAGAGTTTTATCGAGTCCGATCTTTCCGGTTGTACTGCGGAGAGTTTGGATAATGTTATTCAATCCGGATTTTTTTGCCCGCAATTCTACTCTATCCAACATTCCTTTTTGCAGATCGACAGAAAATATTCTACCTTTTTCTCCAACCATTTTTGCCAGCCCAAGAGAGAAATGACCTAATCCGCAACCGATATCCATTGCTGTCATTCCTGCTCGTATATGCTCTTTGAACATTTTCTGTGGGTTATGAATTATCCTCCTGAAAGGATTATCAAATGTGTATGCCAGGCAAACCGGACAAACATGATTTTTGTTGTTTTTCATTTTCAAAATCCTGGTATTCGAGTCGTAAGGAGGAAGGACTAAGACTCGAAACTATCGGATTTTCTCCTTAACAATCCTTTCTAATTCTCAATCGCGATCTTCCTCGAGCTGTATTTCATCAAAACATAAAAACTAACGAAAACTACACCGGTTATAAAAATCCATAAAGTCGAAATTGCCGGTTGCACGGCAAACATACTGATTTGATAAAACAGGGTTGAGACCAACCAGGCAAGGATCGTTAAATATAAGACCGAGAACAAAGTCCATTTCATATTTGTTTCGCGATAAATAGCAGCAACAGCAGCCACACACGGCATATAAATAAGAATGAACAGCAGATATGCAAAAGCATTATTTTTTCCGCCAAAAAGAACTTCCATTTTACTCATCGTCTCGGTTTCGATTTCGAGTTCTTCTGCTGTTTTCTCTTGATCGGAAGTATCGACTTTGATTCCCATTGGATCGATTGCAGTTTCATCCAAATCCTGAAAGCCTTCCGGAATTGCCTGGAAAGATGCGACAATTCCCTGCCAGAAATCGAATTCATCGTCTTCCCCTTTTTCTGATTCAGAATAAAGAGCATCTAATGTCCCGACAACAGCTTCTTTGGCAAAAATTCCCGTGAAAAGTCCGACCGTAGCCTGCCAGTTATCTTTGGAAATTCCCATCGGTTGAAAAATGGGAGTAATAATTTTCCCGATTCCGCTCAAAATGGAATTTTCCGAATCATCGTTGCCGAAACTGCCGTCTGTTCCAATCGAATTCAGGAAACTTAAAACCAGAACAACGATGATGATCACCTGTCCCGCGCGTAATAAGAAACCTTTGAGTCTCTGCCAGGTATGAAGCATTATTCCGTTAAAAGTTGGAATATGATAAGGCGGAAGTTCCATCACAAAAGTCGAGATTTCTCCTTTGAAGAGAGTTTTTTTGAAAAGAAGTCCGCTTAAAATTGCCAGAATTATGCCAATCAGGTAGATGCTGAAAATGATCATTCCGCCATTTTTTGGAAAAAAAATCGAAGCAAAGAGAACATAAACCGGAAGCCTGGCTCCGCAACTCATAAAAGGATTAATGAGGATGGTCAGAATTCTGTCTTTCCTTCTATCGAGAGTTCGGGTTGCCATAATTGCCGGAACATTGCAGCCGAATCCAACCAGCATGGGAATAAAGGCTTTGCCGGGAAGACCGATCCAGCGCATAAAACGATCCATCACAAAAGCGGCGCGACTCATATAACCGGAATCTTCCAAAATGGAAAGGGAAAAGAACATAAAAAAGATAGGCGGAATAAATGTCGAAACAGCCTGAATTCCACCGCCGATCCCACCGGCAAGAATGGTAATCAACCATTTTGGTAAGTTAAAAAGCGAAAGCAGATGACCGAAACCATCGACAAAAATAGTGCCTGTAAAACCATCGAAGAAATCGACAAAAGGCGAACCGACATTGATGGTCAGCATAAAAACGAGATACATCACCGCGAAGAATATAGGAATACTTAAAACACGGTTAAGAACGAATCTATCGATAAAATCAGAAATATTTTTACGGATTTCCGAATCGCGATGCACAACATCTCTGGTCAAACCATGAATAAAACCGTATCTTCCATCTGCAACTACTATATCAGCATTATTATGAGTATGTTTTTCGATTTTATTAATTTCCAGTTGTACTTCTTCTTGCATGGAATTTTTAGTGATCTTTTCTGCCAGTTCGTCAGATTCCAATAACTTGATCGATAACCAGCGAGGATCGACTTTTTTTTCCAAAGCAAAATCGGTAGATCCTTCCTGGATCTTTTTGATCGCATCTTCCACAACTGAATCGTATAATACTTGAGTTTTAGAAATGTTTTGTTTTTCTAAGGCTTTGTTTATCTCATCTTTTAATTCTTCGATCCCGACTTTTTTATTGGCAATGATCGGAACAATCGGGCAACCGAGATGAAGAGCCAGATGGTCGGTCTCGATCCGCATTTTTTTCTTTTTGGCAACATCCATCATATTTAAAGCGATAAGAACCGGTATTTTCATTTCCAGGAGTTGAGTTGTCAGATAAAGATTTCGTTCCAGGTTGGAAGCATCGATGATATTCACGACCAGATCCGGTTTTTCCATTAAGATGAATTCCCGGGCTACTTTTTCGTCGAGTGAATAAGCAGAGAAAGAATAAATACCCGGCAGATCGATAACTTCTATGGAACGACCATGATGGAGATATTTGCCGGAGATCTTTTCAACTGTTACACCCGGCCAATTTCCAACATATTGTTTGGCACCCGTTAAGGCATTGAACAAGGTTGTTTTTCCACAATTTGGATTTCCGGCTACTGCGATTGTAAATTTTTTCATTTCGTTTCCTGTATCACCACCGTCCCGGTGGTTGTTTGATTTTTTTGTTTTATAAAGCTGTGTGAATTTCCCATCGGCACGATGGGGCTACTGAAATTGCAATTCATTCTCAATAATATAAAAGTTTATTGCTTATCATCTTATATCTTAATATAAAGTAAACTTAACGGAGGTTCATGAGCGGCAATCGCGACAAAGTCCATTTACTTCGATGTTAAAATCTTTTATCCGGAAGTTTTGTTTGTCGGCAATTTTCTGCAGGAGTTTTTCAGCATCGGAACTGTCGGCTTCGATAATTTTTCCGCATTTGGCACAAACCAGATGCAGGTGTCTTTCATGACCGTGAATATGTTCATAATGATCTTTTGCCTGATAGCGGATCGATTGTTTGATCAAACCGGCTGCGACCAGCAGCGGCATGGTGCGGTAGATCGTTGCCCGGGAAACATCGATATGCTCTTTCCTGATCCGGTCATAAAGTTGATCCACATTAAAGTGATCGTGATTTTCATAGACTTCATCGAGAATTATTTTTCTCGGTTTGGTCAACTTCAGACCTTTTGTTTTCAGGAAATTGTCGAATATTCTTTCGTGTTCCTGCATATTTTCCTCTCATATTTTGTTGCAAATAATTCTCAATCGCATTTTGTGTCAAGGGGAATTTTTGCGTATTTATATATAACAAAATTGGCTATTACGAATTTAAGGAAAGAGTTTTGATGTTACTGATTTAAATATTTATCAGTAGTAGATATCAGATTGATAAATATTTCTTTTGTGAAAGGATATTTAAAACTTGCCATTAAAATATATTTAATCTTCAAATCACTATTTATGATAACAAATCCGGCATTTATTAAATCTTTATGAAGAGTTGAAAGTTTTATAATATTGCGTCCTTGTTTATTTAGAAAAATTTGTATGTTACTGTTTAATTCTAAACTTTTTAATCCTTTATCCACATCTCTTAAATTCCAATACTCCACTAGAAGAATTACTTGTTCTGGATATTTTTGAATTAAAGGATTTAAAATATTAAAATTAGAATTGTAGCAATCAGTACAAACATAAGGGGAATATAATAAAACAAGATAATATTTATAATTACACAAAAGAGAATCAACATTAACAGGTTCTGCATCAGGATAAATAAAAATTGTGTCTGAAAAAAATGATTCTATAGGATTTTTAAATTCAACTCCATCAATAAAGTTTTTTAGTGAATAAGTACTATCTGAAAAGTTGATATTTTCAGAAAATAGAAATAAAGGATAAATCAATATCAAGAAAAGAATATATCTCATTGTTTTATTTTATAATATTGAATCTTTATTCTTTGGTCAACAATTTTTAACCCTACAAGTAAGTCTTTATTTTCATCATAAGTAATCGGATAGAAATCGATTGGAGTTAACTCTAATATTGTTTTTTTAGTTTTAAATGAATATACAAATAACAGTCTTGGAGAACTAAATTCGTCATTAATTTTCATACTGGTACTATAATAGAAATATATATTATCGTTATTTTCATCTAAAAATAAATTCTCTAAATGAGAAAAATGATTGATTTTGATCTTAGGATCATGATTTAAATGAAAGAACTCAATTTCAGATTTTCTAATTTTACTTATCTGTTCGAAAAAAATTGAATCAAGTTTTACATCATAATTGTTATAATGAAATAATTCTGTTCCGAATCCATTTACAACAAAATATGAGTTATCTTCTCTGATAACAAAATTTGAAATAACATAAACACTTTCAGACCATAAAACACCAACATACGATTTAACCATAATAGAAACATCTTTTTTTGTGTATCTTTGATAATTTCCTAATATTGAATCTTTATATTTTTCTATATCATAAAACTCGGTTAATTCAGATATCAACTTTACTTCTGGATACTCTGGATCTTCTTTCAATTCAGCAACAAATGCTGAGTTGAAGTGATTAGTGAGAAATCCGTACGGTTGTTCTCCAAAACACTTATTTTTTTTGCACAATTTAACATTCAATTTCACAGAAGGTTCTTCAGGACAAGATGAATCAATATAATATCTAAAAGCAAAATCATTTTTATCAAAAGCAATTAATTTGTTTCCAACCAACTGCAATTCATTTTCAATAAGATTCAAATCATACAATGAAAGAAAACCATCTTCACTGTGACTACCATGTCGTCCAATTTTTTTTATAAATTTACCATCTTTTGAAAAAATTGATAATTGATTTACTAATTTTTTTTCTTTTTCTGATGATAATTCAATCAAATTTGAAGTTTTATCCGGAGCAAGTTCTGCATATGTGGGCAATAATATAAAAAGATTATTTAAATCTGTATCATATTCTGACACAATTTTATATCCATTATCGAATATTTCCAGTAATTTATTGTAATCTACATTTTTTCTATTCTCGAGCGTCAATTCATCTATAAGTTCGAGACTTAATAAATTGAATATAAAAAGAATAAATGAATATACAAAAAGAAATTTAATTTTCATATAATTTTCCTTATTTTTCAAATTAAATTATAAGGGTACGAAGATTTTCATACCCTTATACAACTTATGAGACATTAAATAATTGATTTTATTTATTGCCCATTTAAATTAATCTATATTTACAGCATTGATTCAAACTTTGCATTCTTTTTTTCTGCTTCACATCCTGATCCTGAACCTTTGCAAGTTACTGTTATTGTAGCATGTCCATTTTGATAATGATATACAGTAGTTACTTACTTTTTATCAGCTCTTTCAAACATCGCGTCAACATCGTCGTATTTAATCCCATTTATTATTACATACGGTTCATCAAGATCGTCTTCTTTTACTATTTTATATGTATAAATCTTCATTTCATCAAGTACATCACAATTTAGTTTTAATGCGACTATCATTAAAACGACCATGCATAGAATGGTTATCTTTTTCATTTTATTTTCCTCTTTTTATTTTTTCTCCCATCTCCACATTTCCTCCTCACCCGATGCGATAAATCTCAAGTTTCGTTTAAAAACTACGCCTAGTCAAGCAAGAAGTCTCCCCCTTAATACCACTTTCAATCATTTCATTATTTTATGATTGTCAGGTCCTCTCTAACCGGGAGAATTATAGAGAGGAAATCTTCAGAATAAATTTATTCTTCCAAACTCCGGTAGGTGTATTTACTTTTATCTTGCGAATCATCAGAAAATCCTCGCTGGGATAAAAGATGCATTTTGGGAATGAATGTAATTTGTTGTAAAATAAGAGGTTACGAAATGGGGGGGGCAGGGATGAAATTACAAATATCTAATTTCAAATTTCTAATTAAATTTTGTATTTTCCGATTTTCGATATTAAATAAAATCCTGCAATTCATCAAATGATATCTTCCTTGTTTAAATTTTCTCCCCGAGACGCATTCGATAAAAATTTAGGCATTCTAATGCTGTCAATCATTTTTTCTATTTTTTTTACCTCAACCGTTTTCGTTTCACTACGCCGTGTTAAAAAAGACAAGAAAAACACAAAAGAAAACAGAAAAATCTACTTCCTTTTCAGATTATAAACAAAAACACCAATCGAAGTCGAGATCAGGATAATTCCACCGGCAATGCTCAGGATATCCGAAACTTCCTTCCATAAAAAAAATCCGATGAGCGCAGAGAATAAAATATGAGCATAAATATAAACCGAAACTTCGATTGCTTCTGCATATTTGTACGCAAGAGTCAAGCCGAACTGCCCGGCAGCAGCGAAAATTCCTGTTCCCAAAAAGAAGATCAGTTGAATAAAAGCCGGTATTTTAAAATCCGGCATCATCAGAGGAAACATCCCGATCACGGAAACCAGCGAGAAAAAGAAAACAATGGCAGACGGCTTTTCCCGGTTTCCCAAAAATCTGACAAGAGTATAAGCTGCACCCGCAAACATTGCCGATAAAAATCCGGCAAAAGCGGGAAGAACAGAAAGTTCGAATTTCGGTTTGATGATCAATAAGGCAGAAAAGAAGGCGATATTTTAGGCAATAACTTGAAATTTGGAAAGTTTTCTAAGGGGATTGAAAAT
>CAZFPK010000040.1:0-29530 GCA_964521025.1 uncultured Candidatus Cloacimonadota bacterium | reverse complement strand
CATGTGTCACCTATGTGCCAAGTTTATTCTGTTACCTATGCGACCGGTTTGTACCACCCTCAGTCCCTCTCTTGAGAAGAGAGGGATGACTTCTGTTCTCCTTCTCTTCACAATAGAAGGAGTTAGGGGATGAGTTATTTTTTCTTTATTCTTTGAACTTTCCGAATTTTATTTGGAATAATTTCTTTGAGGGAATCTTCGGAAAGGGATTTCTTTTGGAGTGAATTAACCGTGTTAATTCGAAAAGCACCAACCTGTTTGGAAGTATTACTTCTCGTAGTTTCCGTCGAAGCAACAACTCGATAGAATTCTTTATCTTCGCTGATCGGATCAGTCCAACTCGTCACCGCAACCGAATCGACAGCAGTTCCCCAATCTTCTGTGTATGGATCATCGGATGCATAGATTTTGTAGGAATTTGCTCCGGCGACAACATCCCAGGTGATATAAACAGAATCGGATACAGCGATCGAGACATTCAGCGGAGGTTCGAGATAAACATCACCCTGATATTCATACCCTCCCATATCGATAATATCGATTAGACCATCGTAAATCCTGAAATTTCCTGCCAGGTCATATTCCGGAAGATTCAAACCGGATATGTCAGGATTCGCTGTGTTTATGCAGGGAGATAAAACTGTCAAAGCAAAAGGGTGATCCCTGGTTCCAACGAACAGTGGGTTTTCATCGATATTGTTTTCATAGATCACAGGTATTCCATTTGTGGAAATTCCAGCTAAACCACCTTCAACATCACAATATGCTATGTATAGTGAATCTCCACCTTGACTGTCTCTGATATCTATTTGATCACCGCTGCCGTCTGCACTATTATCGAAAATGATAGAATTAATGATGTCGCTTTTATATGCAAATGCAGATATACCGCCGCCATTCCCGGCGGAACTGTTATGACATATTGTGTTATTTATAAACTTCTGAGAATACCCATAAGGTGAAATTGGACATCTTAAACCTCCTCCATCCGAACCGGCGGTATTATAGGCGATCAGGTTATTGATCATCTCGAAACCACTGACCCAATGAAGCTGATCAAAGTATAAACCACCTCCGCTCCCGTTGGAAACATTATCTAAGAATGTATTGTTTATTATAGAAAGATCACCTGTATTATATCCATAAAAAGCACCACCGGTATCACCGGAAACATTATGATGAAAGGAATTACCTTCCATTTGACACTCATCCTCCGGAGTTCCCCTGGCACAAAGAGCACCTCCTTTCTCTTCAGCTTCATTATAACTCATCTCATTATCAATTAGAGAGCCCTTGGTTCGAAAAAGATACATTGCTCCTCCCTGTTGGGCATAATTGTATTTCAACTCACAATTACTAATTGAAAAAGAATCATCTAGATACCCGTCACCCCAGATTCCGCCACCCAGACTTTCACTTCTGTTACTGTTTATTTCACAATCCTGAATTATTGCATCAGATCCATCAAAAAACATTCCACCACCTCTAAAAAGAGTTTCATTATAATCGATAATACAATTTTGTATTTTAGCGGTTGAATACTTAAAATATAATGCACCACCATCTTCAGTGGCGTAATTATTGCTGAATCTGCAATGTTTCAAGACTGTTTTATCAAAGTAATAAATATAAACAGCACCACCTTTATCTGCTTTTGAGAATTCCAAAATGCAGTATTCTATTTTGGAACTATCATTAGATGCGGATGTATCATCGAAACGAATTCCGTTCCAACCGGTATGAGTATTAGCAGAATAACCGGTCGTATCGAGCACTGTGAAAGTTATGGAATCATTAACTGCACCTTGAGCTGATAAACATCCCTGGATTTCCATAAAATAGTGACCGGCAAAGATGAGATGTTTCCCGGGTTCAATATAGAGAGTAACACTATCATTTACTGTGATATCAGTCGCAATAATCAGTGTATCGGTACGACCATTATTCCAAAATGTATCCTGGGAAAGAGTATCTTCGTAAATATATTCCCTGGTTGGATCTGCTAACAATTCGTAAGCTCCAATATCTATAATATCGTATAAGTTATCATAAATTCTTGGATTTCCCATAAAATCAGTGTCCGGTAATCCATAACCGGTTGTATCCGGAATTCCATTATTCAGACAAACTGATCTTTGAGTTAATTGGTAAGGATGATCTCCGGAACCCGGAAAATAAGGATCGAAATCAACATTGTTTTCATAATCTCCATTATAGTTAGCACCGCTGCCGGGACCGTCAAAAGCAGTGCTGCTTCCCTGGATGTTGCAATAATAGAAATTCGGATCATTATCAGAGGACAGGTAAACCTGATTTCCGGCATTATCAGCAGTATTTCCATAAATTATGTTATTTGTAAAAGCAGTTGTATAAGTCGAAGTAGAAGATACGAGAATACCACCTCCATTATTATCTGCTTCATTATTAGCGATGGTATTATTTATATGAGATGAACCGGAATTCGTATCAAAAACCATTCCACCACCATTTTCAGCTTGATTACCGGTGATCAGATTATTGATCAAAACAGTCTCACAAGAATATAATCCACCACCGTCGTAAACAGCTTGATTATTAGTGATTAGATTTTTTAACATTTCTCCACCACAAGAATGTAATCCGCCGCCGTTGTTATCAGCTTGATTATCTGTGATCTGATTTTCTATCTTATCTCCATCACAATCATATAACCCGCCGCCGTTGTTATCAGCTTGATTATCTGTGATCTGATTATCTCTTATGTCTCCATTGCAGCCATTTAATCCACCGCCATTATTACCGGCTTGATTATTTATGATCTGGTTTTCTATAATTTCATTAACAGCATACCAATAGCAACCACATAATCCACCGCCGTCATTATCAGCTTGATTATCCGTTATCTCGTTATTTTCGATGTTTGTCCCGCAACCATACAAACCTCCTCCATCTTCTGTTGCCATGTTATACTTGATGAAGTTATCTTCGATGGGAATTTGTCCGCCCACACCTGCTATTCCACCTCCATCCTTAGCAGAATTATACTCGATGGTATTTCCAACAACAGAGATGTTCGCATCAAAATTTGTTACACCTGATATATTATGAAGCTGGCCAATTCCACCACCATATGCCGCAGTGATATTATGATGAATATGATTGTCATGGATCAGATTCAAATCTTCAAAAACGTATGATGCTAACAATTGGTAAGAAATCCCCCCTCCACCATGAGATAAAGAATTTGCTTGATTATAGCAAATTTCATTATCGATTATATAAAGAGTATCAGGCTGTTCTGCATTCTCGTTTCCAATAAAAATAGCACCTCCGCTGCTTTCTGCTTCATTATGAGTGAAGATATTATTCCGCACTTGAATGAAAGAATATTTCAGATGTATAGCACCTCCACCACATTCTCGTGCAGTTCCCGAAGAATAATTGTATCTGAAGGAATTGTGAGAAAAAATAAGTTTTCGTGTATAATAGCTATAAACTGCTCCTCCTTTTGTTCTTTTTCCATATTCCAAAAGGCAGTAACTAATTTTGGAAGTGTCGTTTGTCGCCGGAGTATTATCAAAGATAATTCCATTCCAGCCCGTGTGTGTCTTATCATAATATCCGGTTGTATCGGCAACCGTAAAAGTGATCGAATCTGTTTCTGTTCCTTGTGCCAGCAGCCTGCCTTGCACATCTATGAAGTAATGTCCAAGAAATTCTACTGTAGTTCCAGGCTCTAAAGTGAGAGTATTGCCGTCATCGATGTAGATATCACCATCGACTTTGATGGTTTCCTGCCAATTTGTATCTTCTGTTATGTGACCGGAAACATGAGTAATATTTGATCTTCCTGCCATAAACTGGCTGAATTCGGTGATTCCGGTAAAAGTTGCCTGATCGGTGGCAACATTTACACTTTCGGCTTTTCCGAGGAAAAACCATTCTCCATCACTATTGGAAGTTCGGGTATAAAGTTTTATTCGGGATGGATTCGATTCATCCGCGGCTGTCAGGTCTTCATTAAATGTGAAGGTTAAATCGGTTTCGAAAGTGCCGCTGCTGTATTGATCAACAATCCAGTATTGTTGATCAAAAAGGTCGTATGGTTCGGTTGGGATCAAGTTCGGGATCGTATCGATGCGAGTTGTAACAATCGTATCGGTTCCGGTTTTTTCCGTGAAAAACATGGAAAGACCGGTTCCGGTAAAATCGACATCTCCGGTGGTGATTACTATTTGCGTATTGCTCGCTCCATCTCCGAACGGGATGGTAGAGTCGATCCAGTCATCATTGTCCATATTATTCAGGGTACCGTTATTTCCGCTGATAACATCTGCGGCGGTTGTACCGGAACCTTCGTTCAATTGCCATAAAGAAACTAAACCTGTTTCCGCTCCGGTGAAAGACAGGTACATATTTTCCCGGATTTCCTGTTCTGTCCGGGCATTGTTCCAAATCACTATTTCATCTAATTTACCTTCGAAATGCCAACTCTGATTACGACGACTGCCGAAACAAATATTATTAGTTGTGTTATTCATGGAATATGTCGATGAACCTTTGCTCTCACCATCGATGATCAATGTCATAATAGAGCCATCGTAAGTTCCGGCAACATGATGCCATAATGAGTCATTCCAGGAATAACTGATCTCTCGTCGTCCGCTTCCATTACCAATTCCGAAGATCACACCTTCGGTTTGTCCCGTGCTTCCGGTCAGGAAATACCAGTCAGAATCGTTGTCTCGACCTTTATCGATAATTGCTTCCCAATTACCGGGTTCATCCATTTTTACCCAAAATTCTGCTGTAAATTGGGGATTATCCAGGGAAGTATCGGACGGAATGGAAACATGATCATCACTGCCGTCAAACTCCAGGCAAGTTCCCGGGAAATTATCGGTTGCGAAAACCGATTGCGGCATCAGAAATACCATTCCTAACATAATTGTTAAGAATACGAATAGATTTGTTTTTTTTGGCATGATAGCCCTCCTTTTTTTTAAACTCACCCTAACCCTCTCTTGAGAAGAGAGGTAACTAAAATAAAAAATTAATTTTTTTATTTTTCAAATCCCTCTTCTCTTATATTCTCAAAAAGTCCTAACATATCCGAAGGAGATGACTCCCCTCTCTTGTTTTTAAGAGAGGGGCTGGGGGTGAGTTGGTTTTTTTTAATTTGTTCGATCAATTTTTCAAATTTAATTTTTTTATGCGATCCTGATTTGAATAAACTCAAATCATCTAACTGTCCGGTTCTCTCATCGATGCGGAATATATTCGTATATGAATTCCGTTTTGATAATTTTTCAAAAAAACCAGTGTCAACTTTATCTATATCTCCAATAATAGTTATTTTCGGTTTGATCTCGCGGGTAATCCTGCAGGCATCGTCTTTGGAAACTGCCAGGTAAATTGTCGTATCTCTCAGTTTTGTAAGTTTAGCGATAATATGTGTCGAACTTTCGTTTATTTTAAAAACCAAAATATCCATAATTTTTTCCATTTTTAGAATTCATAACAAATAAGGCAATTTTAATGCCAGATGATTTAAGTTCTTATATATCAAGAAATTATTAAACTGTTGAAAACAGAGCATTCTAAAAAGTGAAGATTTTTGGACGATATAGTCCATTGGATTTTTTCAATTTTGGTGAAACATCGCTTTAATTATAAGTATTTCAATAAGTTAGAAACAGCGATCATGATTTGGACAAATTCGTCCGTCTGATTATTTAATTGGAAATAATGATGTGTAAAAAGTTAAAAGCTGTTGCAGTGAATAATATGTGTATCGACCATTACGGAGGTCTCGTAATCTTGATTGAAGGATTGAGAGAATATCAAGATTTACTTCAACCATCCGCAAGGTTTTATGATGGACAATATCGTCCATTATTTTTCAGTAAGCAAATTATATTTCTTTATTCTTCTTTCAATAACCTTACGATTCACTTTTAATAATTCCGCTGCTTTGACACGATGAAATCCGGTTGCTTTCAAAGCCTTAATGACAAGATTTTTTTCCATCACTTCCAGAGGAATAATATCTTTGAAGCAGTCAGGATCGATTTCAGATTTTGGGATAATGAAATGTTCCAGTTTCAAAGTAGAAGAATCGGAAATGAGAATTGCTCGCTCCACCATATTTTTCAATTCCCTGACATTCCCGGGAAAATCGTAATTTAGAAGTTTCGAATAAACCTGGTCTTCTATCCTTTTGATTTGCTTTTTCAGACTTTGAGAGAACATTTTGGCAAAATGTTTTACGAGCAGGTGAATGTCTTCCTTCCTTTCACGCAGCGGAGGAATGTTGATAACGAATGTAGCCAATCGATGATAAAGGTCACTACGGAAACTGTTTTCCTTAATTTTATCGGTCAGGTTAATATTGGTTGCACTGATGATGCAGACATCGATCTTGATCTCTTGATGAGAACCAACTCTGACTATTTTACGCTCTTCCAGAACACGCAATAGTTTTGCCTGCTGTTCGATTGACATGCTGCCGATCTCATCCAGAAAAAGAGTGCTTTTATCAGCGATCTCGAACCAGCCTATTTTAGTCGAAATTGCCCCGGTAAAGGCATTTTTTTCATAACCGAAAAACTGGCTTTCAAAAAGAGTATCAGGAATAGCCGAGGAATTCACAGCATAGAAATTCCTGTTTTTCCGTTTACTGAATTTATGGATATTACGAGCCACGATCTCTTTTCCTGTTCCGCTCTCGCCGGTGATGAGAACATTTGTTCTGTCGGATTGAGCGACGACCGAGATCAATTCGATAATATTTTTAATGGCTTCGCTTTTTCCGATGAGAGTCGTGCCAATCGTGCGATTCAGTTCGGCAGAGACGAAATTGTATTTGATCTCGCTTTTATGTAGTTTAGCGATTGTTTCTTCCAGTTCTGCTTTCTGTTTTTCGATCAGTTCATTTTTTTCTTCCAATTCTGTATTTTTCTTTTTAAATGCTTCTGCTTTTTCTCGTTCAAATTCCGCTTCCTTTTCTTTTTGTTCAAGATCGAACCGGGCTTGCATATCCGCGATTTTTTTGGCACTTTCCTCAGTAAAGATTTTATCTTTTAGTTCATAGAACCGCACATAATGATCTAAAGATTTTTTATACTTCTGCATTGACTCATAAATTTTAGCAAATTGGAAATCAGCATTATATCTAAGACTATTATTATCCGTTTCTTCAGCAATTTTCATACATTCTTGAGCAATTCCAAGAGCTTTATCATATTGTTTTAATTTTGTATATAAACTGCAAATACCTATAAGTGTGATAAAAACATCTTCTTTATTACCAACGCTTCTTTTATACTCAAGTGCTTCATTTAAATATTTTAAAGCTGTTTTTTCATCACCCTTTTTGCTGTAAAGCGAACCTAAATTATTCAGAGTTGAATGAATAGTAAAATCGTCTTTAGCCATTTTTGAAAACCGTAAAGATTCAAGATACAATTCTATTGCTTTATCATCATTCCCTAAATGTTTATTCACATTTCCAATATTGTTCAAAGCGTGAGCAATTCCTAAATTATCGTTAATTTCTTTATACTTCTTCAGAGCTTTAGAATAATATTCCAATGACTTTAGAAAATTATTCATTTCATAATAAATAGCACCAATATTGTTCATGTTAACTGCTAAACTTCTTTTGTGACCCGACTTTTCTTTAATTCCGGACGACAAAAGCATATACTCTAATGATTTTGCATAATTGCCCAAAGATTTATGCAGCATTCCAATCATATTATACAGTCCGGCAATATCAATTACTTCTTGTTCTTGTTCTGATAGACCCGACAATTTGCTAAAAATTACGACAGCTTTTTCATAATATTCCAAAGCTTCTTTATATTTGCTTTGATAAAAGTATGCTAATCCCATATATTTATATAAAATAATAAGATTAAATTCATCAATTTTTCGATTTTTTTTCAGTGTTTTAAGATAACAATTAGCTTTCGAGAATTCTCTCGTTTGAATATAACAAGCACCAATATAGATATCCAATTTAGTTGCTGATTTTATATCACCAAGCATTAAATATTGCTTGATTGCTGATTTTAGATATTTTTCAACTTTTATAAAATTTCTTTGTGTCATATACAATTTTGCTATTTCATGATATGAAACAGCGATTAAATTTGAATCTTTGAATTGCTTAGAGAGTTTTAAGGCATTCTTCCATTCCTTGATTTTTTTTTCATACTGATCTGATGATTCGTTTTTGAACTTATCAATCCATTTTTTAAGGTCTTTTATATCAGAAATTTTACCCGTTTTGTGAGAATGTGTTCTTTTCATTTTTTCCATCATGATTTGAGAATTTAATTTGGTTTATTGCTGTCAAATAAAAAAATTGGATGGACAGTTCGATACCTATCTAAAAATTCCTTTATACTTGTTCCCATGCTCCTGAGACTGTGTGAAAACTTTTATTTTGTAGATATTCGGGACTTAAATGGTCTGATTGGTTCGATTCGCTCATTAGAGTAGAAATATGTAGGTTAATACCTCGACTTGCAAAGTCGAGTTACACTTTTCACACAATCTCAGAAGTACGGAAACACGCAAGTTAGTTCATTTGCCGTATTTGACGCAGGAGCGTCCGACAGGGCATTCCAACGCAGGAGCAATGGAACGAGAAAAAGAAGCGTTGAAACGAGAAAATTTGTTTATCCGGTATCCGTAAGGAACAGGCATGCCTGTTCCCTATCCATAAGAACAGCATAAGCCCGAACTCCCTGCAAGCGAGGAAGTCCGGGCTTTTTGAAAAGAACTAAAACCTTCGTCTCTCATCCTTCTGGCGGTCATTTTCCGGTTCGGAGAACGAGATGCTGTCCCCTTCTGCCAGACCTTCGATGATCTCGACCTGCTGGAAATTGTTAATGCCGGTTTTAACGGCGATACTTTCCGCGATCGTATCATTCTTGACTTTATAAACGATATCTTGTCCGTCCTCATCGCTGAAAATAGTGCGGATGGGTATGACCAGTATCTCTTTTCTTTTCTCTCCGATGATGGTGATGTTAGCAGTCATTCCGGGTTTCAGTTTGTCATCGACATCTATGATCTCGATCTCGATCGGGAAAACTTTGATATTGTTATAATTTACAGCCATGGCTGCAATTTTCTGTATTTCACCTGCATATTTTTCGTATGGATAAGCATCGACCTGGATCTCGACTTCCTGGTTTTTCCTGATCTTGGAAATATCCACTTCATTTATTCTCGAATCGACGATCATTCTGTCCAAATCTGCCAGGGTCAGGATAACTGTACCTTCGGAAAATGAATTAGTGCTGGCAACGACCATCTCACCTTCTTCGACGGATTTCTGGATGACAGTTCCGGATGCTGTGGAAATTATTTTGGAAACATTTCCTTCCGTTTCGATATCCCTGATCAATTCGTGTTGCTGGAGAGCAGCATTATAATTGATTTCCGCTTCGGTCAAAGCATCACTGTAAGATTCCATTTCTTTTTGAGAAACAAAGTTCTCCTCGAACAATTTTAATTTATCCTGATAATCCCGCTTTGCATTTTTTAAATGGATTTCCGTTAGTTCGAGCGTACTTTTTACGCGTGCGATTTTTTCCGCCTGGTTGTAATCAGGTTCGATCTCGGCGATAATATCACCTTGTTTGATAAAATCACCTTCTTCCGTAAAAAATTTGAGGATTTTCCCGCTTACGATGGATTTCACCTTTATCTCTTTGATCGGCTGGATCTCACCTGTTTCTTCCAGTTTGACCGTAATACCACCCTTTTTGACAGTATAGGCTTTAACTTTTTCGCTTTTATGCTTTATCTTACCTTTATTTTTTTGAGAAATAAACCCGATGATCGCGGCAATGATCACTATAACAACAACAATTATTATAAATTTTTTCATCTATTACTCCGTTGATCTTTATTTTCAAAACCTGCTGAATTTCAAAAATCCGGTAAGTTTAGACTCCCTAATTTTTATACTCGATCGCATCTATTTCTATGGTCTTCTTTTTCTTATCCCGATAGACTTCCAGTTTGATCACATCCCCGACCGCAATATCCCGCACTGCTAATTCCGCATCATTTTCATCCTTGATCTTCAGACTGTTGATTTTTGTAATGATATCACCCTTTTTCAAACCTGCTTCGGCAGCAGGACCTTTTTTTTCGATGTAGGCGACAATAACACCATCGACCGATTTCAAATTCAGATAAGATGCGATCATCGGATTTATATCCTGAACTTTGAATCCGAACCAGATATCGCGCACTTTGCCGTATTTGATAAGTTCCCGGCTGACTTTCTTGACTTTATCGATGGGAATGGCAAATCCGATCCCGATGCTTCCTCCCGATTCTGAAAAAATAAAAGTATTGATGCCGATCACTTCCCCGTAAATATTAACGAGAGGACCGCCGCTGTTTCCGGGATTGATGGCAGCATCTGTCTGGATCATTCCCTTATAGACTTTCTGATCACGATTCTCGGCAAAATTTCTGTTTACAGCAGAAATAACTCCCACCGAAACACTCGGTTTGCTGTCTTTGATCAGGAAACCATAAGGATTTCCAACCGCAATTGCCCACTCGCCAATAATTATATCTGAAGAATTTCCCAGTTTTACACTCGGAATATTATCTCCCTGGATCTTTAAAATAGCAACATCGTGAACACCGTCGATCCCGATCAGATCACCATCGAACTGCCTTTCATCGGACAGGATGATCTTGATCTGAGTTGCACCTTCGACAACATGAGCATTGGTGATAATATAACCCTCTTCATTGAAAATAACACCGGAACCGATACTCTTAATATCCCTTTTATACGGAAAATGATCAAAGAATCCAAAGAACGGATTATCGAACGGATTCGTGTATCGGCGCACAACCTGCGTTTTGATCACATTCACACTGACAACTGCCGGCTGTACGAGTTCGACCGCTTGAGTTATAGCATTTGTACGGGAAACATAAATATCATCCGTATCCGATTGTTTCTTTCTTTGAAATTCTTCATCATTAGTAGTTTTGTAAAAACCCGGTTCATTGATATCCAATTCCGATAATTCAACTTTTTTTGTCGCATTTCTATTAAAGATCAAGATCGCTATTAAGATCACTAATAAAATCAGAATTACATTATTTCTACTCATTTTTCCTCATCATTTTTTTGAAACTTTGAGAAACTTGTGAAATCTTAAAGATTTACCATGTTTTATTGGAATAGAATCTTCACAAGTTTTGGAAACTTGTTAAGTTTTGCACTTACCATCTCCCCAAAATTTTATCAGAAAGCAATAATTTCAGTTCCTCCTGTTTCCTGATCAGTTCATAATATTTATTTATATAAGACAATTCCGCATTTTGAAAATCTATCTTTGCCCGGTCAAAATCCAATAAACTGATGATCCCGAGCTGGAACTGTTTTTGAGCCATTTCCAGATTTTCTGCTGCCAGTTCTTTTTTCTCTTTGTACAATGAATAAGATTTATTCAGCGTACTAATATCATTGAGAAGATTTTCGTAATCGTTCTTTAATTTCTGCTGGCTTTCCTCCAAATCCAATTCAGACATTTTTAGACTGTTCTTAGCTCGACCGTATGATTCCCGTCTTTCCAGCAGATTTGAGATAGGATAATAAGCACTCAATGAAAGCGAATGAGAATCATCATAATTGGAAAAACCCAAAAAAGCATTAGTAGCACCATTACCATAATCGTATGAATATGTCAGGGAAAGATCCGGGAAAAAATCGAGCTTGTTTTGCAGAAGTGAAAGTTCCGATCTTTCGATATTATTCCGCTGTTTTTTAATACTGATATTTTCTGAGAATATCGGGTTATAATCGGAAACAACAAAATCCGGTTCTAACAATTCAAATCCCTGATCTTCGATATTCAAATAAAAAAACAGGTCTTTTCTTGCATTTTTCAGAGTACTTTCATATTCCGTAACAGCAATTTCATAATCCAGGAGAGAAATTTCGCTTTGTTTGAGATCGAGTAGAGATTTATCTCCAGAATTGTATTGAACCTGAATTTGTCCTGTTATTTTTTGTTGTAATTGCAGGTTTTTCTTCTGGATCTGCAGGCTCTTTTGAACTTCCAGAACCGTAATAAATTTTGAAAATATATTATACGCAATTTGCTTTTTTGTGTTAATTTGATCGAGATCGGAATTCTCTTTATCGATCCCGGTTGATCTAATACTGAAATAAGTCTGGTCATCCCAGGAAATACTTTTACTCAAGGAAATTCCCGAACTTTTCGACCAGTCGGTTTCATTTTTGATAATATTTTTACTGGCACTTGCACTCGCAGAAATTGTAGGAAGTAATCCCAGCCAACTGCTTCTCAGATTAGATGTTGTATTTTGATAAGATAGATATTGATTCTTGAAATCATAAGATTTTTCCAAACCGATCTCGATCAGGTTTTCCAGCTCATATTGTTCCGTAAAACATAAAAGCGGCAGTAAAACCAAAATAATTAAAATCTTCATAATTCTCCATTTATTAAGACTTTTTTTATTTTCTGTTTATATCTATTCATAAGATCATTATTAACTGTGAGTCGGAGAATCTTTATGACAACGATTCGGAGAATCGTGATACACGCACCTCGTACCCCCGAATCTCCTCCAATCTAATGAATGATCAAATATAAGATCATATTTCCCAATCCAACCAGGAAAAAGAAAGATAAAGAAAATATTAATAGGTATTTATAAACATATTTATCAAAATATCCTGAAATCATGTCCACATCAAGCTTTTGTGAAAGCAATTCTACATATTTATTAAGATCATACTTGTCCATCAAATATGGAACAAAACTTCGCAGAAACTGTTTCACCAGTTCATAAAATATCAGGGCAAAAAAGTGACGGATATTATCTCGCCATTTCACAGGAAAAAATTTTATTTTGTCGATAAAATCGAGTTTATCCCAAACTTTCCGGTACACTTTATTCTCCCATTCAGCAACTTTTGTATTCTCATCTTCGGAAGAACAGTTATGCAGATAATCGGAGATCATTTTCTTGATCTTGCTGATCAACCAGTCTTTCTTGAGAAAAGCGAATCCGGGTGTGAAGGGAATTTTTTTATGCCCGAAATGTAATTCTCTTTTTGGATAAAAAAGTAATGCTTTGACTGTAAAAACGATTAGAAAACCTGCTAATAAATTCCATAAAATAAAAGCGATAGCTTTCAGAAAAATCATACTAATACCAACTTTTGTTTAAAACTTGACTTAAGTTTTCGTTTAAAATCAATTATACTTTCTCCAGGATATGACCCAATTTATCTTTCTTGGTTTTTAAATAATGAACATTATTCTTATGAGGAATTATCTCGATCGGAACTCTTTCAACAATTTTCAGATCGTATCCTTCCAGGGCAACTAATTTTCGCGGATTATTGGTCAGCAGCCTGATCTTTTGCAAGCCGAGGTCTTTCAGGATTTGTGCTCCGATCCCGTAATCCCGCATATCATCCTGGAATCCGAGCTCCAGGTTTGCTTCGACCGTATCTTTGCCGTGATCCTGCAAATGATATGCTTTCATTTTATTGAGAAACCCGATACCGCGACCTTCCTGCTTCATATAAAGAATGACGCCTGTTCCCTCTTCTCCAATCTTTTTAAAAGAATATTCCAGTTGATCTCCGCAATCACATCTGGCAGAAAAAAGTGCATCTCCGGTCAAACATTCGGAATGAACCCGGACGAGGATATTTTCTCTTCCGGAAACTTCACCTTTTATCAGGGCAATATGATACTCATCCGAAACTTTACTTTGATATGAAATTATCTTGAAATCTCCATGTCTGGTCGGTAATTTTGCTTCGGAGATCCGTTCGATCAAAACCTCGTTCCGGCGACGAAATTCGATCAGATCTTTAATAGTTACTAAATGAAGTTTGTGTTCTTTTGCGAACTCGATCAATTCCGGTAATCTCGCCATTTCACCATCATCTTTGATGATCTCGCACAATGCTCCGGCTGGATTTAATCCTGCCAGATTGGTCAGATCGATTGTTGCTTCCGTATGACCTGTTCGCTTCAGGACTCCGCCGTTTTCTGCGATCAAAGGAAAAATATGTCCGGGTCGGAGAAAGTCGTTGGCTGCTGCTTCCGGGTTTGCCAGTTCGTTGATCGTATTTGCTCGTTCTTTGGCAGAAATTCCGGTTGTTGATTTTTTATGATCGACCGAGATAGTGAATTTAGTGCCGTGTGTCTCTGTATTTTTATCTGTCATCAATGGAATTTTCAGTTCTTTCAATCTCTTTTCCGTCATGGGAACGCAGAGCAGACCCCTGGCTTTTGTGATCATAAAATTGACCATTTCAGGAGTGATCGATTCGGCAGCACAGATCAAATCACCTTCATTCTCACGGTTTTCATCATCGACCACAACCAGAAATTTTCCATTTTTAAAATCCGAGATCGCTTCTTCGATCCTGGCGAATTTATATTTCATTTAAAACTCCGGCTTTTACCTCGCATATTAACAAATTTTAATTTCAGCAGACAAATGCAATACAAATATATTCATTGAATCGCAATTTGATCAATTCTCATTCCGGTTTCCAAAATTTCTTTAACAAGGGGATTATCTTTTGTAAAATCCTGAGGTCGAAACGGGATGACTTCGATATCCGAACTGACATTTAGTTTGATCTCCCTGATTCTTTTTCGATCAATCATCCTGATTCCTTGAAAAATGTCTGAAACAAGAGCAATATCAATATCACTCCATTTATGAAAATTACCTTTTGAATAACTACCAAAAAGTACTGCTTCTTTAATTGGAATATTATTTGATTCCAATTCTTCTAAAAATTTTATAATTCTTTTTTTTATTTTATCAGGGATTTCAGCCAAAAGAAATTCTCCTTGATCTGATCAAGATATTTTTTGGCACATGACTTAGTACAACTTTTCTTGAAATTCAACTTATACCCGGATATCTCGTTTCCAGATGAAAATTATTTACTTCATCGAAAAATATTTTCTTTTTTTGATCTAAATTTAGTGAAGAAATTTCTGCTAATCTTATTAGATTATGCATCTTGGGAGGAATTTTGTTATTGTTATTTTGGACATAAAGGGCTTTAAAAACTTTTTCCAAAACCAGGTGACCAAGAAAAAGACTCCAATCATATTTTTTATTCAAAAATAAATTTTCAGCAACATCAAGATCATATTCTGCACTTTTTATCCAATATTTTTTATGCTCCTGAATAGTCATTAATTACCTCATTTATTGGTTTTATTGTATTTTACGAATTCAATTCGACAAAATACGAGATCGAACGGTCATAAGTTTTTTCCGCATCATTTGGAAAATAACAGGCAGGTAGTTCCCTTCTTGATCTGTGATAACTTAAACATTCGCAGCAAATTCCTTTTTTCCCGCAGGGATAAGAACAATTGCAGGATTGTATGTTCTTTTCCTCGTTTGTACAGTTCATAATATTATACCTCTTTAGTTTCGATGTTAATTCTTTCTAATACGAAATTTCTTACCTGGATAGCACCCTCATAAACATCTTTCGTTTCTTGAACATCCGGAATATAAAAATCATCAGGATATCGTAATTGAACTGCATATTCAGTTAAATAACTTACATTATCCAAATCCATAAAACTTTTATCAACCTCTTTACATTTTTCTAACAAAAGTGCGATATTATGTATTTTAGCGAATTCAATTCTATGATGAACAAGTAACATTTTTAAGAATTTTTCTGCTGCCTGCTGCAGTGAAAACATAGTATATCCGTAACTATATTATCATTTTTCAAACCTTGTTCTACAATTTGCAGATCATGTTCTGCTTTTATTTTCCATTTTTGGATCAAATCTAATTCATTTTCCATAATGAATTTCCTTCTTTAAAAATATTATAAGAAATTGTTCCGAAAATGTTCTGCTCTTTACAATAGTCTTCTTGTTTTTTCAGAATCAAGTCAACATTCAAACCGACTTTTGCAGTATCAAGCCATAAATCATTCAGTAATTTTAATTTCATTTTTCTTGAAATTTTATCTCGAAGAATAACAGCAATATCTACATCACTCTCTATATTTTGACTACTTTTTGCATAACTCCCGAAGATTATTATCTCGTTTATAGATTTTACCCTATTTCTAATCAAATCTATCAAAGTTGAGAAAATTTCTTCCTTCGACATTTTCAAATCCTTAACTTTTTTTTTGATTTACCGATTTTTTTTAGGAAAAATCTGTCAACCTCTATCACGGTTCAGGCTTAAAATTCTGTTCCAACCATCCCAAAGTATATTTCATATCTTCCGGAAGTTCAATCTCGCTTTTAATTTCCTTTGCTGTTAGTGGATGCACAAATTCTAATTTATATGAATGCAGTGCCTGTCTTTTCAGGTGATTGGCTAACAGGTATTTAACTTTTTTCTGCAAATGGATTGGAATGGGATTTAAAGTTCTTTTCAAGTTGGAATAAGTTCCGTCTCCCAAAACCGGACAATTGAGATGAGATAAATGAACCCTGATCTGATGCGTTCTTCCGGTTTCCAGTTTTACTTCCAAAAGAGAAAAAAAATCGAATTCTATCAAAATTTTAAAGTTTGTGACTGCTTTTTTTCCGGAATCTGAAACTGCCATTTTTTTCCTGTCTTTTCTGCTTCGATTTATGAAAGTAACGATCGAATCATATTTATTTTTGGGAATTCCAACTGTAATAGTTTGATAATATTTTTCGATCTTTCTTTCCTGGAACATCTTTGAGAGTAAATAATGAATACGGTCATTTTTCGCAACGATCATCAAACCGGATGTATTCTTATCCAGACGATGAATTATTCCCGGTCTGAATTTGTCATTTCCTGACGAGAGATCATCCTTAAAATGATAGATCAGAGCATTGACCAGAGTTCCTTTCGGATTTCCCGGTGCGGGATGAACGGTCAGTCCGGCTTGTTTATTAATGATCATAAGCGATTCATCTTCATAAACAATATCCAGAGGAATATCTTCAGGCTCCGGAAGATAACTTTTTCTTTCCGGAATTTCAATAGCGATGACCTCACCTTTTTTCAGATGATGATTTTTTTTTACAGGTTTGTTATTTACGGTAATGAAATTATCTTTGATCAGTTTATCGATAAATGATCGTGAATAAAATCTTTTATCTTTCAGACCGACAATATATTTATCGATCCTTTGTGTTGAATTCTCTTGATAAATTATTTCCATACTCGTAAAATACGATCTCGATCTTATCCATTTATTGCTTGTCCCGTAATCTTGTTTAGGAACACAATTTATTCTATTCCATTCCCGATCCCATGGATTCCGAACGGAATTAGAGAAAAAAGTTAAATTTCCAATTCTTTTGTCTTTTCCGCTTTTTTCCTATCCAGATTCGTCAATGCAACAACTACACCTTTTGCTTCACCTTTGTTATCTCTGATCATCCCGCTGTTCAGGAAAATATGTTTTTTCAAAGATGGAGCAAAGAATTGTTGAGCTTCGCTTTTAGTTTTATTTTTCAGGACATTAACAATATATTTCTTGATATTATTTTCGATTTCGGGAGGGAATTTGGAATCGATCATATTTACCTTCTCTGTGATTGAAGGAAAAATTTCCGTAACCAGATCATTTAGATAAACGATATTTCCCTTGATATCGAAAATAATAAAACCATCTTCGGTAAGATTCAATAATGCTGTGATGCGGTTATGATGCTCGATGATCTTATCTTTTTTAAGCAGATCGAATTTCAGGATCGATTCAAGCATTTTTTTGATAGATAAAATTAAGGCATAAAATTCCTTGTCGAGTTTATTCCTGTATTCTTTTGTATCGATATCGATACTGTAGGTTCCTTTGGAAATTTCTTTGAGGATCTGGTGGATCCCGGAAAATGCTTTATTCAGGAAAATGGGAATATAAAAGATGAGGATCAACGCTAAAACGAACTGCAGGAAAAGGGTTATATAGACCGTGTTTTGAATATCCAATTTCAACTGGATCGTGTCCGTGAAATTCGCAGTCAATTGAAAAATGATTATTCCCTGTATCAATGAAATTATGAAAAGTAAGATAATTATTAACTTGATTTTAGCAGTAAATGAAAGTTTCATGATCTTATCCTTTTTTTTCTGTTTCGCTGATGAGAGCATTGATTTTCGTTTTTGGTCCGATCAAAACAAGGATGTCTTCCTCTTTGATAACATCATTCGCTCCCGGCATATCGTTTATTCTTTGCTGGATGATGTTCTCTCCTTCTTCCGAAATATCCTGGGATGTATATTTTATGGCGATAATATTAATCCCTTTTTTGGTTGGAAGAGCCAGCTCCTGCAAGGTTTTTCCAACCCATAAACTTGGAACTTTTATCTCGACAACGCTGTGTCCGCTGGAAAGATCCACATATTCCATGATATTTCCGGAAAGAAGAGAATTCGCGATCTGAATGCCGATCTGCTCTTCCGGGAAAATTATATTTCGAATTCCCAATAACTCCAAAATCCGGGCGTGAACTTTGCTGTCAACTTTTGCAAAGATATTACCTACTCCTAATTTTTTCAGGATAACAGTCGTCAGCACACTTACTTCGATGTTATTTCCGATAGCCAGGATGACAGCATCGACATCCTGGATCCTATTAATTTTGAGTGCTTTTTCGTTCGTACTGTTCATATTGATCGCAACCGAAACCTTACCGCTGATCTCATCTATCAATTTCTGATCCGTATCGATAGCAATTACTTCGGCTCCGTTTTCATAGAGAGTTGTTGCGACGGTCATGCCGAATTTTCCGAGTCCTATGACGGCAAATTTTGCCATTTTCTCCTCCGATTAATTAATAAATAACACTAATTTAATACAACATTTCGATTCATCATAAAGTTTGCAAAAACACATTTAAAGAAAATAATTCTTAAGTCAACCATTTATCCGATACTGATCTTTTCTTCAGTAAAATGATAGCTGGTTTTTGTTTTTGTTTCGGAAATGGCAAAGATCAAAGTCAATGGACCAACCCGACCTAAATACATCAGAATAATAATGACGATCCTGCTGATATTCGATAAGTTCGGAGTAATTCCCATCGAGAGACCGACTGTTCCAAAAGCAGAAAAGCATTCGAATACAACTTTTTCAAATGGGAAAGGTTCGAGCAATAAAAGAATGAAGATCATCAATGAAAGCAGAAATAGAGAAGCTGCGATCAATGCCATTATCTTTTTGATAATATCTTCCGCAACTTTCCTTTGAAAAATACTGACATCTTTATTTCCTCGGAATATCGCGATCAGGGAGATGATTATGATCGCAAAAGTGGTTGTTTTAACACCTCCGCCGGTCGAACCGGGAGATGCACCGATAAACATAAAAATATTGGAAATATAGACCGAAGCTCTACTCAAATTGGCATTATCGATCGTATTAAATCCGGCAGTTCTGGTCGTTACTGATTGGAAAAAAGAAGCATAGATCCTATCGAGCATACTGAAACCTTTCATTTCGGAATTATATTCGGAAATAAAATAACCGATAAATCCCAAAAGGATCAGAAAAACAGTAGTCGATAAGACGATTTTTGAATGTAGAGTAAGCCGGGATAATTTGAATTTATAAGCAATGATCCTTTTCAGATCGACAATGACCGGGAAACCGATCCCTCCGAAAATGATCAAAGTTGTGATCACGAAATTGATGTTCAAATTCGACCTGAAAGCCATAAAACTATTTGAATAGAGGCTGAAACCGGCATTACAAAAAGAAGAAATCGAATGAAAAACAGCATGATAAACTGCTTTTTGAGTTGTCCAGATCTCGCTTTTAAATGTCAGGTAAAGCAGTAAAGCACCAATTATTTCGAAGAAGATCGTTACGAAGAAGATTCCTTTTACCAGGATGACCATGTTGATCTTATTCGATTCTCCGATCACATTCTGGATCAGGTTCTCGCTTTTGAGGGAGAGTTTTTGTCCTAACATGATCGCGAATGCACTCGATACGGTCATTATTCCCAAACCACCGATCTGGATAAGAGAAAGAATGATCAATTGACCGAACAAGGTGAAATGAGTTCCGGTATCATAAACGATCAAACCGGTTACACAGGTGGCGGAAGTCGAGGTGAATAATGCTCCTAATAAAGAGGTGATCTTTCCTGTTGAGGTTGCAGCGGGAAGGAGCAGCAGTAATGTTCCGATAAAAATAACCAGCAGAAAACTGAACAAAACAAAAACCGGCGGATTATCGGAAAGTTTTTCGAACAGTCTGCCTTTATTTTGTTTAAAAGCCAGATTCCGGATAAGAATAAAAGTCTGTCTGCCGAGAAGATAGAATTGAAAGACCCGTTCCGATCCTCCAACACTCAATCCTAAAATAATAAAGAGAATATCAGGAAGAATATTGAGTAATTTTTTTAGATTGAAACCGCGACTGACAAATCTTGTAACCAGGTAGAAGATCAGGAAAAAGATCGAAACTTTTGTGTATGAACCTATAATTTCATTTTCTATCCTGATGATATTCAGAAACAAAAACTGAATATTGAGTAAAGCAAAAATATTCAGGATTATGAAAACTATTCTTTCTATGGATATTGAAAACCGGATCAGATTATGTGACGGTTTCATATTTTCTTTTTTTCCTGATTTTAGTTTACCGGGGTTTTGATCTTTAAATAAAAAATATCAACTTCGGAAAGTAGATTTACTATTTTCCGAGTTTGGTAACTATCTCACGATGAATATCTTCCAATTTGCAGTCGGCATTTATTTTGATCAGCATATTTTTTTCCTTGAAAAGTTCGATCGCTTTCCTTGTTTCAAGATGAAATTTCTCTAACCTTTTTTTGATTGCCTGTTCCGTATCATCCTTTCTTTGTATGATTTTACCTCCACAGTTGTCACAAACTCCTTCAATCTTTGACGGATGAAACAAGAGATTATAATCCGCTTTGCAATCGATACACATTCTGCGTGCTGTAACTCTTTTAACGGCGACATTATCATTTAATTCCAATAAGACAACTTTATCGATAGGAATTTTTTTCAGGAGGAATTCCGTTTGTTCGAGATTACGGGGGAATCCATCCAGAATAAATCCTTTTTCGGTTTTTGATAAAGCATCTTCGACAATTTTAAAAACATATTTATCTGGAACCAATTCTCCTTTATCCGTGAAAGTCCGGGCAATCTTTCCGAGCTCGGTTTGGTTTTTGATGTTTTCCCGGAAAAGATCACCGGTTGTAATATGCAACCAGCCGAATTTTTCCTGCAGTAATTTAGCTTGAGTTCCTTTGCCGCTACCTTGAATTCCAATGAGAATTAAATTCATGTAAACTCCAATAAAAATTTTTAAATAATCAAATCGACAAATATTTTGGGCTTTTTTGAAGTCAAGTTTTATCATAAAACCTGGAAGAGGTTTAGAAGTATTCTCTTTCTATTGTACCAATTCAACAGTTAAAAAGTCTTTAAATTAAACCTTTCACCATCGTTCCCAAAGCCCTCTTGGGAATGAATGTACGAGTATCAGCCGTTCCCAATCAGGGATTGGGAACGATGAGTAAAGTCAGGATTTATGAGTTTCTCTTTATTTATTTTTTAGTATCGGAACAAGTTCCGAACTACGATTTAAAAATTCAGCAAGTTTTATTTGACCGATAAGTAACAATTTCTGAATTTACATCTATGAAAAAAATCGCCATAACAGGAGCGAATGGATTTATCGGAAGTTTTCTGGTGAAAGAACTTCTCAAGAAAAAATTCAGCGTAACCTGTCTTGTTCGTAAAAAGTCGAATATTGAGTTACTTCCGGTAAATTGCGATATTGCACGGATCGATTATGAAGACAAAACGCAGCTGAAGAAATTATTTAAAGATCACGAGATTCTCATCCATAATGCAGCTTTGACAAAAGCAAAGAATCGGGAGGAATTCAAAGAAAACAACATCGATTTGACAGGTTCTTTGGTGGAAATTTATAATTCCCTTAATTCTTTGAAACAATTCGTTTTTATCAGCAGTCAAGCAGCGAGCGGTCCTTCAAAAAAAGACCATCCAAAAAAGGAAACCGATGAATGTAATCCTGTCTCAAATTATGGAAAAAGTAAATTAGCAGCAGAAGAACTTATCCGGACACAGTCAGAAAAACCGTGGACTATTATCCGGCCTGCTGCTGTTTTCGGTCCGGGAGATAAAGATTTCCTGATTTATTTCAAACTGCTAAAAAGGCACATCTCTTTGTTTGCAGGAAATAAGAACAAGCAACTCGGTTTGATCTTTGTTCGGGATTTGATAGACCTGATTATCAGTACTTTAAATAATAAACACGCTTTTAACCAGATATTTTTCGCATCCGGTTTGAATGTTAATTTAAGAGAATTTTCCAAAAACCTGGAGAAAGCTCTAAGAACTTCTTCGTTGAAAATCACGATTCCCGGATTATTCCTGGATATTATCGCAGTTTTTTCCGAATTTATTTCCATTTTCAACAAAAAACCTCCCTTGTTGAATAAAGATAAAATAAAGGAATTGAAACAAGAATCCTGGCTCGTTTCCAATGAAAAATCAAAAAAAATGTTAGGTTTTGAACCTTCAAAAAATTTATTGGAAAATCTTATTTTGACTTATGATTGGTACAGAGAAAATAATTGGATGAAATAATTATGTTGAAGAACCTTTTTCAAAAAAAAATAACCGTTTTATTGAGTATATTTCTAACTTTTTCGATCACAACTATTTACTGTCAGGAAACAGGAGCTTCCAATTCTGTTTCTCCGGATATTTTTATTCCCGATTCTTTGCATAATAAATTCCAGGATATGATATTTTCAGATTCCCTGAATATTTCCAGAAAAGAAGAAATTACCGATTCGACCGGCATCGATACTGCTCAATTAAAAAAAGATGTAAGAGAAACGATTTTGCAGAAGAAACGAGCGAGAAAAAAATTGAACCTGCCCTTTCTCGATTACCGGGAATATTTTCATATTAAATCTCCCTTTGAAGAACAACTTTTATTTAGAAAAAACAATTTCACTTTCATCCCTTTCAAAATATCATCGATCCATGAATTTCAGAATTATGCTCCTTATTATCAAATTCAGTATCTCACGGATCAGATCATTTTCGAGCAAAAGGATTACGAGCTGCCGGTTTCCCTGACCGATTCTTATCTTGCTCTCGGAGATCATGATATGAACCATGTTTTTGCTTCTTTCCAAAAAGGGAAAATATTGAATATCGAAAACCTGAACTTGAAATTCGATGTCCTCTCTTTTGACGGACTCTGGTTAAATGAAAATGAAAGAGCGAAAAACATCGATCTGCATCTCTTTTATAGATTCGATCGGGGTAAATTGCATTTTTATCATACCATGATCGACCAGGAAATTTCGAGTCAAAAATTATCCGCTTATGAGGAAGAGATTTCGGTTATAAACGAGTTTTCCGCAGATTATTCTTTTTTATGGGAAAATCCTCTGGTCGATGTGGGTTATTCATATAATAAAAGAAGAATTAAAAGCGAAAATCAAAAACAATCTCAATTCCTGCTCAAGAAATCTTTGCAATCCAAAACACATTCCGTAACCGGATATTTTGAATATTTCCTGCAAACCGAACCTGCGGACTCGACTTTTTTTACAGGAAGCTTATTTCAAAATTCGGAAATATTTGATTTCAAGTTCTCTAATTCCGTTTATTATCAAAATGAGGATAATTTCCTGTTTTCCTCAAAGATCAAAAGAAACTTCTATAAATCTTTTGGTTTGATCGGAAAATACTCGAAAAAGAAACTCGATTTCTTTTTGGAAAAAACTGGAATCGGTTTAACCATAAATCCATTTTTTATGGAGAATGAGATAATTATCGGTGAGCAGAGATTTAATGAGGTAAAAAAATTCTTTGCAGAAATAACAAATTATATGGATCTCAATTTCTCCGATTTTACTCTAAACATCAAAAAATGGACTATGTTCCGGGAATTCGATAAAAACCTGCAAAATTATCCTGATCTGCAAAGCAAAACATATTTTGAATTTATCTATCATCTCAAATATAATAATGCTTTAAAATTCGGTTTTTCTCATTTTTACTGCGCTGATTTTTCAGCAGAAGAAATAATCGAACGAAGTTTTAATATCGATGCTTATTTCGCCATTCAAGTTACAGACCAATTTGAGTTCAAACTGGATGCCATCAATTTAACGAATGTGAAAGATCTGTTCGGAAATACGATCCCGGGAACTCATTTAAATATCGGAGTGAATTGGATTTTTGTGAATTGAAAAACTCACCCTTTTCGTCTTCGCCGGACAAAAACCCCAAATCTCTTAAATGAGATGTGAAACAGAAGGAAAAATGAAAAAAAAAGATATAATTTTTAGTATTATTTTAATTGCAGTTAGTTTGATTTTCAGCGTTATAGCGCGTTCGCTTTTTAATTGGAAATTAAATACGATCTATGGTTTTCATATAACTGTTTTCGCGATTTTCGGAAGTCTTGTTTATATTTTCACTAAATTTTTCAGATCAAAAGATATTGTTCTACTGATCTTTTTTGGTTCGCTGCTCTGCGGGATGATCTTGAAAAGAACTATGATCTCCGTCCAGGTGGGAGGATTTTATCGCTTGATATTATACTCTCTTTTCTTATTTTGGTCGTATGCCTTGATCTTCAGAGCGATCTGGTTCAAATTCAAAAATTATTACCTGCGGAATCTGGTAGTTAGTTTCTTCAGTTCTGTTTCCTATACAATTATCAATGCGATTGTCCTGCTCCTGATAAAAGAAACTATCACCGGAAAATTGATCTTAAATTACCTGGTCAATGCATTTATTATGATGCTGGTCATTCATTTCAGTTTCAGCCTGGTAGAAGCAATGTATTTTAAGATCGAGGATATGCTGAAAATGCCGGACTCGTAAAACAAGATTCCACTCTTGTTATATTAAGAAAAACTGAACTTCAGCGGTCAAATGACGGATGAAGTCCAGCCGGATTCAAATCAAATCTTCTGCAGAATCTTGTTCGCTTCCTTTTCGAGTTCCAATAATTCCCGGAGGATCTTGACCTGCTTTTCCCTGTTCTCTTGGTCCCAGCTCAGGTCGGGATCGGGAACATGCGGAGAAGGAATTTCTTTAAAATGATCATAGAGAAGTTCGGCTTCATCTTTATAAATTTCCGCTAATTTAGTTGTCAGCTCTTTATCTTTTTTAAATTTCTCGATGTTTTCCCGGAGATATTCTTCAGTAATTGCTCTTGCTTCCATTAAACTGTAATAGATCCACCAGTTTGCCAGCTTCATTTCTTCAAATACTTTTTTATCCGCATTGGAATATGCTTTTTCATCCTGTAGATCGACGATCCATTCTTCAACGGCTTTGATACCGGAAAAATATTCGTCATATTTCTCACGGTTATAAAGTTCATTGGCAATTTCGAATGAACCGGCAAATAAAGGAGAAATATCTGTTTTTTCATAACCTTTGATCACAAAAAAGATCCAGGGGAATTTCCTGGCGATTTCATAGCTATCGGTTTTGTCGAAATAAGTACGGCAGAATAATTCTTTCCCGTCTTTCTGGTAACCGGTGATCAAACCCCATTCGGGAACTTCGATCAGGTCCAGAGCAAGGACAGGATAACCGTTATCGATGCTTTCCAGAATGACCTTCCGCAATTCATCTTCCGGTCTCATCTCGATATCTTTTTCCTTAAATTCATCTTTTTGCAGGTGATAGACATCGAAATCATAACCTAACTTCCTGAAAACTTCCGCACCCACATCTTTTCCGCAAGTAGCATCGGGAGAACTGGGGCAGAAACCGTCAAAGAAATGCAGCCGGAAACCATAACCGGAGAGTCCGACCAGATCCCGGTAACTCGTTTTTTGTCCGAATTTCTCCTCGACCAGGGTCAATGCTCCGAGGAAAGAATTTTCCATCCCGATTCCCCAGCCTAAGCTGCCGATCCCGTCGATCAAGACAGCATTGTCATCTACCTTATGATCGGGCATTAATTCCCGCAGGTAAACTCCGATCTGTCCTTTCGGTATCCTGATCGGGATGACAGCGTTTCCCCGCAGGAGAGTTATTTTCACATCATCGGTTTGAACTTCTTTCTTGAATTCTGCTAATTGCTCGAGAGTATGAACAGGCTTTCCATCATAAGTCAGGAAAATGTCCCCGATCTTTGCTCCGCCTATCTCGATCGCGGTCGCTTCGTTAAAACCGGTTATCCTGAGTTTCATCCGGTTCTCCTTTGCAGACTGCTCTGCAGTCATGAAATTAGTGAGCAATAGAAATGCTATACAAAATACAAAAACGATCTTCTTCATCTTTTTTCCCTCCTTTTTTGATGGATTTAAAAGAAAAAATGGAATATTTGGTGTCAATGAAAAAGTTACAAGGGACAAGGTGAAAGGGACAAGATGCGAATTGCGGGGTGCGGGGTGCAGGATTCGAGTTGCGAGGTACGGGTTGCGAGGAGCGGGGTGCGGGATTGGTTGGAAAAGAAAACTACTTGACTTCCGGTCTGATAAATAAATTCTATGCCCGTTCAATTAAGGAGGAAGAAAGTTGATCAAAATAAATATAAAGATAAACCACCGGTTTCAAAAGAAAATTGTTTTTGCGAAGGCGGTCAGGATCGGGGATATTTTCGAGCAGGAGGAATTCAGCTCGCAGAATATGATCGCTTATGTGCTGAATTGTAATTATGTTCCGAAAGATACCCTGATCGAGAGCGATGCAACCGCGGATTGCCTGACAGAAGATTCCCCGGAAGGTTACCGCATTTATCAGGACACGACCATCTTTATTATGCTCATGGCATTTCACAAGTTATACCCGCAAAAAACAAAATTCGTGGTCGAGCATTCCATCGGGAACGGTGTTTACGGCGAAATGTTCGGAGAAAATATCTTTACTGCGGAGGATGTTCAAAAAATAAAAGAGGAAATGAATAAGATCATCTCGCAGGAACTTCCAATCCAAAAACTAAAGATCGATCTTTCGGAAGCAGAGAGGATATTTTCCCAAAAAGGAAACGGTGAGATATTTTCCTATCTGACTTATAATAAGATAGAAATCTATAAATGCGAAGATCATTTTGATTATTTCCTGCATCAACTCGCCGAGAATACGGCTGCGATCAAAAGTTTCGATCTGCTGTATCATTCTCCGGGGATCATCCTGCGCTTTCCGGATAAGGATGCGATGAAAATAGAGGGTGATTTCCATTTCCCGCGTAAACTTTTTGCCACGCACCAGGAACATGACAAATGGCTCAAGATATTGAAAGTCCATAATGTGAGTGCGCTCAATAAAGCAAAGGATACCTACCGCCTGACCGATATGATCCAGATCGAGGAAGCGCTGCACGAGAAAAAGATCGTGTTCATTGCGGACGAGATTTCCAGACAAAAGGATATCAAGGTCGTTCTCATCGCGGGTCCTTCTTCTTCCGGCAAAACTACCTTTGCCAAAAGACTTTCCATCCATCTGCGCGTGAATGGACTGAATCCGCAGCTCGTTCAACTAGATGATTATTTCCTGCTGCGTGTTCTCACTCCCAAGAAAGAAAACGGAGAATATGATTTCGAGTCGTTAAAAGCGATCGATCTTCAACTTCTGAATGATAATTTGAATGATTTTCTTTCCGGAAAGGAGATAAACCTGCCGAAATTTAATTTCCTGACCGGGCAAAGAGAGAATATTTACCGCAAATTAAAACAGCAAAAAGAAACTATCCTCATCCTCGAAGGAATTCACGGCTTGAACGATACACTGACCGAGTCCGTGCCTTTCAATCAAAAGGTGAAAATTTATGTGAGCGCCCTGAACAACCTCAATATCGACCCGCATAACCGCATTCCCACCACAGATTCACGCAAAGTACGACGCATTATCCGCGATACAAAGTTCCGCGGACATTCCGCAGAGCAGACTCTCGACCGCTGGGACAGTATTCGCCAGGGCGAGGATAATAATATCTTTCCCTTCCAGGAAAATACCGATTTTATGTTCAACAGCACCCTGACTTACGAACTCGGAGTCCTGAAAAAGCATATTATGCCGCTCCTCCAGGATATCACGGAATACTGCCCCCGGTTCCTCGAAGCAAAACGGCTGATAAAACTCCTCGATCATATCTCCACCATCCAGGATGAACTCGTGCCGTCTAATTCCATCCTGCGGGAATTTATCGGAGGGAGCGTGTTTAATTATTGACTCACACCCGACCCGTATAAGAAGCCCATGACTTCAGTCGTGGGAAATATAATATGATGGCTGTAAAGGCTCCCACGACTGAAGTCATGGGTTGATTTTGGGATTATAAACATATTTATTCAATCCGGCAGCTGCCGGATTGGGAAGGTTTTCTCTTATCCGGAGATTCCATGTCCGGCTATTAACATTGAATCCCTGCGGGATTGATTTATTTCAAAAACTCTGAAAGAGTTGAATATTAATAGCCGGAGGTGAAACTTCCGGGATAAGATAGAGATGAGATAACAACTCCGCAGGAGTTGAATATAACAGAAAACACAGGTTATTCACGACTTGCTGCGCAGTGCGAGTTGTGAATAACCGATCTGAATTTTTTTTCAATCGAGATAGAATAGTTATCAGACTCAACTCGCACTCCCTGCGGTCGTAGCAAGTCGAGTCTTATCGAGAAATATCTTGCCGGAAAAGATACAATATTAATTTGTAGCACTGCATATATTATTTGAAGTGTTTTAAGATTATTTTTAGGAGAGAGGAATGGATATTATAACAATAGCATTAATTTTAGGAATTGTAGTTGGAACTATTCAATTGATAATATGGATAAATTCAATAATAAAAAAATATAATAATAAGGTAAAAGCAGAAAAAGAACAGATAAATAAAATTCAACAGGATAAGCAATATGAATTAACAGAAGTAGAAAAAGATCAATTAATAAAGAACTATGAATCGAAATATAGAAAATTAGAAAATGATTTTATTGAATTAAAACAGAAAACGACTAAAAAAGATTTCAAAAAGATTTTAAAGAAATCCATAAAGCAATTTAATAATTATCAAAGAGATGAATTCCATAATATCTTGAATAATTATGACAGGACAATAGATACGGAAATAGATGAAGATAAAAATATTAAAGCAGAAATAGCATATATGCAGGCAAGAGCATATTATATCGAATTATATTATAAAAACTCCCTCCTGCAAGCAAAAAAAGCCGCCCATCTAAATCCGCAAAACACAGAATACCTGCTCTTTTATGCACAAAGACTTGATGAAAAAGGTTCTTATGATAAGGCATTAAAATTATTTAATAAAGCATTGGAAATAGAACTACCGAAACTCGGAGATAAACATGAAACTATTGCTTTATATTATAATGAAATCGGTGCTGCTTATGATAATAAAGGAGAATATGATCAGGCAATAGAATTTTATCAGAAAGCATTAAAGATCGATCTGGAAATACTTGGAGAAAAACATCCCTCGACTGCAACTTCTTATAATAATATCG
>CAZFPK010000039.1:0-32147 GCA_964521025.1 uncultured Candidatus Cloacimonadota bacterium | reverse complement strand
GTTTCAATCCTTGTTTTGCTGGAAATCAGAAATCAAACCCACCTGAAAACCTAAAAAAATATAGGAAAATAAGTTAACTCATAATCCCAGACGAGTATAATCCTGAAAAATTTATAATACCTATCTTAAAAACTTAAAAATTTAAGCCTTCAGATTTCTTCTAAACACTCTATGCGTGTGCAAAAGAACTAAACCATGCTAAAAAAGTCAATAAATATCTGTCAGATAATTAAATTAGTGACTCGAATTGTACGACTAACCTTGAAGTCTAACATTTTTTTGTTTATTCTTTATAAAGTTTTCGACAATTATCCTCTTCAATTTGAGTAATTGATTTTTGCAGAATTCTAAATATTTTTCCAGTTAAATCTAAATGTGTAAACAAAGAAGTAATATTTCTGGGAAAGCTTTTATCTTCTGGTGTTAAAAATAGATAAGATTTATATTTATTTAAAAAATCCTCTCCAGAATCTATTTTTTGAATTTCATCAAACATAATTTTTAAATCTGATTCATCTTTATATGCTGCCCATTGATTTTCTTCTTCTTCTTCATTTTGATAGAACTTTTTATTCCAAAGTTTTATTAGTCCTCTTGCATTATCTAATCTTGAAATTCCTAAATCAGATAGAATCTTCTTCTGAATTTTAATGTCTTTATCTTCTGGAGTGAAACCTGCTTTTTCAAGAGTTGATCTTGATGATGGTGTCGCAAGATGGTCGGCTATTATTAATAAAAATAAACTAAATCTCAATTCTTTTGGAATATCAGACAGAACATTTATATCATCTACAGTTCCCCAATCATTATCTTCTGCCTTTTTCTTATGGTGATATTGTGTATACCAAGAATCAGATTCAGGTTTTTTTTTGTTGTATTTTTCAAAATCGAAATTAATAAAAGTATGAACGGAAATACTAATTTTTTTTTTCAAATCATCATCTACTAATTTTCCAATATCATGAAGTTCAGGAATGAATTTTTTTATTTTCATATTGTTTACTTAAATTTCATATTTTTTAGTCAATAATTTTATCTCAGATTTTGAATTCATCAATCAACAAAACTAACAATCTCCTATACTCATAATTCTTTTTATTCCAACACTCCGAAGTGCTTCACACATTCGAAGGTTGAATTTATTAACACAAATTCCGATAAGTACAATCCAGACATTTATTTTTATTTTTCGTTCTCTTTGGAAAATAATTAATATTCAAAATATCGAAAATCTCATTCACAATCTCGAGTGCTTCCTTTTTCATATTTTCTGTTATTGGAATTTCTTCCAGATGATTTTTACTCCGCACATAAACCAGAAATGCTTTGTTTACTTTTTTGTCATAATTTTCTTCGATCAAAAGCGAATAAAGTGTCTGCTGGATTTTATGAGTTTTGTAAATCCTGTTTTCCCAGAAAGCAAATTTATAATCCAGAGGTGCGGCTTCGTTATTTTCCATAAACAGAACTTCATCGATTCTCCCAACTAATTTCATTTTTTGTGATGTCAGATATACATCGAGTTTTTTATCGAGCGCTCCTACTTTCTTGCGCAAATATTCTTTGTTCTGCACCATTTTCAAAGCATGGATTTCTCTGCCTTTATTAACCAGAGTTCGTTTGTGTTCGTGCTGTTCGATCTTCAGCACATTCATATAGTAGATGAAGCGCGGACAGAAAAGATATTCGATAACTTCGGAAGGAGTTACGAAGATGTTAGTTAAGAGTGAGGAGTTAGTGGTTAGAAGTGATTTTTCCGGAGGTTGAATTGTTACTTTTTTACTCATTTTTCAAATACTCATTCACAATTAACTACTCATTTCTCATTACTCACTACAAAAGCAACGCTTTTATTTCATCTGTGATCAAATCTTTATCAAAGGCTTGTCCGAGTAGAATGCATTGATTGAAGTCTTCTCTACACATCGGAAAAATATAAACCGAATCTTTATTCGGATCGATCAGATCTTCAATCTTTGTCCGTAATTCCTTCCTCTGAGCATTATTCAAATCACCGAGAAATACGGAATATTGAACGCGATAAATTCCTGCCTGTCCACAGGCTTTGGCTATTTTATTCCTGACTTTGTCTTTGGGAATATCATACATTACCCAGGTTAACATAAAACCTCCGGTTTTTTTAGTTAGAGTGAGGAGTTAGAAGTGAAGAGTTAGGAGTGAGGGGTTAGGAGTTAGGAGTTAGGAGTTTGGAAATTCTTCCGTTTATTTGATGATAGATTTTTTTTGGTAGTATGAGTTATTGAAGAAAGCATTTTTATTAAAGATATTGAGATTACTATTAAGTCATCGAGTTCATTGGATTTTGTGATTTCTGATTCTTCGATTAATCTTAACCAATAATTTGTTTCTCTTGCTTCTTTGAAGGAAATATACATTTTTGCGAGAAAATCCTTTTTTGATTGCGCAGCATTTGCTTCTTCTATATTTGCTCCAATGGAAGTTCCGCTTTTCAATAATTGTTGGATTATGGGATAATTAAATCTCGATTCGGCAAATAATCGATTACAAAATTTTACAACCCGAACTGCGAATTCAAACGATAAATCTTTTACTTTTTTTGACAAAATTGACTCCCTTTTTATTATTTTTTCACCTCTCACCACTCACTTCTCACCACTCACTCCTCACCACTCACTCCTCACCACTCACCTCTCACCACTCACTCCTCACCACTCACTCCTAACTAATAATCCTTTCTTTTGCCGATCAAATAATTCGCAAAAGCGTGAGCATCAGTTTGGATTTGATCTATGGTTTTCATATTCTTATTTCCGTGACGAATGATCGTGTCGAAGAATTCCATCAGATGCGGAACGAAGAATTTTTTACCGACATCGTTAAGAGTAATTCCGTTCTTGATTTCATTATAATGTTTTTCATTCACTTTCCGACGAGAAAAGAGATAGAAAACCGGTTTCTCGATGAGAATGCGATAAGGTTCGATAAAATCGAAAACAAGCGATTTTTTGTTATAATTATCAGAATGGAGGAGACCGATGTAAGGATCGAGACCTGCGATGATCAGCGCTCTTTCTACTTTTCCGTAAAGGATTCCAAAACCATAATTCAGAAAAGCATTGAAAGCATCTTTTGCCGGTCGGGAACTTCTGCCTTTGAACCGGTAAACTTTAGGAAGCAAATCAGACAGCATTCCAAAATAAATACGGGAAATATTACCTTCGATTCCCATAATACGATTGGAATTATCGGAAAGACTTCCTTCGAGTGTTATCAGATTTTGGCGATAAGAATCGATTTTGGAGACTTGCACGGAATAAAATTCCTGCTGCTCAGGTCTTTTAGAAAGCAGAAGTTTCAGAAATTCGATTTGATTTGTAATTTTCCTATTTATCCAGTGTTTGATATAAATCAGTCCTTCATCGTGTTCGTGAATTTCCAAAAGTCTCCTGCGGATAAAGGTTGTGCTTCCCAGTTTGGGAAACCAAATCCTGCCGTATGGATCGCCGTATTTATTCAGGAAAAGAATGTCGATATTATGTTCCAGAGCCAGTTCGATCGCATCTGTCGTGATTTGAGCAGCATTGGAAATTATTATCGAGGAGATTCGCTGCGGAGAAATTCGTTTACTTGTTTCCTCGATGCGAATCTCGAACATCTCTCCTTTTTTGTGGAGATAGGTGCCGTATGTGTTTAGATAGAGTTCCATTTTATTTTCCTTTGGAAAAGGTTAGAAGTTAGGAGTGAGGGGTGAGGAGTGAGGAGTGAGGAGTGAGGAGTTAGTGGTGAGGAGTTAGGAGTGAGAGGTGAAGAGTTTTTAAGGGAGTGAAAAAAATCATAAAAATAGATTTATCATACTTTGAACTCGATTGTTTTTCTCGATTTATAAACGATTTTCATCTAATTTCCGATTTAGAATTTTGGACATATTTAAGTTTCTACTTTAGATTTGTCCAGATATTTATTCGGAGATGATTATGCGCATTGTTAATTTCCAAATGACACATAACAACCATTTCCAAAAATATATTATATTGGATTAGCAAAGTAAACAATATCGCAATAAATTGTTTACTTGAGAAAACAATATTTATGTCTTTTAGTTTGAGAGAATGATTAAAAGATCTAATTTTCATAATTGTCGTTGGTATGTTTCCAGCCGGTTTGGTTACATCATTATGACAGAACATATATTCCTTTTAGGCTCTTTTAATAAACCAATCTTTTCATCATAAGCATATTCTTTCTGAATTTTGTATGAAAGATATTGATAAGGATAATTTTTATTCTCTAATAATTCTTCTTGTGGTTCGATTAAGTCTTTATAATTTACAAGCTCATTTTTATAAACTGCAATCTGAAATTCTAATAAATTATGTTTCAATTTCTCGATTTGAATCCTGATTTGGTCTTTTTCATCTTTTGTGATTTTATCATTAAGTTTTCTTTTGAGAAAAATGAGTTTTTCCATATCACTTTGAGTATTCTTTGTTCTTAAAATAAAAATCGTATTTTTTGCTTTATCGTCGATTAAAGAAAATTGAGAGATTTGTATTTGGTTTTCGACAGGAGTGTCATAATTTAATTCATTTAAGGCATTCAGAAGTTTGTTACTTTCTGAAAGGAAATTAAATTTTTGAAAATATTTTTTAGTAAGTTTATAAAAATCCTTACTCTCATATTTATCAGATTCGATAGTTTCATTTAAATATTGTTTTAAAATTGGTTTTTTATAAACTCCGAAATTTCCAAGATTAACTAAATGCATTTCACCACCAATTTCTCCATATTCATTATTACGATTGCATCTTCCGGCAACCTGGACGATAGAATCTAAAGGACCAAAATCTCGATAAACAGTTTTAAAACTTAAATCAACTCCCGCTTCGATTAATTGAGTTGAGACAACAATAATTTTATCATTATTTTCTAAATGTTTCTGAATTTCTGCAATTTGAATTTTTCTATCATAAGGAGTTAGATTAGTTGTCAGACAATAATTTGCGTGATCTATGAAATGTTCATTAACTTTTTCATACAACTCTTTCGCAAATCTTTTTGAATTCATAACCATTAAACAATTTTCACTTTTGAAAGAATGAAGGAATTCATCGAAAAACTTGTCCAAATCGGTTTCTTCGGATTTTATCTGTAATCTGACTCTGTTAAAATCATCAGCAATCATATATTTTTTTGAACTAACAAGACTGATTATCTCATCTTTTCCAAGAATTTCAGGTTGAGTTGCAGTAATTAGAAGAAAGTAAATTCCAAACTTTTCACCCAAGATTTTGAAAGATTTCTGAATGAGTTTATAATAATCAGGATCGATATTCTGGACTTCATCGAGGATAACAATCGAGTTCACGATATTGTGAAATTTTTTTAGAAAGCGATTTCTGAAACCGATAATTGTATGGAAAAATTGAACAAAAGTTGTAACGATCATTGCAGATTGCCAAGACTCAACCAAAAGTTGATCATCCAGATAATCTTTGAATTTTTTCTTTTCATATTTTTTCCGATTGATTATTTCTTTTGGAGTTAGATAATGATGTTTAAGAAGGTATCGATTGGGTCTTTCATTGAATTTGTCCTTTTTGTGGAACTTAATAACTTTTTCAAATTCCTCATAGTTTTGATCGATTATCGAAGTATAAGGTAAACAGTAAATGATCCTACCTGTATTTTCTGATAATTGCAATTTTAATTTATCAGCAAAAGCAAGACACCCAAAGGTTTTTCCTATCCCGGTTGGAGCAGTTATCGAATAAAAATGATTTTCACTTGAAATATCTGAATTATTGAGAATTTCATTCAAGAATTCATTTCTTAATTTATTGATAGATTTTTCAGGATCGAATTTTTTAGGATTTCTTTTTCTGCAAAATTTTATGTATTCTTTTATATCAAAAAAAGATTCATTTAAATTACCATTAAAATAATCATTATCTAATCTCGCTGCATCCAATTTATCGAAATCTATTAACAAAGAAAAAAGATAATTTGTGATAAAGAATAACTCGATTCTATCTTCTTCTCCATCAATAAATTCATCGATAATTTCATCAGAATCTTCTAAAATTTCTTTAAAATCCGCGAAATTTATATCATTGATGAAATCAATATCGACATTGAATTTTTGATAGAATTGCTTTAGATTGGAAAAACTGTGATCATATATATTTTTTCTTTTTTGATCCAAAGTAGCAAAACTTGGAATATTCCCGGATAGATCGAAAGAAGTAAGATTTCGATGATGACGATTAATAACTTGAAAAGCGACATAAGCCCATAAATCTGAATCAAATTCTTCAAGAACAGCATAAAATCCGATTATTGCAGAAAAAAGACTGTGTTCGGTTAATTTAGATGATCTTTCCATTCCCCGAAGATATTTCTGAAACCAGGAAGTTGCTTTTCCGAAATCGTGAAACATTCCAATTAAAAAAGATAATCGCTGTAGATTTTCCTTACTAAATAACAAAAGATTCAAATTATGCTTTTTTATTTCGTTCGAAGATTGTTCTGCTACATTAATAAGATGTTCATACAGCGATTTTTCTTTTAATTCTCCTTCTGCAGGATGTGATAATAATTTCATTGTTAGATCAATAAAACGAAATGTATTTGTCATCTACCAGATAGCAGTTCTTGAATTCTCCTTCCATTCGTCTGCCTTTTTTTTCAAAATAGACTTTCTTTACTTTGATTGGCTCTCTGCCCATTTTTCTTCCACTTTCAACTTTCTTGAAATGAATTGGCATTTGTTCTGTTAGAATATCGACTTCCGATGAAAAAATACAATCGATAAAATTTTCTTCCGAACATACAGAATCAAGAAATTCCGAATGTTCTAGAAATTTTAAATCTGACGCATCGAAACTTTTCAGAAATTTAACATCTGCCTTAAACTGTCTTTGACCAAAATAAGTTCCATAACCGAGATTATTACTGATCATCTTATCCTCGAGTTTGCAGATAATTTCGTTCTGTTGTTTGTAACCGATATAAATGATATATTCGATATTCTTATCCAAGGGAAACATCAGTAGTTCCAATTTACATTGAGAATGTTGAGAAGTTCCTTTTCCTTTAGCAATTAGATTGAAATATTTATTATGAAGATAGTTGAGTGATTGAGTTTGCTTTCTGATCTCCAGATTCTTGGGAATACAGACTGAAACTTTTAGATTATCTTCATTGAAAATATCATAATATTCATCTCGTGGAATTTTCAGAATAGAAGCAATCAACCCGATTATGACGGTTCTTGGTGGTATCAAATAAGACAGAGAAGAAGCATTCGTATAAAACTTTCGGAAATGAGCAAATTTTCCGGAAAGTTTGAACATAATGATCTTTTCTATTGGATGATTCATTATTCAAATCCGCTTATAAATTTAGTGTTTCTAAATTGAATCTTTTTTGGAAATCACTCCACAAAGGAATATCCAATTCCTCATCTTTCCAATAAATAATTTTATCGATCTCTTTATCTTCAAGATATTTGATCAATTTTGAAATATCGAGTGAAATTTCTGATACATTCCTAATCGAATATTTATTTTCAATCTTATAATCGAGTGATAGAAATTCCCTTAAATCTTTCAGAATCGATTTGTTATTATCTGCTTGAACTCGAATATACAATCTCGGTGTTTGCCCGATTTTTGAACGAGTTCTATTAAAAGGGATTGCTTTGATCATTGCTTTATCAAATATGGATAAATCTTCTTCCGTTAGTTTTGAGGTTTCGGAAGTATATGCATTTATTCCACCACTGAAAGCAATTAAAGAATATTTCACTCGAAAATCTTTACCCACACCTTCTCCTGAACTGAAACTGGAAGTTATAGTCGAACTTTCATTTATTTCAACAGGATTTAAGGAATAACCCCAATTAAATTGAACAGGTCCGGTAAGATGTGTATTCGCACCAGTTGCAGCAAATACAGCACCGAATAATCTGACATCGATTAAATCGGTATATTCCATTTTAGCATCCTTTAATTGTTTTGCTCTTTCTTCTGCTTTTGCTGCTTTCTCGGTTACAAAAATGTCTTTTTTAAGAGCGGTTTCAAAATAATCTCGTAAATACCTTTTTAACCTGACATCACTAACTAAATTTGTGTCGGTGTCATAATCCATTCTCGGTTTATTCTCGTTGTCCATATCACCATTGGGATTTGTCATTTTTGCATCATACAAAAATAAGATTTCTGAATTTTTTGTAATACTCATTTTTCTTCTCCTTCGTTTTTATTTTCTTCTAATTTTTTTTCATAACCTCTTTTCATACCCAGATAATCTTCGTATGAAATTCCTGATAAAAGATAGAAAACAACTTCATCCGGTTTCATATTTGATTTTTCGATTCCCTGCAATCGATCCAAAATATTTCCCCAAATACCTGCTTCCTGAAAAATTTTTTTCCGATAGATATCCTCGAAATCCTTTACCTGATTGATCAATGCTGGAATCCTTCTGATTGGAATTCCTTCAAAATTTAATTTTTTCAAAAAATTTGAACTTTTCTCTTTTTGAGCATATTTAATTTTTGAGATAACTGTTCCTAATAGAAACAAACCTTGTTTAAAAGCATTATGGCCATAAACATCATAATGAACATCGAAGAATTCTTGATATTCTTTCTTCATTACTTCTGATACGGTTTTACCTGTATCCATTTTTCCTCCTTCTTTAATTAATTTTAATTTGAAAAAAATTGAGATAAATAAATTCATCTTGAATGCTGATAATTCATTGATGTTATTTCGATTGAGTCTTTTCTTGAAGATAATAATAAATCGCTGAATCAACATTTGATATTCTATTTTGTAATCTGTTAGAAATGACTCCAGGAAATTTACCAAATCTTGGCTGTAAACATTATAATCAGGATTTTTGTGAGATAAAAATGAGGGGAACAAATAATATCGTAAGTTGTTTATAGTTAGAGCATTTGTTCCATTCCCGATTTCATCTAATTTGTAAATTTTTGTCATTTCATCAAACATTTCCAGTTTCAGGATCAATTTGTTTAGTTCGATATTTGAAATTAATTTTATGATATCGAATTGTTGTGAACCGGGTGGATGATAATAAAACATCAAATTGAAATAAAGATTTTTTCGATTTGCTTTTTTAAGAATAGTCTCAATCTGCTCGATTTCAGTTTGGTATTGAGATTTTTTTGTTTTTAGAATTTTAATTATACCTTTGTATAATTTTGGATCAAAAGTTATTTCTTTTTGATTAATAGGAATCAAATATGTATTTAAATCGAACATATATTCCGCAAAAACATTTTCAATATATTTCATTCCCGTCATAATTTGAAATAAGCATTCTTCACAAACAGCAAAAGATTTATAAGCGTTCGATTTGGAAACTTGTTCGAAATTCAGATTATTTGTTGTTCCGTAAAACTTCATTGGTAAAGGTAAATCCTGCATAACATCTTTATTTTTTTTGCAAATGTGACAATGTTTATTATTCTTGCTGTTCTCTATGGAAAATCTTTTCAGCAAATCATAATAACAAAGACTAATATAATCATAATTATATTTTCCTTTTTCATATTGTTGAATAAAGAGATTGTTAAATGTGATTATAAATATATAAGGAAAATTAAAAATATTCTTTGATTCTGAATTAAAGAATTTTTTATTTAAAAAACGCTTATACCATTCATCGGTTTTCTCTTTAGGATATTCTTCCTTAATATTGTTAAAGATATTCATTTGATCTTTTGCTAGTTTTTTATAATCTAGAAAAATAGACTTATCAATTTTTACAAAAAATTGATTGTAAATCTCCTCCAAAAATTGTCGATATTCATAAGATACATTTTCATAAAACCATAATTTCGATTTCCTCTTTTCATTCTTATCATTAATGTATTCAATACTTTCTTTAAATAAACTTGTGAAAAATGTTGTGACATTGTTAGTAGATAAAAACTTCTTTTTGTCCTTTGGTGCTGCTAATCTAAAAGCAAAGAAAGATTCTCGATGTTCCTCTATTAATTCCTTCTCTGATAACTTGAATTCAATTTCTTTATTCTCAAGATCAAAATTCAGGCAAATTGCTCTTCCATTTAAAATTTTATTTCCTTTCTTATCTTTCTTTTCTTTTAGTATCAGGCTTTGATGAAATAGTAATATCTTTCTTTTTTCTAGGATATTTTCCGTTTCAAAATAACCGTCTTTTTTCAAAATCGAATAACCGATATTGTTAAATGCATTTATCACCCTTCACCTCCAAAATTTTTTTATAGCCGTATGTGACAATTGCCATTGTCACCTTCAATATCTCTAATTAATGCAAGAAACCAGTGATAAATTCTATTTATATCCTACCCCGTCAATTTATTGGAAAATCATAAAACCCTATTGACTTATCATGACTCTAACAGCGTTTCTCAAAGGATTCTCTCTATTTGTTTCTTTGATCACATTCTCAAAATAATTGAACAACTCGTTATAAGTTTCCATAATTATTTTACCTGCTCCAAAGATTTGAATTAAGGTAACATCGATATAAATAATTCCCGTGCGAAAATCTCTTACATAATCACCATAATATGGCAGAAGTTGAAAATGGTAGAACTTTTTATCATCCGCAAGTTCGATTATTTCGTTAAATGTTTTCCCCTTTATTGCTCGAGAAATATCGTTTATATCGTCATCCGTATTTTCGTATAACTTGAATTGCGATTTCACAAAATCGAGGATGTTATCTGTAAAAATATCAGGTTTTATCGTGTAACGAATATATTTAGGATTTTTCCCCTTGCTTTCATAATCGAGATAGGTTTTATTGTATAATGACAAATCAAATTTCTTCTGCAACTTTTCATTAAACATTTCTTCTGTATAACTTTCCTTAAATTTCTTTGTCGAAAATGAAAATTCCGTACAAAGACCGACCGTTAAAAACTGTCCCATTTTAGCCCCTCCATTTATGAATTTATTGATTTAATGATTCGGTGATTTAATTTCGAGTTCCATAAATCATCATACAGACACGAATTACATTAAAAGACATTCCCAATCCAGTAAATTATTAAAAAATTGAATTAATCAACAGTCTTATTTATCATCTTACGCCTTCAAAAAATTATTTTTAAATATCCATCTCCCGAATTCAATCCCAAAATTCACCGATAATAAATCAAGTCAATTAAAATCAAAATAATACAAATTTCACATTCTTTCATCATCATTTTCGAAGCGACATTTGCCAATGTCGCCTTCATTCACAAAACCGAGGTTTGTATGACAACTCCAAAACCTCTCGCACTCTGTTTCCCTAAACCGAGATAATCCGGAATAAAGAAATTCACCATAAATTCCCCGTTAAAACAGAGCATCTTGATATTCTTAAAATTCACCGATTTCGGTTTGAAAAATCCTTCCACTTTTATCTTTTCAACATCAGGAATGGTATAATCGAATCCTTTGGAAAGAGTTTTCAAATTTTCCCGCAAAATATGTTTCAGAAAGTTTTGCTGTTCGATTCGGTTCATAGTATTGTATCTATGATAATTTTTTTCCTTCAAAGCCATCCAGGGTGAAATAAATTTGTAATTTATGAATTCGTCTGCAACTCCGAAATCGAATTCTTTCAGATAAATCTCTTTTTCATTGAGTGTATATTTGCGGTTGTTTATGATTATCTCATCGAGTTCGAAAAAAATCTTTTTCAAAACCTCGATTCCTTTTCCAAAACCGATTAAAGCCGGATGTTTCTCGATAATCCGGTATTGAACTTGGGGGAATTTGTATGAAAATTTTTCTCCCGGAAGATGATTGTGCAGTTCCGTATGTTGCGGAAATTTATCTGAAAAATATCCCCGTAATTTAGGTATATCAGATGGTTTTTGCTGTACATCGGAAAATGATACTGTTAACATTTTAATCTTCATAAATTTCTCCATTGAGTTAAATTCTTACAAAAATTTACCAGGAAAATCTAGATCGTTCAAGGAAATGAAAATCGATCATAAAAGTCAATTTTTTTATAAAAAAAATTTACAAAAGAATCATTCTAAAATTATTTGCACTTCAGGAAGTTGAAAAGGATAAATAAATGAAACTCTCCGAAAGTCTGGTCAGCAGTCTGCAAAATATTTTTTCGCATAAACTCCGTTCGTTCCTGACGCTTCTCGGTATTATTATCGGTGTTTTTGCTGTCGTAACCATGTTCTCTTCCATTTACGGATTGAAAAATATGATCAATGACAGGATGGAAGGAATGGGCTGGAACAATTCCATCATAATTTATCCTTCCGAAGGTTTTAGCGAAAATCAGAGTTTTCGCAGAAGAAGGCGCTTCAGGTATATCAAAAGAGAAGCGAAACCTTTGACTTTGTCGGATTTTCAAATGTTAGAAGAAAAAGTAGATGCAAAATATCTTTATGGAATGGTCGAAATTTATGACCGCATGTTAAGAAATGAAAAAGAACATAATGTCAGAATGAGAGCGACTAATATCGCATATTTTACTTCCAAGACATATCCTTTAAAATCAGGAAGATATTTCAGCAGGTTTGAAGAAGCAAATGCCACCAAAGTCTGTGTGATCGGTTTTCATTTTGCGGAAGAACATTTTGAGGATGAGGACCCGCTCGGAAAAATCCTGTGTATCGGGACAAATCGTTTCAAAATAATCGGTGTTCTGGATGACGATGTTCTGAACCGGGCAGGAATGAATTTTAATAACTGGGAAAGAAGGCAGGATCTGAAAAGTATTTATATTCCGCTCTCAACAGGTTCTCGTTATCTGCGAGCAGGTAATGCTATCGATTATATTTATTTGCAGGCAGAGAATAATGAGCAATTCAAACGAATGAAAACAACTACCAGGCAAAATCTCCTGGCTGAGCATAAAATGGCTCACGATTTTTCTTTTAATGATGTTGGTGCATTAATGTTCAAGATCACCAGAGAATTGAATGAAATGATGACAAAATGGAATGTAACGCTCTCCACGATTGCTTCTATTTCTTTGATCGTAGGTGGGATCGGGCTTTTCAGCACTCTCCTCATCTCGATCAACGAACGCATGACCGAGATCGGGATCAGGAAAAGTATCGGAGCAACAGAAACAGATATCTTCCTGCATTTTATCCTGGAAGCTTTGATCCTGGCTTTGATCGCAGCATTAATTGGTATTTTTGCTTCCACTTTTGTAGTAAAAATAATTTCCAATGCTCTCAAATCGAAATTTTCAACACCGATAGAAGGGATTTTATTAGGTATTGGATTCTCTATTTTGATCGGGTTTATTTCCGGTCTGTACCCGGCGATAAAAGCTTCGAAGATCGATCCTATTAAAGCGATATTTTATTTTGAGTAGTTAGGAACCTTCAAGGTTTGATAAATCTTGGAGGTTTACAAAAATTTAAGGTTTATTAATATCTTTTGGAAATTCCCCAGAAATTATTAGATTATTTTCTTTTTTTTACCGGAAAAATTTCTCTTCTGTGAGATAAAACAATGAACATAGTTAACTTGTTGTTATATATTTTTTTATAAAAATTTTTAAAGAATATGGGATCGAAGCAGATAATCCGTATCTATTTGTGTCGTAAGATGTTATGATTCATCAGTCAAGATAAAAGTCTATTTTTTTTCAGGTAAAAATCACGCTAATTCCTTTAAAAATGCACTTTTATTGATTTTTTTGTTGACAGGATTTAAGGCAAAAAAAAATACTCGACCACCAAAAAGGTAAAAAAACGAAGGAGGGAGTCAATGAACAGACAAGAATTAATTCTAAAAATCGCAGACGATGCAGGAATTACAAAAAAAGCCGCTAATATCGCTTTAAATTCTTTTGTTGATGGTGTTACTACAACATTAGGAAAAGGAGGAAAGGTCTCTTTGGTTGGTTTTGGAACTTTCAAAGCTGTGAACAGAAAAGCAAGAACTGGTGTTAATCCTCAAACAAAAGCCAAAATCCAGATTGCTGCCAGGACAGTTCCTGTATTCAAAGCTGGGAAAAAACTTAAAGACGCAGTTAAGTAATTTACTAACATCCTTTTGAAAGCAAGAGTTTAATGGCTCTTGCTTTCTTTTTATCAGACCTAAATTCCAACGAAAAGAGGGAAAAATGAAGTTTTCAATAGAAAAACAGGATTTATTGAATAATATCCAGCATCTTTATAATATCGTTCCCAGCAAAAACACCATGCCGATCTTGACGAATTACTTATTGGAAGCTAACGACAAAAATAATATGTTAAAATTTACTGCTACCGATCTGGAAATTACAGTTGTTGTCGAGTTTGAAGCGAATGTTTCGGAACCTGGAAAAGCTGCAGTTTCTGCTAAGAATTTTAACGAGATCATTAATTCTTTACCGGAAGCAATGGTACATCTGATGGTTGAAGAAGATTCTCTAAAAATTATCTGTGAACACTCAAAATTCAATCTGCTTTGTGCGGAAAGCAGTCAATTTCCATTAGTTCCCAAAAAAGATTTGTCGCAGGTTTTGGAACTCGATGCATCGATGTTCAAGAAGATGATCGATAGTACTCATTTTGCTGTTTCCACAGAAATTAACAGACCTATTTTTACCGGAATTTTCTGGAAGATGAATCCTGATCACCAATTAATGGTTGCTACCGACGGTAAGAAAATCGCCGAATTCAAATTGTTGACTCACGAAGATATCGAGGAAGGGAAAGAGCAGATCATTCCCACCAAAGGTATGGTCTTTCTCGACAAAGTGATCAATGATGAAATTCCCAAGATCTCGGTTCTGCTCGAATCAAACCGGGTTATGTTCGCTTATGGGAATTATACTTTATTTACTCATATCATCGAAGGAAATTTCCCGGATTATACGAAAGCGATCCCGACCAATAATAATAATGTCCTGATCATCAATGCCGAGACTTTACGAGCGGTTATCAGGAGGGTTTCTCTGCTGGCATCGGAAGATACCTTCAAGGTGAAATTCGACATAACCGATGATAATTTGAAGATCAGTTCCGAAAAAAGAGATGAAGGTGAAGCAAATGAAGTTCTGGAGACTTTTAAATATACAGGTGAATCTCTCTCGATCGCCTTCAACTATCGTTATTTGAACGCTATCCTGCATGTGATCGAATCAGACGAAGTCGAGATCAGGATGGGACAATCGAACGAACCTGCCCTCTTTTTCAACACGGAAAAGAATGAAAAGTATTTCACCAGGTTTCTATTGATGCCGCTGCGGTTGAAATAATTGCGAGTCAAATATTTATTTCTTCGGAATTTCAGAAATTTCCAGGAATTTGAGACCAAGTTCGCACCGGAAGGTGCAATTATATCCGGGAAAAACGGTTTAGGAAAAACAAACCTGTTAGAAGCCCTTTCTTATTTTGCTTTTGGGAAATCATTTCGGACAAATTATGATCTCGATCTGATCGATTTCTCAAAAGCATTTTTTCGTATTTTAGGAAATTTTGAACTATCCGATAAAGAAATTATCATAGAAGCAGCGTTTGAAAAACAGAAAAAAATCGTCAAAATAGATAAGATCAATATTTCCCGCATCAGTGAACTTTATCGATACTTGAAAATCGTCTATTTCTCACCTGAAGATATTAATATAATTGGCGGAGCACCATCATATAGAAGATATTTTTTTGATCAGGCAATTTCCCAGTATAATTTTCAATATCTTGCAGTTCTGCGGAAATATTTCCAGGTTCTGAAACAGAGAAATGCATTACTCAAAAATGATTTCAAAGAAAAAGAAAAATATTCCTGGGATCTGCAATTCATTGAAATTGGTTCTAAAGTCATTGAATTTAGAAATTTATATTTGGAAAAATTCGGATCTTTAATAAATAAGAAATATGCTGCTGTTACAAATGATAATGAACAGGTTGAGATAAAATATAGATTTTCTTTTCCAAATCCGGCTACTGAATCTGTTTTAGATAATATGAGAGAACATGTCGATGATGTCGAGGAACAAGAAAAGAATGCGCAACGCAGTTTGTTCGGTCCCCATCTCGATGATTATGAATTTTCCATAAATGGAAATTCAGCACGCAGGTTCGCCTCGCAAGGTCAGAAAAAATCACTGGCAATAACATCCCGCCTGGTTCAGGCAAATTTGATCACAGAAAAACCATCGGAATTTCCGATTTTGATATTCGATGATGTTTTTGCTGAACTCGATAAAAAACGGATAAAAAATATTATGAAGGTCCTCGAAGATAAACACCAGATATTTATAGCAACTCCCAATAAAGAGATTTATAAAGGTATTAAACTTCCTCTAATCGATCTGGAAAAAGTAATATGATTTCTGAAATGGAGGTGTATATGTCATCCCGAATTATTTCATGCTTTTCTTCAGAAGTATCTCCTCTAATATTTTATAAGATTCTTCGGGAGATAATCTTTATTGGAAACCTCAGAATGACTGGAGTTTTTCAGTAGCATAGATAGCAATCCGGAAAAAATTCAGATGAAACTGACCAGAAACATTTTCGGCTGGATCATGTATGATTTCGCCAATTCTTCTTTTACTACGATCATTGTTACGGTCGTTTACAGTGTTTACTTTAAAAATGTTGTAGTTAATCGTGGAGAATACGGAACTGCTTTATGGGGGAGATCTGTCAGTATTTCCATGCTGCTGGTTGCGATTTCTGCTCCCATTTTTGGAGCGGTTGCTGATTTTTCCCGGGCAAAGAAAAAGTTCTTGTTTTACAATTGTTACCTGACGGTTATTTTTACTGCACTTTTATATTTTGTTCGAGCCGGAGATGTTTTTACGGGAATGCTGTTCTTCATCATTGCAAATTTCGGATTCAACAGCGGCAATGTCTTTTATAATGCACTTTTACCGGATATCGTCAAACGCAGCGAGATCGGGAAAGTTTCCGGTTGGGGTTGGGCTGTCGGTTATATCGGCGGATTGATCTCGCTCCTTTTGATCCTGCCGCTTGTTCATAATAAATGGATAAATCTCGTTTTCCCGACTGTGGCTTTTTTCTTTGGATTTTTCGCACTTTTCACATTTTTTTTGGTCATCGAATTAAAGAAGCCCTCTAAACGAACGAATTATTTCAAAACTGCTTTTAGAAGGATCACAACTTCCGCTAAAAACATCCGCGATTTCAAAGAACTAATCAAATTCATTTTCAGTTACCTGGTTTATAACGACGGCATCATCATTGTTATCAGTTTTGCTGCGATTTACGGAGCAACCCGTTTCGGAATGTCCCCGAAACAATTGATCACTTATTTCATCATCGCTAACCTGACCTCGATGGTCGGAGCTTTTATTTTTGGATACATCCTCGATAAGATCGGAGCAAAGAGAACGATCTCGATCACACTTTTGATCTGGATCGCAGTTGTAATCTGGGCTTTCTTCTGTAAAAATATCAGCGAATTTTATTATGTCGGAATGCTGGCAGGGATCGCTATCGGTTCGAGTCAATCCAGCAGCAGAAGTATGCTCGCACTACTCACTCCAAAAGAAAAGATGGCGGAATTTTTCGGATTTTATGCAGTTACCGGAAAACTTGCTTCGATTCTTGGACCTTTATTTTACGGAGAAATCTCCCGCATAACAGGCGAGCAGAAATGGGCGATCTTAGCGGTAATTTTATTTTTCATAACCGGAGCAATGATCCTGCAAACAGTGAATGAAGAAAAAGGTAAAGCAATTGCATTAAGTTGGAAAGAGTAGCGCAATCCTCCGTCAAAAGCCGGACACAGTCCTGATTGTGGAATACTCAAAAACTCATCAAATTTTTGAAATTTAGCAGGTTTCAGCATTAATTAGTTTACAAATTAAATTGTATAAAAAAATTGGAATAGTCAAGTAACACGATCAATCCTGATTGTGTATATAATAAATAAATTCAGGAGATCGAATGCAAAGAACAATGCTTCTTACCAAAATCCACAGAGCAAGAATAACGCAAAGAGATTTGAATTACATCGGCAGCATCACGATAGATAAAAATTTACTCGATATCAGCGGAATGAAACCGAACGAGAAAGTCGATGTCTATAATATCGATAATGGAAACAGGTTTTCGACTTATATCATCGAAGGGGAAGCAGGTTCCGGGATCATCGGCATAAACGGAGCTGCTGCCAGGTTGGTTACGATCGGCGATAAAGTCATCATTGTTAATTTTGCGGAAATGAACGAGGAAGAAATAAAGGATCATAAACCGAAAGTGATCGTGATCGAGGATGATCAAAATAAGAAGTTTTACGAAATAAAATAAACTTAACAATCCGGCAGCTGACGGATGTGAAGTTTTCACCCGTTAAAAAATACTATACATTGCTACCAATCCCCCGATCGGTAACACAATTTTTTTGAAACCCGGTTTCAGAGAATTACTTGTTCATCAAAACAGGGTTTTTAGTGATATTATTTCCCAATCGGGGATTGGGAACTATGAAGAATAAAATGAAACCAAAGTTAATAAAATCAATTCCAGAAATGCAAAAGACAAAACCGACAGGAACTGCTGGTTTTGTCCCCACGATGGGTTACCTGCACGAAGGTCATTTAAGTCTGGTCAAAGCAGCGAAAAAAGAATGTGATACAGTCGTGGTCAGCATTTTTGTCAATCCCTCCCAGTTCGGACCGAACGAGGATTTAGACCAATATCCCCGCAATTTAGAAAAAGATGTTAAATTACTTACAGAATTGGAAGTCGATTATGTTTTTTTCCCGAACGAAAAGGAAATGTATCCGGATAATTTCAAAACATGGATAAATGTCGAAAAGATTACGGAAATATTATGCGGAAAATCCCGACCTGTTCACTTTCGAGGAGTAACTACTATTGTCGCTAAATTGATGAACATTATAAATCCCGATTTGATGTTTATGGGAGAAAAAGATTTCCAGCAGATAGTTGTTCTGGAGCAGATGATCAGGGATTTGAATTTCCAAACAAAAATTGTTCGCTGTCCACTTATCAGGGAAAATGACGGCTTGGCAAAAAGTTCCCGTAATAAATATCTTTCTGAAAAGGGAAGACATGATGCTCTTTGTCTTTATCAATCGTTATTGCTGGCAAAATCGGAATTTCAGAAAGGGATCACGAATTCTTCCATAATAAAAAAAAAGATGGAAAGTCTGATCCAACAAAAAAAAGGAATTATCGATTATATCGAATTTGTCGGTAGTGATACTCTAGAATCGGTTTCCAAATTAAAAAGTGGAGATCGAGTTCTAATCGCTGTTCAGATAGAAAATACGAGATTGATCGATAATATGAAGTTGTGAAAGTTTATTTTGACAATAATATTTTGAAAACAGTTTTTTCACAATAATAGATATAAGAATTGGTAGTGTAACATAATTTATGAAAGATTATGAAAAGTAATTTCATAAATATGAGAGAGGTTATTTGATATTTGAATGTGTATTTTTTTTAGTAGTTCTTTTACAGACGGTCTCTTATCCACTTTCTTTGCAAAAGGATAAAGGATGGATTTTTAAAGGCATATCCCAGAAACAGGTCTAACAGGTCTCATTTTAGGGGGAGATTCCCCAAATGTGCTTTAAATGTATAGAATATAATAAGTTAAGTATAAAATTAAGTGGTTCTGTGTTACACAACTTAAGAATTCTGGAGGATACAAAAATGAAAAAAATATTATCGAGTCTTTTAATTGTATTCTATTGCGTTTCCCTTTTTTCACAGCTAAATGTACTGGTAGATCTTATTCACGGAGTAAATTATTATACTAATGGTTATGGTGAATATAACATTCAATTTTATCATATATTTCAAGGATATAATATCATTTATTTACATGAAACAGATATTATATTGGATGAGGTAATAATAAATGAAACACAAATGGGTAATCAACAATTAATTTACACTATCGATCTTCCCTCACAAGAAGAATTGGAATCGGTGAAAGCGCTATATATCTTTGCAGATTTTGTATATTCTAATGCATCTGATGTAACAGGAATATTGATTAATCCTCAAGAAGATATTGTTTCGGAAATGTTTAACAGCTTGATCCATTATGACGATGCTTTTGGAACAGGCTGGCAGATCGAACTAAATCTTCCTACGGATGTCGAATATGAAATTGTAATAGGTTATGGAGATGTTTTATTCGAAAGTGAAATGGCTCCCGGTCAATTTAACTTGAGTGATTATGATTGTGCAATTCGAATTGTTGATGAGACTTTTTCTGCTTTAAACGGAATTCCTGAAGAATATTCGGAATTCGATCTTGCTGCGTTTTCCGAAGCTTTCGAAGATAGTCTCGGATTCCTTAATGTTTATAATCTGCAAGATATTTATTGGTTGAAACCTTTTGTACATTTCGATGTTAATTCTAATATCGAAATAAATTTTGAAGTATTTTTCCCGGGCAATAAAACTTTGGCTAAGCCTGATCCTGTAATCAAGAAAGGGAATCTTAAATGGAATAATTTTCCAATAGAAGCAGAAAAAGAAAACGAGATCATATACGAAGCAGCTTTCGATTCAAGGTTAAATTTTATCCATTTTAAGATAAAAGAAAATACCATTAATCTACAAAACCAGGTTCCGCATGATCTTGATAATATCTTTATATTCAAATATGCTGATAACGATAAGTATCTTTTTTCTGAATTAAAAACATTGGATGCCGAAAGCAGCCGAGATATTTATCTCCAAAAAGAATATACAACATCAGGATTAAGAAATTACATAAAACAGGAATTTTATGAAACAGCAATTGAAAACGGTTTAAAGAAGAATGAAGCACAACATCTTGTTTATGACTTTATCTGGATAGAATCCCTTCTAAAAAGAGCTCGGAATTACCCCGCCGACTATTTCGGTTTTTATCATTTTAATGGTGAATTATATGATAAATTAGTTCCTTATAATTGTTATCCTAAACCTGAAATAGTAGAGAGAAATGCCTGGGTAATGCTTTCCAATATTAAGAATAGGAGAGAAGAACCGGCTATAAATTTTCCAAAAAAAATCAGAAACAATCCTTCCGGTTTCATCATAGAAGATTTTACTTTTCGTGAATATGGAGTTGCAGATGAGCATTATACACGAACACTTATTTCGCGAGAAGAATTATTTAATGTTGAATTAGGTGAATACTTTGAATATGAAGTATATGGTGGACATCCCCAGTTTTATGATAACCAGGTAGCAGATTTATTGTCTCAATTTATTGGATCATACCTTTATGTGGATAATGGAGAATATAGTTTCATTGTCGATAATCCAATCGAAAATGGTATTCTTAATCTTGGTGAACTTTTACAACCAACCGTTGTCTTGAGTTCCGTTGGAGAAAATGGTAAAGTTATTTCATTTGGTTCAGCCGGATTTTATGCTAATAGTTTGAATTGTCGGCAATTCATTAATAATTGTGCTAACTTCTTAACTGGAAATGAGATTGTTCAAGTCGGTGTGGAAAATACATCCGTAAATGCGACAGACTATTTTCTCTATAAAAATGTTCCCAATCCCTTCCATGCCAATACAGTGATTTCTTTTTCAATTCCGGAAGAGAATAAAATTAATATTTCGGTTTTTAATATCAAAGGACAAAAAGTGAAAACTCTCACAAATGCTCACTATGAAACAGGATTACATTCGGTATCATGGAAGGGAGAAGATGATTCCGGTAAATCTGTAAGTTCAGGTTTGTATCTTTATAAATTGTATTTAGCCGGTAAACCAGTCTCTGTAAAGAAGTGTTTGTTATTAAAATAGTAGAGAATAGAAAGTCAAATGCAATCATTACAGAAATTCAAAGATGATCCCAAAGCAATGCAAAAACTAATCGAAGGATACCGTAAACTATCATTTTATCAAAAACTGAAGCAAGTCGATGATCTAACCATAATGGTACAAAAACTGGCTGCAGCCAGGATAAGTCGTCAGTATGGAAAAATTTCGGAGAGAGAGATGAGATTAAGATTGGCATCGCTCTGGTTGCCCCGAGAGATAATGATGAAAGTATTTGATTGGGATCCGGAAGTGAAAGGATATTAAGATGAAATTTCCAAGTCCATTAGAAATTGTTGAGAAAGTTACATCTATCCTCGATTCGTTAGAAATCCCTTATTTCATTGGAGGTTCTCTGGCAAGTTCGTTACAGGGAATTCCTCGTTCGTCTCAAGATATCGACTTTATTGCTGATATAGTTGATAGAAATATTCCGGATCTGATTGAAGCCTTTAAAAATGAGTTTTATATTGATGAAAATATGATCAAAGAAGCGATTGATCACAAAAGTTCTTTTAACATTATTCATCTGAAAACGATTTATAAAGTCGATATTTTCATTCCGGATCAAAAGCAATTTCAAGAAGAAATGTCTCGTCGAAAACACTACATTCTACCGGATCAGAAAAATAAAGAGATTTATATAGCATCAGCAGAGGATATAATTATTCAAAAACTGCGTTGGTTTCGTTTAGGTGGAGAAATTTCCGATAAACAATGGAAAGATGTTCTGGGTGTAATTCGAGTTCAATCTAATAAATTGGATCGAAAATATTTAAAATCTCAATCTGAAAAATTCGATTTAACTGCTTTGTTAGAAAAAGCTTTTAAAGAATCAAAATTATAGAGATTAAATAAGTATCTCTAATTTTTTCACGGTATCGGAAGGTTTTTGAATTAATCTACACACGAAGTTATATTCAACAAATAGTTTATATTGACCAAAAATCAATCGATTTCATTTTCGACACGAAAAAAAAGACAGGAGGAAACCATGAATAAACCAAAATTATTTGTTTTAATTATTTTCTTATCAGTCGTAAATTTAGTCTTCGCTTTCAGCGGACATATCACGGAAAACACAACCTGGTCTGATGACATCATCATTACCGGAGATACCTGGATCGATGAAGGTGCAACGCTAACGATCAATGCCGGAGTAACAATCTATTTCCCGAAAGTCGATGCTAATTCCGATGATATCGGAGATATAGATTTTATCATCGACGGCAGGTTACTGACGCAGGGAACAGATGTGGATAAAGTTATCTTTACTTCTTTGGAAGAAGATCCGCAACCGAGTGATTGGGCAGGGATCGATTATCTGCATGTTCAAAGCCAGAATTCGAACCTGCAATATACGGAAATCTATTACGCATATCAGGGGCTTCATATTAACGGAAAACTTCTAACCTGGAACAACGGACTTATCTCTGAATGTGGTGATTACGGTATCAGGGTCGAGAATTCTTACAGCGAAACGACTTCCATCAATGATGTTACGATCTTTGAAAATACATCTTATGGATTGAAAGTTGAGACAAACGGAATTATAAACGGAACCGGGATTCTCGTTTCCAGCAACGGCAGTCACGGATTCTGGTTCGATGGAACTTCCAATGCGACTTTTATTAATTGCCGGTCGGTCAGTAATGATGGAAATGGAATTTATATCGAGAGTTCTTCCCCGGATTTCACCAATACTTACATTAACAGCAATGGTTTGAACGGAATCAAAGTCGAAGGTGCAAGTTCCGATCCGGCTTTTGATCATTGCTCAATTGAAAACAACGATGAATACGGTTTTTGTTTTTATGACGGCAGTACCGGTTTGGTGGAGTACTCGGAAATTTTGTATAATTATGATTTCGGGATTTTCGTAGTCGATAATTCTTTACCGACTTTTAATTACTGCAATATTTTTGATAATTGTCCTGGTTTTCAAGTTATCACTGAAGATATTCCAACCGGGGAACTTTATTTGAATTACGAAGGTTATTCCGATTTTTATACGATATTATTTCCGGTAGATAAAATCGATCAGATCCATGTCAGCGGATACGGAGACCATGACAATTCCAACGATGATTATTTATTCAGAGTTTACGAATTCGGAGGTTCCTCGATTTACGAATACAGCAATCAAAATTCTTATTATGACACAAATTTTAATCTCTGGGCAAATATCACCTCTTCTGCGACTTCAAATCAGTTAAGAGTCTATCTCGATATTTATTCGGTTTACAGTTATTGGGGAAGAGTTTCCGAAATAAAATATGATCCCATTCAGGGGCAATTTGTACTCGGAAACTCAAGCGGAGTTGTCGATGCGCAGCATAACTGGTGGGGTCAGATCACCGGTGTCGATGAACTGATCGTCCAATCCGTTCCCGGAACGATTAACTACGAAACTATGGAAACCGAACCGGTTGCATCTGCCGGAGCATCTTATACCAATATCGAACCACAGTTTACTTTCCTTTCTCCCGACTCGATGCTGGTCGATCCTGCGGATGTAACTTTCAACTGGCTCGATATGGATGTGGATGACGATGCTCAAATTTCGTTTTATTATGACGACGGATTGGATGAAACCGGAACTCTGATCGTCGAGGGAATTTCCGAAGACAGTACGACAGACAGTTATACCTGGAATCTGTCTGGAGTCCCTTACGCTCTTTATTATGTTTACGGTGTGATAGATGACGGTGTGAATGCTCCGGTTGTCGATTATGCTGATGGACAGGTAATGGTCGGACCGGTGAGTGCTTCGACTCCTGATGATTCTTACGGAGCAGCAGATTCTCAGGTTACAATTCCCATTAATGTTGCTAATACTTATGATTATTTCGGCATAATTTCCTTCCAATTCATCCTGAATTTTGATAACCTGCTTCTAACTGCCTACAGCGTTGAAACAAGCGGAACTCTAACCGAAACCTGGACTGTCGAATCCAATATGTCGGTTCCCGGACAAATAACAGTGAATGGATTTTCCACCGATACCTTATCAACCGGCGGAACATTACTAAATATTATTTTTGATATCGATACCGGTGCTGAAGATTATGAAAATTGTATTATGAATATCTCCTTTTTTGAATTTAATGACGGTGATGTGACTGTCGAGATAGATGATGGTTTATTCACTGTTTTGAACGAATACATAATCAGCGGGGAAATCGATTATTATTCGAATGCGGAACCTGTGCAAGCAGTAGATCTGCTCCTGACCGGAACGGAAAACGACAGCGTTACATCCGATAGTTTAGGAGAATACACTTTCCCGCTTCACATTGCCGGAAATTACGAATTAACTCCCTCATCTATCCTGGAAATCCCGGAACTTATCATCACTCCTTACGATGCGTCTCTGGTTGCCCGTTACGCTCTCGGACTGGAAACTTTCTCCAATGAACAGATAACTGCCGGAGATGTGAATGATAACCTGGAAACAACGGTCTTTGATGCGGCTTTGATCGCGCAATATTCTGTTGAATTGATTACTGAATTCGCTGCCGGCATCTGGAAATTTTCACCGACATCATCATCATTTGAATTAACCGGTTCGGATGAAATTGTCGATTTCGCTGCGATTGCCATTGGAGATCCTTCCGGCAACTGGACTGCGACTCGAGGAAATTATGAAAATATGTGGAATATTCCAACTTTACTTTCCGGAGATAGGGAAGAGGTGCATCTGGATTTGTTTTATGATAATGAGTTTTATTCTATTTATATGAAAATCCAGTATGATAATGAGTTGATCGAATTCATAGAAATGACTACAGCAGAGATATTGGAAGATTTAAATTTTTATCTGAATGACGCAAATTCGGAAGTTATTGTTTCCGGTTTCAGCACGGAACCGGCTCAAACAGCGGATACGATTCTCGATTTTCAATTTGAGACTTTAGCGGAAGATGTCAATCTCGAAGAAGCGATTTCTATCCAGTTCATTCTTTTTGATGAAGAAATTGGCGGAATAATCGAATTCACCGAAGTTGAAATCGAAGACCTTCCGAATTACAAATTCAGACTACATCAAAACTATCCGAATCCTTTCCATCCCAAAACGGAAATTTCTTTTAATCTGGCAGAAGAACGATTTGTTACAGTCGATATTTTTAATGTGAAAGGACAGAAAGTGGAGCGAATCGTTAACGACCGGCTTGCAAAAGGTCAGCATGCGATCATCTGGAATGCAGAGAATGTTAGTTCAGGAATTTATTTCTATAAGATCAAAGCAGGGGAATTTACGGAAACGAAGAAGATGATGCTGCTTCAGTAACACGACTCTCCGAGTCGTTGTCATAAAGAGTTTCCGACTCTTTTATCCAATTGAATTGAATGATCGATCAACATTTTCCGTACATTTTTCATTGTATCGGAGATTCAATATGACAACGGAACAGACCAGTTAAATAGTTCATTAAACCAGTTAAAAGTTCCGTGATACAATAACTTTCGCAAAGAGAGAGTAATGGAAAAAACAGTGCCAAAATTCAGATTTAAAAATTTTAAAAAAGTTTTTATAATTATCTTCATATTTTTCTCATTCTGCCTTTCTGCTCAAATTTCCGTAAACCTGCCTACAGTCTTTACCAACACAAATGAAACCGTTTCCATTCCCATCTCGGTCAGTAACATCGATACTTCGAGTATATTCTCTTTTTACACGGAAATTGTTTATAATCCGGATGTCATCGAAATTTCGGATGTAATGACGGATAGCTGCATCACAGAAATCTGGTCTGATCCTCTTTTCAATAATATTTCCGAAGGAACAATCGCGATTGGTATGTACGGAACCGATTCTCTTTCTGCTGATGGAAATCTCTGCAATCTTATTTTTGATGTAATCGTAGAAGTCGATTCTTTCTCGATTCTCGGATTTCAGCAATTTATTTTTAATGAAGGAGAGCCGGCTGCGGATCTTTCTGATGGAATAATCATAATCATTAACCGGACTCCCTCGTTTATTCCCATCGATGATATTTTTGCCAACGAAGAAGATTTTATTAATTTTTTTGTTTACGCTGAAGATCCTTTTGAACTTACTTTGACTTTGGAAGCATTCGATTTACCTGATAGTGCAGAATTCGAGGATTATGGAGACGGTTCCGGTCATTTTCAATGGCAAACCGATCAGATTTCTTCGGGAGAATATATCGTTGGATTCACTGCCACGAATGAACAGGATTTCAGCGATACGATGTTCGTTAATATTTCGGTAGAGAATGTTTTAAATGTCCGGCTTCCTGAAATTGAAACTGCTGCAACCGACAGCATTCTCATCCCGGTTCAAACTTACGATGTTACTGGTTTGGATGTGTATTCGGCTTATATGAAAATTCATTTCAACCCGCTTGTTATCCAACCTGATGAAATTGTAACAATCAGCACTTTAACTGAAAATTGGGGAACAGTTACTTCCAACCTGAATAATCCCGGAGAGATTTTCATTTCTATATTTGGAACAGAAGCATTGACAGGTTCAGGAATTTTATTCAATCTCGATTTTGATATTACCGGTACGGACGGTTCGTTTTCTGATTTGTCGTTTGCATATTTTGTTTACAATGATGGAATTCCGGAAGTAACTCTTTTTGATGGTATAATTTATATCGGAACACCGGTCGCAGAATTCAGTTCCAATCAAGTTCAAGGTTATTCTCCTCTTATCATCGAGTTTTATGACCAATCCATTTCGGGACCAATTCCGATAACCGAATGGGAGTGGGATTTCGGGGATGGAGAAATTTCTTATGAACAAAATCCGATCCATACTTTTTATGAAACCGGTTCTTATTTGATTTCTTTAACTGTTACCAATGAAAACGATTCCACGGACACTGAAATCAAATCAAATTATATTACAGTCCTACCGCTCACAGCAGATTTTTCAGCAAGTCCCCTAACCGGCTATCATCCTGTTTTTGAAGTGGATTTTACGGATCATTCCCCGGGAAATATCACCTCCTGGAATTGGGATTTTCAGAATGACGGAATCGATGATTCATTTGAACAAAATCCAACTTTCACTTACACCGATGCCGGAATTTATGATGTGAAATTACTCGTTAGTGACGGCACGAATATCGATTCGCTCATTCGGGAAGATTATATCACAGTTTTATATGCTCCTCCTGCTGCTCCGACGAATGTGCAGATAGAAATTTCAAATAACGATGCGATTATCAGCTGGACCGAAGTCGATACCACGATTTTCGGAGCGGAAATTGAAATCGATTTCTATATTATCTATGGTTCATACGATCCTTACGCGGATTTTGTTTTTCTGAATACGACCAGCGATACTCTTTTTATTCAGAATAATATTACTTTGCTGCAGGATAAAATGTTCTATTATGTGGAATCTTTTCTCGGGTCGAGACAGGAACTGGATCGATATATTAAAAAGAAAACATTTATCATCCGACTTCGCTCCGTTTCGACAGAACAAGCCGGAAACACCGAGTAACACTTATATCAATTTTATTTTATCTAAAAACTATCAATTATCAGAAAAATCAAAATTATTATTGACATTAAGACAAGATCAATATCTAAGTAATTGTGAAGATAATGGAGTCAACTATAAATAAATTTTGATTGATTCCTATAATTTTCGCAGAAAAGCGAATTGTTCTTTAAAAGCGCATAGAGTGTTTTAATGAGTTTATTTGCAACAGCGATCACAGCTTGTTTATACTTTTTTCCTTCCTCTCTTTTTTTCAGGTAATATTGCTCAAATCTTAGCGAGAATTTTCTCACAGCAAAAGCCATTTGCCAGATTGTTCTCCGCAGGTGAGAGTTTCCTCTTTTAGAGATTTTTCCGTTTATATTCACGGAAGAACCGCTTTGTTTGATGGACGGATCAGTTCCGATAAAAGCTCTCAATTGATTATGTGATTTAAATTTGTTGATGTCTCCAATTTCGATGAGGAACTTTTCAGCAGTAGTCTGTCCAACACCAGCAATAGAAGTGATAATATCGAACTCTTGCTTCAGATTTTCATCGACATATTCTTTGATTTGTTTATCTAATTCAAGTTTTTGTTTCTGAATAAACAGCAGCATTTCTATTTTCATAATTAGAACAGACTGTCGATATTTATCTTCAATACCGAATGATTTTTTTGCCATTCTCACCAATTCTCTTGGAGAGATTTGCACCTTGTTTCCGCTGGTTTTATTGAAGATCCTTTCAATTTGAATTGGTTTCATTTTCTTTATCGGAAATGCTCCTGGTGCTTTCAGCAGCAATGTTAACATCGTTTTTGTGAACACATTGTAGTTGTTAACGAGTTCGGGAAAAAGAATTTGCAGATGATTCTTTATTTCAGTTTTGATCTTTGCAGTTTCTTTTGATAAGCGGTCTCTTTCCCGGGAAAGATTTCTTATTGAAGCAGCGGATTTTTTGTTCACTTCGATATTGTCTTGATAATACAAAGCGAAGCAGGCGATCCTGAAAGCATCGATCTTGTCGGTCTTACTTTTTCTCAATGTGACAGATTTAATGAAATTATGGATCAACATAGGATTAACAACAGCAGCTTTGAATCCGTTATCTTCCAAATGAAAGAGAAGATTTGTATGATAAATACCGGTGGATTCAAGAACTACTAGAATATCATCTTTCTCAAACTCCTGCAGGTTCTGAACGAGTTTTTCAAATCCATCAGAATCCATCGCGAATTTTTCATTCATTCTTACTTCTTGTTTTACATCGATCAAACAGGCATCAAATGAGTTTTTTGAGACATCGATACCTAAAAAGTGAGAAAAGTTTTTCATAATATACTCTTTTCTTATTTTTGTGAGTATCAGGTCTGCCCTTATCCAATCTCCAACTTGACGGGAACTCTTATGGTTCAATCAACTAATCGGGATTATGAACAGCTAACAGACTCCATAGGGACTCGATCGTCCTGAAAAAATGAGGTTATACTGCCCTGAACACTCTATAAAAATTTCAAAAAATTTTTCACCCCATGGGGTGAATACACTCATTAATCACTCTCTGTTTTTGTGAAACAAAAAATATTATTTATATGTAGGAGAAAATATGGAAAGAATAGTCGATGCAAAACAGTTAAAAACAGATGTTTATAATATTATCAATGAGACAGCAGATAATCACATTCCAATTCTTATTACAAGTGAAAAGAATAATGCTGTTTTGATTTCTGAAGAAGATTGGAATGCTTTGCAGGAAACTATATATCTCAATTCTATCCCGGATTTGGCTGAATCGATAAGAAAATCGATGAAATCTCCGGATAGCGATTTTTCCGAAACTATCGAATGGTAGAATATAAAATTCTCTTTAGTAAAGACTCAAAAAAAGATGCTAAAAAATTGTCAAAAGCAGGTTTGGCAAAAAAAGCACAAGATCTGATTGCTATTCTCAAAACAAATCCGTTTCAATCTCCACCTCCATTTGAAAAATTAATCGGTAATCTTAAAGGAACGTTTTCACGCAGGATCAATATCAGACATAGACTTGTGTACGAAGTAAATGAAGATGAAAAGAAAGTAAGAATCCTTCGCATGTGGAGTCATTATGGAGATTAAATTTTAACAAAATCAAGAAATAAAAATAAATTTAGCATACATTTGTAATCCGTTTAATCCATTTAAATCCGTGAGCAAAAAAATGCAATTTTCCGAAAAATTTTTATATCATATCTGGGATGCCCAGCATCTCCAAAAAAACCTGCGAACAATTTCCGGTAAGTCATTGAGAATTATGTTCCAGGGACAATGGAACACAGATGCGGGACCGGATTTCAAAAATGCGATCATGCAGCTCGAGGGAGAAGTCCTGCGTGGTGATGTGGAAGCTCATCTTTATTCATATGATTGGAACGCACATCATCACCAGGAAGACAAGAATTATAACAATGTCATCCTGCACATCGTCTTTAAGCACAATGGACAATATCCTTTTACGGTTAATGAGAATGGTGATAAGATCGAGATTTTGGAATTAGAGAATTTCCTCGATAAAAATATAAAGAAATTACTCCATGAACACAAACGGAAAAAATTCACCGTCGAGGATAAATTTTGCAGTTTTTTTGCTGGTGTGGATAAAGGATCGCTGACATTAATCTTGAAAAAATTAGGATTGAAAAGAATGGAAAGAAAGATCAAACGCTTCGGAGCGGAACTCTTTTTTTCTGATTTCAATCAATTATTTATGCAGGGGTTGTTCGAATCACTTGGCTACAGCAAGAATAAATTCCAGATGCTGCAGCTCGCTCTCAAATTTCCGTATTCAAAATTAAAAGAGTTTTATCAAAATGGAATGACCAGGGACGAATTAATCGCAATCTGGCTGTGCAGTTCCGGTCTGATCAATCATCTACAGAAAACATTTCCCCGAGATTTAGTTTCCAAATGGAAGGAAATATATCAGAAACAGGAATTTTCCAAAGAATTTATTGATCTCGATTGGAAATTATTCCGCATTCGACCGGTGAATCATCCGGCTGTCCGGATTTTGCAGATCGTCGATCTACTCTATGAAAACCTGGGAAATTCATTATTTAATAATGTGCTGAAAGTTTTTTCTTTTTCTGATGATAATATTAAATTAAGCGAATTCAGGAGCAGGATATACGGATTGTTGAGAATTCAGGGAGCCGGAAGATCATTTCCGTTCCTCCCGGAAAAATATCAGGTTGGAAAGACTCGCATCGATATAATCATGATCAATATATTACTTCCGCTGGCAATTCTCTATGCTCGAAAAATGTCGTATTTTCAGTTAGAAAGTGCAGCGAAAAAAGTCTATCAACAATTTCATGGATTAACGGGAAATCATATCACTCAATTCATGGAAAAATTTATGGATGTTTCGCAAAGAAAGATCATCTCGAAAAAAGCAATTTTTCAACAGGGCATTTTAAAAATATATTTTGATTTTTGTCAGCATCATAACTGCGAAATGTGTGAGCAGCAAAAAAAGAAAATGATCGAAGCGATGTAAGATAATTCGATTTGCGAGAAACCCAGGTCGATTTTTTGTCTCTGATAATCAAACCGTAGGGAACAGGCATGCCTGTTCCCTACGGTTTGATAACCTTTGGAATGAATTCCTGTCTCGTGGTGCGATCATCACTTCCATTCATTAAAATGAAAGCTTAATGTTTTCGGAATTTGTTTGTTATTCTTGAGTTTAACAGTTACTTCCCAAAAATACCATCTCAAATCATATAAACCCGCATTAATAAAGGATTCTTTATATTGGATTAATTTACAAACCGTAAATTGTAGGGACAACCTTTTAATTTAATACAATTTCTAACAAATAATTTATTGACAGATATAGCATCTCAACTCCTGCCTTTGACACCAGATTCTCCCGCAACAGGTATGAACAGGGCGTTTTAATTTTCAA
>CAZFPK010000038.1:0-34493 GCA_964521025.1 uncultured Candidatus Cloacimonadota bacterium | reverse complement strand
TCTTTAATCTTTTGAAAAACAGGCAGGAAGATTGCAATACTGCCATCTCACCTTTAATTGCTATTCCTCATATAATCATCGAAGGTAGCGATCAGTTTTTCTTAATGCTCATCAGGTGCAAAGAAGGTATCAAGTTCACTTCCAAAGAGGATTCGGTAAAAGCCGTATTTGCTTTTATCGGAACAAAAGAAGATAGAGCATTTCATTTGAAAACTTTAGCTGCTATTGCGACTCTTGTTCAACAGGAGGATTTCGAAGAAAAATGGTTGAATGCCGGAGATATTCATTATTTGAAAGATATGGTTTTATTGAGTAAAAGAATGAGATTTATAAAATGAAATTAGAGATTTGTGATTTGTTTGGATTTTGTCTTTTTTGAGATTTGGATTTTATTTGAATTTTTTCTTTTTGAATTTTGTGATTTATTTGTAATTTATTATTTAAGATTTGGAATTTAAGAGGTAATTAAAATGTGGATATTAGCACTTTTGTTGATCATAGTATTTTTTATTTTGTCCGCCTTTTTTTCAGGGATGGAAACAGGATTGATTTCTATCGACCGTTTCCGGCTCGAACAGGAAGCGAAGAAAGATCGGAAGAAAAAAATGATCCTGGATTTTCTGGAACATCCGGATAAAATATTCGGAACAACCCTGATCGGAAACAACATTTCGCTTGTCATCGTTTCTTCCTTAACTGTTTATCTTATCCATCATTTCGAGAAAGAAAATTTCGAGACGATCGGAACCTTGATTTTAGCAGGATTATTACTGATCTTTGCTGAAATTATTCCAAAAGCTCTTTATCGCGATTTTTCCGATCAAATCGTTCCGCGTTCATTTCCTCCCATAAAATTTTTCTATCAGATTCTTAAACCTTTTGTCCGGCTTGTAAGTTATTTCGATACTTTTCTCGCAAAATTGTTCAAACTTCCCGATAAAGAGAAATTTCATCTGCTCACACGCGAAGACCTGTCAGATATACTTTCGGAAGCTGAAGATGACGGAACTTTGCAGGAAGATCAACGCGAAATGCTGGAAGAAGCTCTGGAATTTACGGAACTGAAAGCAGAAAATGTGATGATCCATCGCACGGAAATTATCGCTTTAGCAAAAGATATTCCCATCGAAGAAGTTATTGCTATTGCCAAAAAAGAAGGTTTTACCCGTTTTCCTGTTTATGGAGAGAATTTAGACGAAATACTCGGTATTCTGATAATCTATGATCTTCTGAAAAAAACTCCTAAAAATAAAAAAAATCTTACTGCTGTCGAGTTTATCAGAGCAGCTTATTTTGCTCCGGAAACAATGGATGTGGATAAACTTCTGACTGAAATGCAGACTCAAAAGAAAAGTATGGCTATCGTGGTCGATTCTTTTGGAGGAACAGCTGGAATTGTTACGATTGAAGATATTTTAGAAGAGATCGTCGGTGAGATCGAAGATGAATATGATACAACTTCCGAAGAAATAGAAAAAATCGATGAAAACACTTTTCTGATCCAGGGTTTTGTGGAAATCGATTATCTCAATGACGAATTCGAGATGGATCTGCCGGAAGGAGATTATGAGACTATCGCCGGCTTGATCATCGATGAACTGGCAAGAATTCCGACGCGTAAGACAAAACTTTCCGTTGGAAATTGGAATATCGAGGTAAAACAGGTTACCGATAAAAAGATCGTCAAAGTGAAATTGATAAAAAAGGGAGACGGGAGAAAGGAAACCGGAGACAGGAAATAATGAAAAAATCCTGAATTCACCGCAGAGGACACGGAGAACGCAGAGAAAACTTTTAAGAAAAAAATTATGAAAATTATAAAAACAAATATTCTGAATCCAATCTCTCCTGAAAAAAGCGAATTATTAAAAGACATTTTTATCTTCATTGAAAAATCCAAAATTATTTCTATCTCTAAAGAAATAAAAAATATAGATTTCGAAGATTATTCTGATTGTGTCTGCATTCCCGGTTTGATCGATACGCATGTCCATCTTTCTCAATTTAATGTGATCGGGAAACACAGCACGAACCTGTTAGATTGGTTGAATGAATATATTTTTGCAGAAGAATTCAAATCAAAAAATGACGATTATGCCGGAAAAGTTGCAGAAGAATTTTTCACGACTTCCATCAAATCCGGAACAACAACTTCCGTTATTTATACTGCTCCTTTCAAAAAAGCGTGTGATATTGCCTTTGAAATTGCCGGAGAATTCGGGGTGCGAGCAATAATCGGGAAAACGATGATGGATTGCAATTCACCTGATTTTTTGCAGGAAGATACGCAAATTTCGTTTGATGAAAGTGTTCAACTATTTGAAAAATGGAATAAAGCAACTCCCCTTTTGGAATACATTTTTTCTCCTCGATTTGCTCCTGTTTGTTCATCAAAATTGATGAAAAAAATTGGAGATTTCGCTCAAAAAAATAATGCTTTTATCCAAACTCATCTTTCGGAAAATAAAGACGAGATAAAATGGGTGAAAGAACTTTTTCCAAATTGCAAAATTTATACGGAAGTTTATGAAAAGCATAATATTCTTGGTCCGAAAACAATTCTCGGACATGCAATCCATTTGTCGGATTCCGAATTGAAAATGATAAAAGATGCAAAAAGCAAAATTGCTCACTGCCCGGATTCCAATTTCTTTTTGAAAAGCGGTGCATTTCCTTTCGAGAAAATTAAAAATTCCAATATCGATTTCGCGCTTGCTTCCGATGTTGCTGCCGGAACTTCCCTTTCTATGTTCAAGATGATGAAAATGTGTATTTATCGTCAGGACAATTATGCTGTTTCTCCGGAAGAAGCGTTTTATTATGCAACTCTCGGTGGAGCAAAAGTTTTGGGAAAAAAAGATGAAATCGGCTCTATTGAAGTTGGAAAAGAAGCTGATCTGGTATTTATGGAAATTCCGAATATTAAAGAAAAGGAAAAAACTGAATTAGTTTCGGAACTGGTTTATCTGGGGAACAAGAAGGAAGTTAAAAGTGTAATTGTGGCTGGAAATAAAGTTTATTAACAATTCATCCGTGCTGATTGTCAAATTGGCATAAAAATATTTTTAAGCAGTATTAGATATTAATGGAGGAAAAAAATATGAAGATAGTCGAATGCGTACCAAATTTCAGTGAAGGACGCGATCTGAAGATCATCGAGCAGATCACAGATACGATCAAAGCGACCAAAGGAGCATTTTTATTGGATGTTGATCCGGGTGCAGATACGAACAGAACTGTTGTCACCTTTGTCGGAGATCCTGATTCCGCGATCGAAGCCGCATTTCAAGCCATTAAAAAAGCAGCAGAAGTAATCGATATGAGTAAACATCACGGAGCACACGCGCGTATGGGAGCAACAGATGTTTGTCCGTTCGTCCCGGTTTCCGGAGTAACGATGGATGATTGCGTCGAATATGCGCATCGTCTGGGAAAACGGATTGGAGAAGAACTCGGAATTCCGATCTATTTTTATGAATATGCAGCTACCAAACCGGAATGGCAAAACCTGGCAGAAGTTCGTAAAGGTGAATATGAAGCACTTCCCGATAAAATGAAAGACCCTTATTGGAAACCCGATTTCGGTCCGCAGAAATTCAATCCCAAAGCCGGAGCAACTGCGATCTCTGCTCGTGAATTCCTGATCGCTTATAATATTAATTTGAATACTCGCGATAAAAAGAAAGCCCATGATCTGGCTCTTACGATCAGGGAAAAAGGACGCTTCAAAAGAGATAAAAACAATAAATTTGTGAGAGATGAGAAAGGTAAAAAAGTGCGTCAACCGGGAATTTTTACACATTGCAAAGCAGTCGGCTGGTTCATCGATGAATATAACCGTGCCCAGATCAGTATTAATATGACGAATTATAAGATCACACCACCTCACGCGATTTTGGAAAAAGTACGCGAATTAGCAATTGATAAAGGAATCCAGGTTACCGGCAGCGAACTCGTCGGATTAATTCCGAAAGAAGCAATTTTGAATTCCGGTAAATTTTATTTGAAAAGACTTGGAGAAAGTGCCGGTCTGCCGGAGAAAATGATCATTGAAACCGCAGTGCAATCGATGGGACTGGACGATCTGACTCCGTTTGACATTAACGAAAAAGTGATCGAATATGCGATCGCAGAAAAAGATAACTTGATCAATAAAACCCTCACCGATTTTGCAGACGAACTCTCGACAGATTCTCCTGCTCCGGGCGGAGGAAGCGTTGCTGCTCTTTGTTCCGCTATGTCCGGCGCTTTGTCAGCGATGGTTTCTAATCTAACGATCGGGAAAAAAGGTTATGATAAAGTCTGGGAAGAAGCAAAAGAACTAGTTGAGCAAGGTCAGAAGATCAAAGAAGATTCACTTTATGCCATCGATCTCGATACTCAGGCATTTTATGAAATGATGGATGCGACTCGTCTTCCTAAAAAAACGGACAAAGAAAAAGAGATCAGGAAAGAATCTATCCAGAAGGCAACGAAAAATGCGATTCTGGTTCCTCTCCAAACTATGAGAATATCTCTCGAAGCAGTCCAACTTGCAGAAAAGATCGGAAAGATCGGGAATGAAAATGCTCTTTCCGATGCTGGTGTTGCTGCAATTACTGCTAATGCTGCTGCTAAAGGTGCTTACTTGAATGTGAAGATCAATATGGGAAGCATCGAAGATGAGAAATTCAAACAAGATGTGATGAAACAAGCGGATGAATTGTTAATGAAAGTCGATGAACTGGCATTAAAAGTGGAGAGGGAGATAAAAGATAGAGTGTAAGAAACAAATAAGATGACTCGATCTTTAGCAGAACAAAAACTAAACCAGATCTTCCATCTCGCCCATTTCTACGACGACCAATGGAAAACAATAGAACGCGTTCTCAAAGGCGAGAGAATCCTCCTAATCGAGAAAACAGGTTTCGGAAAATCTCTCTGTTATCAATTTCCGGCAACTCAATTCGAGGGAATGACCATTATTTTTTCACCTTTGATCGCTTTGATGCGCGACCAGGTAAATTATTTGAAATCCATTGGAATTTCCTGCGAATGTATAAACAGCGGACAGGAATTTGAACGAAACACGGAAATCCTGGAAAATGCGGTAAACGGAAAAGTAAAAATTCTCTACATCGCTCCCGAAAGGCAGGAAAATCAGCAATGGCTGGAAGCAGTTCGGAAGATGAAACTGTCGATGGTGGTTGTAGATGAAGCGCATTGTATTTCCGTTTGGGGACATGATTTCCGACCTGCATTCAGACGAATTGTCGGTTTAGTCAGATTGCTGCCGGAGAATTTTCCTGTTCTGGCGACAACAGCCACAGCAACCCAAAAAGTAGCAGAAGATATCATTAAGCAAATCGGCAAAAATGTTTCTCTGATTCGCGGAAATTTACTGCGTCCGAATTTTTATTTGAGTGTTGTGAAAGTGAATGACGAAATTTCCAAAATGGCGTGGCTCGCACGATTTCTGCAAAAACAGGATGGAAACGGACTCATCTACACCGGAACGAGAGTAAATACGGATTTATACGCTTCCTGGCTGCAATCGGAAGAAATCGATGCTGTTAATTACAATGCGGGACTTGATTCCGAGTCGCGAAAAGATGTCGAAACCGGTCTGAAAGAAAATCGGAAAATTTTGCTAAAATCTTATCCGGTTTGGATTTTATCGAGAGGAAGAGAAAGAATAGCAGAATTATTTTGAGTTGAAAGATGGAAATGAAAGCCAGATGGAATTGTTTGATTAATTTCTCAAAGACACAAAGAAAAATTGTATAAAAAAATCTTTACAAGAAAACACTGAACATAAAATATAAAAGCAGAATTGTAGAACTTTGTTGAAGCAGGTGATAAAAGGAGCAAAGATGAAAATACCTTACGGAATAAGTAATTTCAAATCGTTATCTTTAGGAAATTACTACTATGTCGATAAAACAAAATACATCGAAGTTTTAGAGAATTACGGAGAGAATTATATCTTCTTCCTGCGACCGCGCAGGTTTGGGAAATCACTTTTTGTGTCGATGCTGAATTATTATTACGGCATCGAATATAAGGACGAATTCAAAGATCTATTCGGGAAATATTATATCGGTAAGAATCCAACCGAAAAAGTGAATTCCTATTACATTTTGAAATTTGAATTTAGCAGGATCGAGACAAAAGATACCCAAACAACTTATCGTGATTTCATTAAATTCAATGAAAAATATATCAAAGTATTATTCGTTGCTTTTGCCAATCTTTCCAATCTTTATTACATCAAAAGTGAGCAGGAAATCGAACAAAAATACCCGGATGTGATGTTTTTAAACCGACCGCCATTCAAACAGAATTATCAATTTATTTTCGAATTGAAATACCTGAAAAAAAAGGAAGCAAATCAATTATCTCGAAAAAAAGAAGAAGCAAAAAAACAATTACAGAATTATCTAAAGAATGAAGAAATCCAAAATCTGAAAAACCTGAAAGCATACATAATTATTTTTGTGGGAGACGAAGCAAAAATCAGCGAAGAAATCTGATGAATTACAGATACCTCTTCGGTCCCGTCCCTTCCCGCCGACTTGGAATTTCTCTCGGAGTCGATCTTGTTCCGCATAAAGTCTGCTCCTTGAATTGTGTTTACTGCGAATCGGGAAGAACTACAAACCTGACCATCGAAAGAAAAGAATATATTCCGATTAATGAAGTTTTAACTGAATTGAACGATTATCTCTCTCGAAATCCGAATCTCGATCACATCACTTTTTCCGGTGCTGGAGAACCCACTCTGAATAGCGGGATCGGGGAAGTAATTTCTTTTCTGAAGAAGAATTATCCCCACTATAAAATTGCTTTATTAACGAATTCGACTTTATTAAATGACAAAAACCTGCAGCATGAAATTAAAGATATCGATATTTTGCTGCCTTCTCTCGATGCTGTTTCGGAAAAGATTTTCAGGAAACTTAATCGTCCCTTTCCTTCTCTGAAAATCGAAAAAATTATCAAAGGTTTGATAGAATTCAGGAAAGAGTTCAAAGGAGAAATCCGGTTAGAGGTTTTTCTCGCACATGGAATTAATGATTCAAAAGATGAATTGAAACTTCTCAAACAGAAAATTCAGGAAATTAAACCCGATATAGTGCAATTGAATACTCTGGATAGACCCGGAACAGAATCCTGGATCAGACCTGTTTCCGGAGAAAAACTGCAAAAAATCGCTGAATTCCTGAAGCCGCTTCCCGTAGAAATTATCGCTAAATTCAAAACCAAAAACAAGGTGAAAATTTTCCAAAAAAATATCGAAGAACAAATCCTGGAAACTATCCGCAGACGACCTTGCACCGACCTTGACTTAACGAATATTCTAAATATCCATTTTAATGAACTGCAAAAATATCTTTCCGAAATGTCGGATAAAGATCTTATCAAAACGGAAGTTAAGGAACGAGGAACTTTTTTCAGGATCAAGAGATGAAAGATAAGATCATTAAAAAATTAATTACTGACGAATTCCGTCTCCACCCGGAAGCAGAATTGGTCGATTATTACAAACTTTTTTACCAGGGAACTTTCGGTCCGGAACATATCATTAAAGATGAAAATATCGCTTATAATTTTCTAAAAAAAGAAATCAAAAATAATGCCATTTTTGAAAAAGAGTTTTATCAAGATATCGGTTATTTAAATAAATTCTATAGGGTGAATTTGAAAGTCGTCAAAGATGGGATCATCTCTCTCGATGCACTATTTCATGCTTTCCTGAACAGCCGGAAATTGGAAAAAACGATTACCAGAAAAGAATGCCGGCAGGAATGGGATCTTATCCGGAAAATCATTTTGGAGATGAATGTTCTAAAAAAAAATCCAAAAGATCAAATCGCTCTTTTTCAAAAAAAAATAGAAACTAACGGTCTTTATTTTCATCACAGCAAGACCTTTCAGGAAAAATACAATCCGCATTACCGTGTAATTTCTCAAAAAGAATTTGCCAAATTGAAAATCTAATCGCTGATGATCACGGAAATACCCGGATGAAGATTACATCTAACTGTTGAAATATCTTCGTGTTTACTTGGTGTTTATCGCGGTTGAAATAAATATCTCGATCATTATAAAAAATAAATTTATTGACTGATTTTCCTGCCTAAATTAAAAACCCAACCAAATTCGAGGGAGGTCAAAATGAGAAGAAAACTATTTATTTTCTGGCTTTTACTTATTATTATTTTCTGTTCCTGCTCAAAAGGTGCGGTGAATGTTTCCAAGCTGGAAAAAAAGGAGGAACTATTTTATTTACGGGGAAAATCCAAACCTTTTACCGGCAAGGCATTTATGATCGATTACAATAATATCAAAACTTATGAAGTCGAGATCAAGAACGGTAAGTATGACGGTTTACGGACAGGTTGGTATAATGCAGAAAATAAACAATTTGAAGAGTATTACCTGGACGGTGTCTTGAATGGACTAAAAACGAGCTGGTATAAAAGCGGTCAAAAAAAATATGAGATCAATTATAAGAACGGAAAATTAGATGGTTTAACCACAAACTGGTTCAACGACGGTACGAAAGAATCTGAAATCAATTATCAAAACGGACACTATCATGGTTTATTAACTTACTGGTTTCCCAACGGTAAAAAAAAATCCGAGACATATTATAAAACTGGAATTAAGGATAGCGTAGTTACTGTTTGGTACGAAAACGGACAGATAAAATATGAAGCGAATTATAAAGATAACAAATTGAATGGATTAAAGGCTGAGTGGTTCGAAAGTGGCCAGAAAAAATCAGAAGCGAATTTCAAAGATGATTACCTCGATGGGATGAAAACTATCTGGTATGAAAACGGTAAAATCCAATACAAAGGAAAATATAAAGAAGGTAGGATCATTAAAACGATTGTTAGTAGTAAGTAGTAAAAATTTAACAATTCGGCAGCTGCCGGATGTGAAGTTTTTCCGGATTCAGATTTAGAAGGATATATGGTTTGACGCAGGAACATCCGAAAAACATTCCAACGCAGTAGCATTGGAACGAGGAATGAACATAGTTTGAATTTAACAAATTTCCAAAATTTGTGAAGTTTTCAGATTTAAATTGATACCCGGTTTGACACATGAGCATTGGAACGAGAATGTAAAAAAAACTTATGAAAAAAATATTAAAAAGAATGGGTGATTCTATTAAAAAATTTTCCAGCGATAGAAATCTATCCCGTATCCTGAAATACAGCCTGATCATATTTCTGGTGATCATCGCCGGAGCAGTTTGTATTCTTTTATTTGAATACGGAAATGAACAGGGAAATATCAAGAATCCGTTCGATGCGATCTGGTGGGCTTTGGTAACGATCACGACCGTTGGTTACGGTGACCTGGTTCCGGTTACATTCTGGGGAAGAATTATCGGTATAATTTTTATCCTCATGGGATTTATAATTTTCTCCATTTTTACAGCATTTATCGCCAGCAGTTTCATCGATCAAAAGATCAAGGAAGGTAGAGGAATGAGCAATATCAAAGAAAAACAACATATTCTGATCTGCGGTTGGAACAGCAGTATCCTGAAGATTCTCGATTTCCTGAAAAAAGTCGATACCCGGGAAAAAACCCCGATCGTACTTTTGAACGAACTCGACGAAGGCAGGATATCGAGGATCATCAACCATTATCCGCAGCTCGATATCAAATATATCTGCGGAGATTATACGAACCAGGATATCCTCATCAAAGCAAATGCCAAAGAAGCAAAACACATCATTCTCCTCTGTGATGAAAGCAAACCGAACACTATTCCTTCCGACGAAAGAACGATCATCGCTTCTCATAACATTAATTTTCTCAAGATAAAAGGGAAGGTCAGTTTGCAGCTCAAAGACCAGAAATATGCGCAAAATATCAGGAACAGGGATATTCAAAATGTCGTTATTTTCGACGAGCTCGGAGGAACCATGCTGGCAACCTCGACCCTGAATCCCGTTATCCCGGAATTTATCCAGGAAGCTCTTAATTTCAAAGACGGAAAAGGATTTTCCCAGGTAAATATCCCCAGAGAATTTATCAATAAAACTTTCCTGGAACTGTTCACATATTTGAGAGAGAAAAAAGAACAGGTGTTATTAGGAATAGTCTCCCTGCAGCCGGACTTTTCCATTGACAATGTTTTATCGGATGATACTTCGGCTATCGATCAATTCATTAAAAAGCAATTTGAACTTTCCAAGAAAAAACTGAAACTAGAAGAAACAAAAAGTTTCATCAAAATAAAACCGGAAAATTCCTATATCATCCAGGAAACAGATCAAGCGATCGTGATTTGAGGTAATTATGGATCTGCAATTTCTAAAAAAAGTATCGTTATTCAAAAATCTGACCAGAGAAGAATTGAAAACTCTCGAAAACTGTTTCAATCAAAGAAGATTCAAACAGGGAGATTTTATCATCAGAGAAAATGAGGTCAGTAATAATCTGTTCATTCTGCACGAAGGGAAAGTTAAAATAACAAAAAAAATGACCATGATCGATAGTGAAGAAGAGGAAAAAGATAAAACATTTATCATTCTCGATTCAGCGAATTACGGTTTCTTTGGAGAGATCGGTTTTTTGGGAAAAGTCCAGAAAAGGACGGCAACAGCTGTTGCTAAGACCGATTGCGAAATATATACGATCACCAGGAAAGATTTCCTTAAAATTTGCGAAATAAATCCTGCTATCGGGTATAAAGTTTTTATGGAAATTGCCTGTAATCTTTCTATCTACCTGGAAAAAGCGGATTCCGATATTTTGAAACTGACGACAGCTTTGATCTTTGCTTTGAGTTGATCGCTCGCGGATTTATCCTGTTAGATAACAAACTTTATCTAATGCAAATTTGAATGTCCATTTATCTGTGAATACGGATTTGATGGATATTAGAATCTGCGATCATATTTAAAAGGAGTTAATCATGAAAAGAATATTGATAATGCTTATCGTTTTAATTTTAGTAAGTTGTGCTTCTCATGTAAGATTCATCCAAACCGACGAATCTTATGTTCCCGAAGAAAAACCTGAAGATGCTCGCATCATCTTTAAACTGGAGAAGATAAATCAACCTCACAAAGTCATTGGAGTAATTGTTGCGGAATTAGGAAAACATGCACGCAAACCGGAATTGAATGCTTTAATCAGGGAAAAAGCTCTCGAAGTCGGAGCGGATGGAGTGATGCTCGTGCAGTACGATGTCGATCGGGAAGTTTATTTGGAAATGCATCATAGAATCGTCGGTCGCGGACCCTGGAAAACTCATATTGTTGGAACTCGTCCGCGCGTCGCTGTCAAAAAGACAGCAACTGCAATTGCTATTAAATTAAAGAGATAGGAAATTCAAAATAAATAAGATCACAGTAAATATTATAATTTCAATTATCATAATCGTCCCGATCGGATTTCTATCCAATATTTATCGAGGTCCTTTTTCCGACTGGCTGAATAACAGTTTCGGCGGACTTTTATATGAGATTTTCTGGTGTTTGCTCATTTTTCTTTTTTTCCCGAAATCGAAACCGGTCAAAATCGCTCTCATCGTTTTTTTCTCAACCTGCTTTTTGGAATTTCTTCAATTATGGCATCCGCCTTTTTTGGAAATTATCCGTAAGGATTACATCGGCAGGACGATTCTCGGAAATTCCTTCACTGTAACTGATTTTCCATATTATTTTTTTGGTTCAATGATCGGCTGGTTCTGGCTTGATAAAATAAAGAGATGAATTTTTTTTCTGTCATTCCGTGGTTTCTTTCAGTGGTTTCAGACGAGGAATCTTCAGTGAAAAGTAGCAAAACCGAATTAGATGTTCTGCAGATTCTTCGAGAAAGAAACAGAGAGAATGTCTCAGAATGACAAATAATAAAAATAGCACTCTCCCTAAAAGACTGCTAAAAAATTCTTTGACAACAAAACGGACAATTTTTTTTTATCCTCAAAAAAATGAAAGATTCGCGGAAAACATAAGTTTTAGCAGAACTTATAAAGAATTAATTCGTGTTAATTCGCGGATAAGAAAATCCTCCTTCGCTTATCTCCTTCGTTAAAACTATGGAGAATAAAAAGATACGGAGGATAAGGGAGAAATAAAATGGTAGATAAAAAAACCGGAAAATTATCGATCCACACCGAGAATATTTTTCCGATCATCAAAAAATGGCTTTATTCGGAGCATGATATTTTCCTGCGGGAATTGATCTCCAATGCGATCGATGCTATGAACAAACGGAAAGCAGTCGATCCGGAATTGGACGCAAACGAATTAAAGATCGAGATCAAAACCAATAAGAAGAAGAAAACTCTGGAGATCACCGATTACGGGATCGGGATGAATGCGACAGAGATCAAGAAATATATCAACCAGATCGCTTTTTCCGGAGCGGAAGATTTTATCGAGAAATACAAAGATAAGCAATCTGCGATCATCGGACATTTCGGTCTCGGATTTTACTCGTCCTTTATGGTCGCCAAAAAGGTTACGATCGATTCATTATCCTTTAAAAAAGGTTCGCATCCTGCTTTCTGGGAATGTGAAGGTGAAACAGAATACAAAGCCGAAGATAGTAAAAGAAAGGATATTGGAACAACCGTAACTGTTCATTTGAATAAAGATAATGAACAATATCTCGAAGAGCAGAAAATTAAGGAATTGATCGAAAAATACAGCAATTTTATGCCTTTCCCGATCTTCCTGAACAAGGAAAAAGAAGCGATCAATCAGAAAGAAGCATTATGGTTGAGGAAACCAAAAGATGTTACGGATGAGGAATACAAGGAATTTTATAAGAAATTATTCCACGATTTTGATGATCCTCTTTTCTGGATCCATCTAAATGTCGATTTTCCGTTCAACCTGAAAGGAATATTGTATTTTCCAAAAATAAAAAATCAACTGGAAATGAACCAGGGAAAAGTAAAACTGTTCTGCAATAATGTTTTCGTTGCCGATGACTTGAAGCAGATCGTACCTGAATTCCTCCTGCTCCTGAAAGGCGGTATCGATATCCCGGATATTCCGCTGAATGTTTCCCGAAGTTTTTTGCAGCACGATCAGCAGGTTCAGAAAATTTCCCAGTATATAATTAAGAAAATTGCGGACAGTTTGAAGGATATTTTCAAAGAAGACAGGAAAAAATACGAAGGTTTCTGGGATGACATCCATTATTTCATTAAATACGGGATCCTTTCCGACGAGAAATTTTCGGAAGCGATGAAAGACCACATCATCTTTAAAACAACACAGGATGATTATATTACGATCAAAGAATATCGCGAACGGAATAAATCCAAAGATAAACCGCAAAAAGTGTTTTATGCCCAAAGTGAAGATACGCAAGTTACATATTTGAATCTGATGAAAGAACAGGGAATCGAGGTTATCTTTTCCCATCCGATCATCGACAGTCATCTTTTCCAGCACCTGGAAATGAAAGACCGGGAAACGACTTTTGTGCGCATCGATTCGGAAATCAATGAAAATCTCATCGATAAAGAAAAAGCGGAAGTCGTAGATGCTTCCAATCGCACCAATTCCGAGAAACTCAAAGAGATTTTCGATAAGATCCTGAACGATAATATCGAAGCGAGTTTTAATAAAGACGATTATGCGAAATTCATCAAAAAAAATCCAGGTGCGATCAACACCCTGGCTCCGTATATCCGCACCAAAGATGATTTTACCTACATCAAACCTTATGATATTCCGTTCAATATCCGCGAAAAATTAGGACAAAAAACTTTTACTGAAATTATAGGAAAAGTATATTTAACCGTTACTACGGAAATGAAATTCCTGAAAACAAAATCGATCCCGGCAATGGTCGTATTTAACGAGTTTATGCGCCGTTTCCAGGAAATGAACTATCTTTCCCAACCAAAAGAAAGTGATATGTTGAAAAATCATACTGTGATCGTTAATCCTGAAAATGAAACGATTAAAAAAATCCTGAAATTCTATGAAGACGGAAAAGTCGATGATGCAAAACTGCTGATCAATTATGTGCATGAACTTGCTCTGCTGGAACAAAAACAGTTTACCGGTAAAGAATTGAAATCATTTATCGTGAATTCGAATAAAGTGCTGGAGATGATTTGATTAAATGCTCACGGATTTCACGGATTAAACTGATCTAATCGTTAAAAACTTTATAAAAATAAGGTTCTCTTTCAAAATTATAGGTAAGATATTTATTTTGAACTAATCTTCAATTTAAAAAAACTAAAAAACTATATGAAATCAATTTTAAATAGAATAAATTCATATAAAATCCTGAAAGGATTAAATGTTAATAACCGGAGATGGAATCTCCGGAAAAGAGATTAATGACATCAAAGCAATCCTGAAAGGATTGAATTAAAACCATAAATGTCATCATCGATTAGATATATTGTTGTTCAACTCTTTCAGAGTTGTGTAAGTTCTCATTTTCTATCCACAAGATTCTCTTGTGGTTATTAACATTTAATCCTTTCAGAGTTTTTATGATTAAATCTTTTGAAAAAGATTTCAAGTTTGATAATATTTATCGTAATTCTTTTCCCAAAAACAATCTTTAATTTATGATTGCAATTTAAGCAATTGTGCAATTTTTGAAATAATTACCTGCATATTATGAAAGAGAACCAAAATAAAAAGGCTCTTAATAAAATAAGAGCCTTTTTTGTATTCAAACAAGACAGGATTTCATCTCCGGCAATTGACGGAAGATGGAGTTCAAGTGTCCGAAAAATCAATATATAAAGTTATGTTCTTATTCTGATTTTAAAATTTTATTATCAAAACAGTCAGGAATCTACAAAATTTTTAGAGAAAATTTGACAAAAATTACAGGTAAAAGAGTTTGGAAATAGAAAGTCGATAGAAAAGTTTTTAAAATAATTATCAATTATCCGTAGAGGGGTGATCATGTTTTATGAATCTTTATTAGATCAAATGCTGAAGGAGGAAGAAAATCCTGTCAACAGCATGTATTTGAATGAGTTCAAGATCAAGTGGAAGAATTTCTTGAAAATAGTTGGAAAAGAACCCGGGAATAATGAAGTGATGGTCGATGCTTTAAATGCTTTTATCAAAACGATTTCCAATCGAAAATATCAATTCAGGATAATCACGAACAAAGGATTTAAAAGTGATTCTCATATTTTTTTTGCAGATTATTTGAATGATATACTCTCTGTAATTATGAAACGGAAGAAAATTCTAAATAACAAAGGAATTTCCTGGGGATTCCAGCCGTTCAGTTATAAGATGAAATTCGATCCGAAAAGTTTGTTTGATCTTGCAGAAAAACCGAATTTCGTGGCTACGGATTCTGTCGATATCTTACAAATAGTCCAGAAAATGGACTTTCAATTCAGGATTGCAGGAATGAGGAATTTCAAGAAATTCGAGATCTCGATCCCTTTGATCCAGTTCTTTACCTGCAAGGATCTAGACGAAGAGATATTAATAAATGCGGAATATTATTCCAATCTTGCCAAAAAAACTTATGAAATAACAAAATCGATAGTGATCTGCGAAACTGTTGATTCCGATTTTCAAGTAGATTTTACCCATTCTGCAGTCAATGCTATTTTTGTTTTGAGAAAGCAATATTCCGGAAAAGAAGCCAAGGAAATTTCTCTCGAAGTTATTAATGCTCTCGAAGAAAAGATCGATCAATTTATCCAAACGAGTGAGATATCTTTGAACGAGCAGATAGATCAGGGGATCATCGAATAAAAAAATGACAGGATAAATTGGACTCGACTATAAAGCATAGCGTGGAGTTGAGAACAATTTCGTAAAATTGTATATTTAATATTTACCATTGAATATTTGGAATATATTAAAATGGAGAAATTATGCACAACGATTTTATTTCCGCTTCCATGTCCATAAAATTGGATAAAAAATTACCGTCATATCCGAAATTCAAGAAAGGGATCAGGCGAGCACCAAAAAGAGAAATGAACCTGAACAAAAAGGAAATTTCTCTTGCTCTGAAAAATGCTCTCCGCTACATTCCGCAAGAACTCCACGAAAAACTTGCTCCTGAATTTCTCGATGAACTTCTTACAAATGGACATATTTACGGATATCGTTTTCGACCTGCAGGCAGTATTTACGGAAAACCGGTGAACGAATATAAAGGAAAATGCCTGGAAGGAAAAGCATTCCAGGTCATGATCGACAACAATCTCGATTTTGAAACTGCGCTTTATCCTTATGAATTAGTAACTTACGGCGAAACCGGAGCAGTCTGCCAGAACTGGATGCAGTATCTTTTGATCAAAAAATACCTGGAAAATCTTACTCATGAAAACACTCTCGTTTGTATGAGTGGACATCCGCTTGGCTTGTTCAAATCTTCACCGAATTCTCCGCGTGTGATCAACACAAATGGTTTGATGATCGGGCAGTTCGATAATCAGGAAGATTTTAATCGTGCCAATGCTCTCGGAGTTGCTAATTACGGACAAATGACAGCCGGTGGCTGGATGTATATCGGTCCGCAGGGAATCGTGCATGGAACTTATAATACGATTTTGATCGCAGGAAGGATGAAACTTGGAGTTCCCGAAGATGGTGATTTAAGAGGAAAATTATTTGTCTCTTCCGGTTTGGGAGGAATGAGCGGAGCACAGCCAAAAGCAGTTGAGATTGCGAACGGAGTCGGGATTTTTGCGGAAGTGGATTATTCAAGAATAGAGACAAGACATTCGCAAGGTTGGGTTGGAAAGGTTGTAAAATCACCTCGAGAAGCATTTGATCTGGCAGCTGATAACATCAAAAAAGAAAAAAGTATTTCCATCGCTTTTTATGGAAATATAGTTGATCTGCTGGATTATGCAGTTCAGGAAAATATTCACATCGATCTGCTTTCTGACCAGACTTCCTGTCACGTTGCCTACGAAGGCGGATATTGTCCGCAAGGATTGAGTTTTGAACAACGCACGGAAATGCTGGCAAATGATCGTCCACAATTTATTAAACTTGTGAATAAATCCTTGAAAAAGCATTTTGAATTGGTTAAAATTCTCGATGATCGAGGAACTTATTTTTTCGATTACGGCAATAGTTTTATGAAAGCAGTTTTTGATGCGGGAGTAAAGGAGATTTCCAAAAATGGGAAAGATACTTACGAAGGATTTATTTTCCCGAGTTATGTAGAAGATATTCTCGGACCGGAACTTTTCGATTTCGGATACGGTCCTTTCCGCTGGGTTTGTCTTTCCGGCAAGGAAGCAGATTTGATCAAAACAGATAATGCTGCTGCTGAAATAATTAAAAATTGCCGTGAAGAATTACGCTATCAGGATCGCGATAATTATATCTGGGTCAAAGATGCGATGAAGAATAAACTGGTGGTTGGAACGCAAGCCAGAATCCTTTATCAAGACGCTCCCGGCAGATTAGCAATTGCTCTCAAATTCAATGAAATGGTGCGGAATAAAGAAGTCGGTCCAATCATGCTTGGAAGAGATCATCATGATACTGGCGGAACCGATTCGCCTTATCGGGAAACATCCAATATCAAAGACGGCTCGAACATCATGGCGGAAATGAGTACCGAATGTTATGCCGGAAATGCTGCGAGAGGAATGAGTATGGTTACACTTCACAACGGCGGCGGAGTCGGGATCGGAAAAGTTTCCAACAGCGGATTCGGGATGCTCCTCGACGGCAGCGAGAGAGTTGATTTTATTTTAGAACGAGCATTTCCGTGGGATGTGATGTGTGGAGTTGCGCGCCGTGCCTGGGCGAGGAATGAGAATTCGATAGAAATAGCGATAGAACATAACCAGAAATTTAACGATACTGATCATATCACTTTGCCGTTTGTTACTGATGAGGATTTTATCGAGAAGTTGATTGAGGAGAAAATAAAATAATAATTACAAATATTTCTTCAATACTTCTTCTTTCCCAATTTTCAATTGCTCATTTTCCTGTTTTAATTTACTGATTTCAGATTCGAAAGATTCAATTTCTTTTACAATTTTTCTTTGTTTATCTATCGAAGGTAATGGAATTTCCAGATTCTTTAGTTTTTCAGCATTGATATTTGCTTGATTGATCGATTTTGTGGCAACGCTTTTCGCAATCCTTTGGAATGTTTCGGAATTCATCATCAGGCAAACAAAATAAGGAACGGCTAAATTAACATTTACAATTACACGGATCAGGTATGATGCAAAACAATAAACACCATCTAAATCGAAAATCCCTGTTTTTCCAACATGTTCGATGCTATTTGTTCTGTTAAAAAGAATATCATTTTTGTTAAGTTGATATTTTGAAAATTCATCTGTTTGTATATCGACATATTTCATATTATCATTATCAAACATTTTTCGATTTATGATCTCATCCATTCTGAAAATTTTGTAACCTTTATTTTCTTTGTTCATTTTTTTTGAGATTCCATATTGCACTTTATTGATAATTAAACCGATCTTTGTTAATGATTTATTCAATGAAAATTGTTTATCGATAATGCTTTTTTCACCGGTTTTAATTTTCTCGATCTTCTCATCGTTATCCTTTTCTTTCTTTTCCATTTTTTCAATCCCACTAACAATTTTTTCCTGGATTTCAAGCGGAGGAAGAGGAATTTTCTGATTATTTGCACTCCCTAATTTAATAAAAGGCTGTGCCTTACCAGCCTTATTCCAGTAATTTTCGTTGTTTATTAAAAGATAAACGAATTTTAATTTTACTGATTTAAGTTTCTCTTTTATTATAATTGTATTTTTTATTGCTGTCCACTTTCCAATTGCAAAAAAACATCTACCACATCTTGCACCAATAGCGGACAAAATAATAGCACTTCCGTCATGTTCGTAGAAATCAGTAAAACCATCTTGACCTGTTGCACTGTAAACCTTGTATCCATTCTTTTTATAAATTTTCTTTGTTAAATTAGTATTTCCCCAATCGATCTTAAGCAAATCACCTAACTTCACCAATTTCCATTTACTCTCAATTTGCGTCACAGATTCAGCATTCAAATTGATCTGTTTCTCAAAATGAACACCTTCAAAATTAACCATATCGATCAGGTTCAACCATTTAATATTATCTTTTAAAGAATCATGGATTTCAAAGTTTTGTGAATTTAGAAATGATTTGCGAATATAGGAATTTGCTTTCTCCTGATTCTCATAATTATCATCATCAAAGAGTTTTGTCATATTTTTATCGTTCTTGTCTTTGTAAATTCGTAATCCTTCCTCACCTCTTCTACCGATAATTTCATAACCGAGAAATTCTTTTTGTTCATCTATTTTATTGCCCATATTTACAGTTATGGTTTTTAAAGAGCGATAATAATTTTCATCTCCTCTAAAATCTCCGTCTTGCAGGCACAACATAAAATAGAGAAACTTGTCTCTTTCGATGTTCAGGGCTTTATCAAAAAATAAAGATGAGAGTTCCTGCTTTTGTTCATCTTTGGTTTTGCTTTGAAAAGTTTTCTTCTTTTTCAGGTTTTTGGTTTCCGTAAGATTTTCAAACCAATTTTGATATTCTTTAAAAAATTCGGTTTGTTTTATTTTGTCGTTTGCTTCTCTTTTGTTAAAACTCTGATAATCTTCAAAATCCAATTCTCTTTTTTCGAGAAATTTTATCAGAAGTTTTTTGCTGTCGATAAAATCGAGTTCTCTTTTGCGTTCCGTTTTGTTTAAGATCAAATCATCTGCGATATATTTCCTGTCTTTCTGGAAGTTGTCGTTCCTTCTTTTGAGGAATAAAACGACGGTATTCGTTCCGGTAGCGATAAAAGTTTTCGAGCCGAGTTCCGCAATCGCTTTTATTTCAAAGTATTTGAATAAAATTTCTCTTGCTCTGGTATAAATTCCGGAATTTGAAAGGATAGAGGAAGGTAGAATTATTCCTGCTTTTCCTCCCGGTTTCAAAACTTGTTTAGTCCTTTCAATAAATAAAGTTTCAATTTCTTTACTCTTTTCGGTTAGATGAGAAAACAACTCGAATTCTTTTTTTCCGACATTCAGGTAATTCTTAAAACTTTTCACTGAATACGGTGGATTGGCAATAACAATATCGAATTTTTGTTTATCGGTTTTTAATCTCGTGTGATTTTCCAGACCATCACTGAATATGATATTTGCATCTCCGTCTCCATTCAGAAAGCAGGCAATTTGCGAGGTTCGTGCCAACCTGTAATCTTTTTCAATTCCAAAGATGCATTCTTTTGCCCATTCCGGAGATTTTTTAAGTTTTTCAATCTGCTTTTTGATTTTATCATTATATTTGGTTTTATCCAAAGTCAGTATAATTTTTTGCACTTCGTCGATTGATTCCGTTAAGAAATGTCCGGAACCACAAGCATAATCTAATATTTTAGAAAGGAAATTCTCTTTTTCATTTTTGAGATTTAGAAAAATAATTTCCTCGATTACCAGAGAAAGAATTATAAAACGCACGATCGGAACCGGCGTAAAGAATTGACCTTCCGATTGTTTTACTCCGTGATTCAAAAGCAATTCAAAAAAATCTCCCAGAAATTGCTGCTTTTTTGTATATCGAAATTGATAATTTTGCAGGAGTTTGATCACTTCATTCAGGATTCTGGAATTTTGCTCGAATAATTCTTTATTATGAACTTCCTTAAAAGCAAATTCATTATTCGTGTAATATTTGATTTCTTTAAAAATGCGTTCGATCTCTTCGAGAGGAGTCTGTTTAGGATATTTATCGATAATTTCTTTGATCACTTTATCTTCGTAATAAACGATCTTTTCCTGCAAATGCCGGCTCATTCCTTTTTGATATAATTTTTGCAGTCTGTCCTGAATTTTCTCAAAATCATCCTCACCTTCTTTCACCTGAAAATCAAGAATATCATTTTTGGATTTTTCTTCATCCACGATCTTACAGAGAAAAAGTGCCAGCATTCGATTGAAAGCATTGGCATTATCGGAAATATTGTTGTGTCGCAGGATTTCGAGAAATTGATAGAATATTTTTTGTGGTTCTTTCAGTTTTTTCAAATTTCTTTTTTTCAAAGGTTTCAATTCGATAGCATAAGCATTTATATCATCCTCAAAAATTCCATTATAATGAAAATAAAGATAAAATGTTTCCTTCCAGACTTCATGAAGTTCAGTTTTATTGTTGGCAAATTTATATAATTTTATAGAATCATCACCTTTTTTAAATGCTTCCAGATCTTCTTTTCTATCTTGTATTTTTACGATTGCATTTTCATATTGGATTTTATCAAACTCGAATCTCGATGAATAAAGACAGAGAAATTCAGCATTTTTATCCTGCTGTAAATAAGAAAAAAGTTGTCCCCCGTTTTCTTCCATCTTTCCTTTTTCCTTTTCAAATTCGTTTCCCCAGGTTTTACATTCGATTATAATTAAAACTTTTCCATCTCTACCTGAAATCTGAATATCTGCCTTTAAACTTTCGGTTCTTCTTTGTTTCCATCTTTTTTCCAGAAATAGATCTTTCGGTTCATATCCTTTTTCAAGTAACCTGTTTACGCATTCCAGAACAACGAAGTTTTCCGGATGGGAAAAATTAGAAGTTGTTGTATCTCCAAGACAGATTTTATCATCATTAACATTTAATCTATCATCATCCCGATAAAAGATTTTTTCTTTTGAAATATCGACGCTGATCTCATAATCATGGTGTTCTTTATATTGTTTGGAATAAAGATTTGGATTATAGATTTGCCGGTTAAATCCGAGAAATTCCAAAAAATCGATTTGAATTTTTCTATCTTTATGAATGTCCATAAATTCCTCTTTAATGTTCAAAAGATAATTGAGAGCATATTTTTTTTGGAGATTTTTTTGTCAAAAGTTTCTCAATCATCTGAAACTTACATTAAGATATTTGTATGTAAAACAAGATGCTATCTTGTTAGTTTTTAAATCTACTTTTTCCGATTTATCCAGGTTTTAGTTCGACTATTATGCACGGTTTTGCGAAATAGTCGTGACTTTATTGCAATTGCTTGCGTTTTGGTCGGTAATCAAATCGCTAATTCCATCAAAAAATTCTCTACTTTCCTGATGGGAATTTCACCGCTCATCTTCTCCTTCCTTAAAAATCGCACAACCTGCACTCCCGGAATATTGAAATGTTCATTAAAATAATGCAGATGCCGGCTGACAGTATTAGCGGAATGTTTAACTTCGACCATTAATTTTGCCTGTTCATTTTCTGTTAGACAAAAATCAACTTCACGACCATCTTTTGTGCGCAAATAATGCAATTGCGTTATCAAACCTTTCGTATTCTGCAGAAAAGATAAATGTTTAAGCAATGAAACTGCGACGAAATTTTCAAATTTCACACCTTCATCTCCTTGTACGAGAGCGATATCATAAAAATACAGTTTCGGTTCTTTCTGCAAAGAGCGAGCGATATTTCGAGCAAAAGGTGTTACCCTGAAAACAATATACAATGCTTCTAAAATATGAATATATTTCTTAACCGAATTGGGTGAAATCCCGATATCTTCCGATATACTTTTATAAGAGATCGGACTTCCGACTCTTGATCGCAGCAGTTGAAACAGAAGTTGAATTGCCCGAATATCCTGAATTTTCTCAAAATCTAAAATATCAAACCTGATCAGACTTTCAGCATACTGGTTTCTCCATCTGATCGCATCTTCGGATGTTTCTGCCAGCAATGGTTCGGGAAATCCTCCTCGTTCGAGCAAATGGTCGATGGTGAATTTCTTACTTTCCGAAGATTCTTTATATGAGAATGGTAATAAATGATGGAGGAAATATCGTCCTGCTAATGAATCTCCGCTTTGCCGGAAAGTATCGAGTCGAGCGCTTCCGGTTACCATAATTTGCAAATTTTTCGATTTTGTATCATAAATCCCTTTCAAGAAATTTTTCCACTTTTTCATTTTATGGATTTCGTCCAAAATGAGTAGATCGACAGTTGGTAACCAATTTTCGTTATGGATTAGTTTTCTGTCTTCAAGGTGGTCATAATTGAGATAAAGAGGATTGGAAAAATCTTTGGCGATTTCTTTTGCTAACCAGGTTTTACCGACCTGTCGCGGTCCGACAATAAAGACCATTTTTTTGGAAAGGTCTTTTTTGATAATAAATTTCTGTATTCTTTTCATGCGACCAAAATGCAAAGGATTGCATTATAGTCAAGACTTTTTTGCAATTGTTTGCATTTTGGTCGGGATAATGAATTATCAAAACATCCCATAACAGCCAAAATTTTTCTGCTGCAGCAATTCATTAATTCTATTTAGATCGAAATATTCCGGATCAAAACTATCTCCGAGCCAATCATTCATTTCTTCATAATCCGGATGTTTGGGATTTTTAATGACTTCCAGTAAATCATCATATCCCCAGATTCCACCGCAATCTTCGGGGGGACAATTTCTTTTTCCTTCGATGCAAACCGGATATTTGTGCTTTTTATCGAAAGGTAAGATTTCCTCCAGCAATATTTTGTGTTTCCAGCCATCACCAAAATCATACTCATAAAAACAGTAATCTCCAGCGCCAAATAAAAATTTATTTAATCGAATAGCGGCATAATCGGCAATATTACCGAAATCGTCTTCATAAGGTTCACCGAAATATTGACTGTTTTTCTCAAATTGGTGTAAATGTGAATTTGTCCAACCCATGACCGTCTGGATAATTTTATGCAAATCCGGTAATTTTACATTAGATTCTACTAATAATCTTCTCCAGATGGGTGGTTTGGAATTGTTCAAAGTAATCTTAATTTGATAGATTTCTTTTTTATTCGCCATTTTTCATACTCCTTTTTTTTATACATCATACAAATCTTCCTGCTTCCATTTTATCCCTTTGGAATTAACATCTGATTTATCCATTAATTGAAAACATTTTCCAAATTAGTTTCCCACCCAAATTTTGTCAAATCTATCTTTCCTTTCTCATCAAAAACAATTCCTTCCGCTTCCAGGATCGCTCGCTGTTCGTCGTAACCTTCCGACCCTTCCGGGAAACTTATTTTTCCTTTGCTGTTAATTACACGAAACCAGGGAACTTCATCTTCCTGCGATACGGAATGCATAGCATATCCGGCAACTCTTGGAGAACAACCTACTATTTTAGCGATTTGTCCGTAAGTCGCAACTTTTCCTGAAGGAATCGATTTTGTAATAGAAAATATTCTTTCATATAATTCACTTTTTTGTTTCATTTTGAATTTCCTAAGAATTAATTCATTGTGATGAAAAGAAGTATAAAAAGATTTTTCATAATCGGTTCAATGGTTTTTGCGAACTTTTTTAGATTCGAAAGAGTAAAACTATAAAATCAGTATAATTTTCTAGGCTATGATGAGTTATACGAGATTGATAGTTCTTATTCAAATTCATTTATTCAGATATGATAATGTTTCTAATAACTGCGAAATTTGAGTTATTCAATGTTGAACATCCGATAAAATAAATTTTCAATATCTACCAATAATTCCGATTCTTCTTTGCTCAAAAAACCGATAAATTTAGAACCTCCTTCATAAAATGAGATCCTGTGATATGGTTTTTCCAGTCCGTAAAAATTTTCTTCGAGTTCGAGTTTTCTCCTGATTCGATTTTCAAAAAAGCGAGCAAATCCTTCTTTCCATTCCTGCCAGACCATATATTCATAATTATCTTTGCTCAAAGTCTGCTTTAAGAGTTTACGCGATTTGATAATATCTTTGGTATTATTTTCTTCTGATGCTTTCAGAAATAAAGAATATATTTCCGTAAATTTTTTATCTTCATAAGGAAAAGGAAAATTCAGTTCCCACATATAATTCTTATTTTTCACTGCTTCCAAGTTTATTTTCAAATTTTGTTTAAGTTTTTGTTCACAAACCTGGAATTGAGAACAATGCATAAATTCGTGGAAAATGGTAACATAACCTTCGAGAGGTGCAAAAATTTCAGGGGATATTACACAGGCAATCTTATTCTCATAACAAGCCAGCGGATAAGCTGCTCTGATTCCTTTTGGTATCGGTCTTAAGGTTGGTTCTTTTTTAACAAAGACATATTTTTTTCCGGTGGAATCCACATCAAAAATATAGTAGGAATCATCTTCTACGATCGCGATTGGGAATACTTCTTTCAAGAATGGATGAATTTCTTTTACTTTATCCCGGATTTCAAATATTTTTTGAACATCTTTTTCATACTCGATTTGAATCCTGCCAATTTTCCCTGTTTGACAACCAACCTGGATCAAAATAATGAATATAAAAATTTGTAACTTTTTCATCTGTTCCTCTTAATATATTCTGGATCCTCATTATCTCGGTTGAATAAACCGTCGGGACGATGGGGTTACTGAAACTTTAAATAAAAATTATTTCAAACCTTCTTTAAAATTAAATGTAAAACAAGGTTGTTCCGGCTTGGAATTCGAATATTTTTTCAAAATCCTGTTAAAAGTTCTTTGCGATGGTTTGGTATGAGAAAAATTCAGAAGAAAACGACGAAATCCTTTTTCATAGATTTTTTCTTTAAGGTGAAGAAAAGATACCGGCTTTTCAGGAACAACAACCGTGATTTCATCCCGCTCGATTTTCCGGTAATTATAATCTTTATCTCGAAAACTTTGTGTGTTTGTATCTACTTTCTCAAAATTATCAAATTCAAAAATTTGCGACTTCGTGTCTTCGTGGTGAAGAAGTACCGGCATTCTGGAATAAAACAGTTCCGGATAAAAGAAAAGAGGAACGATTCCCTTCCTGTCTTTACCGGTAACCAGGTTTGAAAAATCGTTTTCCAGAGGATAAATATATGCTACAATATTTTCTTCTTTCAGGAATTGAATCGCAGCATCGTTCAGAACATAAACATTTTCATTTGTATAGACTTTAATATTTTTATAGTTCGGGATGACCTTCCGTTGAGAAATGTGGTTCAACATAAAATTCGTAATTCCATCCCGGTAAAAGTTCAAGCACATTTGTTTATAAAAAATCAGGTCATTTTCCGCGATGAATTTCGGCAGTTCGATGATCATTTTCTGAATATTGGTTTTGATGAATGGACTTCTCAGATTGATATCCCGCCATTCATCTTCCGTTAGGTTTATTATTAAAAAATCGATTTTATCAAAAAATATCTTTCGTAGCCAATTCCGTGAATTAATGCGAACAAAGAGTTGTTCATGTCTTAAAGTTTTCCTAGAGCCGATTTTCATTAAAATATTTTTCCTTTTTTGTGCGGGAAAATGCAATCTGAGTTTCTTTCCTTCCAAACTAAATTTGTTCTTGAACATCTTTTCTGCCAGTCCGATTAGAAAAACCTTGTCTCCTTTTTTAAAATTATTTTCGAACTCGAGCGTAACTTTCTCCCCGATTTCTTTCCTATCTCCTGTCTCCTGTGTCCTGTCTCCTGTTTCCTTCTTGAACTCCTTTATCTTTATTATCCGGGTATTTTCTCCGCTTTCGGGAAGGATCCTGATCCGGTTTCTAACTGACAACGGATGAAGGGACTTAAAAGAAAACTCATTTTTGGAACATTTCGAGATTTCTCCGATAAATATTCCCAAATAGGGATTTTCCGTAATCGACCGGGAATTATTTTTCCCTAAAAAATAGGAGGTTTTTTCCCTCCCAAAATCATATTTCAGAATCTCTTTTGCTGCTTCGATTGTATCCGGATAGTCGAGTGCCATCCTGTATGCACGGGCGACATTATAAACATATTCTGCTGATTTCATCCTGCCTTCGATTTTTAGAGTTTTGATATTTAATTTTTGGATTTTTGGTAATATTTCTATCAATTGCAGGTCTTTCAAACTAAAGAAATAATTTGCATAATCGGAAGAATGATAAATCCTGCGGCAAGGTTGTTTGCATTGCCCGCGATTCGCACTCATTCCTCCTAAAAAACTGCTGAACAAACACATCCCCGAAAAAGAATAACACAAAGCACCATGAGTAAAAATTTCCAGTTCGATCTTTGTTTTCCTGCTGATCTCTGTTAATTCCGAAAATATAAGTTCACGCGCGAGAATAACTCGCTCGAATCCTTTTTCCAAAAGGAATTCCGTTCCAATCGAGTTATGAGTTTTCATTTGTGTGCTGGCATGAATTTTTAGTTTTGGAAAGAATTTTTTGATCAATAAATATACTCCCCAATCCTGGATGATGATCGCTGAAATTGTAGTTTGAGAAAGGATAAAAAGAGTATCGAGCAGTTCCGGAAGTTCTTGATTTTTGAGGAGAGTGTTGAGAGTTAAATAAACTTTTATCTTATTTTTTTTGGATTCCTTGAGAATCGATTGTAATTGATTTAAAGCAAAATTTTTCGCTCTGACCCGCGCATTGAATTTTCTTAGACCGAGATATATGGCGTCTGCTCCGCCTTCAAGAGCTGCATAAAAAGATTCCGTGTTACCGACGGGAAGGAGGAGTTCTGGTATCATGTAATAATTCCAAATTCGTATTCTTCTCCGAGACTTTTTTTGATTTCTACTTGAGCTTCCAATGTCTCGATAATAAATTTTAGAGGTAAATCGGGATATTTTTTATGAGTTATTTTAGCAATTGCTATCATTCGTTTATCTTGCTTAATTTTTCGATTATTTCTCATTTCAATCATCATCCTAACTCATAAAAGTCCAGTTTATTGTCTTATGTTAGTTGTTGTTCGTTATTGTTCGCTGTTAATAAATTTCTACGGCTTGAGCAAGACAATCGCTGTCGCTGTAATCCCGTCTCCACCGCCGCTGACTCCCAAACCTTCTTCGGTCGTTGCTTTCACGGAAACATTCTCGACTTTTGTAAAGAGGTCTTCTGCGATGTTCTCCCTCATCTTCAGGATATACTCGCGTAAACGAGGTTTTTGAGCACAGATAGTAGCATCTATATTGCCGATCTTATAACCGTTTTCATACATGACTTTCATCACATGCCGTAGTAAAATCCTGCTGTCGATGTCTTTGAAATGGGAATTATCATCCGGAAAAAGTTGACCGATATCTCCCTTGGTTAATGCACCCAGAATCGCATCCACAACCGCATGAATGAGAACATCAGCATCTGAGTGACCGATCAACCCTTTTTCAAAAGGGATATGAACACCACCTAAAATCAGTTTTTTTCCTTCGACTAATTTATGAACATCATAACCGATTCCTATTCTCATGATTTTCCTTTATCGATATTGTTAATATTGGAAAATTAGTTATTCTTCAAAAGATCATTCTCTAAAATTATTTTAGCGATTTCAAAATCAATAGGTTCCGTGATCTTAAAATTTTTGGAACTTCCTTCCAGATAAAAAACCGGTTCCCCGAAATGTTCCAAAATTGCTGCATCATCTGTAAAACAGAGGTTTTCTGCTTTTGCCTGCTGATGATATTTTTTGATCAATTGAAAATCAAAAACCTGCGGTGTAAGTGCATTCACCAGATTCTCGCGGGGAATTGTCTCGATGATCTTTTCTTGATCCACCATTTTGATCGTATTCTTCATCCTGCTGACGACGATTATTGCTTTATGTTTTTTTACTTTCCTAATCAATTCTGAAATTTCTTGTTCAGTAATAAAAGGTCTGACTCCGTCATGGATAAGCACAAAATTCGTATTTTCAGGACATTTCATGAGCGCGTTATAAACCGAATCCTGCCGTTCTTTTCCACCGATTATAAAATTTATTTTCGGAAATTCCTTTCTAATTTCATTTTTGGATAGTTCAAAATTATCTTTCGGAAGTGTGATCAAAAGAGAATCTATTTCAGGATGAGAGTAAAATTCATCGATCGTCCAAAATAGCAATTGACGACCTGCAATTTCAAGGAACTGTTTTTTGGTTCCGGACTGGAAACGCTTCCCGCTTCCTCCGGTTGTGATGATGGCTGTTATTTTATTTTTTCTATTTTGCATATGGAGAAGCAAAAAAGAAGGAGATTTGTGTCAAGAAAAAGTAGAAGTGTAACCACAAAGGCACGAAGAAGAAACTGATTGCAATTGAAAAAATCCAAAAGTTATGGGGTAGTTTTACTGGAAAATATTAAGCTATAATTTGTCTTCCAAAAAGAGTAATCATTAATTCTCTATCCCCTGCAAAGCATCGAGCAACCTGTTTCTCTTTTCCTCATCAGTAATTTTATCATTCCGATGATAAAACATCTTCTTCCATCGTCCATGAATAGGATTGGGAAGAATGATAAATTTTTTCCCGAATTCTGTTTTGTGTTGATCTACTAAATCTTTTCTGTGTTGGATATTGTCTCCATAAAAAATCTGGTCGAAATCCAGCAGATTGTCTCCAATCAGCAAAATGATTTCGTATTTTTTTAATATAAATTTTCTTCTGATTGATTTGTCGGAAACATAATTTTGACGCAGCAGAAGATGTTCCTTTTGAATTTGCGGAAATCCGAGTTTCTTCATATTATCGGTAGTAAATTCCCGATATCTCTCATCTCTATTTGTGATATAAAATATCTGAAATCCAAGACTATCCGCTTTTTGCAGGAATTCCAATGCTCCGGGAACGGCTTCTGCTTTTTCCTGTTTTATCCAATAACCAAATGACTCATCGAAATCTTCATTCTTTATCTTTTCCGCACGATAGAAGGAATTATCCAGAATCGTTTCATCAACATCGACTACGATTGCTTTTTGAGAAGCATTTTCGGTGTGCTCATAAATTCTCATCTCAGCAAGATTGTAGGCTTGATAACACAAAGCTCGATATTCGGCAGAAGTCTGCAGCCATAAAACGGAGGTTAAATATTTTTCTTCTTCGAGCCTGACTGCATTTAAAAAAATAACCGAAAATAATCCAATGATCAATAATGTTTTTTTCATAAAAATACTCATATCAATTAACTGCTTTTGTTTATTATGGAGAATGTTTTAGAATTCCAAAATTCCGAACTCCCTGCAAGCGAGGAAGTCCGGTTTTTTTAGAACTAAAATGAGAATTTATACTATTTTCTTCATAAAATTTTTACCTTGATTTTTTCTATAAATTTAAGAGGTTATTTTTTGGCAATGTTTTCCAAAACTTTTTTATCAAAAGAGAAAAAAGAGTCTCCCATAATCCTTATCGGGAGACTCTTTCATCTATGTTTCAGGGGGAGAGAAACATAAGAAACTTACCATTCGGCAATTGCCGGATTGTGAAGTTTTGTGCTACTTCGATCAAACTCGCATTTTCTCTCATCAAAATTTATCCTTCATAGCTTTAGCGGAGAAGAATCATTTTTTTTGTTTTAGAATATGATTTTCCGGTTTGAAATTGATAAAAATAAACTCCCGAACCAACATTGTTTCCTGCTTCATCTTTTCCATCCCAGACAATTTGCTGATATGGAGATTTGTTGATTTGGAGATTTTTAAAGGTTTTGATCTTTTGACCTTTGATGTTGTAAATGCTTATCTCTGGATTCTCTGTGATCTCTGCGGTGATTGAAAATGATATAGTTGTTGAAGATTGAAAAGGATTTGGATAATTGGTAAGATGGAATTCCGTTTTGGAGATTTCCTCTTCTGCTAATGAAGTGTTATCATATTCATAACGAAATAATGTAAGAGATGAACTACTGTTTGCTAAAAAATATTTTTCTCCATTTTCTCCAAAAAATATTCTCAAATCATCATTAGACGGTCTTTCAAAACAATATATTGGATTATAAATATCATAACCATTTTCTATATCATATACATTTGTCGAATAACTTCCCTGTAGAAACAGATTATCATTGATCCCAACATGGTTCATTGTAGTGGCGAGAGGAAATTCAAGGATAAATTCCGGTTCTAAGGGATTTTCAAGCGAATAAATTTCACAAGTATTTCCATTATATGTTTGAAAATATGTTTCATTTAGAAGAAAAAAGAATTGTAAATTTTCAATATAGATTTGTTCCAAAAGTACAGGATATTCATCTCCAAGATTTCCTAAAATATTAATTATTGGTCCATTTCCATAATAAAAATAATCACCATACTTGAAAATACCTGAGACATCGGATCCCAAATTGATATCATAGATCACTTCCGGAGAAAAAGAATCAGATATATCATATTTTATGAAATGCCTTTCACTTCTTCCTGTAGATGACTCTGCAGTATATAGATAAGGATATTCTAAATAACATAACAAGGCCAAAGCATCTTCAACTCTATTAATAAGAACCGGTTCTACCACATTAGAGATATCATAAATATCTAAACTTGATTCGTATTCGGGAAATATCGATAAAGTAATTGCCATCAGGTCATTTTCAAAATCATTTTCTAAGATCATATAATCTTCAAAATGAGTGCAGATATATTCGGTATGATAAATATCGGAAAAATCATAGAAATGGATTCCTCCGATATACATGGAAGGAATCGCTAATAAATTACCCTCTCTTTTAAATAATCCTTTTGTCCTGAATTTTGGAAATTTCCCGATATATTCGATCTGATCATCCTCGATCCTGCATTGATTTAATCCCTGCAGATAATCGATGACATAAAAATTATCATTAAAACATAAACATGCCGCAGCATTTATCAATGTCGAAATGTTGGAATATTCACAGAAGGAAAGAAGTTCGGGATTTTCAAGATCAGAAATATCGTATAATTTGGCTTTATCACTTAAAGTTGGAATTACGATCTGTTCATCGTTCAGGATTCCTAAATTATTTAGAGCATAGTCCGGGTAATTAACTATTGTTGAAATTAGTTGCAAGTCGGTGATATTCGAAATATCAAAAAAGGAAAAAACATTTTCATGACAAAAGACAATAGTATTTTCATTTAAAGTTACGGTATTTCCTATATATAGTTGCGGGAATTCCTCATTAAAGTTTATTTCACCAATCCGTTGGATATTTTGGATATCGCTGATATCAAAAATGTGCATCAAGCCCTCTTCATTATTATCCCAGGAATAAATATACCGGTCATTTATTTTATAGATCCTGTTATCGAAGAAAAGTTCGTTTACATTTTCATATTCAAAAACTAACTGGAAATTTTCGTTATCATAGATTTTCAATGTTTGAAAAGTAGTTATAAAAAATAGATGTCGATTTGCACCTAAAATTTGGATAATTCCATTATTCTCAAAATGAATGGAATCTTCTAAAGCCGGAATTCCATTTTCAACATTTATCCTGTATAATCTACTATACCAATGTCCATCATTACTATAACCGGTTCCATACATATAAACATAATTATCGATCACTTCGATAGTTGACATACCAAGCATTCCCCATAATGGTATTTCCCCTAGAGAAACCAGATTACCGGAATGATCACAATCCAGAACTTGTAAGGATCTGTTGCCTGCTGTATAAATATGCTCACCTTTTGCCATGTGCCAATAACTATCGGATGTGTAAATATCATCTATTTTTTCCAAAACAAATTGCTGGGTCATCAGGATCGAAGAAATCCCTAATGACAAAATTAAAATTGCTATTTTCATAGTATCCTCCGGAAATTGGATTTTAAAAGTAAAAAATAAAAAATATTTAACTAACAGTGAGTCCACTCTAAAAACCCCCACAATAAATTCAACGGTCAAAAAAATAAAACCTGAAATAAAAAGCAATAAATTTCATAAAAGAGATAAAAAGGTCTTTACTAATTTGATATTATAAACGAATTAGCATTGATATTATAAAAAAATTTAGGTAAAAAAAATGTATCGAAGAAATGAGAAACATATCCAGAAGGATTTATTCGATCTTGATCCTTTTTCCATGTTGGAACTTCAGAACGAGATCGAGAAGACAGAAGAATATTTTTTCTATGAAACCATCTTTTCACACATAGATGAAGATCTATTTGCACCTTCATATTGTGAAGACAATGGTCGTCCCAATGCGCCTATCAATGCGATGGTAAGTGCTTTGATCCTGAAAGAGAAGCGAAATTGGACTTACGAAGAGATGTTCAAAGAAATCAAGTATAATCTTCTTGTGAGAGCATCTCTCGGTCTTTTTTCACTTTCCGGGATGCCTTTCAACCAAGCAACGCTTTTCAATTTTCAGAATCGTTTGAAAGATTATGAAGAAAAAACGAAAGTGAACTTGTTTGAGAGCGTATTCGACGAACTTTCGAGCGAACAGATCAAGAAACTGAAACTCAAGACCGATATTGCCCGAACCGATTCCTTTATGATCGATTCCAATATCCGTTCCTACGGACGACTGCAACTTCTGATAGAAGTGATTCTTCGTGTATATCGCATTTTATCGGAATCGGACAAAGCGCAGTTCAGTGAGCAATTTTCATCCTACAAAGATTCTGATTCCGAGCATTATATCTACCATCTCAAAGGTTCGGACCTACCTCACGAACTTTCCAAAATAACTTCTTTGTATTATTGGATGAAACTCAATTTACCGTCGGAATACCATTCTTCAAATGAATATAAAATTTTTCTTCGTGTTTATAATGAGCATTTCAAACTGGATGAGAATGAGCAGTTTCAAATGCGGGATAATTCCGAAATAAGCAGTGATAGTCTGCAATCGCCGGATGATCCTGATGCGACCTATCGAAAGAAAAGAGGAGTCAATTTTCACGGTCAGGTTTGCAGTGTAACCGAAACAGCAAATCCTGAAAATGAAGTGAATTTGCTAACCGATGTAACAGTTGCTTCCAACAATACGGATGACAGCAAGATTCTCAATGATCGCCTGGAAAAGATCGGGAAAAAATTACCTGATCTGGAAGAACTTCATTTTGACGGCGGATACGGCAGCGAAGACAATGACAACGATTTGGCGGAGATGGAAGTAACTCCGGTTCAGACTGCTGTGAAAGGTCGCAAATCGGAAGTTTCTATGAATATTGAAATTACGGAAAATGAGCAGTTGGAAGTTAGTTGCCCGAATGAACAGACCGTCCTAGCCGAACCAACTCACACGCGTTTAAAAGCCTGTTTTGATAAAGAAATCTGCAAGCAATGTCCTCTTAGAGAAAACTGTCCAACAGTCGAACAGAAAAAATGTCGAGTCTATTATTTTGATGAAAATGAAGTGAAGCGTAAGAAAAGACATAATAGTTTTTCCAATTTGCCAATCGATAAGCGAAAGATCCGGGCAAATGTGGAAGCAACTGTGTACGAATTTACGGCTTAATAGTCAAAAATTGGTTGCTATTTTGCCAAGATTTCATCAGTAATTTTCATTTTTCTCCATTTGTTTGTACCAGAATGATTTCTTAACTTTGTCTTTAGATTAGTAAATATTCCTTCTAATGAATTTGTTGTATTTGGAATACCCAGATCTGGGTATTCCAAATAGGTGAAAAGGAAAGGAAGATTGGTCTTCAGGCTACGATATGCACTTCTCAATCTTTTATGAGTGTAATGCCATTTCTTACAATCCTCATCAAATGATTTCTCTGCCAAGAAATCTTTCCACCTCTTATACCACAGATCAAGTAGTTCCGTGAATTCTATATTTGATGAGTAGGTTAATTTCTTAACGATTTCTCCTGTCTTTGACACCAGATTCTCCCGCAACAGGTATGAACAGGGCGTTT
>CAZFPK010000037.1:0-34636 GCA_964521025.1 uncultured Candidatus Cloacimonadota bacterium | reverse complement strand
TTGTCCATTCGATCCTGTTCTCATTTTGGGAAAAAGTTCCGGATGCAGTTACATCATCTATAAATTCGTACGGATTTGTCGAAGCATAAACCTTGTAGGAAGTTGCGTCTATTACTTCATCCCAACTAACAATTATTTCGTCAGCATCTATTAATATCGTAATATTTTCCGGTCTGTCTATATCGGAATTTAAAATCACACAATAAAATTCATCAAGATCGATATTTCCATCTTCGTTTCCGGCTGGTAATTGATCGAGCAGGTTATCTCCGTCATTTGTTCCGTAAGTTCCGAGAGCGATGTAAAGTTCTTCGGGAATGAATCCCCATTCACCTTCCACATTGATCGTTCCTTCGAGAACAGTTCCGGCAGTATTTTCTATACCATTATTATGATCGAACCAACCATTCCAATCGTTAGAACTTTCATCTGCCAGGTAAGCATCCCAATTCCCAACTTGACCTGATTTTGCCCAGGGAGCGGAAACTAATGTTGTCGGAATTTCCGAAATTAAGATAAAAACATCTTCTCCTAAACCTGGAGCTGCCGGAGCTGCCACATATAATTCGCTTCCGTTCCAACCTGCATAAAGAAACAAATCTTCATTTTCACCGAGTAAGGTCGTGTTTTCATCGATTTCTCCATCCATCACGAATGGAACTGGTTCGGAACATCCGGAAACAGTAACATGCCAATCCTGACCATTATTATTATCCCAGTTTCCCTGACCGTCCGTGAATACAAAATCGAGTTGACAGACTTGTTCATTAGTTGGATAAATAAATTTCCAGGCATTAAGTTGGAAATCGAAAGTCATGAGCGAATCTCCGACATCCTGCCAATCATTTATTCCAATATGAATATATAGTTCAGGAACACCAAAAAGTGCAGCATCTTCTCCATAAAAAATGGTTACATCATCTCCGGCAGAAGGTTCTTCCGGTTCCCACCAGACAGTGTTTTCTTCTCCTCCGCCAGGATTATATTCACCTACATAAACATGCTGGATCGGAGTTTTTTTAACATTAGAGTTATTATCTATCGCTTCCACATAATAATCGACGAGAACATCATTCAAACCTGTAATTTCCGCATAATATTCGTTAGCGATATAATCCGGCATAATGAAAAAATTGATATCAGGATTTCCGGTAACATTATCAGCTGGGAAAATTCTTTCTGTCATGGGAATAGAAATCCAGGAACCAACTCCCAAACCTCCCGCATAAGTATCATTATCATTGTCTGTTAAAAGATTTTCTCCATCATTATCAAGACGGTATTTCAAATTTATAGATGCCAAACCGGAAACATCATAAGCAAAAGTCCAGACATAAAAATCGGAAGTATTCTGATGTTCATTGTATCCGTAAGTCGGACCAAAACCATTTCCTCCGGGATTATACGGATATCTTTGTGGAATAAAAACTGTCGGCGGAGAATTGTCTTCACCCGGTCTGGCATTGATGACCAGATCAGCATAATTTGTAGCCAGATTGCAGGCGAGTGATTGTTTGACTTCCATATCCAAACTCGTTCCATAATACATATAACCGCTTGTGTAACCGGGAAGCAGATGATGCCAGGCTTTTTCAGCAGCATTTGCCGAAGCATCGGGATAAACGATTTGGGAAATATCGAGAGTTCCGGTCAGTTCTTCTGCCATTTCCACGCGATTTTCAGCAGCAGTCAGAACAGCCCAATTGCGAGCATCTTCGGTCCAACCATTCGGATCGAAATTATAACTTCCATCATACATAGGCCAGAGCCAGTTGATAAATTGCGGATGTCCCCAATCATCAGCAGCATTGACCCAGGAACCATCCTCCACATGCACGACATCGCTTTCGGGAACAGGATGATCCAATAAGAATTGCTCGATGGTTGTGGGAGAATAACCTTGCGCAGCGCATTGATTAGCAAAATCAGGAACCGATTCCATGTAATAACTGTAACCTCCGCCCCAGGCATTATCTCCGTCGTGAGCCATCAATACGAGCGATGGTTGAGAAGGAACATCATAAGGAGCGATATGAGCATCGATATCTCCGGTTCCCATTGTTCCGTAACCATTTTGATAACTCAATAAATCGCACATAGGAACAACAGTTATTTTAAATTCCTGACCGGAGTCAGGATCCACATATTTGGCTTTGTGTGCCTGGTAACAATAAGGAGCAGCAAAAGTTCCGCCGCGCGCATCGATACTTCCGCTCCACCAGTTATTTCCATTGATTGAAACAATATCCGCGGGATTGGGAGGATCGATATTGCAGCCGCCGGTGCCGTAATTTATCGGGTAATCTGCCAGTGTGCGAGCCAGATGACTGTTTGCGATCACGCTCCAATCGAAACCTTCCTCCACCAGAACCTGGATAATCCTTTCACTGAAAGAACATTCCGCAGGCCAATATCCGTTGGAATAATTTGGAGCAGTCCCGAAATTCAAGCCGTGTATATAACGATGTGCCTGGATCTGTTTTCGCAGGCAATTCTCATCGACTAAAGGAGAAATCGCATGATGCATGGAAAAACCAACGATATCCATCCGCGGTTTTCCGCCGGAAGTCGTCCAATTACGCGCTTCGATGAAACTGTTCTGCCAGCCTGTATAATATCCCCATTGTCCGGCATCGGCAAGGCTGTTCACATTCTGCATCAAACAACCGGAATAATTGACCTGAGCTCCTGCTTCCGCATGTCCGAGAAGTGTTTGCACAGCATCGCGCGGTCGAAATTGATAAGCGGCTTTTCTATCATCCAATCCGAAAATGTCATTGAGATTATTGAGTGGATGCTGCTGTCCGTCCGAATACCAGTTACCGTTATTATCCTTCAAATATTGAGATTCCCAGACATATTGATATTGGAACGGATTCCATACTGCTTGTTCGGGCCAATAAATTGGCTGCTGCAGATGCCAGAGATAGGAAGTGTGGACATTGGCAAATATGGTATTAATAATTATTAATGATAGAATTAAGAATATTGCTCTTTTCATTTTTTCTTCTCTTCTTTTTTGAAAAGATCGAGTAAAATTTTATTGACTTACTTAAATTATTCTGCACTAATTCTACTAAATTTCTTGAGAATTTTTTGTTTGCTTATGGTAAATAACTTATGAACTAAAATAAAACTTTGTTCCGGAAGTATTCCATAATCAAGATCGCTATCAAGTAGTGGAATTGAAAACTTATCATTTTGTTTTCTAACACTTGTTATAGAAGTTACGACTATATCCGGATATTTCTTGTTATATTCATTATTTGATACGATCAGAACAGGTCGCTTTTTGGAGCTGGAAAGATCAGAGTATGGAAAAGGAACAAGGACTATTTCAGATTGTTTAAACATGATCCCATCCACTTACCGCAACATTCCGTTCCTCTAAATTATCAATCGAATATTCGGTCAGATCATCGGTAAAATCACCCATATACAAACTATATTTTTCGTCAAATAAGATATCTATCAGTTCTGTGACTTTCTTTAGAAATTCGTTATCGCGTAAAAGCTTGATCTCTCTTTGTAGATTCAGATATTCCCTTTTTGGAAGAGTTATACTTTCCATAATAACCTCTCTTATTTCTCTGCAATTGAAAATATTTTATAAGGATTTTCTGTCAAATTTTTCTTTATCTCATCAGGATTGCTTTTTTTATCAGGTATGTATTTCCGGATCGTAAATTTATGAAATAGATACCGGAGGAGACTGGTTTTCCAGACTCATTCTTTCCGTCCCAGGTTATCGAGTGCTTCAACCGTGTTGATGCTGCAGTGAATGCATCACTGCACTCCAGACAGTCAAAAGTCTTCACTTTCTGACCTTTGATGTTGTAGATATTAAGGGTCACAAACCCGGAGGTTTGTGTTACATTAAAAGAAATCGTCGTCGAAGCCCGGAAGGGATTAGGGAAATTGGAAAGTTGGTTATCAAGTGAGATTATATTTTCATCATTTAAAAAAGTAATATCTTCAAGATCAAGAATCGATAATCCGTAATCATTATTTGTGGTAACAAGATATTGTTCATAAATCTTCATATCGAGTATTATCCGGTTCCATCTATAGGATGAAATAAATTCCGGATAGGAAGGATTCGAAATATCATAGAAGAAAATTTCATTCCAGTTATTATCGGCAAAGATCAACATATCTTCATGGATCAGAAGATCACTTTTGAGAAAAGAGTGGTCATTTGGAGATTGGATCGTACTTACTAAATAAGGATTTTCAGGATCACCGATATCGACTATTCGTATTTCTCCTGTCGATTTTTGCAGAAATATATTTGAACCGGATACAATAACCCTATAGACCGCACCTTCATAATTATTTAATAAAACAGGATTTTCCAGATCGATAATATCGATGATCTGAAGTCCCATTTCTTGATCTCCAATAAAAGCATAATTTCCTTGAAGAGCAATACAATCTGCATATCCGGGAGTGTCACAAGTTCCCAAAAGAGAAGGATTCTGCGGCTGACCAATATCGATTACTGATAAACCTGAATTACCATCGGCAATGTATGCTATATTATCGGAAATTTGGATATCATTCGAACTTCCGGGAGTTTCGAAATTTGTTAAAATATCGGGATTTTCCAGATCGTTAACATCTATAACTAAAAAGTCCGAATAATAAACAGAATAGACGACATTTCCGGAAATCGCAATATTAGATGGACCAGGTATTCCCAGGGAACTAATCAAAAAAGGATCATACGGATTATCTAAGTCGATAATATTCAAATCTTTTGTTGAGAATAAAATGTTATCAGAAATAACCATTTTTTCCAAACTTTCTGTACTTGCGAGATGACCGATCAAAATCTGATCTTCCGGATCGCTGATATCGATCACCTGCAAATCTTGTTCTGCCAGATAAGCAAGATCGCCATCGATAACAACACTATTTGTAATTCCGGGAGAATCATAAAAACCAACGAAGAAAGGAGATCCAAGATCACTGATATCAACAGTATGAAGACCATATCTTCCATCAGCCAAATAAGCATTTGTACCGGAAATATAAATATCCGTGACTTTTCCTGAAGTATTGTAATTGCTGATAAATTGCGGATCATAAGGATCACTGATATCTAAAATTGTTAAACCGTTTATCCAATCTGCCAGGTAAGCAATGGTATCAATAATTTTAGCATTATATACTTTACTTTGAGTATCATAACCGGATATTATAAAAGGATCGAGAGGATCAGCAACATTTATTATTTGAAGTCCCGAAGACAAATCCGAAACATAAGCGAGAGAATCTCTAACTGTTACTTTAAAGGCAAAAGCAGGAGTATCGCAACTACCTAACAGAACCGGATTTTCAGGATCTTGAACATCGATAACCTGGAAACCATTTCCTGCCAAAGTTATATAAGCAAAATCATTGGATATATCTAATCCCATGGCATAACCCGGAGTATCAATTGAACCAAATAGAACCGGAATTTCCGGATCTGCAACATTGAAGATCATTAATCCTGCCGTGCATGCTGCAATATATGCCAGAGTGTCGATAACAACAATATCATGAGCTTCATGAGGAATTTCAAAAGAACTCAATACTTGAGGATTGTTCGGTTCGCTGATGTCTATTATTTGACTTTCACCAAAAAATCCGTTGACAGAATATGCGATATTTCCCGAAATATGTATTTTTTCTATCCATCCTTCCGAAAATTCTAATTCGCCCACTTTATGGTACACAGAAAAAATATCCGTAAAAATAAAAATGGTGATAAGATAAATTATTAGTTTTTTCATTATTCTGCTCATAATAGTCTTTAGACATGTCATCCGGTGATTACCGGAGTGGCAAGTTTTATCACATGGAACTCAGTTCCGTCAGTAATTTTGAATCTGCGATTCAATTCTCTTGATCGAAAATACGGATTAATATTCATTTGTAAGAAGAACGAAGCAGAGCTTCTTGATCCATAATTCAGAGAATTGTGATACTAACGCATTAGGATCATTTTTCTTACTGCTGAATTTTTCCCCGATTTCAATCGATAATAATATACTCCGGAATTTACAGGTTTCCCGGATTCATTCTTTCCGTTCCAGGTTATGGAGTGCTTCAACCGTGTTGATGCTGCAGTGAATGAATCACTGCACTCCAGACAGTCAAAAGTCTTCACTTTCTGACCTTTGACATTATAAACTTCAATTCGTGATTCTTTATGCAAATTCGTGGTTTCAAAAGATATTGTAGTTGTAGTTTGGAAAGGATTGGGATAGTTACTCAATTCGTAATTCGTCATTTCTAATTCGTAATTATCTTCTGCAACAACCCCTTCACCTCCCGAATAACAATAAACCCAACCATTCCTGCAGCCGACAACCATTTCCATCGAATCATCTCCAACAATATCCGGAATAGAAGTAATCGCATCGACTGCACTTCCCACATTAACTGAACCTAATTCCGAACCATCGACTCCATCCAGGAAATAGCCAAAATTATTGCTGAATAGCGTTCCAACAACCAAGTCGTTAATTCCGTCTCCGCTGATATCATCGATGCGGGCAGCATTCCAGGGTTGGTCTGCAACCGGTTGATTCCAGATCTGCTCACCAGTAAATCCATCGAGCACAATTGCATTATGAAATCCGCTGTGAGCAATAGCAAAATCAGGAGAACCATCATCATTCACATCGTCCAGTTTGATAAAACGCAAGATTATTGCTGTTCCGATATTGAAATTCCAATGCACCGAACCATCTGCTCCTTCCAGACAATAATAATTTCCGGAAAAATCTCCGGCAATAATTTCCTTAACTCCGTTCCAATTCAGATGAGAAGTCTGTTCAAGAGCCCAGACCGAAGAACCGGCAACTTCATAAGACCAAAGTTCATTGCCGTTTACTCCATTTATTCCATAAACGATTCCCTGTGTTTCATAAAGATTGGAAGCACCGCACACAACATCTTTCTGTCCGTCATAATCGGCATCTTCGATCCCGAGAACCGCAAATTTCGGTCCCGGCTGATAGAATTCCCAGATAGAATCTCCGGTTAAGGCATCGAGACAGTAAATTCGTTGCGGACCTTGATAATTTCCGTCATTTCCGGTCGCAGCCAGCACATCGGGAACTTCATCGCTATTATAATCGTATTGCACAAAAACCTGGTAAACCCAGCCGCCATCTCCGTATTCGTGTGTGTCATGCGTCCAGATGATCTCTCCGGTCAGACCGGAAAGAGCATAGATCGAACGGTCTCCCCAGGCAGTTCCAACGATCACATCTTTATGATCATCATTATTAAGATCATCGATAATGGTTAAGCCATTTTGGGAATAGACAGAACCGAGTTCGATTTCCCACAAAACATCGGCAGTTCCGGATGAATTTCCATTGAAGCAGCGGACGAAATCATCTTCAGAACAGACGATCACATCGGCGATTCCATCTCCGGAAATATCGGAAATAGAAGTAATCGCTTTGGGACTGTTATCCCAACTCGTATCGATCTGGTATTGCCAGAGCAGTTCACAGATTGGATATGATTGTGTGAATCCTGTTCCGGATAATTCCACTACGACTGGATTTTCATCAGCATCATTACTGAATATCGACATCGTTCCTTCATACAAAATTGCGTCTTCAGGATTGAACCAGATTCGCAGATCCAGAGTTTCATTCGTAGCAATCGTGAGGGGAACTTCGATCGTATTTTCTAAAAAGAAATGCAGATCGGAAAACTCGATATTATCGATGATCAGATCTGCTTCACCCTGATTTGATATTTCTACAAACTCTCCTGAAAACGCTCCTACCCGAATATTTCCGAAATTCAGAGAAGTTGGAGAAACATCGATTTCCGGTTCCTGCAGAATTCCAAAACCGTTTAAGGAAACTTCTGCTTCCGGATTTACCGGATCATTGGAAGTGATGGTCATTATTGCAGGAAATTCTCCAAAAGCATCAGGTTCAAAAATGATCGCTAAATAAGAGGTTTCATCCGGCAAAATAATCAAAGGAGGTTGGAAAACTGTAAAATATTGAGAAGCAGTAAATTCAACCGAAATAATTTCTAAATCAGCAGTTCCGGTATTTGTGACCGGCAAATCGGTTGTCGCTTGTTCACCCACGATAACTTCTCCAAAATCATATTCATCGAAACCGAGAGAAATTTGCGGAGTCCCCGCTCCTCCCAGATCGACCTTATAAAGATAATCGAATCCTCCTGCTCCATTATCGCAATACCAGAGATAAGTTCCATCATAAACTATACCAGCCGGATCGACACCTTCGGAAGCATTGCCTTCTAGCAGCGAACCATCTCCGGGATTTATCTTATAAAGCGTATCTCCCCAGTAATCCGCCATCCAGAGGTTTTCATTTTCCAGACATAAATCCCAGGGTTGATTATCAGGAGCAGGAAATTCCTGCAGAATATTTCCCTGTTCATCTACTTTGTAGATATGACCATCAGGATCATAATAAGTTGCTACCCAGAAATCTCCATTATCATACGCAATACCGGACATATAATGGTCTGGAAGATCGAATTGCGAGATGATATTTCCATTCAGATCAATTTGGTAAGCAATAGCAGGATCGGATAATGAGCCGGGATGATCCGTTATCCATAAATGAGTTCCGTCAAAAGTCATGCCGAAACAATCTTCGATCGTGGAATTGGTGAAGAGCAGTTGATAACTTCCATCGTTCGGATCGATCTGAAAGAATTCATCTCCATTTGCTCCGTAAATTCCACAGTAAAGATAAGTTCCGTCAAAAGCGAGTCCTGATGCTCCTTCCGGAATCTGGAATGTTTCGACGATCGTCCAGTCTGCGGAAATTGTTATAAATACGAGGAATGATAAAATAAAGGTTGTCTGTTTCATGGTAATCTCCTAAATTTAAAATCTATTACAGTTCAAACCAATAAAAGATTTGATTTATTCTTGTTGTAAAATTTTCTTCTTTGATTTTATCATAAGTAGAACAATTAATCTCACAGGAAAATAGTGCATCAGTTGACGGATTAGTCAATTGAATAGCATCCTCTCCAAATAAATTTATCCGATTAGTGTAATTATATAGTGTATAATTTCGAGTATCTTTTTCAAACAATTCACTATTAAACAGAAAAGAATCTTCATTTTTTACTGACAATATTATATGATGAATACATTTAGTGTAATGATAATTATGTAAATTTACATATATTTGATACCCTTTTTGATTATGATCTTTCTCTTTGATATACCAACTTGCACTTTTTTTTGTTTTTATAAATATATTTTTTATTGAATCAAAATCGTAACTTTGGAAGTCGTTATTTAATGCATCTATTGTAAACCTTCTTTCTAACTTATCAGGAATCCTGATATTTTTAAACTTTGGATTAAAGAAGGTTTCATCACCTGATCTTGATACTTCATTTACAATTCTATAATGAAATTTTTGATATGATTTACTATATTTTTGTTTATCGTTTTGTGTAACTGTATTCTTCTTTATTAGATCACAACAGTTTAAAAAAATAGGAAAGATTAATAATATAAATTTAATTGTTTTCATATTTTCCTCAAATCCACTTAATTTAAGCACACTGTTAATAAAAATTATTTGTTAATTTTTTTGTCAAATACTTAATTGGATACACTATAAAATTCGACCTATATTTTATCTGTGAAATCAGTGAGTCTTATCCAACCTTCAACCCCAAAATCACCACATCCCTTCTAATCCCATCCATTTCCGTAACTTCCGGCAGGAATCCCCATTCTTCAAATCCGAATTTCTGTGCCAGTTTAATGCTTTTTTGATTATGTTTAAATACTAATTCGATCAGGTTTTCAACTCCGAATTCGGGACATTTCTCGATCATCTTTTTCATCAGCAATTCACCGTAGCCTTTTCCCTGGAATTCCGGCGAAACATAAAGGGATATCTCCACAGTTTTCTGATAAGCAGGTCTGTCCTTGAAATCGGAAAGACTGATCCAGGAGATGATCTTATTTTTTTTTCCAGAATCCAGAGAGGACGAGTTTTGGGATTATGCAGATAAAACCATTCTTTTTTGCTTTCTAGGGAAACCGGATCTGTGTCGGCAGTTGCTTCTCGGGATGGAATCGAGGAATTGTAGATTTCGACGATGGCTGGAAGGTCTTCGCTGGTTGCGTTGCGGATGGTAATCTTTTCTTTCATGATCTTCATAAAAACTTAAGTCAATTCCGCTAAAGAGAACTTAACTCAAGTTTTATTGTTCTTCGATCCTCTCGATCTTGAAGATAACCGGTCTGAACCAGTCTGTACAGCCGGAAATGGTTGTTCCCTTCTGTTTAACCCAATAATAATTTGCTCCGGACATTAAAGCTAAAATGTCTTGTTTAATATCTCCCCAAGCCCAGGTACAGAAATTTTTGGGCGGTGCAAAAGGTGATTCGACTATAAATTCCTGTCCTTCCTGAAAGCATTCACATCGTTTGAATTCTTCCTTTGGCGATAAGAATTCATCGACCAGGTCTTTGTTCAAGGACCTTTTCAGAACCGTTATCTTACACTTTGGCAGATTTAGGGGCATTTTTCCTCCTTGTAACACGGAACTCCGTTTCAGTTGTAATAAAGAATCTCTGATTCTAAACTGATTTTTCAAATAATTTAATGGAATAAAATTTAATGTTCTCAATATGCTTCAGAACAAAGCTTTTATCACAACTGCATTATAAAATCGGAGTTTGATAACAATCGGTTAATTCACTTTTTGAAATGTTTTAAGATTTTCAATCGCCTGCTGATGATGTTCCATTCTTTCTCCCCATTTCTTAATTTTTTCACAGATAAATTCCGGACATTGAGAACAATTTTTCAGTTTTTTCTTATCGACACAACAAATCAGGATTTCGCAATCCGGAGACCAATGATCTTTCCGATCTCCGGGACAACCTTTGCAATGAAACCATTCCGGTTTTGCATCCTGATGACCTGCTTTCTTAAAATTTTCAACAAGTTTTTTTTGAATTTCCTGATTAGTTGAAGCAAGATGAATATCGCAGGTTTCACAATTTAGACCGCATGGTGCGAGCATGGTTCCTCCTTGTAACACGGAACTCCGTTCCGTTGTTATAATGATTCTTCGATTCTCAATATCTTTTAATTTAATTATACAATAACATTATTTTGGTCCCAATGCATTACCAAACAGGAGTTTTGTAACGAGAAGAATATACTCACCTTCCGAAGCCTTCTTTCAATCTTTCATTCATTTGGATTCGGAAGCTTATTCGATGATGATTTATCACATATGAAATTTTTCGAATTTTATATACAATCCATAATCGACTTGCTACGAAGTGCGAGTTGATTATTATAATAATATCTAACTAAGATCGAACTCAACTCCACTGTCGCAGGCTCCTGTGAAGTCGAGTCCTTAAACTTTCCGAATCTTACCTGAAAAAGATTCTTCGGGGGAAACTTCGGAAAGGATCAAATATCTAAAACTCAAATTTGATCGATCTCACGAACAGATTCTTTAAGACTTCTTTTGGATCCTGTTTTTTAAAAACGATATTATATACTGCCTGACAGATCGGTAATTCCACTTCGTAATTTTTGGAGAGAACCATCAATCCCTGCAGGGTTGGAACTCCTTCGGCAAGTTTATCGAATTTTTGTCCCAGAACGAGAGATTCACCGAATTTGCGATTATGACTGTGAGTAGAAAAAAGTGTTGCTTCATAATCTCCGAGATGGGAAAGTCCGTAAGCTGTCAGTTCATTGCCGCCCATAACTCTTATCAAGCGGGAAATTTCGCGGATTCCTCTGGCCATCAAAGCACCTTTCAAGTTACTCAATTTGAGACCATCGAGCATACCGGCAGCTATTCCCATCACATTTTTGGATGCTGCTCCGATCTCATTTCCGATCATATCCTGTCCGTAATAAAACCTGATCAAATCGCTTTTGAACTCTTGGACCAGGAATTTTGTGGTTTCGATATTCTCTGAACCGAGTAACATGACATTCGGTTTTTGCTCAATGAAATCCTGGACATGACCGGGACCAAGCCAGACTGCGATTTCGTTTTTTTCATGAATTTTTTCCCGGAAAATTTGAGTAAGTCTTTTACCGGTTGCTGCTTCGATGCCTTTCATACAGAGAATGAAATATTTATTCGAGATTTGAAACGATTCGATTTTTCGGCAAAGAGAACGAAATCCCTGAGTGCTGACGGAAATGATGATTGTTTCTCCGGAAATAAGTACTTTTTGGAGAGAATCTGTGATTAAAATTTCATCCGGTAAAGTTAGATATTGATTTTGTCGTTGTGACGATAGTTCCAGGTATTTTTTCGATTCTTTCCTTCCCCAGATTGTAACTTCATGTCCGGTTTGCGAGGAATACCAGGCAAGAAAACTACCCCATCGACCGCATCCTAAAACTGATATTTTCATAAATTTGATCCTTGAAACTTACATTCCGAAGCCTTCTTTCAATCTTTCCTTCATCAGGATTCGGAAGGTTATCCAAAATCAAACTCAACTCCACCGTCGCAGGCTTTTGTGAAGTCGAGTCCAACTTAATCCACAACTTCCGTATAAACATTCACTCCGCTGACTGCTCCGAAATACCCGTAACCATTCCAGATTCCTCCATGTTTGAAGCCATCGGTTTTGTAAAGGTAATTATAATAATTTTCAGAAAGGGAAAAGATCGAGATTCGATATTCTCCATAAAAGACGATCGCTCCACTGTATGAACTTTCCGTAACAAAATAATCTCCACTTTCTGCAGAAGGAAGAAATTTTCCGAAATATTCTATTTTACGCGGAAATCCGTCATTTGGATGTTCGTATTGTTCTTCGCTTTCAGGTGAGTCTTGATTACCGAAACTGATTATATATTGCGGTTCATCTTCAAAATCGACAAGGCAATAAAACCTGAAAAGAAGGTTTACCGGATCATCATCAGGAGTTTGGATCACTAACGGATGTTCGCTGTCGGCAGTATCGATATCGAGCTGGGGAAAAACAGCAGTCGAATCTTCCGTAAAAGCAGTATCTTCCATGAATGTGATCGGCTGCGGGATTTCAGTTTCAGCAAAGATAAAAGTTTCATTGATAGATGCTTCTATCCGGTAAGTATACTCCGCAGAAATTATCTTTTGCGCGGAAGGATCGATATAAACTCCTATCGAGTCTTCTAATTGGAAATAGACCAAAGGAATCGAATCCCGGAGTGCTTTTCCTGCAAATTCTTTGATCACGACCTGTGCATCGGGAACATTCATATCTGTGTAAGTATCGGTGTAGGGAGAAATGGTTTTCCCGACAAAAATGAATTGCACGGGAAATCCTTCATATAATAATCCGGTGATCACATATTCGTCTTTGGTATATCTTGCGGAAGATGTGAAATCATCACAACCGCCGAAAAGCAGGATTGTCAGGAATATCAATAAAAATATCTTCATTTTCTTTCCTTTTATTGATCTTGAGTCCCACACCTGAAGGAGTGGGTTGTTGATCAGGATAACATCCAGTTCATAGCCCCTAACTTCAGGTAGGGGAAACTTTATGTTTACCCAATTTCCTTTTAAAAATCTTCATATGTTATAAAATCTTTCGTAAAACAATTTGCTGAATTGTTCCTTTTCATAACCATTTTTTTTATTAAAAAATCAACTTGGCAAGTTGATTTACATTTTCTCAAACCAGAGGTATGAGTTACTTACCATTCCACATTAAATCCCAAAAAAGGAATACGCGGGAACATCGAAATATCAAAACTATTCACTATCCAGTCTCCATTTTCCTGTTCTTCATAAGTATATTCGCGCGCCCAGATATTGTCGTGATTGAGAACATTGATAACCTGGATATAAGGTTCGAAACTCCATTTGGAAAACTGCCATTTGAATTTCAAACTCAGATCGAAGCGGGAATAAAAAGGCAAACGAATTCTGTCATTATAACTGTATAAGAAATGTACTCCGCTTTCATCATAAAACGCTTTTTCCGGTTTGAAATAGGGTTGTCCGCTGCCGAGAGAATAAGTTGTTCCGATCCTGAATTCCGCACCGAGTATTTTCCTGCCGATATTTTCCGAGACATTAAAAGTTTCCATGATATTGAGTTGATGCACGCGCTCATAACGAGGATGATACGGTTCTTCCTCTTCGGTTTCGGGATCGATGTTAGTGTTCTCGATCTTTCTTTTTGTGATACCGAAACTGTAAGCAAAAAAACCTTCCAAACCATGCCATTCCGTGCGCAGCATGACATCGGTTCCATAAGAAAAACCATCTCCCATATTGTAAACATCTTCCAGAGCACCTGTTTGATTGTTCCATTCAAAATCGGTTTCCGGGCGATATTCCACGAGGTTATCATATTTTTTGTAGTATCCTTCGATATCAATGGCAAAATCAGATGCAAACTGGTTTTTATATCCTATAACAAAATGGTCTGAAACTCCGGGTTGAACAGAACCATCTATAGGAAACCAGAGGTCGAACGGAGTACTCATCCCGGGATTCATGGAAGTCAGATATTGATAATATCTGCCGTATGAGAAATAAGTATTGCTGTTCGAACCTAATTTTCTCCTGATGGAAAGCCGCGGAGAAAGCCGGAAATAGTTCCCAACCGGAGAAGCAGGTAAATTCGGAGATTTGTTATGACAGAAAGTTACCCGTAAACCGGGCTGTAAAGTCCAGTTAGCTGTCAAATCCCAACTATCCTGTCCGTAAAGAGCAAAGATACCGGAATTCACTTCCACATCCGGAAGAGCTTCCGGATCGAGATCGGAGTTGTTCACCTCAAATTTGAAAATGACTTTATTGTATTTGAAATCCAGTCCGAAATCAAACAGATGTTTATCGTTGGGAGTGTAACTAAAAAAGTTTTTCATAGAAACATCATAAATATCATTCAACCGCTTGTATTCCGCATCGCTTTCATATTTGATATCGAAAAGGGAATGGAAATGACTTCCAGCCAGCACGAATTTGGAAAACATTTGCGGATTAAAAAGATGCGTCCATTGCGTCGAGAAGGTTTCGTTTCCCCACTGGATCAGCATATTATAGCCAACATCAAATTCGAGCCTGTCTTTCCCGAAATAAGAACTGAAAGAAAGTTTATCCTTCTTCGTTATATCATAATTGATCTTTGCATGACCGTCATAAAAATAATAATCAGGAAGATCGAATGCTTTTTTCAAGAGTTCCAGGTAAGTTCTCCTGAAAGAAGCCATATACGAACCTTTATTTTCCCCCATCTTCCACGGTCCTTGAATAGTGGAATTGGCGCTGATCAAACTGATACGGGCAACTCCCTGGTGATGTTTCCGGTTTCCATCCAGGTTGGTTACATCCAGAACCGAGGAAAGATGTCCGCCGTATTTTGCGGGGAAACCTCCTTTCATCAATTCCACACTCTCGACTGCATCCGTATTGAAAGTGCTGAAAATACCTCCGAAATGAGTTGGATTATAAACATCGATCTCGTCGAGCAGGATCTGGTTCTGGTCGGGAGTGCCGCCGCGCACATAAAACCCGCTGGAAAAATCAGATAAAGAACTGACTCCAGGCAGGATCTGGAGAGCACGAAAAATATCGGAATCAGCAATTTGCGGAATATCGAGGATCTCATCTGTGGACTGATAGGTTTTACTGACCTGGATCTCGCGCGTGTTCAGTTCTCTCCGGTATTTATCTTCGACAACTTCGATCCCTTCGATCTTGATGATCTTCTTTAATAATTCCACTTCGAGGAACTTCTCTTCATCCTCTTTTTCAATAAAAACCGACACTTTCTTTGGATGATAAGAAACATGCGAGACCATCAGATCGATTTTCCCGGTGGGAGAAGAGTTGATGACGAAATATCCTTCCTTATTCGTCAATGAACCAAGATTTGTGCCGCCGATACCGACCGAAACATACTGGATTCGCTCTCCATTTTCTATGTCAGAGATAAATCCGCTGACAGTCGCTGCCTGAATTACCGGCAGGAAGGAAATTACTAACATTAAAATCATTATTTTTTTCATAGGAATCCTTTAATTTTCTATTCGACTCGAAAGCAGAATATCGAGTCGAAACCAAATTTCATTTCATAACCTTTGATTTATTTCAGGAATTTAATTCTTACTCATAGAAAATCTCAAAAACGGTGTAAACATGCTATTTATTCATGTTCGAATCCAATTTACAGTCGTTGGAAAGGAATTTACCACCGTTCGAAAGAAATTTACCAGCGTTCGAATGGAATTTACCGCCGTTCGAAAGAAATTTACCAGCGTTCGAATGGAATTTACCGCCGTTCGAAACAAATTTACAGGCACGGGAATGGAATTTACAGGCACGGGAATGGAATTTACAGGCAAGGGAAACAAATTTACATTAATTAGAAAGTAATCTACAAAAGAAAAACCTGTCTCGAAATACTTTATTAGATGATTCATGATCAAATTGCATTTCTCCATATCGTAAATATTTCCTTCGCTAGAAATCAAAGCATCTCTACTCTACAACGGATCAAACCAACTTTAAAATTTCTTCATTATACATAAGTTTATAGACAGATATATTCATAATATTTAGAAATCCACGATATAACAGCCTGTTTGAAAAAGTGTAACTCGACTTTGCAAGTCGAGAAATTAAAATCCACGTCTCTTCTTTTACGAGCGAACTCGAACAAACCGAATTCCGGGTCCGAAAATCAATAAAAATAAGATTTTTCACACAGTCTGTATAACTGTGTGGATAATTAGAGGATAATTAATTAGCTCACAACTGTTTACTCCGGCTTTTGACGGAGCAGTTACGGGAAATGGATAAAACTACAAATAAAGTTTCGACCATTTTAATGGTTTCTGAAATGTTCTGTTAATCTTGCAGAACTCATTTTTCCTGATCACGAGATCGGAATCTCGTGTTACTTGTCCAACATTCCGAAGAACTGCGTGCATTCGGAAGTTTTAGTTGCTCGCAGTTACGCGATAAAACTCTTTATCTCCGGGAATGGGAAGTGAACATTCCGAAATTGCTCCTGTCCATTCATCGGTTGTGAAACTTCCGTAAGGATCGGAATCGGAATAAACAGTGTAGGAAGTTGCTCCGAGCACATCATCCCAATCGAGAACTACATTTGGATCGACAATAGTGATCGTGAGATTTTGCGGTGTATCAGGTGCTGCTCCGGATTCAACGATGATGATATCTCTTGATTCTACTCCATTGGCAAGGCAGTAGAAAGTTCCAAACCAGCCGCTGGCAACCGGAACTTGCCAATTTAATTGAGCAGATGTTTCCCCGATGAAATCGGCATCATTAAGGACAGCACCGTCGAAATACCATTGATAAGGAGCACCGGTAACATCCGAATCGAAGCGGACATCCGCTGTTATTTCATTGGGATTATTGATCGTGATAGTTTGATCTATGGTTCCGTTGATATTGTTTCGAAAATTTGTCCAACTTCCATTATTGGTTACATCCTGTTTCAGATATGTATAGAAATTATAACCACTCGGATTATTCCTGACGGTTCCATTGTTAGTAAGATCACCATTTACGATAAGAAGAAAATTACCGTATAAATTTTGCAAATAACCATTGTTAATTAAATTGCCATTCATTATAACATCATTTGCTATTTCGCAGGTTCCGGTAAGAGTGAGATCATCGACATTTATAGTTAATAGATAAATATAATTACTTCCGCTTATATTCATCGTTGCTGTTGTTCCTGTCAGCGTTCCGTCAAACATATATCCGCCTGCTAATGATAAAGTTATTCCGGATTGCAGGATAATGTTATCAGCGTTCAGGTCGGCGACAGTTCCGGTAAATCCGATATCGGAATCAAAATAGACATCTCCCCGGACGGATGAGTTTCCATAAAAATTGTCAATATCAAAAATGTTTCCTGCTCCGCATGAGATGTGTTGATTTGCTCCGGTGAGTTCGATGTCTTTGTTTGTCCAGACACCGTTATTATTTATATCTCCCGAAATATCCAAAAAGAGATTATAACTACTTGGATGATTCCTGACTGTTCCGTCATTTGTCATGCTTCCATTCAGATAAAGATTAAAATTACCTCCGGGATAATTCTGCAAATAACCATTGTTACTAACATCACCATTCATAGTTACATTATTAGCAATTTGGCAGGTTCCGGAAAGAGTGAGATCATCGATATTTAGAGTTAATAGATAAAAATAATTATTACTGCTTATATCCAGCGCTGCTGTTGTTCCGGTCAGTGTTCCATCAAACAAATATCCACCGGATAAAGACAAAGTTATTCCCGATTGCAGGATAATATTATCTCCGTTCAGATCAGCAGTAGTTCCGGTAAATCCTATATCGGAATCGAAATAAACATCACCCCGGGCAGAACTGTTTCCATAAAAATTGTCTATGTCAAAAAAATTTCCTGCTCCGCAAGAGATGTGCTGCCCTGCTCCGGTGAGTTCGATGTCTTTGTTTGTCCAGATACCGTTATTGATTATATCTCCCGAAATATCCAGATGGAAATTATAACTACTTGGATGATTCCTGATCGTTCCATTGTTGGTAATACCTCCATTCAAATAAAGAGGATGACTACCGTTGTAATAATTTTGCAAATATCCATCATTGATGACATCACCATTTATAGTAACATTATTAATAGTTTGAAAGGTTCCGGAAAGAGTGAGATCATCGATATTCATTGTTAAAAGATAAAAATAATTATTTCCGCTTATATCCATCGCTGCTGTTGTTCCGGTCAATGTTCCGTCAAACATATATCCGCCGGATAAAGTTAAAGTCATTCCAGATTGGAGGATAACATTATCGTTGTTCAAGTTGATAGTCGTTCCAATAAACTCGATATCCGAATCAAAATAGATATTAGCCCGAGAACCGTTTCCATAAAAATATGATACGGAAAATAAACTATCCGACGGACAGGAAATATGCTGGTCTGATGTTCCGGTAAGTTCGATATCATTATTTGTCCAATCACCGTTATTGATGATATCTCCGGTAATATCCAAATAGAGATTATAACTACCCGGATTATTCCTGATCGTTCCATTATTGGTGATATCACCAGCGATGGTTAAGGTAAAACTTCCTCCTGAATTTTGGATAGTGCCGTTATTGATCAAAAAATCCGAAAAAGTAACACCGCCATCACAGATATTCACTAAACCGTTAATGGTCACATTACCGGCACTCGAGGAGGACATATTAATACCGTTTGTGATATTAAGTTCATTTCCGGAACCGATAATAGTAGCCTGATGGATCGAACCGCCATCCATATAAATATCCCATCCTCCGGAAAGGTCTAAAGCACCATTATATTGGAAATGAATGTTTGTATTTAGAAAATACAGGTTTGATGAAACAATGATGTCAGTGGCATTATTATTATATAAATAGGTAGTGGAAAAATATTCTGTTCCTCCGCAGGAAATATCCTGCCCTCCGGTGCCGGTGAGAGTGGTTGTACGGCAACTCCATTCGCCGTTATTATATAAATCTCCCGAAACTTCGACATTTAAATTGTAACTTATCAGATTGTTCCTGACTATGCCGTGGTTAGTGACATCACCATTGATAGTTAAAGTACAAGTTCCTCCCGAATTCTGGATAGTTCCTTCCGGTTCGATCAGGACATCGTCATTGATGACCTGGTTACCGGTGACATTGTAAAGAGTATCGATAACAACTACTGCTGATAAAGATGAGAATAAACTCATCAATAATCCTACTACTACGAAAAACATAATTTGATTTCTTTTCATAAGAAATACCTCCTTTTATTTTGTTTTAAAATCTTATACTTTTCATACTTTTTTTTCAATTTGGAAATTTTTTGGGAATTTTCAATTTTTTTGCCGATTACAAAATGATTCTCGATCAATCCGTTTTCATAAGTGAGAGTGAAACCAAAAATCTGTTCTTTCGGTTTTTCTATAAACTCACTAAGATAATTGATTGTTCTATCTTGCTTCATATTTTAGAATAATTCCCTTTTTTGGTAGAACATTATAAAAATACCAGTCTTTTATCAAACCCATTTATCGCACTCTTTGCGCGATATTTCTTATTACATTTTTTGTTCCAAATTTACCCATACAAATCGGCAATTCTGTAATTCTAATATTATCAGTGAGATAGGATGATTTTATATTTTCTGAATTTGATAGAAAATTTTTGACTTGACGGAATATTGCAATATTGCAATTCGATTGTGCAATAATTGTGAATTTGCAATGAAGGGAAAAATGGAAAAATTAGAAAAAAAAATAACGGAATTACAAAAAGCAGGAAAGGTCAATAAATTCAAAATCTATGTTGAAATCTTGGATTTATTATTTGAACAGCAAAATCGAAAAATATATGATTATTTCGAAAAATTTATCAAAGCCTGGAAAGAGTATCTGGAATTTGATGATAATCCTGATGTAAATTTGAGAAAACTTTTTGGGCAAGCAATGAATATCGTGTTCGCCTTTGCGAAATATGCCAATGATGTCGATGAATTCAATAAGCATTTTTCCAAATATGAGCAATTTCAGGATTACATTGCAGATGATGTAACAAGAGCTAAAATATTTCAATCGTTTGGATTTATGCACTGGTTACAGGAAGATTTCAAAAATTCCATAAACTATCTGAAGCAATCTCTGGATATTATTAATAAATCAGGAGATGTTCTGGCAATTCCGCAAAGATATACAAATCTGGGCTATATATATGAATCGAAGGGAGATTTTGAAACCGCAGAGAAATATTATCTAATGGGGCTTGATTACGCAAATAATAATAATTATCAAAGGGCTTTGCATTTGGCTCTGGCAGCTCTTGCTCGAGTCAAGATGGCGGCAAACAAAAATTTTGAAGCAATAGAGTATTTAACAAAGGCGTTGGACCTTATGGACGATAATCCCAATAACAGGGAGAGATTATCTGCTTTGATGAACATAGCCTGCTGCTACGATAATCTGCAAGATTATTATAAAGCGATGGAATATTTAAATTTGCTGCCAATGAAATGGCTTCAGGAAAACAATCCTGAATTTTATCACAATATACTTCTGAATATAGCTTCCGTGGAAAAGGCAATGGGAAAGTATGAAGCAGCAGAAGAAAAACTGCTGATCGTGGAACAATTTGCACAACAAAAAAATATCCAAAATTTTCTGTTGTACAGTGTAGTTAGCCTGGGTGGTGTATATGCAGAATCCGGACAGTTCGATAAGGCTGTTCCTACGCTGAAAAGAGCAATTGATATTGCAGAAGAAAAGGATAGTCAGAAAGAATTGAACAGATGCTATCTTTCATTGGCAGATGTATATAAAAAGAGCAAACAATCCCATAAAGCGATAGAGTATTTTGATAAAGCTTTAATTCTAGCCAGAAAACAAGGACTGATGCAGGATGTTGTTAAAATCCTTTATGATCTTTCAGAGTGCTTTTTCAGCATCAAAGAACCAGTGAAAGCCTATAAAACACTACAGAAATATGTTAAAACAAAAGAGAAATATGATGAATCACAAAAGAAAAAAGAAGCAGAAAAAGAAACCTCGTATGAAGCCGGACGCAGCAGGCAGCACAAATTCAGCGAAGGTTTTTCTCTTATTTCCAAAGAGATGAGTGACTTGATCGGTATCCAGATAATTGGAAAAAGTACCACAATGGACAATGTTATCCAAAAAGCATTTCTCGCTTCCAGGAGTTCAGATGCCAGTGTGCTGTTGCTGGGAGAATCCGGCAGCGGGAAAGACCTTTTTGCCAAATTGATCCATTATGCCAGCGTACGGCATAAAGGACCGTTTATTGCAGTGAATAGTGCGGTTTTCAGTGCTGGACTCGTTCAGAGTGCTCTTTTTGGTCATAAGAAAGGAGCATTTACCGGAGCATCGTATGATCACAAAGGATATTTTGAAGAAGCCGATAAAGGCTCGATATTCCTGGATGAAATATCGGAAATGCCTTCTGATATACAAGCAAATTTGTTGCGTATTTTGGAACAAAAAGTAATAAAACCGTTGGGAGACAGTATCGATCGTAAAACCGATTTTCGATTGATCTCCGCCAGCAATAGAGATATGAATAAACTATTGGAAGAAAATAAATTCCGTTTTGATCTCTTTAACCGAATTAACACGATCGAGATCCACATCCCTCCATTAAGAGAAAGGAAAGAAGATATTCCGCTCCTGATCGAATATTTCATCTATACCATTTCCGAAAGACTGCAAAAGGGTCATTCACAAATCTCACAAGCGGCTATTAATATGCTTTGCGAGTACGATTATCCGGGTAATGTAAGGGAATTAAAAAATATGATTGAAAGATTGATTCTATTCAGTAAAAATAACAAGATCAAAAAGGAAGACATTTTTTCATTGCAGACAGTTCAACCTAAACCAGCTTCTACTAAAAACATAAAAAACCTGAATCTGGCGGATAATGAACAGGAACTTATTGCTGAAGCTATGAGAAGAACTGATAATGTTCAGGTGAAGGCTGCAAAACTTCTGGGGATTTCTACTTATACTTTGAATCGCAGATTGAAGAAAATCAATAGTTAATGATCGAAGATTTGTTTTTCTACATTGTTTTGTAAACTATGTTCAGAAAGAAATGCTAAAACAGCAAAACTAAAAAATCGCATAATTGCTTCGCTTTATTTATTCCAATTACTACATTCCGGGAAAACAGAAATGGGGTGTTTTCTAAATCTTCTACTGTTTGACGGAAGTCCCTGTTTTGTAAGGAACTCCCGTCGATTAATTATTTTACCTGATGAGCATCATCTTCCTGGTCAAAGTTTCATTCCCGGTTTTTAAATTGTAGAGATAAAATCCTGATGCTACCGGTTTATTGTTCTCATCCGTTCCATCCCAAAGTATCGAAGATTGAATATCCTGTCCGGTTTTTGACGGATTGAATATTGAATATTTTTTAACTCGCTGTCCCTTCATATTATAGATCGAAATCTCCGTGTTCTCCGTATGTTCTGTGGTTAAATTAAAAGAAAGAGTAGTTTCGGAACGGAATGGATTTGGATAATTATATACTGATATTTGCGGTTGAGAAACATCTATCGTAAAATCCTCGATTTCAGTTCCTCCGCCGGTGGTTGTGTGCAGGATCAGGCTTCCCTCTCCAACGATCCAACCTGTATTAGAATCGGTAAAGAAAACATCTATCAGATGATTATCTGTATGAGATGATTGTGTTTCCCAGGTAGTTCCACCATCTATCGTATGAAGAATTATACCGGAATTTCCAACAACATATATTTCATTCTCTCCAACAATATCCATATTGCGAAAATCATTCGTTATGCCGGCATCGATTTGATCCCAATTATCTCCGCCATCTGTTGTTTTCAAAATGCAGCCGCCTGTTCCGATGATCCAACCTGTGTTTTCATCATAAAAATCGATACAATAAAAATGTTCCGTAGAACCGACATCGATAAAATTCCAGTTCTCTCCTCCATCTGTCGTATGTTTGACAAAACCTTCCGTAAAGGTACGACCAACAGTCCAGGCATTATTATGATCGAATGAGTAAACACTTTCCAGGTCCCAATCGATCTGATAGGTCTGCATTTCCCAATTGATTCCGTCGATTGTGTGAATGATAGCACCATTTTGACCGACCGCCCATCCGTTCGTCGCATCATTCATGTGAACTGCATTGAGATACATCCCTGTTTCGGAATATTGTTCGTTCCAGGTTTCTCCGCCGTCACTTGTGTGAATGATCATATTCGACCAACTTGCACTGCCGACAGCCCAGCCGGTATTTTCATCGAGAAAGAATATCTCAGAAAGATTTGTAGCATCACAGGTTTGAGGAGTCCAGGTATAACCTCCGTCGATAGTATGAAGGATTGCTTCATTGATAGTCAAATCTCCCAAAACCCAGCCTGTATTTTCATCGATCATAAAAATGCATTCAAACTCGTTATCAGCTAAATGTGATGAGGATTTGGTCCAGCTTTCACCACCATCGACAGTATAGAAAATATCAAAGCCGATAACCCAGCCGATATCCGAATTTACGAATTGCCCGGCATGAGATCCTCCGGTTGTTCCTTCGAAATACTGCGGAGTCCAGGTTTCTCCACCATCTGTCGTATGATGAACTCCCCCGACACTTCTAATCACCCAGCCTTCGGCAGCACTCACAAAAGATATTGCCACCAGTTCCAACCAATCATCGATAGTCTGCTGGGTCCAGTTCTGTCCACCATCGGTTGTATGAATGACGAGTGCAGATCCTCCGCAAATCCATCCTTCATCAGCATTAATGAAATATACATCATGGAAAGGATCGAAAGTCTGAAAATCCTGCGGACTCCAGGATTCCCCGCCATCTGTCGAATGCAGGATAGTTCCCCAGGAACCAACTGTCCAGCCTGTATTTTCATCGATAAAAAAACATTATAGAGAAGTTCTCCGATACCTGTTGTTTGCTGATTCCAGTTATCTCCTCCGTCAATGGTTTTCAGAATTGTCCCGCTTTCTCCTGCTATCCAACCGGTATCAGCATCCGGGAAAAAGACTTTTTGCAGGTCATTTTCGATCCCGGAATCAAATCCCGACCAATTTTCACCACCATCGGTCGAATGATAGATCATACCCGAATTTCCAACTATCCAGCCGTTGTTCTCTTCCGTAAAAAAGATGCCATTCAGAGTATTATCATCACCAATATAATCAACGGAATGATCTTCACCCTGGTCCGTAACATGAATGACAACACCCCATTGTCCCACGATCCAGCCGGAATTCTCATCGATGAAATAAGTATCGTTGTAAACATTTCCGGTTGGCAAGGGATTCTGCCAGAACCATCCATCCTGGGCAAAAACAAAACTGCATATTACCCGGAATGTAATCGCTACAATAAGAATTCTTGATTTCATCATAACCTCCTTTGTTTTGAAATCTGAATTGGTTTGTTTTCTTCCTTCTCATCATTCTTTATATCTTTTGATTTTCCTTTTTTAGAAGCCGATATTAACGCTCTTGAGAGGAATATCAGGACGATCGCTAAAATGATGATCGTAATGTTTTCGACGATATGTAGTAGAATATCCATTTTTCCTCTCTTTTATTAAACAGCGAACAAAAACAAACATTTATTTTAGTTCGTTTTGTTAGTTTTGTTCGTTGCATCTTTTTATTTACTTGGTCAGAATCATCTTGCCAGTGTGATTGTTTTCATCAGTTTTGATCACATACATATAAATTCCGGAAGAAACTTCTTTGCCGTTGCTATCTTTTGCATCCCAAACTTTAATGAAATCTTGTTGAGAGAAATGACCTTTGTATAAAGTTTTGATCAACTGACCTTTGGAATCGTAGATAGTAACATCTAAATTTCCTGATTCTTTCATGGAAAATCCGATTTTGGTGCTGTTTGAGAAAGGATTCGGATAATTGTAGATGCTTGAAATTTCAATGTTGGGAGCATTTGGATCATCATTGTTGATATCGGGAATCGTTAAGGAAATCGGATCATGAGTGCCTGTATTTCCAGATGTATCGCGATTTTCGATCCAATAAAAATAAGTTGAATTTATTTCCACACTATTTTCATCGATGAAAGTGTATTCTGTCGGTTCGAAAGTTGTTCCCGCTCCATTGATCAAATTTGAGTTAACTTGAAAAGCATCTTCCAAAATGTTATTTTCGGAACGATAAACATTCCAACCGATATTGTTTGTTTCTGATTGAGTTGTCCAGTTCAAGGTTGGAGTTCCGTTATGATAGACTGCAGTGAAAGAGGAGAGTTCGACTGGAGTTGGAGGATCTCCGTCATTTATCACAAAAGCCAGATCGATATCATCTGAAGTTACCGGGTCGTAAATTTCGTACCAAACAGCTGAAGAAATTGGAGCAGATCCCCAGACAGCATTATCCATAAAATGATCTTGAGAAGTTTTCCAACCGAGAGACATTTGAGATGTTCCAAGCACTAACCAATAAATCTCCCCATCTGTTTGCGTAAAAGGTTGATCGATATTTTCAATGTTAACCTGGTAATAATTTATATGATCGTGTTCATTATATTGCGGAACCCATACATCATACCAACCTTGATCTCCTGTCCAGGGTCCGGCAACGGTGAAATCGGTGTCATAAAAAGTTCTATCCCATAACACATTTTCTGGAATCGAAAATCCTTGGGGACCTGACGGATTGTTGGACATTATTATCAATCGTAATGAGATTATCGGTTCGGTAGCGTCATCGTTCCAGGAAATCCAAAAATGCATATCATCTACCGGTCCCGAATTACTACATTGCCAATCGTCAGCAATAAACCATTCATTATAAGTTCCAATATCCCAACCGGTTGGATCAGGCAATTGAGGAAAATGCATTTTATGTCCGTCTCCCGTTTCCCAATCAGCTATTAACAAACTTGCTAAAACCACTAAACCAACTAAAATAATTGTCTTTTTCATCTTTCCTTCTTTTTTGTATTCCCCATTTTCCCGATTATAAGATCAGGGGATTATTTTTATTTACTTCACATATTTCAGGATGATTCCGTAATCATTAGAATAATTAGCACCAACTGCCCACCAGGTTGAGTTCCCATCGAAATTAACATCTCTCAGTTCCCATTTACCATCAAACTCGGGAACTTTCTTTTTCTTGAGCATACTCCATTTACCTTTTTTGCATTCAAAGATAAGTCCGTTTCCCTTTTTTGTATTCTGTCCGACAGCCCAGCCGGTTTTTTCATCTGCGAAATCGATCGCTCTTAATGTCCAACCTTTGGGTCCATCCAGTTTCACTTTTTTCCATTTCTTACCGTTCCATTTCAGCATTTTACCGGTATCTGGTGATTTTTGAAAAGCCGGCATCCAACCAACTTTCCAGCCTGTTTTGGCATCAAAAAAATGATAGTCTTCGCAGATCACATTTTTCTCTAAAAGTGGTTGTTTTATTTTTTCATAAACACCATCCTTCTGACAGATCTCCCAGGTTCCTCTGGCATGCGATCCCATCGAAATATCAGCCAGTAAACCTTCTTTGAAACCTGCTGACCACAATCCTCCTTCGGTCGGGAAAGAGGTGAGTAAGGTGTGTCCGTTCATCAGTTCATAATCTGTTTCATCAGTCCAAATTCCATCTTTGTAATGGAGAAGAACAGCACAGTCCTTCTTCGCTCCACCAACTGCCCAGCCTTCGTTCTCATTCAAAAAACGAACTCCATATAATTGCCACCAATCGTAACCTACTTCCGGTGGTTCGATTACCTGCCAGTTTCCATTCGAGTAGTGTAAGATCGAACCTCGACTATTTCCTTGATCTGCTCCAACAGCCCAACCTTCCTGCGTTGAAACAAAATGAATATCGAATAACGACCAGAAATCACTCGGTTGAGGAATTTCTTCTTTTGACCATATAGAGCCATCATATTTCAAAATGATTCCAACATAAGAAGTAGTTTCTGTTCCTGTCGCAGAATAATCATAACCAACAGCCCAACCGGAATTCTCTGCAGGAAATGATAATGCATTTAACGACCATTTTTCTCCAACATGAGGTGTTTCAACCTCTGCCCAATCAGCTATTAAAAAGCTGCAGAGCGAACCGATAATAATTGCGATCAACAGGTTTTTCATCGTTCCTCCTTTTTTTGGATATTACTATCCTCTTTTTTTATTTTTTTCATAAAAAGAATGTTCACGAAAACACGGCAGATACAATTGCTATTTTCGTGCCACAGAGGAAAAAGGAAATTTAAGATTTTGTATATTTATGATTTAATGGAACTTATGGATTTATTGTAAAATATTCAGATGTTAATAAGATTGAATTTGTGTTTTATTTATAAGACAATATGTCTGGAATTTGAGAAAATGTGTAACTCATTGCTCCTGCATTGAGAGAAGTAACTCATTGCTCCTGCATTGAGAGAAGTAACTCATTGCTCCTGCATTGAGACTCCCAAACCGGGAGGTTTATGTTACTTCTCAAACCGGGAGGTTTAAGTTACTTCTCAAACCGGGAGGTTTAAGTTACTTCTCAAACCGGGAGGTTTAAGTTACTTCTCAAACCGGGAGATTTATGTTACTTCTCAAACCAGGAGGTTTGAGTTACAATCCAAACTTCTCCAGTTTTTTATAGAATTGACTCCTGCTGATACCGAGTAGTTCGGCAGCATCGGATTTGTTGTATTTTGCCTTTTCAAGGGCTTTTTTAATAATTTTGATTTCTGCTTTATCAGTGAATTTTTCAAGAGATAAATCATCAGGTTCTTCCTCATTTTCAAGTTTTTCTGTTTTAATATTTTTTAGAAGCAGATGTTCAGGCTCGATTTTATCCGAATCAGTAAGTAAAATCGCGCTTTTTATGATGTTCTTTAATTCTCTGATATTTCCGGGAAACCGGTATTCGGTCAGCAAATTTATGGCAGCAGTAGAAAAACCGGAAATTTTTTTTTGATAATTGCAGGAGATTTCTTTTAAAAAATATTCGGCAATGACCTGAATATCGCTTTTTCTTTGCTGGAGAGTCGGCAGGTCTATCTTAAATTCGTGAATACGATAAAATAGGTCTTCTCTGAATCTGGCATTTTTCACATCTTCATAAATATTGCTGTTGGAAGCAGCGATTATCCTAACATCCACTTTTTTTGATTTTTCATCACCGAGTTGCTGGATCTCTCCTTCCTGCAGGACACGCAGAAATTTCGGCTGCATACTCATGGGCAGGCTGTTTATCTCATCGAGGAAAAGCGTTCCTTCGTTTGCCAGTTCGAATTTTCCTTTTTTATCGTTTAAGGCTCCGGTAAAGGCTCCTTTCCGATGTCCGAAAAGTTCGCTCTCAAAAAGCGTTTCAGGAATTGCTCCACAATCGACGGTGATAAAAGGTTTATCTTTTCGCTTGCTTTTCTGATGGATCATACGCGCAAAAAGTTCTTTGCCGGTTCCGGTCTCGCCTTCCAGAAAAACAGTTATATCTTTATCGAAAACACGCTCTATATTCTTCAGCACATTGCGTAAAGGCTCGCTGTTTCCCATCATTTCCTTGATATCGATAAAAGTTTCATTCTCTTTTTTTGAAGATGAGAGTGCTTTTCTGATAACTTCCAGTATTTCTTGATTTTCGAATGGTTTGGTAAAGAAATCAAAAGCTCCGAGTTTAATTGCTTTCACTGCTCTTTTAATATCTCCGAAGGAAGTTATCATGATGACGATAATCGCACTATTGATATTTTTGATCTTCTCCAGGATTTGAAATCCGTTCAGATCGGGTAGTTTGAAATCGAGCAATATCAAATCAGGTTGGAAGTGTTGCGTTTCATAAATTCCGGATTTCCCATTGTAAGTGCTTTTCGTTTCGTATCCTGATTTTTTCAGCAGTTTGGAGAGTGTCAGGTTGACGAGTTTATCGTCGTCGATGATCAGGATTTTATGCAAATTCTACCTCCGATAATGAATGAATTCTTCTGTGAACATAAAAAGATGACAGAAAAAAATTGTCAAATCATTGAATTTTGTTATTGAGTAATTTATAACTAAACAATGATGAAACAGGTAACCTAAAACAAACTCCGTTCCTTTCCCTTCTTCACTTTCCACCTGAATTTCACCACCATTTTTCTCGATAAATTCTTTACACAAGATCAAACCCAAACCTGTTCCCTTTTCATCATTAGTGCCGGGAGTGGAGATTATTTCATCGATCTTAAAGATTTTTGAAAATTGAGTTTTGGACATTCCGACTCCGTTATCGGAAATCGAGATCTCTAATTTATCATCAATTTCTTTTTGCCGGATTTTAATCTCACCATTTATGTCGGTAAATTTGATCGCATTGGAAATAAGGTTTTGCAGAACCGAATAGACCATATTTTTATCAGCGAAGACTTTAGTATTTTCTTTTATTTCGGAAATCAAAGTAATATTTTTTTGAGATGCTTTTCCTGCCATCACTTTTAGAACATCTCTAATTATTTCCGAAATAACAAATTCCTGCGGTTCATGATGGATTCTTCCGATTTGAATTCTCGACCATTCCAGAAGATTTTCCAATAATTTATAAAGATTCTCAACGGAATCTGCTAATTCTTTTGAGACCATTTTGATCTCATCTTTATCCAATCCTTCAATATCTGCTAAAAGTTTCGTTCCCATCTGCAGAGAAGTAAAAGAATTTTTCAAATCGTGCGAAATGATAGAGAAAAAGCGATCGCGGGTTTTGTTCATCATCTCCAGCTCATCTCTCTGCTGGCGAATGATTTTATCTGCTTTTTCCAGTTCCAGGAATGCTCTTTTTTTCAGACGAAACTGATTATAAACGAGGATCATGGAAATGAGGATGATCAAAGAAATGATGATCAAAAAATTCCTTAAACTTTTCTGCCGTGAAATTGCTAATTCATTGAATTCATTTTTCTGTTTGAGAATGACATTTTCCTGTTCTTTTTTTTCGGTTTCGTATTTAGTTCTCATTTCAGCGAACTGCTTGTGTTTTTGTTCATTAAAAACAGAATCTTTCAAAGTAATGAATTTCTCGAAATAATCCAGTGCTATTCGATATTCCTGCTTCTTTTCATAGATGACAGCGATATGGTCGTAATTACTGATGATCTGCTGTTTATAATCGATCTTTAAAGCGATCTCATTACTTCTAAACAGATATTCGAGTGCTTGCTCGTAATCCTTTAATTCGGAATAGAGAATACCAATATTTCCCAAACTGGAAGCCATGTTCAATTTATCACCTGTTTCATTCTGGATTTCTATCGCTCTTTGATAATACTGAAGAGCTTTATCATAATCTCCTATTTTTTTGTAGGAAATTCCTAAACCATTCAGAGAAGCAGCTATTCCTATCCAGTTTTTCAATTCTTCTTTGATTTCTAATGATCTTTCCTGAAATTCGATTGCTTTTTCGTAATCATTCAACTTTTTATAATTGATAATTCGTTTGCTTTATCGTATTTTTCCCATTTCTGATAAATCTTGGCAATACCTCTATAAGAATGAGCAATTCCGGCGTTGAAAGACGATTTCTCGCTATTTTCCAGAGCTTGTTGATAATGATCAAGCGACTTATCGAACTGTCCCCGATAGAAATAAATCTGCGCCATATTGAGCAGAGGAAGAGTGAGTCCCTCGGTAAGTCCGCCTTCCTTGGCGGTCTGCAGCGATTTCTGGTAATACGGTATAGCTTTATCATAATCTGATCTGGCATAATAGAATCCGCCAAAACCGTTATAAGCAGTTGCAATAACAGATTTATCATCGATCTCCCGACCGATTTTCAATGCTTTATCCAGGTATTGCAGGGCTTTTTCAGGTTCTTGAAGGTTATCATAATTAGAACCCAAAATATAAAAAGATTTTGACTGTTCTTTTTGATTATTATATTTTTCCGCTTCGGTAAGTGCTTTACGAGCATATTCCAGACTTTTTTCCGAAGAGATATTCAGATAGTTCATACCTAAATCGTTGAGTATTTCAATTCTTTGTATGCCCATTGCTTTGGATAAAGCAGTTTCCAGACTGTCTATCACAGGATTTGAACAAAATAGGGGAATGGTTGTAATAAAAATATAAAACAGAAAGACCTTCTTCATATAATTACCTTTTTCTTTAATACACTTCCAAAAAGGATTTATATAAAAAAGAGTCAAGTGAGTTTTAAAAGATTTGGTAAGTTTTACACATTTGAAAATAAAAAAACCTCATTTATCCCGGTGGCTATTAACAAGGGGGTCAAGTAATTACCACCGGGACTGAGGTGTTTTATAATTAGGTGGAGGATCATTCTTCCGTATTCATTGACTCTGATTTAACGGAGTATGAATCGTGAACAATTACTCCACCTGAGGAATATAAACAGCGACAATCCTGTAGAATTCCTTTGTTTCCGATATAAGTTTTGTCCAGGTTGTTTCGGTTACACCGGATTCGTCCGGAATCCATCCGGCATACGGATCTTCTGTTGCATAGATATCATAAGTTACTCCGCTGATCGAGTAACCTCCGGTATCGAGCGTGACCTCATCCCAATTAAGGATCAATTGGGTTTCATTTTTGGTTATCATTAGATTTTCAGGCAAAAGCGGTGGATAAGATAAAGCCCCTCCACCGCCATTATTCATCGCCCAAGGAGAGAAACAACCGGCAGAAGAATTAAGGGAACAAAGATATAAAAAAGTTTTCTGCATTAAAATAAATTCAAATTTTATCATAATTACTCACCTAAAAATCTAATCTTCCCAGGTTACCGTATAAAAATAAATGTCGGAAGATATACCCGCATTATAATCGATATAAAAGGTGTTGGAAGTACTTCCGATATATGTTTGAGGGTCCGGCTCTACTGCGGGAATGACATCCCGATAGATATTGTAGATCGATGCCTGGATGATCTCTGTCCAATTTAATTCCGCATCATTTCCATCCATCAGGAGTTGAACATTACAAACTCCACCGCTGATCCCATATAACCTGGTAACTCCGTTTTCCGTTCCCCAGATGATATTCCTGTTGAACAGAGGAGTCTCTCCACCGGACATAGCTGCGCAGTCATTCGAGATCAATCCGTCTGATTCGTCTATACTGAAAAGGAAGGTGTCATTTGTAATATTTACTGCGGAAATAAAACCATCGGTTATTCCGGCAGTTCCGACAAATAGTGTATCACCGAAACATGCTAAACCCATGCAATTGTTGGAAGATGTCGGCGCCAAACCGGAACCGGCTGTGTAACTATCCAGGATCAAGAAAGGATCCTGGCTGAATTTGGTTGTTTCACTTGTCCCAGCAGCGAATGTATATTCCGTTGAGAAAGCAAGTGCTTGTGTTTCCGGACAAACCATCCCGACCGAGTGAGAGAAATTTCCGTATTTATATGAAGATACACATTGATGTAAAACCATATCGTCAGCATAATAAAAACGAAAATCATCATCGAAACCGAGAGTATGGATGGGATTTGTTTCCGCACTGGAAAAAGTGTAATTATAGTTCTTTACAATGCAGGCACCCTGGTCATGTCCAAAAGCGAGATAGGAATCGCTTCCTTCATTAGCACCGGAAATGCTGTTGATCTGGTCGGTTGTGATCGAATAAGAAGGAGTGTGAGACAACCATCTTTCATCTAAATTTCTCTGCCGGATGTTACCCTCATAAACCTGGTTATAAGAATCGGAAATATAAAGCACTTCATCATTCGTAAAGTCTATCGATACTAAACCTTGAAATGCTTGATTCCAGGTTGTATAAATTATTCCGTTCAGAGCAAAGAGGGGAGAAGTATTCCCGCCGATCACACCGAGATTGTCTTCGATCCCGGTAAATCTCATCCAGAGCTTGTTATCATCTGCATCGATGATCTCGAGACTCTCATCGGTCTTGATCAGGATCGCTTGCTCCGGGAATTCATTTTTTAGTCCTCTGGTTAGAGAACCGTCATTTCCAAAATCGGTAGTTCCTGAAATTATTTTGAAATCATCGACTTCGACTTCCATTTCCGTATTATAATTAGTAAAAACCAGATAAATATTACCGCTTGCTGTCGAAAAACCGGTTTTATAAAACACTCTTTGATACAGTTGATCATCAGGAGACCAGCGCCACATTTCCAAGCGGTCTCCGGTCCGGTTTAGCAGCAATTTTCCAATCGTTTCATTTCCGGATCCTGAGGATTCTCTACCATGATAAAAATCACCATTTATCCAAACCTGACCCCAATAATTATTATCACTATGACGATATCGCCATAGTTTGCCGGCATTATTCTCATCTACCCAAAACTCCAATCTGATGGATGATTCATGTTGAAATTGGCTTTGATTCCAGATCAATAACTCAAAATCGATTGCAACCTCAAAATCACCGGAAATTTCCCAGTTCGAAATATATTCTGCCGAATGGAAAACATCTTCGGTCGGAGGTTTATAATAATGAATAAGGTTGTTCTGGTTTAAATATTCATCCGGATCATTAATAATCCAGCGATTCGGATCGGGAGTACTTCCCAGAAAATCGTCGTCCGGAAAAGAAGGTTCATAATACCAGCTTCTTTGATCGTCCCATCTCCAACTATCATCCGGGTCATTCTTTGTGTCATAAAAGAAAACATTCCGGACATCATTACTCCGGATTTTTCCGTTTAATTCCGTATAATCTTCCGTTAACCAGCCGGCTTCCAGAAACAAAATGCATAACATAAACGAACAAATAAAAAATATTTTCATCTGAAACTCCATAATTCGGGGATTGATAATACAATCATTGTGCCAAATTGAAAAAGATTTTTTCTATTCTTTAAATATCTCAAATAAACAAAGGATGGAACAGTGATATTTATAAATTATTATCTTTTCATAAAATATTTTAATTTTATTTGTTTTGAAATTCCAGCTATGCCTGTGGTACGAATTGTACCGGAGGAGGTACGGCTAAAGCAAATGTTCAATCCTTCCGAAAACTTCTTTCAATTTTTACTTATTTTGCGGATGCGGAAGGTTGGAAGAGAGAGTATATGCTTCGACTTGTTATAACCCGGACTTCCTCGCTTGCAGGGAGTTCGGATTTAGAAGTCCCATCGATGAACGGAAGTCCCATCGATGAACGGAAGTCCCA
>CAZFPK010000036.1:0-34742 GCA_964521025.1 uncultured Candidatus Cloacimonadota bacterium | reverse complement strand
TATTTAGGAATGAGTGGATGGGATACATCTGATATCAACAGTTTAACCAATGGTTATATGTTACCGGTTGCTGTATTTCCAACCTGTTCTACCGGAGATTTTGAAGGCACCAGCGATTGTCGCAGCGAAGCTATGTTAAAAGCCGGTACGGTAGCCGTTCCTAAAGGCGGAATTGCCGCCATAGCAACAGCCACGATATACACTCATACTTGCTTCAACAATTGCGTGGATGCAGGAATATTTTACGGAATTTTCCAGGACCAGATATATCACATGGGAGGAGCACTGAATCGCGGGAAATTAAATCTATATCTTAATTATCCCGGAAATCCCAATGATGAAGTTAACAATTTCTCTTATTGGAACAATCTTATGGGAGATCCGGGGATGGAAGTCTGGACAAATCTCCCGGAAGCCCTGATCGTTACTTATGATTCCACTATTCCTCAGGGGAGCAATTATATTGAAGTCACAGTTGAAAACAGTTCTCGCGCACCAATAGAAGGAGCATGGGTTACAGCTTTAATGGGAGATGATGATATTTTTTCCACAGGATATACGGACAGTAACGGTCAAATTATCTTACAATTTGATGGCGACCTCGAAGGAACAGTTACTTTGACAGTTACAGATCATAATTATATCCCGCATCTCGGCAGTTTCGATATTAGTCAGGAAAGTAAATTTTTAAGTGTATTTGAAACAAACATCGATGATGATAATTCCGGAACTTCTTCCGGGAATAATAATGGAAATATCAATCCCGGAGAAGATATCGAACTCGGGGTCAGCCTGAAAAATTACGGTACAGCAAGCACATATTCTATTGGAGCAACCATTTCATCAGATGATAGTTTTATCACGATTACCGATAATACTGAAACTTATCCGAATATCGGTGCCGGAAGCTCGTCCTATTCTTATGATGATTTTGATTTCAGCGTGGATGCCGATGTTCTGGGCGGAACAGAAATCGATATCGATATGGTCATAACTGAAGGTGTCGGTAATGAATGGAATGATAAAATATATTTAACTGTTGCAGGAGCAAATCTATCATATAACAGTTATACTGTTGACGATGGTGGTAATGGTATATTGGATCCCGGAGAAACTTCCGATCTAACCGTAACCATTGAAAATATCGGTTCTGTTTCCGCATCTTCTGTTTACGGAACTCTTTCAAGCTCAGACAGTCAAATTACTATTAGCGATGATTCGGGGTATTTCGGAACCATTGGTTCAGGATCATCAGCAACTAATAATTCTAATAAATTCGAACTTACAGCAAGCTCGAATATAACTCCGGGAACCCAGTTTACTCTCGATCTTCAACTTTATAATGCAAGCGGTTATGACAATACTGTCCAATTTATTTTTGAAGTTGGTGATGTTTCGGTAACTGATCCTCTCGGACCTGATACTTATGGTTACTATTGCTTTGATGATGGTGATATAGATTACACTCCTGCTCCAACTTATGATTGGGAAGAGATCGATCCAAATTACGGAGGTTCCGGAACTGTTATTTCCATGTCTGATGTTGGAAATACAGGAGATATCGAAACTATAAGTTTGCCTTTTAATTTTACTTTTTATGGAGAGAATTATTCCACCATTACTGTTTGTTCGAATGGTTGGATTGCCCCCGGTTCAACGGAACAATATTCCTTTATGAACTGGCATATTCCTGGTCCGCTTGGTCCTTCACCCATGATCGCTCCTTTCTGGGATGATCTTAAAATCGGCAGCGGAAGAGTATGTTATTATAATAATTCCGTTCAACATTATTTCGTTGTTGAATGGTCTCACCTGCAAAATGAATATAACAGTGCGGAAGAAACATTCCAGGTAATTCTCTATGATCCAAATTATTATGCAACTCCGACCGGAGATGGAGAAATTAAAGTGCAATACAAGGTTGTGAACAATGTCGATGTTGGCGATTATACTCCGACCTTTCATATTTCTCATGGTCAATACGCAACTGTAGGTATCGAAGATCATACCAGCGAAGTAGGATTGGAATACACTTATAACGATACTTATCCAACAGCAGCAAAAACTTTGCAAAATCAAATGGCTGTTCTCTTCACAACTAATACGCCATCACCTCCGTCAGAACCTTATCTTGTCATCGGAACGATCGTTATCGATGATACAAACGGCAATGGAAATGTAGATTATGGTGAAACCGTGAACCTGGAAATCGACCTGAATAATATGGGATTGAATCCCGCTACCGGAATCTCTGCTGTTCTCTCATCTGTTGATGGTTATGTAACTGTTACTCAAAATTTTTCAAATTACAATGATATTGCCGGAGGCGGATCAGGAACTAATTTAACGGATTATACTTTTACCGTAGATAATGATTGTCCGGATGGACATTATGTATTATTCGATCTGGATGTTACCAGCAATGAAGATACCTGGGATCTGGATTTCCAACTTATGCTAAATGCACCCATTGTTGAGTTTCAGGAAGTTTTTGTAAACGATGGTGATAATAATACTTTAGATCCGGATGAGACTACCGAATTAAGAGTTACTTTAATAAATAATGGGGGAGCAGATGCGACAAATCTGACATCGATTCTATCTTCTACCGACAGTTATATTACGATAAATGATGATACGGATTTTACTTCATTATTAGCAGCAGGAACAACTACTTATGTGTATTTTAATGTCACAACATCAGCAAGCACTCCAATGGGACACACTATAATTTTTGATCTGGATTTTAGTGGAGACCTTGGTTACACTAATACAGACGGTTTCTCGTTATCTGTGGGAATGAATATCGAAGATTTTGAAACCGGTGATTTCTCTCAATATGCCTGGGAATTTGACGGTGATGCAGATTGGTCGGTTGTAACCGAAAGCCCTTATGAAGGAACCTATTGTGCTAAATCAGGTACTATTACTCATAGTCAGGATACTTACCTGCTGGTTGAGGTTGAAGTATTGTCTGCAGGTAATATAACTTTTTGGAAAAAAGTTTCCTGTGAGAATCATGAAACTCATATTTGGGATTATCTCAGGTTTCTCATCGATGATGTCGAACAGGAAAGATGGTCCGGGATAGATTCCTGGTCGGAAGAGACATATTCCGTAACCGCAGGAACACACACTTTTAAATGGCAATATCATAAGGATGGTTCAGTGAGTGAAGGCGATGATTGTGCCTGGATCGATTATATTACTTTTCCTCCGCTAGCTTCTCCAGCTCAAATTACATACTCACCTGCTTCATTTACAAAAACATTACCGCCGGAAGGTTCCACAACAGATAACTTAAATATCGGAAATGATGGCGGTATAACTTTAGATTACACAGCAACAGTTGTTTATACCGAAAGAATTACCGGTTCAGGAAATAACAAATTCGATATTTCAAAAATTAGAAAAGATTACAATGTCGGCAACAGGGAAATCAAAACTCCGATCATTGCTCCCTTGATCAAAGAAGTAGATCGATCTTTGAGATCATGTCAATTCTCGATCGACCTTCATGATGACTACGGTGACGGCTGGAATGGTGGTTATGTCGATGTGCTGGTCAATGATATCGTTGTATTAAATGATTTATCTTTGAGTAATGGAACTGGTCCGGAATCTCATTTTTTCGATGTAAATACCGGCGATCAAATTTCAACCGATTATACCCCAGGTAGTTGGTCTTATGAAAATTCTTATTATATCTATGATAATGACGGAACACAAGTTGCTTCCGACGGTGAAGGCGGTTCTACTCCAACCGGATTAAGTCCCTTCTCCGCAACCTGTACAAACGATCCGACTTTCAGCTGGTGTACACTCGATGGAGAAAATCAAATTACCGGTTCGATCGATGCAGGTTCTCCCGACGATGTGATCACTGTAACTTTCGATACGAATCCCGATGCTCTCGAAGTCGGTACATACCTGGCAAATATTGTCATTAGCAGCAATGATCCTGATAATCCGGAAGTTTCTATTCCCGTAACTTTGAATGTCGAAGAAAGCCTGGATCCACCTGCAAATGTTAGTATCTCTCAAAACGGCGGAACAATCACAATTAGCTGGGATTCTGTATCTGGTGCAAATTCTTATAAAGTTTATAGTGACTCAAATCCATACGGTTCCTTCTCGACCCTGGAAGAAGAAGGGATTGGAACAACATCCTGGCAGACAACAGCATCTTCAGTAAAAATGTTTTATCGGGTTGTTGCATCGACTGACGCACCAACCAGGAATACAAATCAAAGATAGGAGATTAAATAATGAAAAAGGAAATACTGATTTTTGTGATGATGATCCTGATAACAGGATTATTTTCTCAAATTCAATGGCAAACCGATGGAATTCCCGTTCGTCAGGGTGTTAATATCGAATGGTTCCGCTCGGGAATTGCTCTCGATGACGGCAGTGTCGTTTATGTCTGGTCAGATACTCGCCGCTCGGAAAGGGATGTCTGGGCACAGAAAGTCGATAGCGATGGAAATCTCGAATGGGGTGAAGAAGCAATCCTCGTTAACGGTGAAGCAGACCGCCAGGAAGATATTGTCGTGATCGATACGGATGGAGGAGTTATCACTGCCTGGGTCGATTTCCGCAATGAAGATGCGGGAGATATTTATGCTCAGAAACTTGATAACAACGGTAATTTACTCTGGGATCCGATTGGAGTTCCGCTCTGTATTGTAGAAGATGTGCAGATTTCGTTGAACATTGTCGATGATGCAAATGGAGGTGCGTACATAATCTGGATCGATCATCGTAACCCAGGTGGAACAGATATTTACGGAACTCATATCCTGTCCGACGGTTCGATAGCTAATGGCTGGGATGCAAACGGTAACCCAATCGCTGCTGCTGCCGGAAGTCAAAACCAGCATACTTTTTGGGAAGACGGAAATGGTGGCGCGATCATGGCCTGGCATGATGTTCCCAGCCCCGAACAAGGAAATATCTATATTCAACGAATAAGTTCAGATGGAACACTTTTATGGGGAGACGAGGGAATCTTATTGTGTGATGCTCAAGGAATGCGGGAAAAACCAAAAATTACTCCTGATGGTTCGGGAAGTTTCATCATAACCTGGCGTGATAAAAGAAACGAAAATGATGGTGATATTTATGCTCAAAGGATCGATTTAAATGGAAATTTGTTATGGGCAGAAGAAATTGAGATCTGTGTCGGAACAGGAATTCAGAAAAATGCCAGGATAACAAAATCATCAGATAACGGAGCATTCATCGTTTGGGAAGATGGAAGAAATGACTTTTATTACAAGGATATTTATATTCAAAAAATAGATTTGAATGGTAACCTGCTCTGGGATCCTGCTGGACTTTCTCTTTGTACTGAAGACTATGACCAGTTAAATCCCCGCTTGGTTAGTGATTTGAATAGCGGCTGCTGGATCGTCTGGGACGATGCTCGCGGACAAGGTTATCCCTATGTTGACATATATTTGCAGCATCTCGATGCAGATGGAAATATTCCGGCAGGTTGGGATAACAGCGGAAAAATCGTTTGTAATGCTGATGGAGAACAATTCTCACCTTTGGTCAAAAGAAATCCGGAAGGAGATGCTTTCATAACCTGGGGAGACAAGAGAACAGGTTCCACAGGAATTTACTTCCAGGTTTTCGACGAAAATGGCGATCAATTACTGGAAGAGAATGGAGAAATCATATATTACGGTCTGGATGGAAATGCTGAAAAATTTCAAATCCTGAAAAATAATAATAATCCTGTTACCCTCTGGATCGATACAAGGTTCAGTACGAAACGGATATATATGCAGACACTAGATGCGGACGGCATTATCTTGACGGAAAACGGGCAACCCATAACCTCGACGACCGGTTACGACCAGGAAAACATGGATTCGGCAGCATTACCAAATGCAGATTGTATTGCTGTTGTCTGGGAAGAAATCCGAGGAGATTTCAAACAGGTTTATGCTCAGGGAATCGATACAAACGGTAATTTCCTCTGGCCCGATACAACCGGAATTGCTGTTGCTGAATTTTATTGCTCTCAAGAAATGCCCAAGATTTCTGCCAGAAGTACAGGCAGGCAAAATCAATACTTTGTCGGTTGGATGGATTCCAGAGATATTTTTAATCCTGATATTTATGGTCAATTAATCATCGACGGACAAAAACAATGGGCTGACGAAGGTGTTCAAATCACAAGCAGAACCGGTCAGGATGAGATGACTGATGTAGTTGAGAATTTTTTCATCTGGCAAGGTTGGATAGGAACTTCCCATAAAAATATTTTTATAAAATTGATCGATGAAAACGGGAATACTCCAGCAGGCTGGCCTGAAGATGGTTTAGAAATTTGCGCTGCTGAAGGCAACCAGGGAAATGCAAAAGGAACTCTCGTCCCGGAAGGAATTCTTGTTGTCTGGGAAGATAAACGAAATGGAAATTTTGATATCTACGGACAGATCATTACTTATGATGGAAATACACTCTGGCAGGAAGACGGAGCTCCTCTCGTTCTATATGATGATGATCAAGCCCTTTCAAATTTCAGTTTCGCTGAAGATCTTTTTATGTGTTGGGCTGATTTCAGGAACGGAAATAATTATGATGTTTTCGTGCAGAAATATGATAATAATGGTTCCGAGTTATGGACAGAAAACGGTTTGGAAATTGCTGTGAAAGATAGTAACGAGGTTGATCCGTATTTAGTTCGGAGCGGTGACTATTCTGTCGTTTTCTGGGAAGATTATTACTACAGTACTGCTGCTCATCGAAGCACGGAACTTTATGCTCAAATGGTCGATTCCGACGGCAATTTGCAGTGGGATCCTTTAGGATTGGAGATATGTTCAGCCATTAAGAATCAAGGCAAACCAATGGCAACAACCGATGACAACAATAATGTTTATGTCGTCTGGCAAGATACCCGCTCCAGCGGAAAAGAAGATATTTACAGCATCTACGCGCAAAAACTTTTTGACTACACTGCTGTTGATTATGATTTTGAACCGGATAAATATATCACGATCAATAACTATCCGAATCCTTTACAAAATTCCACGGAAATATCTTTTAACCTAAATGTCGGATCGCTGAATAATCCGGAAATAAATATCTACAACATTAAGGGACAATTAGTTCATAAACTGCTACCCGAAGAAAATAAAATATCCTGGGATGGAAGAAATTCTACCGGTAGAACTGTTTCCAGCGGAATTTATTTTTACAGGCTCGAAGCTGACGACCTTAGATCCAAAACCAGGAAAATGGTGGTGCTGAGATAGCATCAACTTCCGCATGTTTCGATTTATCGAATCTTCGGAATGTTGGTTTATCACAAACAGAAGAACTTAATGGGATCCAAACAATCGGAAGACCTTCGGACATTCCGATGTTTGATTTATCTAAAAAAAGGAAAAAATGAAATCAACTTTTTTTCTGATATTATTATTGCTCTGCACAAACCTGTTTTCGCAGGTGATCCTGCACCCGCGTTATCATACTTACGCAGAAATAAAAGCTGAGATCGATTCCCTGCAGGAGCAATATCCGCAATTCGTTATGGTCGATTCGATAGGTCATACCTTGGGAGCGGATCCGTACCAGGAACCTTTACCCATCTGGGCTGTGAAAATTTCCGACAATGTAACTGTCGATGAAGACGAACCTGCGGTGATGTTTGCCGGGCAATGTCATGCGGAAGAAGTTCTCGGTGTCGAGATCACGATGTATATGATCAAAGATATTGCCGAACATTTTTACCAATTTCCTTATAATTTATGGATCGCAAACCTGGAAATGTGGTTTGTTCCAAGCTACAATCCCGAAGGTCTGCAGGTTGTAATGGATGGCTGGGACACTTCCTTCCGGAAAAATAAAAGAGACAACAATCTGAATGGAATTTTTGATTATGAAGAAGGTCCGGGGAACGACGCCGATGGTGTCGATACGAACCGGAATTATTCTTTTAACTGGTGTCACGGAGACACTCTTTGGGCTCCTGGTGGAGAAGAATTATGGGATTATTATAAAGGTCCGGCGCCTTTTTCCGAAGGCGGAACAATGACCATTCGCGATCTGGCTGCAGAACAGCATTTCATTTTTTCCATCAATTGGCATTCTTCGAGAACCGGAAATTTTTCCGAAAAAGTCTATTATTCTTTTGAATGGGACGGTGAAAAACGCTCTCCGGATTTTTATCTTAATCAATACATCGGAAATACGGTTGCCGGTATGATCGAAAGAGAAAACGGAGGATATTATGTTCCTTCCCCTTCATTGGGAAGGAAAGGAAATGCTCACGACTGGTTTTATCAAGCTCACGGAACAACCCAACTGCTGATCGAATGCGGAACGGAAAACCTGCAACCTCCGAATGACCCTCCGCTTTATCTGGTGGATGATACATGCTTGCGCTGCAGTCAGGGAGCATATTGGTTATTGGACCGAGCGATCGGCTACGAAACCGACAATGCGATGCTTACCGGTCATGTTACGGACGCAAATACAGGAGAACCTCTTATTGCGGAAATTTTAGTCCAACAGCATCAAGCATCTTTTTTCGCTCACCGGCTCACCGATGAACTTTACGGTCGTTTCTGGAGGGTTTTGCTGCCTGGAACTTATGATCTCAAAGTTCGCAAAAAAGGATATGAAGAACAGATCATTAATGATATAACCGTAAATAATTCCGTCTGGACAACTCTTGAAATCGAATTAGTTCCGTTAGATGAAATCAGTGTAACCGGAACTATTACCTGCAACGATGAACCTGTCCCGGCAGAGATAATTGTTTTCAGTTTGGAGAACGATACGCTTTATACGAATACCGGAGAATTTTCTTATGATGGATCTGCCGGTAATTTTAAGATGCAGGTAATTTCCAATAATTGTGTTCCCTATCTTTATGAAGAAATCCTGGAATCCGGAAATCATGATCTTGAGATCGCACTGAACCTGGAGACGGTTATTTTCAGCGAATCCTGGAACAATGGCTTTGCTCGTTGGGATGTGAGCGGAGATTGGGCAATTGAATTTGATACTTTTGAAAATTCTAATGTTGTTACTAATAATTACGGATTTTTCGAACAGAGTTATCATAAATTCTATCCCAATAACTCGATCTCTATTTTGACGACATCCGAACCGATAGACCTGCATGAAGCGAGTAACGATATTGTCCTGAAATTTGATCACAAATATTATACGGAACACGACTCAGATATATGTGCAGTTGCGATTTCGATCAACGGTACGGATTGGGACATTTTGGAAGAATTCTCCGGGATCAATCCTGCCTGGTATTACCTGCCGCATGCACAATCCGATCGTTCAGTCATCCCTCTTGCCGGTTATATTGATAACAATATCTATCTGAGATTTGATTTCAGCAGCGATGAAACTTTACGGGATCCGGGCTGGTGGATCGATGATATCAAGATCTCAGCCACAGAAGGTATTTCCGATTCCAATCAATTCGATATCGAACCTTATTACTCCAAACTGTATAATAATTTCCCGAATCCGTTCCACACTTTTACAAACATTTCTTTTGATCTCTACGCAGAGGACACGAAGAATGCAGAGATCATTATTTATAATTTAAAAGGGCAGAGAGTGAAAACTTTGGAATGCATTAACCATGTTAATGCTAAAAAGACACGGTCTTCAAACTCCATAATTTGGGATGGAACTGATGATGAGAATAAAGCGGTATCATCGGGAATTTATTTTTATCAATTAAAAACCGAAAATTATCAAAGAACAAAAAAGATGATCCTGATGCGGTAACACGCTTCTCCGAATCGTTGTAAATCAGAAGTTCCGCTTCGTTCTTTTCAGGATTCTTTCCGAAGCGTTCTCAAAATAATTCTCTCAACAAAGGTCCGGAAATTTATAAAAAATTATTTGAATCGGAGATTCAAAATTACAACGAAAGGGAGTTCCGTGAAACAAAATAGGAGGAAACATGAAAAAAAATATGATCACTTTTATGCTGATCATTTCCGCACTTTACCTTTTTACGGAAATAAATTTCAGTAATAATAACGGCAATATTACAATCAATTTTGAGAATGAGAGAAATTCGATGCAGCAGAAAGATATTTACAAAACAATTGCTCTGCCTGCTCTCGATGCGGAAATTTCCGTGAATAGCTGTGAAATTTCGATCTTCTCTAAAAACGGAGAACATCTCAGGGATGAGATCATCGATGGAGCATCCCGGGTTGAAATTACCGATAGTTTTATTATGAGAGATCTTTTCGGTCATCAGGTCAGGATCAAAACTTCCGTAAAAGATCGAGAAACGGTTTCTACATTGAAAAGCATCGACCTTGAAGTGAAGCCTGTAAATGTGCAGGATGTTCCAACCAGAATATCAAAAGCATTCCTGCCTGTTTATAAGTCTTTTGTCGATAATTTTGAAACCTCCTATTTACGGGATGCAACCACAGAACCCGCCCGAATGCTGATCATAACCTTTTCCAATTTAGCCGGTTACTTTGATGATTATGTAATTTGGAAAAATGCGAAAGGAACTTTTACAGAGGTCGTTACACTCGACGAAACCGGAAGTACGAGTGCTCAAATAAAAAGTTATCTTCAAAATCTTTATGACAATTCCGAGACTCCTCCTGATTTTTTATTACTGACCGGCGATGTCGATGCTCCTTTTGAAATCCCTTCTTTTTATATAAGTGCGGAAAATGATGTAACCGATCATCCCTACACACTGCTTGCCGGGGAAGACTATTTCCCGGAAATGATCGTCGGCAGGTTTTCCATCGATGCGATCATGGAATTATGGACAATTCTCAATAAACAATTTGTTTATGAGAAAACACCGTATATGGAAAATACGGATTGGTTTACGGAAGCGCTTCTGGTTGCCGGGAATTATTCCACTTCACCACCAACTCCGACAACTCCTAAAAAGGTCAGTAAATGGTTAAAAGACAAGATGGTTGATTATGGTTATACGGAAATTGATGAAATTTATTACCCGCCTACTCACTTTGCTGCTCCCGAGATCAACGCTGCTATCAATGAAGGAGTTGGATTTGTCAGTTATCGCGGTTGGGGGGACGCTAATGGCTGGCATTATCCTGAATATCATATCGATGACCTGGAGGATTTGAATAATGGAGAAAAATTACCTGTAGTTACTTCGATCGTATGCAATACTGTGGATTTTGCCAATAATGTGGATCCTTGCTTTGGGGAAGTATTTTTCAGAGATGGTTCCCCAACCTTACCAAAAGGTTGTGTAGCTATCGTCGGACCTTCGGATCTGTATACTCATACAAAATTGAACAATTCTATTTTTTCAGGATTTTATTACGGATTATTGAATGAAGATATCCTGACTCTGGGACTCGCTGTTTTGCGAGGAAAATTAGAATTATATAATAATTTCCCTCTGGATAGAGAACCGGGTGGCAATGTTGAATTCTATTTCCATGTTTATAATATTTTAGGAGATCCTTCTTTATCTATGTGGACTAAAATTCCGACAGAGATCACCTGTACTTTGCCGTCTGAAGTTACGATCGGTATAAGTTATCTCGATGTTAGCGTTCCAGACCTTGAGGGCGGGATCATTACTGCGATGAAAACAGATGAATTCTATAATGTTGAAATCATAGATAACGGACAGGCAACTATGTATTTTGATTCTCTTACCGAAGGAACGATCCAGGTTACAATTACGAAACCGAATCATATTCCTCTAATCCAGGATATAGATGTTGTTTCCTCGGCAACAGATGTCGGATTGTATTCCTATCAAACAGATACGGCAGTTATTTCAGGAGAAGATATCCAACTGGAAGTAAATTTGAAAAATTTCGGTTCTCAAACTGCAAATTCGATCACAGCAGTTTTAAGTTCGGAAAATGAGTTTGTGAATATCACCGATAATTCCGCCGATTTTGGGAATATCGGAGCAGGGGCGACTTCTACTCAGAATTTCCAATTTGAAGTTTTAGCATCCTGTCCGGATAACGAAGTTCTCGCATTCGATCTCGATATTTCTGACGGATGTGATGCTAAACTGGAATTGATAGTCAGCAGCCTTATCTTTGAAGTTACTGAATTTTCTGCGAGTGGAAATAATTACCTGGACTTGGGAGCAAATGATTTAGATGTTACGATTGGAAATATCGGAACAGTCGATGCTGTAAACCTGCAAGGAACTTTAACTTCTTTGAGCGATGCTGCAAGCGTCGGGGAGATCATTATTAATTTCGGTGATGTCGCGGTTGGAGGAACAAGTATGGGAACATTCCCGGTCGATGTGGAGGAAGACTGTTTTATTGGACGAAATGTCTCTTTCGAGTTGAATTTATTCGATGATAATGGATTAATGACCTCGACCATTTTCACAATCGTTGTTGGAAATGTCGATAATACTCATCCGACAGGACACGATAGTTTTGGATATTTTGCGTATGACAGTTTTGATGCCGGTTATGAAGAAACTCCTACTTATGAATGGATCGAGATCGATCCGGATGAAGGTGGAAACGGCTCGGTTTTTCTTCTTCCTGATGACCAAACGCAATCGATAGACCTGCCTTTTGATTTTAAATTTTACGGAACAGAATTTGACAGCATCTCCATCTGTACGAATGGTTGGATTTCGTTTGTTCCAACCTGGGAAACGAATTTCAGGAACTGGAATATTCCGGCAGCTCTCGGACCTTATGCTATGGTTGCCGCTTTCTGGGATGACCTGATCGGGGAAGAGATCGACGAGATCAATGAGATTTATGCGGACATGAGGATCTGTCATTATTATGATCAGGTTGACAATACTTTCATCATCGAATGGAATGAATGTTATAATCGTGATGACAATGAATCAGTAGAAAAATTTGAGATAATTTTATATGACCCTGATTTTTATCCGACTATCGATGGAAACGGGGAAATTCAAATTAATTATTTTGAAGTCCATAATATCGACACTGATGGAAATTACTGCACTGTCGGTATCGAAAATCCAACTCAATCAGATGGAATTCTTTATACTTATGCCAACATTTACCCGGCAAGTGCGACCGAATTGCAACAAGGGTTAGCAATAAAATTCACGACAGATCCGCCCGATGAATATACCCTTGCTGAAGATGAAACGATTTCCGATTCTGATTTTAAATTACTCGATAATTTCCCTAATCCGTTCAGAATCTCGACTAATATTTTTTTCAATCTCACCGCAGAGAACGGAAAGGACGCAGAGATTTTGATTTACAATATGAAAGGTCAGAAAGTGAAGTCTATTCCTGTCATCCTGAACGGAATCGAAGGATTGGTCGAATGGAACGGAAGGGACGAATCCAGCAAACCGGTTTCATCCGGAATTTATTTCTATAAACTGGTTTACGGGGACAAAAGATCGGAGATCAAAAAGTGTCTTTTAGTGAGATAAAGTACCATCACCTTCCGCAGCTTTCTTCCTGCTTCTCTTTCTTATAGTTTCGGAAGGTTGGAAATATCTCGTTCAAACGCTCCTGAGGTTGTGTGAAAACAGCATTTTATGAAAAGAATTGTCAGTCTGAATCCCGACTTTTCGGGGAAGACTCACAATTCAATAAATTAAACAAAATCCTTCGACTACGCTCAGGATGACAGTTTTGTATAATTTGTCGATAAATTATAATTTTCACACAGGCTGTCCTAGATTGGAATGATCAAAAACATTTAAGCGAGAATGAACTTTCCGAATCTCAGTTGAGAGAAATCCTCTGAGGGAATCTTCGGAAATATATTGTAAAAAAAATATGTATATTCTAATGATTGGTTTGCTGATCCTGATAATTTTTGGAATCATCGAATATCATCGTCATCAAGCGTATCGCAGGCAGATCCCGGTGATCATACATGTGAACGGAACACGCGGTAAATCAAGCGTAACCCGTTTGATCGCAGCCGGTTTGCGAACCGGAGGGAAAAAAACACTGGCTAAAACGACTGGTTCGGCTCCTCGTTTTATTTTCGAAGATGGTAACGAAATACCTGTAGTTCGCCATTTTGGAGCAAATATTAAAGAGCAGTTAAAGATCATTAAATTTGCTGCTCAAAAAAAAATAGATTTCCTGGTTCTGGAATGTATGGCTATAAATCCGGAATATCAATGGGTAACCGAACATAAAATGGTGAAAGCAGATATTTGTGTGATTACGAACAGTAGACCGGATCATCTTGATCTGATGGGTCCGGGAATCCGAAATGTAACTTTATCTTTATGCAATACAATTCCCAAAAAAGGAACTGCTTTCACTTCCGAAAATAAGATGTTCCCCCTAATGAAGAAAGAAGCTGAAAAACTCAAATCAGAGATGATCTATGCTGATCCTGTTTTGATATCAGACGAAAATATGCAAGGTTTTTCACATATCGAACATCAGGAAAATGTAGCGTTATCACTCGCCGTGTGCAAGCATTTCGGGATCGATAAACAAGACGCATTGAACTCGATGTATGAAGCAAAACCCGATCTGGGAGCAACCGAGATCTTTAAATATGAACATCATAAAAAGGAAATCTTCTTTGCTCATTCCTTTGCTGCCAACGATCCGGAATCGACTAAATTTCTCATCGATCATATCAGGGGAATTCATAGACATATCGAGAAAATCGCTGTTGTTTTGAATACTCGTTCAGACAGAATGTTCCGCTCAAAACAGTTATTAAAAATGCTGACCGATATGCAGTTTGACGAACTCTTTCTAATTGGAGACCAGGAGCAGAGAATCAAATCTTATGCTTTACGACGAGGAATACCGGGCAATAAAATTCACGCCATCGGTTGGATAAACGGAAAAGACCTCGTTGAAAAAGTTTCTCAACTCGTTGATAAAGAAATCTTGTTATTCGGGATCGGCAATATTGGAGGAAACGGTGGCATAATTTTAGAATATTTTATCAGTAAGGATTGGGAGTCTATGCACAGATAAGGAAATTTCCAAAGAATTTTTAAGGAGAATATTGAAGTAATGTTTGAAGTTGCCATTGGTTTAGGAGTTATCATCAGTCTCTTTTTCCTGGAGACATTTGGAGCAGCTGCCGGAGGAATCGTTGTTGCCGGTTATGTTGCCATGTTCCTTCATCATCCTGTTACGATTTTTGCTACATTATTGATCAGTTTTATTGTAGTTGCGATTGTCAAGCTGCTTGGGAAAGTGATGTTCATTTACGGCAGAAGAAGGATGGTTATTTCGGTTCTGCTGGGGTTTATTTTAGGATGGATTGCCAGAACTTATGGTTTATTTTCCTTCCTTCCGACCTATTATGCAGTAAATGTGATCGGATACATTATCCCGGGCTTGATCGCTAATTCTATGGAAAAACAGGGAATAATAAAAACTTTAACCATAATGACAATTGCTGCTGTGATCGTCAGGTTCATCCTGATCTTGATCTTTAAAGGACAGATAATTGGATAAGAAAAATTGTTACAGACCTTCAAGAAAACACCTGATTTTATTCTGTCGATGAGTTGTGTTTGTTTGTGAATAATTAATAAAAGTCATAAGTAATAAAAGGAGAATAATGTTCATCCCGAGTGCAAAATCAAAATCGAGTTTGCTCGTTCTTTTCTTTGTTTCCCTGATATTATTTATCTGGGTAAATAACAGCCGAGTTTTTCTGGAAGAGAAAAATTATAAGGAAAAATTAGAAGCCGCCCAACTGATGTTGAAAGCAATGAATGTTATAAAAGAACACAGGATATCTCAAGGAATATTGATCGATAAGGAAAACGATCCGAACGGAACATACCTGATCGGCGAAAAAGAAACTTTGATCACCACAGACAGAGGAAATCTAACATCTAAACTTACAACTCTTAATCCTAATTTTGCAGCAACTATCGTGGAAATGTTCAAAAAAGCAAAGTTAAAAAAAGGTGATAAAATATTAATGAGTTGTACCGGTTCGATGCCTGCTTTGAATATTGCTATCATGAGCGCAGCCGAAATCCTCGATTTGAAGCTGATCATTATTTCATCTGTTGGAGCATCCATGTTTGGAGCAACCGATCCTGATTTTACCTGGCTCGATATGGAAACTCTTCTATTTAACAAAGGTATTTTTCCATATAAAAGTATTGCAGCCTCATTAGGAGGAGGTCAGGATTCCGGTCGCGGATTGAATGTCATAGGAAGAGAATTGATCATCTCTGCGATCGAGAGAAATAATGCCTTTCTTATCCGGGAAAATAGCCTGGAAAAAAACATTAGAAGAAAAATGGAGTTTTATGAAGATTTTACTCAGAATTCCGATATAAAATTATATATTAACATTGGCGGAGGATTATCAAGTCTGGGAAATACAACGAATGGCAGACTCGTATCGCCGGGTTATCATCGATTCATTTCCACGAAAAATATTCCTTTAAAGGGAACGATGTTCCTGTTCGCTGAGAAAAAAGTTCCCATTATTCATTTACTGAATATTGAGAAATTTGCAGAGCTCAATGATCTACCGATCTCACCGGTACCACTTCCCGAACCCGGAAAGGATAAATTCTTCGTCAATGAAAGGTATAACACAACTGTTACAATTATATCTCTGGCAATCCTGGTTATCTTGATCTTGATCGTTATTTTCTATGATCATAAACAACTGAAATTAAGTGAAGATGATGTGAACAAAGTTGAGATCTGATTATTTGGCCTCGACTTCAAAGCGTAATATGGAGTTGAGAACAAATAATTTTCCGGATTCTGAACTCCATCTTCCGGCAATTGCCGGAGATGAAGTCCAGTCGAGATTTATATGAGTTGGATATAATTATGAAAACTAAACTCCTTCTAATATTTTTGTTTATCCTGTCGTCATACCTGTTTTCCGGACAGATCGACTTTGGTAACGGGTACAAAAATTTTCGTATTTTCAATAAGAATAACCATAAAATTTTTACATATTATCTACTCCGGAAAAATGAAGAACTGAAATTTTCTACCGTCGATATCGATACTTTGCGAATTTATACCAGGATAATTATAAAGAACGAAACTCAAAATCTTTATCGATATGAATTATCTCTTCCTGAGGAAAACAATATTATCGAAAAAACCGTAAAAAAAAGCAAGGTCTCACGAGGTCTGGGCGGTGAAACTGTTTCCTCCTATAATCTGATCAAACTGCCTTTGAATGATCCCAATCAAAAGATCATTTTAAAGAACCTTTCCGGGATCGAACTTCTCGTAAAAATATCAGCAAAAAATCACATTCCTTCGAACAGGGATATTGATTTTGTCAGGTATTCTCCGGGAAAGTATGAACGGGAACTGGTTTTAAAAATCGATGATCGTTCTTATACCTGCTATACTTCCAATTCTAAAAGTATCGAGTTCATACTTGAAGGTCCGATCCTGCTCAAGATCATCAGCAGGATGATCTTCGAGAACAATCTCATTAATAGATCGAATTACCGTTACAATATTTATGATAATGATAATTTATTGATGACTTTCGAGGATGTTGCTTATAAGTCAAAAAGAGCCATCATAGAATATGATATGGCAAAAATACCATCGACAGGCGATATTAATATCATCAAACTGGAAAAAGGTCTGCATCATATTCGAGTTGAAGATGCTGATTCCAATCGAGATCTGCTCTTCCGGTTCTATATCAGCAAGTCTGCTATCGGGATTTATGCGGAATGAAAAAGATCACATTTTTCTTTTTATTAACTTTCCTCACATTCTTGAATGCAAAAACTTTCGAATTTTATTCATATTTGGAAGTCAATAATTTCTATCACAGCAATATCTTGAAATACTCACAAGATGATATAACAGAATTCAAAAACAACACCAATCTCGCCAAATACCGGATCGATACTCTCGATGATTTCGTAACTTCCGTTAAATTCGATTTCAGACTAAAACAAAATTTCTTAACCGGACATACGCAGATCTATAAATTCGTTTATAAATTCGATAAACACAATAAAAATTATATCAAAGATAATGATTATGTCGGTTTCGGATTGAAACAGTATTTGAGCAGAAAACTGAATTTTTCTTTGAACTACTATTTCTACCCGGAAATTTATATCAGGCAATATCAAAGCGTTATCGATGAAGAGAATCTTTACCGCGAATTTTCTTATGCAAAAAATGTTTATACTTCTTTTCTCAATTGGAAAATCCTGCCCCTGCTCGATCTGGATTATAAATTTGAATTTTCTCAACTTTTTTATAATGAATATTTTACGGAATATGATGCGAAGAATATGGAAAATAGATTTGGTCTTGGATTGGATATTACTAAAAACCTGGAATTCTCTGCTCGTTATTCCTATAAAACTTCCAATGCAGATGCGGAAGATGCTTTCCTCGAACCGGAAAGAATAGAGATTATTAAAGATGCATCTTATGAAGCAAACATCTATTTCGGTAAGCTCTCTTTTACTAAATATTTACTTCTTTTCAAATACAATCTGGATTTTTCGTCGAGTTATAAACTCGAGCAGAGATATTTCCAGTCCGATAATCCCGAAGATTCCTATCATTACGGAAGGGATGATGAACTTATCAGACTCAATAACAATCTGAAAATTACCTTCAGCAAAAAGTTTTCCACAAAAATATTCTATAATTTTGAAAAACGCATAACAGATTCTTTCTTTGATTTTGTTATCGCTGATAAAGAGTATTCATTCTATGAGGTTGGGTCTTCTTTGAGATTCAGGTTTTGATTTCATTTACCGGTATTCAAAGCTCCAGTGTTTATACAAAGCAGGATAAATACATTCCCTTATTCAGAACAAAGATCGTTGGAACTCGATTTCATGATCCGGTAATAACGAAGAATAGGATTGAGAACTATTATTAAAAGAGAACTTCATCCGTCAGAAGCCGGATGAAATCCGAAATGATAAAAATCGTGCAAGATTTCCCTTGCACGATTTTTTAGATAAAAAAATAAGAACCAATGGATATAAAAAATATCGACTGGTTTGTAGTTCTGCTTTTGTTCCTGTTGATGCTCAGCGGAGTGATAGCTATTTATTCTGCATCGACCAGCAGGACAGGAGAAGATATCCGGACGCGTAATTTTTATCTCAAACAACTCCTCTGGATTTTTATTTCTTTATTATTTCTTTTTGTTTTACTGAAAATTCCCATTGCTGTAATCGATTTGCTTATCATCCCGGTTTATGTTCTGACGATAGTCTTTCTAATCCTGGTTTTGTTCCTACCGGAAATTAAAGGTTCTCATCGCTGGATATCTTTTGGACCGGTCAATTTCCAACCTTCGGAACTGGCAAAGTTAGTGTCGATTCTTTTTGCAGCGAAATTGATCTCCAAACCATACATCACGGAATGGCAGATATTGTTCCGTTCTTTTGCTGTCGTTTCCATACCCGTAGCACTCATTTTTTTTGAACCGGATCTGGGAACTGGTTTTACCTTGTTGATCAGCCTATTCGCAATGTTATTAATTTCAAAACTTCCCGTAGTTTTTCTAATTCTGCTCATCAGTCCTCTTTTAAGTATGATAACATCATTTTCTTTTCCGATTTTTCTGGTCTATCTTTCGCTCTTGTTGTTTATACTTTACAAAACCCGCTTATCCCTGGTTACCATGGGATTTGCTGGAGTTTTAAATGCTTTTGTTTTTTTCATAACACCCGTTATCTGGAATGGTCTAAAATTTTATCAGCAGAATAGAATATTAGCATTTCTCGATCCTATGCGTGATCCTTTTGGAGCGGGTTACCAAATAATCCAATCGAAGATTGCCATTGGTTCGGGAAATATTTTCGGAAAAGGCTTTTTATCAGGAACACAAAAGAACATGAATTTCCTGCCGGAACACCATACGGACTTCATTTTTTCCGTGATCGGTGAAGAATTTGGTTTTTTTGGTTGCCTGATTCTTTTGGTATTATTTTTTTTGTTCTTGATGAGAATAGCAAAAGGGATAAATAACTTGAAAAGACCTGAGATGAAGTATGCCGGCATGGGTATATTGTCATATTTGACATTCCAGATTTTCATTAATATCGGAATGAATATCGGGATTGTTCCAACTACTGGAATACCATTACCTTTTATCAGTTATGGAGGTTCAAACCTGCTCATAAATGTGCTTTCCGTGGGCATGATCCTGAAATATCTGAAAGAGAGAAGTATTTTTGAATAGGATACTGATTTCACATAATCCCACTTAAAAGGGGAATTATGGGAAGTAGGATGTAGATAATCGGAAATATCCTGTCTAATCAAATTATAAATCTTTCTTAATCTCTCTTGAAGAATGGAATTTCATGGAAGTTGTATTAAGTTATCATCAAATGAAGGAGGTCCATAATTATAATAATGAAAAAAATTTTATATTTATTTTTAATTTTACTCACCGGTTGTTTTTTTCAAACATTATCTCAATTTTCAGAAGATGACATTCTCGACAAGAAGAATATAATATCCAATTCCGGTTTCGAATCCGGCAAATACGAATTTGATAAAATACCTGATAAATGGTTGATCTTGAATAAACCCGAAAACCTGGTTTTTTGGGAGAACGGGATTCATCACAATGGAGAAAGATGTTTAAAGATAAGAAATCCCAATCAGAAGATCAACCTGTTTTCGGATGCTTTTAATATCCATCCTGAAAATATTTATTATTCACATTGTTATGTTCGAGCGGATAAATCGTCAAATGCCCATATTACTTTGTTATTTCTTGCTTTTGATATTTCCGGAAAAAGAGTTAACAGGTTTTCAAGGAAAATCAAACCGGGTAAAGAATGGTCGAAGGTAGAACTAACAACAGGATTTTTTAAGAATTCCGCTCTTTTTGGACGAGTAGTGGTTTCCATTCCAAAAAAATCAAATGTAACTTTCTGGATAGATGATGTGGAAAGTTATAAAGTTTATAAATTCAGGAAAAGATGGGAGGAAGAATGACCGATAACTATGTTTATGACAGAAAAAAGTTCAGTGTTCCGGTAACCAAAGCTGAACCCTTGAATTCGATCCAATTCATTATCGACGATTTTATTAATAAAAAAATTTCATTTTGCATAGACGGAGCAGGAGAATCCTGGGAGTTATGGAGGATGATTGAAGATAATGATAGTGATAAGATCAAGAAGACCGGTTCACCTGAAGACCCAAAATATCTATATGTGGAAGGAGAAGAAATAAAAGAATACGCTAAGATTTGATAATATTTATTTTCTTTTTGATAAATTCTTAATATCAAAAAAATAATAGATTTCTCTCACAAAACCTTGAAAGGTTCTATTTAACTTCAACCGGGCGAATAACTTTATAATAAATTCCAATCCATTTCTCGGCTGAGAAGGCTGCTGTTGCACCGTCCGATGCGGCTGTTACAACCTGCCTCAGAACTTTATGAACTACATCACCGGCTGCATAAACTCCGGGAATTTTCGTATGCATCGATTCATCGGTTAAGATGAATCCTTGCTCATCCAGTTCTACTTCCGATGCGACTAACTGATTATTGGGTATAATTCCAACATAAATAAATACTCCCTCAACCTTCAGACGACTTATAATTTCTGTTTTTCGATTGAAGAGTTTTAAATTTTCAACAAAATCCTTTCCCTCAACTTCCTGAACAACCGAATCCCAGATAAACTCGATTTTATCATTTTTAAAAGCTCTATCCTGCACAATTTTAACTGCTCGTAATTCATCACGACGATGAATGACATATACTTTTTTTACAAACCTGGTCAGGAATAGAGCCTCTTCAATTGCGGAATCTCCTCCTCCTATCACAGCAACTACCTTATTCCTGTATAAAGCACCATCGCAAGTTGCACAATATGAAACTCCTCTTCCGGTCAATCTTTCTTCACCAGGAACACCTAATTTTTTAGGATTTGCTCCTGTGGCAATGATAACAGCTTTAACCCTGTATTCATGCAGATCAGTTTTTAATATTTTATCATAACCATCTGCCGTGATGGAGTTTACACTTTCTTCTTTAAACTCAGCTTTGAATTTATCCGCATGTTTCTTCATTTTATCGATGACATCAAAACCTGTCATATTATCTTCAAAACCGGGATAATTCTCAACATCAGCGGTTAGTACAATTTGTCCGCCCACCAATCCTCTTTCAAAAACTACTGTCTGCAAACCGCCACGAGCGGCATAAATCGCTGCACTTAATCCAGCTGGACCTGCTCCGATAATGGCTACATCGTAACGCATAAAAATCCTCCAGCAAAATCAGGTTCGATTCCTGAAATTTGTATCGAATAATATAATCTGTGAAAAGTAAATTGCAAATAATCTTTATTAGTGTTAAATATTTTTCAATCTAAAATTATGTGGTAATAACTCTTTTAAACTTGTTTCAAATGTTTTCTTTCTGGAAATAACGGTAATTTTCATATCAAGGTTGAATTCGGATAAAACCTGCCGACAAGCTCCGCAAGGCATAAAGAGTTTCTCCGAATCTACATAAATAACAATTTCGGAAAATTCATTCTCACCAGCGGAAATCGCTTTGAAAACAGCAGTTCGTTCGGCACAGTTCGATAATCCGTAAGATGAATTTTCCACATTGCAGCCACTGAATATTTTCCCTGATTTCGTCAGAAGTGCGGCTCCGACTTTGAAACCCGAATAAGGTGCATAAGCATTTAATGAAGCCTGTTTGGCTTTTTCGATAAGCAGATTTTTATCCATGATTTTTCCCTTTATTATTTGATTATTGGTCTATTTTAAACTTTCCCTTCCGAAGCCTTCTTTCAAATTTTCTCATATCTGGGGATTCGGAAGGTTCGATGATCAATGAAACTAATTGGGTAAGATACTCAACTTTCCGAATCTTATTTTTGAGAATTCCTTTGTAAGAAACTTCGGAAAGAAGTGTTGTTTTGATCATTTTATTTTCAAGAATTTCTTTGTCATCACTTCCGACCCTTTTTTTATCCTGGCAAAATAAACTCCTGATCTTACATTGCGATCCGAAAGATTTTTCCCGTTCCAATAAAAAAGATGTTCGCCTTTATTAAAAATCCTATCCGAGATATTCCGGATCAACTGACCTTTCACATTATAAATATCGATGACGATTCTTTCTTTTTCCGAAACTGAAAGAGCAATTTTCAGATAAGTATCGGAACTGAACGGAGTCGGAAATATTTTGATCATTCCTGGAACAAGAGGATCATCATTAAAAGAACCGAAATTGGATGTAAGCATCAGATCATCCACGAAAACTCCAATCTCGTCCATCGAGGAATATTGATTAAAACCTTCGTATTCTTCGGCAAATTTGAAGACCATTTCAATCGTAAAAGTTGTTCCAATATCAATTTCATGCAAAATTGATTCATCGAGATCGAGATTATATTCTGCCCAGTCGTTTTCAATATAGATCTGCGTGGAAGGTCTCCCGCTTTCCTGAAGAGCTCCACCAGCTCCAAGAAAAATCAATGTATCAATTTCATATTCATAATTGAGAGTAAAAAACATGCCATCGTTACCGTACATCGGCATTTTATACTTGTAACAAAAAGACAATTCCATTCCCGGAACATAGACAAAAGCAGGAGATGCAGCAATGTAAGTTCCGATATTTTCCGGTCGGCAGGAAAAGGAAAAAACTCCACTTTGAGCATAAGTTTCAACCTGCTGCCATTCCGGAGGGCAATCCCAGTTCAGGATCGTCTCAAAATCATCGCAGATCCCAATCTCTCCAACCGGTAAATATAATTTTTTGGAAAAAGTATAATTCAGTTCGCGAGAAGAAGTCTGCAACTCGATATTAAAATCACAAATAAAATCTTCCTCAATATTTTCGGAAATTAAAACCTGGTTGCTGAGTACTTCCTCGCTTCCGGGAGGTAAGAACAGCCATAATGCAAAAAAATCTTCAGCAAAAGACAGGTGTTCGGAATTTGAAACAAAGTTACAATTAAGTCCTACTGCATCGACATCTCCCGTATTTTTTACTATAAAATCCATTGGAATAACCGCTCCCGGAGTTATCGAAAATCCGTCATAACTTAAACCTGTGATCGTCAATTCCGGAGATTTGATTTTCAAGTTAAAAGCAGCTTGAGTGATTAAAGTATCGTTTTCGCTGTTAAATATCTTTTCCAAAAGAAATATCTCTTTCCCGTTTTCCATCTGAAAATATTCGTTTACGGATTTAATGTGAATATTTATCGGAGAAAGAACGACACTGGAAAAATCGAGAATATGGTCAGGATTTTCGGAAGTTGTGAGGTCAATTTCATTTTCATTAAATTCGTATTCCACATAGAAATCATAAGTCATAAAAGTAGGATTATGAAAAGTCGAGTTGATGGTCAGATTTTCTCCCTGTAAGTAAAACATTTCTTCATTCCCTGTGATGTTGCCGATATAAGGAAAATTCTCGATTTCCGAACTTTCAAATACAACCGTTTGAAAACCATGTTTGTAGATATAAATTTTTTCATCCGAACCATTATCGGAAAAAATAGCATTTCCGTTCAAATTGGTTTCGACCTGTGTTTCCCCTTTTGTGATAATTGCTTTCTCGACAGGATTACCATCGCTGGAAACCCGGATATAGAACGAATCTAAAATTGTTACTGAATAGTCGAGAATTCCTGGATTGTCGATGAAGATGTTAAAGTAGGAATCTCCTAAAGCATTGAGTTCATAAGCACACCATTTATAAATGGAAGTTCCCGAAAAATAAGGGATAAAAGGGATTTTCTGAAGAGCATTTGCTTCCGCCAAAATCGTGGTCTCATTCCAAAATATATTTTTGAAGAATTCTTTCTGGAAAAATTCGGAAAATCCAAAACCGGAGGCAGACGGTGCTCCCCAACCATAGCGAGAATTTCCCACATATCCGAGCATTCCTTTATCGAGTGAAACAACAAGATTCTCACCAATTGAATTATAGTCGATAGCAGCAGACCAACAGCCGATCGAGTAAAAAATTCCACCGTAATCATTATCCAACAAATTGAGATTGGTATTCCAGATCCTGCCGTCTTGCAAAGAAAGTGTCGAGGTTCCTGCGTGTCCGGTATGCTGCACGATATTCTGATTTTCATTCAGCATTTGATAGGCATTTTCCGTTGTATTCTCGTCTCCGTAAAGAAAATTTATCTCATAAAAATCAGGGAAATAATTATTATAAATATACTGCTGACAAACCTCGCTGTCCGAACCGGTCCATAAAGCCATGGAAACTCCTCCGGCTTTGTTATAATCAATAATAATCCCCGATTCATAATCGATCAATGCAGAAATGTAACTAATAACTTCTTCTTCCGTATTTGCCGGAATGCGTCCTACGAAAACTTCCGGGAAATAATCCACTTCATCATCTTCTTCACCATAGATTTCGTTTCCATTCACATTCCAATTACCATTCAAACAGGAAAAATACATATCGGATGGAAGATCGTTTTCATCCCATGAACCGCCGTATCCGCAATCAAAAGCAAAAACTTCTCTTTCCGGGATAAAAGCAACATCTGCCCCGAGAGTTACATAAGAAATTCCAAGAGTTTCATAAATATCGATTATATAATTTCGTATTTTTTCCTGGATATCGATTCCGATATAATTAGTTTCGATATTTTCAACGGTCTCAAGAAAAGTCTCGAGTCCCTGAACTCTCCGCCAGTTAAGCAATTCGCTGTACTCATCCGTAAATTGCTCGGGAGTAATGAGCAGGTATTTTATCGATCCGTCCCTGATATTATCCGACAAATTAAGAGACTTCAAAATCATATTCGTAACCTGATTTCCAGGGAAATTTTCTTGATCATTATCATCTTCCAATTCGATAATTAAATCAAAATATTTCGGGATTTGAATTTCCTCCAGTCGAGGGAAATATGTACAAGTATAAAAGGAAACATACCCGATCTTTTTATTCCCCGTTTGTCCGTCTGCAAAGTCATAAAGCAGGTTTTCCGGGAAGATTTCGCTATTGTAATATTTTGATTTGGGAATAGTAAAATCGATTTGCTCTCGAGATCTTAAAGGAACTGCTTTTTGGATCGGATAAAGCTTTTTATCGAGGAAAATTACTGTATTTTCTTGAGGATGGATTGTTACAGTACGGATTTTTTTATTCAGGGGAATTTCAAAAAAAACGGATTGCAGAGGAATTGCCGGAGAACCTTCGAGATTATGATACACATTATCCGTTCCGGTTTTTATTATCGAATAATTATTTTTCTCTTCGGTTTGAAAATCGATATTTTCTATCGTTATTTTTAAGCCGGAAAGCAATATAGTAAATATAATATAAATCGAACAAAACAATGCTTTCTTCATTTTCAAACTCCCTTCGAATCTTTTTTAAATAAAGCAATAATTACGCAAGTTTTTTTCCAATAATTATATTTTTTATGATTCAAAAAAAAATGATTATGACCTTCAGGTAAGATCAATTAAAAATTATGTTATATTAAAATTTCCTGCCCATTTAGAAAAGATTTTTAAATTTTTAAATATTTTTGAAAAAATGATTGACAGCAAGTAACCACCGAATTTTTTCAAATCTGACTCGGGGGAAATTTAAGAAGGAAAGAAATCATTTTATGGATGACAGGAATTTAGTTAGTATTGAAAATCGGAAAATACAAAATCTAATTAGTAATTTGAGATTAGATATTTGTAATTTCATTCCTGCCCCCCCCGTTTCGTAACCTCTTATTTTACAGCAACTTACACTTATTCCCAAAATACATCTTTTATTCCGGCAAGGATTTTATCATGATTCGCTGGATAGAAGTAAATACAAAATTCGGTAATTGGCAGAATAAATTCATTCGGTGAATTTCCCTCTCTATTATTCTCCCGGTTAAGAGGATTTGACAATCATTAAACAATGAAATGATTAAGAGTGGAAATGAGGGGGAGACTTCTTGCTTTTTTTGGATTGCGGAAGAATTGTGGACTTAAGAAGAAATAAGGAGATGATTATAATGTTAGATTTGAATGAAATCCCCGGAATAACAGAAGAAGAATTAAAAGATATTGATGGCGGAGAATGTACTGTAGGTGTACTTTGTGCAGGAACTCCTACTCCCGATTTTGAATTCGCTCTTCTAGCCTGTGTAGGATTTATCCGCGACTGGCTAAACGATCTATTCTAGGAACTTAGAAAAAGAGGTGGAACTTTTCCAATCCAATGTCCACCTCTTTTTATTATTTAAAATTAAAGATTAACGGTTATGTGCATAATAAAAGTGAGCAGCTTAGGCACTGAAATTTCATCAAGAAATTTCAGTATTTGACAAGGATATATATAAAGAATGATAGACACTATGAAAAAAAAGTATTTAAAATTGAATGAGAAGTATAGATTTCATATTTCATACAATGGTGGCATAGTTGAAAATAGGAATGAATCTTTAAAGAAAATTAAACTAAATAAACCATTAAGTATAATCTTATCTATTTTAAAAAAAAATGAACCGATTATAGTTGAGGATCTTTTCAAATATTATTTATCAAGTATTGGAAAATATACCGATAGAAATTTAGAAGTATTAGAAAATAGTTTTAAACATATGCAAAAAGCAAATTTATTTTCCTTTTCCGCTAATCCAATAAATAATAAAAATATCTTCGGATCGATATCGTCTTGTATTCCAGAAAGAATTGCAATAGAATTAACTAATTTTTTACAATTCAAATTGCATCCATTGTTACTTCGTTCCAGTGAAAGAAAACTGCATAAATATTGACACAAACAAGTTATTATCAGAATTAAAAAAAATTTCCTCGAAAGAATTTTATCAAGTTGAATTAACTGGCGGTGAGCCGTTAACCCATCCAGATTTTTTTAACATCCTGCATTTTTTTTTAGAAAATTCTAAATATGTATCCGTAATAACAAATGGTATGTTAATTAATAATGGCTTTATTAACAGATTAAAAGAATTTGACAAAAATATAAGAAAAAAAATTGTATTTAGCATAAGTTTGGATGCACCCAATAAAAACTTATATAAAATAATAAGAGGAGTTGATGGTTTTGATACAGTGAAATATTCAATAATGTTGTTAAGGCAAAATGGCTTCTTTGTTCGCTCAACAATGACAATAATTCCAAGTATAAATATTAACTATCTCTATAAAACATTTAAATTTGCAACTAAAGAATTGGATGTTAATCTTTTTGGATACACACCTATGATGCCATTAGGTAGAGCCCAAAATGAATGGGATGTAACCAATGCAGTTAAGTTCTACGATAAAATGAAAAAACAAGAAGATTTAATAAAAAAGGATTTATTATCTAAAAGATTAGAAACTTCAAAAAAATCAAATTCTAGTGAAAAAACAAGTTGTGGAGTTGGATATAAAAAATGTGCTATATCATATAAAGGTAATATTAAACCCTGTATTTTATTCCCTGAAGATTTTCTTAATCTGGGAAATATTTTTAATGATAACATAGAAGATATATTTGACTATAGTAACTTGAATGATTTAATAAACTCTGAAATTGTCCCTTGTCGGGAAATATGTTCAGATTGTAATCATTACAATAGATTTAAACAATTTTGCGAAGGTTGTTTCTTGAATGGTTTGGTTATACATAATAGTTATAAAAAATGTATATGGTTCAATAAACTACCGACATCACTTAGTAACAGAATGGATTTTAAATATTGCTATAAGGTTTAAATGATTCTAAAAGTAGAAAACTTGGAAAAAGAGATAAATAAGCAAAAAATATATTCCTCTGTTTCTTTCGAAATTCAAAAAAAGGAAACACTATTAATAGTAGGCGAAAATGGCACAGGAAAATCCATTTTTCTTAAAACTCTTTTAGGGATATTTGTACCAACAAATGGAAATATCGAATTCAAAAAAAAGATAAAGATTGATAGTTATTTAAATAACTATCTGTTGCATTCAGAATTATCAGTTATCAGAAATATATATCTCTATTCTTTATTAAAAAATGGAAAAATCGAGAAGAATAGAATAAATTACTTATTGGAAGTTTTTGGATTATCAAAATTAAAAACAAAGAGGACAAACATTATTTCAGATGGTGAGAAACAGCGCTCAAGTCTACTGATTTCTATGATTAATTATGATAAACTGGATATTTTAATTCTAGATGAACCTTTTAATTTCATAGATAATGATTTTAATAAGAAAATTATTAAATTCATATATAATCTTAAATGTGCGAAGATTATTGCAACCCACAATACAGAACTTTTTAATATACATACAAAAAAAATTATTTTTGGAAATTATTAAGTAAATGATATAAAAAATGTACAATTTCCTTCTTTCGCAGACATATTTCTTAATACACAATCGTCGATTCCTGATGACTTTTGGACTATTATCCATATTGAATATATACGCTACAATAAAAGGAGATAAAACAAATATTAGTTTTTCAATTCAATATTTTTTAATTTATTATATCTTTTCAGTGTCATTATTTGCTATTTTTTATCAAAAAGATCATATACTAGGAAGATTTGAATACTATATAGCACATGGATACAATATTTCAACACTGATTAACTTACGAACTTTTCTAATAATAAATATTATTGTGTTTATTTTGATTTTTCAAATCATTATTTCCTGCATACTGACAAAGGCTAATATTCTATTATTATTTTCTTTGAAAGAGATGCTTGTATTAATCTACTTTTATATATTCAATTTTTTTATTTTAAATCTTTGCGGATTTTTACAAATAAAATATAATATATCTAAAATACTTGTGTACGTAATAATGATCTCCACTCTTTTATTTTATAAAGTAATTCCCTATCTCTCAATCTATAAAATTCATTCCGTTGTTATTATCGTTACACTTTTAACTTTAAATTATTTAATCTTAAAAGTTTTCAGAAAGATGAATAACGAAATAATTAAACAAATATAATATTCTGTGATTCATTTGTAATAAAAAGAAATTAAAGGTTAGGAGGAAAAAATTATGAGAAAGAAATTAATTTTTTTACAACTTATTTGTCTATTTGGATATTTATCCACAGAGAATATTTGTCTTGATTTGGAAACCAAAGTCAAATTAGATTCTGATATTGTTGCTATTGATGATATTATATCAGTTAATGAGAAAATATTTATTCTTGATAAAATTTCTAAGGGATTTATAGTTTTATCATTGAATGGGGAAGTCGAAAAAAGTGTATTTACACAAGGTAAAGGTTTAGGTGAATTCGGAAGTCCAATATGCATTTTTAACGACGCTATAAAAAGATGTATCGGGATTTCTGATAATACAAACAGGAAAATTTTGTATTTTAATTATAGCGGTGATTTTGTTGAAGAAAAAAAATATCAAGAAATGAATACGATGATAAAAATGGATATTATTGATTATAATTCTAAAATCGAATTTTGGAAAAATATTGATTTTAGTGATGGTAATATGTCCCTAAATCCAATTATTAAATTAGTTACTTCTTCAAAAGATGTAATTCTTTTTTCAGGAAAATTTAAGTTATTTGAAATGGATTTCGAAAAACATATTTCTCCAATTTATGCTTATCGGAATAATTCAATTTGCATAGCTGAAAAATCGCAGGATAATTATCAGATAACGATATATGATACTAACGCAAAAGAAAAGTGCAAAGTTAGTAAAGTTATTAGAAAGAAAATAAAAAGAGAAACAGAAGAAATTGAAGAAATAGAAAAATCGTATGAAAAAGTGGGAAAAAAATTAAGAAATCATCAATATAAAAATATAATAGAAAATATATTAATCTCAGATAGGAATAATCTATGGGTTTTAGTTAATAATGAATCTGGAAATTCTTTCGAAATTTATGATTTGAATGGTAACAAACTTTGTAGCATTGTTAACAATAGAGAAAAATTCGAAAATTGCATTTTATATAAAAATAAATTATATGAAATTTCAGGCAATGAAAATGATGGTTTTATTTTAAATATATATCAAATTATAGGTCTTCGCAGATGAATTGATGCCCTGATGTCGAGATAAGTTTTTGAAACGAAAAACACAATATTTCCAAAAGAGTATTAATTCATACGCTATAAGCTATAACAATTAAAGATTTCTTGAAAAAAATACTGCTGTTTCTTTTTCCATATTTCAAATATTCATTAAAATATCTCATACTGGGTACTATTTCCATCTTTTTTCTTTCTCTTCTTAGACTCCCAACTCCCTTAATAACCAGAAGAATAATAGACAAAACTCTCCCAAACCAAAATCTGCAAGAATTATTAATCCTCATCCTCATCGTATTTGGTTTGTTGATATTTATGAGACTTATCGGTTATTTCCAAGGTTTACTCTTCTACAAGATCAACACCAAAGTAATCCTGGATATCAGGCTGGATCTGCTCAGGAAAATAAACAAACTGCCCTTGAAAATAAACAAGAAATACGGAACCGGTTACCTCATCTCAAGAATCAATGATGATACCGGCAGGTTACGAAGTTTATTCGCAGATACGCTTATTTCTATTGTAAAAGATATTCTAACTTTTCTCGTTGGTCTTACTGCTATCTTTATTATCCATTGGAAACTGGCAATTGTCTCGGTTGCTATTCTTCCCTTCTTTGTTCTAGCAACCATCTATTTCAGTAGAATTATTCGGAGATTATCTAAAAGATTTTATGAAGATAGCGCTCAAACTACCAAACAACTTGAAGAATCCCTCAATATGCTGGAATTGAGTAAAGTTTTCCTGCGTTATAAATACAATCTCCTGCGTTATTATCAAAAAGCAAAACAGACATTCCGTTCGGATATAAAGCTGGGAAAAACATCTTTTCTGAATGGAGCTGTAACCGGTTTTATCGGAGGTCTTGCTCCTATCGTTATTATCGGTTATGGCGGATATGAGATAATTAACGGTAGATTGACTATCGGTTCTCTGATCGCCTTCAACTCTTTTGTCGGTTATTTATTCGGTCCCACCAGTCGTCTCATTAATGTAAATATCCAAATCCAGAAAGCATTGATCGCCTTACAGAGAGTGCAGGAATTATTCGAGTTACCGGAAGAAGAAATGGATGAAGATTTTCAAATTACTGGAAAAATAGAACAATTAAGTTTTCATAAAGTCTCCTTTTCGTATGAAGAAAGAGAAATAGCAACCACAAATTGCACTAATTTCACTAATTCAACCGGTTCAACTAATTCAACTAATTTAACCAATTCAACCAATTCAACTGTTTCAACCAATTTAACAACTTCGGCAAAACAATTGAATAATAAAGATTTAACAGCTTCAGCAAAACGATTGAATAATAAAGATTTAACAACTTTGGCAAGTTGTTTTACGGATCCTGTCAAAAAAGAAACCTTTGCGTCTTCGCGTCTTTGCGGTGAAAAAATATTAAAAGAGATAAGTTTCGCAACAAAAGAAGGAGAAAAGATAGGAATTGTCGGCAGTTCCGGTTGCGGTAAAACAACTTTATTGCGCCTTCTCGCTGGATTATATGAAATCGATTCCGGAGAAATAGTACTAAATGAAAAAGTTCTAACAAATAAAGAACTGGTTGCATTAAGGAAATACATTGCAGTTGTCGAACAAGAACCGTTTTTATTCAATGACACGATTTATAATAATATCCGTTTCGGCAATCCGAGAGCAACGAGAGAAGAAATTTTATCAGCTACAAAGCAATCTCATTCCGCAGAATTTATCGAGAAATTAGCAGATGGTTACGATACGGTTGTTGGCAGCAGAGGAGGTAATCTCTCGGTCGGTCAGAAGCAGAGAATTGCCATTGCCAGAGCACTCATCAAGAAACCAAAAATCCTCATCCTCGACGAAGCAACTTCCAATATCGATACGATCAGCGAAAAGTACATAAACAACACCATCTTCTCATTACCGGAAGATATGCTTGTATTTATAGTAGCCCATCGTTTAACTACGATCAAAAACTGCGATAAGATTTTAGTTCTGGAAAATGGTAGAATTGTGGAACAAGGTAAACATGCGGAACTGATAGAAAAGGATGGATTTTATCGGAAATTGTCTTTAGTGTTTGGGGATATATCTACGAATTGAAACCTTCCGAAAGGTCTCTTCCTGAGGAATTCTTTCAACTTGACCTTCGGAATGGTTGATGGTTGATCGTTGACAGAACAAACTTAAGTCAAGATCGGCTAAAGCCGAACTTAACTCAAGTTTTAGTTCAAGTTTTCTTTGCGTTCTTTGCGACTTAGCGGTGAAACAATCCTATTGACACATTTCCCGATAAATCATTTTTCAACCACAATTAATTTGAGAATAAAATAGTATGGAAGAGGTAGTATGAAGAAATCCTTTTTACTGATTTTCGTAATTTTTCTTATAATCATAAATAGTTGCAAACTAACCGATTGGCTCAAAAAGAAAGATGAACAAAAACAAGAGATAAACAAAACCTACAATATCACAGTTCCGGTTATGACATCACCTGCTCAAAAAGGAACATTGATAAAACATATTTACACGAACGGAACAGCAGAAGCGGAAAAAAAGGTGGAAGTTGTTTCCGAAATAAACGGAATAATTGAATCTATCACAGTCACGGAAAATCAATTTGTTATGAAAGATGAGATAATCCTGAACATCGATAAAGAACGAATATTGTTAGATGTCGAGCAAGCAGAATTAAACCTGGAAAAAGCAAAAGCAGAATATAATGCCTGGAAAAAGATCGGAAAAAATGCTGATGAAAATTTGCTCAAAATCCAAACCGGCTTGAAAGAAGCGGAAATCCAATTACAAAAACTTAACCTCGATCTGGAAAAATCAGTGATCAAAATGCCTTTCGACGGAGTTGTTTCCAACCTGAAAATTTCAGAAGGTGAGCAGGTTACATCCGGTAAGAAACTGTTTTCAGTTTATGATCTCGAAAATATTATTATCCGGGTTCAGGTTCTGGAATCGGAAATTTCACGAATAGAGAAAGGAGCAAAAGCAGTTATTCGATTCCCGTCCATCGCAGGAAAAATATATATAGGAAAAGTCGAGTCCGTTTCTCCCACTATTAATAATGAAACTCGAACCTGCGAAATTATCATAAAATTAAGAAACGACGGCAATATCAAAGACGGAATGTTCGCAGAAATAAAAATCGCAGCAGAATATTTCAAAGATAGAATAATTGTTTATAAAGATGCTTTGTTGATTCGAGACGGTAAGAAACTGGTCTTTGCAGTGGAAGGAGAAAAAGCAAAATGGCAGTATGTCCAAACCGGTGAGGAAAACGAAAGATTCATCGAAATAACGGAAGGAGTAAAACAGGATCAGGATATTGTGATCGAGGGAAATTTCTCGCTTTCGCACGATGCTTCCGTGGAAGTGGAAAAGACTATTTCGTTCGAGGAAATAAATGAAAGGTTTTAAATTTAACACCGAAAAGCACTGAAAACACCGAAAAGAATTATGAATATCCAATATCGAACAAGGAATTTCCAATGATGAAGCAAAAAGAAACACACCTCCCGGCTAAAGCCGGACTCCTCTCACTTGTCTTGGCAAAACGCAGTGAAGACAGAAGAGGAGAGTTTCTCGGTGCTCTCCGGATTCTTGGTGGTTATTTTTCGTTTTATCAGTTACTATTTTTCTTTGCGTCCTTCGCGTCTTTGCGGTAATTTTTTTTGTGCTTACCAAATTCTCTGTAATAATTTTTTCAATTATTTCCGCTAATTTCCCTCTCTTTCTCAAAGAGAGGATTAGGGTGGGTACAAACCGGTCGCATAGGTAACAGAATAAACTTGGCACATAGGTGAC
>CAZFPK010000035.1:19308-35240 GCA_964521025.1 uncultured Candidatus Cloacimonadota bacterium | reverse complement strand
TATTTTTAAAGGAGTTAGAAGCATAAAATGAAGTGGGAAATGTTAGTTAATAAAATTGGAATTTATTTGGATTTTGTTTTTTGAGATTTGAATTTTCCAGTTTATCTGGGTAAGTCACTTAATTCTAAAATCCTTACATCTTTTGGCAAAATATTTTTTTGGTGTCTCTGTAACTCATTTCAAACAAACAAATTACGGAGATGAAATTCTAATCCAACTTTTTAGATTTTTATTTTCGGCTTGTCCATCGAAGCGTAGCATCGTCGGAATTTTAGTTTTTTTAGAATTTTAGATATTTAGTTTTCGGTTTATCCGGGTTAGTCATTTAATTCTAAAATCCTTACATCTTTTTGCACAATATTTTTTTGGTGTCTCTGTAACTCATTTCAAACAAACAAATTACGGAGATGAAATTCTAATCCAACTTTTTAGATTTTTATTTTTGGCATATCCATCGAAGCGTAGCATCGTCGGAATTTTAGTTTTTTTTAGAATTTTAGATATTTAGTTTCCGGTTTATCCGGGTTAGGTGATAGGAATAAACAAGAGGGAAAAAATACAAAAAAAAGCTCCCTTGGTAACCGGGAGCTTACAATTATTAATTAATAAACGGTCCGATCTTTTTAATGATCTTATCTTTCGAGACCAAACCGATGATCTGAACTACGACTTCTCCTTTGGAAAATAAAAGCAAGGTCGGTATCGACATAACTTGATATTTTCCAGCAATTGCGGGACTATTATCGATATTCAATTTCATTACTTTCAATTTTTCGGAAAATTCTTCCGCAACCTGCTCGACAATCGGGTGAAGAGCCTTACAAGGTCCGCACCAGGTTGCCCAGAGATTGACGAGAACAGGAATATCAGACGCAATCACTTCCTTTTCAAAAGAATCCTGATTTACTTCTTTTAGGCTCATAACTACTCGATTATCGCTAAAATATCGGAACGGGAAATGATCAGGTATTTTTTGTCTTCAATATCGACTTCTGTTCCGCCGTACTTGGCATATAATATTTTATCACCGACTTTAACCAGTTTCTGCAATTCTTCATCGCTGCCGACTGCTACGACTTCACCCATTTGTGGCTTTTCTTTAGCTGTATCGGGAATGATGATCCCGCCGACTTTTTTTTCTTCCAGGTCTTTCGCTTCGATCACGACTCTGTCATCAAGTGGTTTTAATTTCATGCTAAAAATCCTCCTCATTTTTTTATTAAATTTACTCTTTTTTCATTTTTTAGCAAACCCTTTTTTCGAGTGCCAACTTTTTAAGATTAAAAAAAATGTCAAAAAAAATATGTATTTTTTTAAATCATTATTTTGAAGTGAACATCTGTCATTCAGAATTATTTCTCAAAAAAAAATTTCCGGAAGAATTTTCAGTTTTTCAGGATTTACCTTATTTCAAAGATTCCTTAAAAGTAAAAAGCAATAAGTGAATTCGGAATGACAATATTACGAGCCGGTATTCATGAGTAATACTTGCAGTTCATCGATCAAGACATCCATAAGAATTGATTTTTGTTCACCGGTTCTCATATTTTTCAGGATTATCATATTTTTAGAAATCTCATCATCACCAAGTATCAAAGAATATAAAGCATAACTTTTATCAGCTGCTTTCATTTGAGATTTGACGGATTTTTTTTCAAAATCGGATTCGATAGATATACCACTATTTCTGATATCAGTTAAAAGATTTAAACTGATCTCTTTTGCTTTTTCTCCCATGCAAACAAGATAGAGTTCCGGATTCTGTTCTTTTCCAAAAGAAACTCTCTCGGTTTCCATCGATAAGATCAATCTTTCAAAACCTCCGGCAAAACCGATCCCGGGAATATTCTTTCCCCCGATCTGTTCGACCAATCCGTCGTATCTACCGCCGCCGATAAGAGTATTTTGTGCTCCTAAATTCGTATCTGTAAATTCAAAAGCAGTCCTGGTATAATAATCCAATCCCCGCACAATCTTTGGATTGATCTTAAATGGAATTTTTATTTTTATGAGAAATTCTTGTACTCTCTCAAAATGTTTTCTGCAATCTTCATCTAGATAAGCAAGCATGGAAGGAGCATTTCGGGAAATTTCATTGCATTTCGAAACTTTACAATCAAGCAGTCTTTTCGGGTTTTTGTCGATCCTGATCCGGCAATCAGGACAAAGATCATTCAAATATGGTTTGTAAAAATCGACCAGAGCAGCATTATAATCCAAAGAACAATGTGAACAACCGATACTGTTGATCTCCAAATTGAAATTTGTCAATTCGAGTTTTTTCAAAAAAGAATATCCGAAAGAAATAACTTCCGCATCGATAAAAGGCTCCGCACTCCCGATATTTTCTATTCCATATTGATAATGTTGTCTGAACCTGCCTTTTTGAGGTCTTTCATAACGAAACATCGGTCCAAGGTAATATAATTTTGAGGAATTATCCTTCTTATCGAGATTATTTTCCACAAATGCGCGCACAATTCCGGCAGTTCCTTCGGGACGCAAAGCAAAAATCCGACCTTTCTTATCAGTGAACTTATACATTTCTTTCTGCACAATGTCGGAAGTATTACCAACACTTCTTTCATAAAGTCCGGCAGTTTCAAAGATCGGGGTTACGATCTCACGAAAATTGTAGTTATTAGCAGTTTCCCTGAAAATTTTCGTGATATACTTCCATTTATAACTTTCGGTTGGAAGAATATCGAAAGTTCCGCGCGGGATTTTGTATTTTAATGACATTTAATGTTCCTTATAAATTATCGAAACTTTAGAATTTTTTTCTTCAATAAAGTTCCGAGAAAGCTTAGACATAATCAATTATCCTGTAGAAACTTATAATATTAATTGATTGGATATTCGTTTTTCTTTTACAATGATGAACTAAAGTTACTTTAGGCAACTTTATAGATTACCGGTTTAAAATGAGGGAAGGGTATCGGTTTATGATTTGCTTTAGTTGTTTCAATCCGGGTTTTTTTGCAATTAAAACTTCTCGTAATGCTTCTTCCGGGGTTTAACCAAAAGCAGAGCAATGTTTCAAATCCGGTATATCAGCAATATATCCTTCATCTTCATCACTGTAAAAGACATTGATATGAAAATCTTTCACATTTCTCACTTTCTTTTTTTCATTTTATTAAAAACTCATTATAAAGACAAATTAAAGTGTGCACCTGCAATCGATATCTATTCCACATAACAAGCTGACAGTTAGCTCAGACCAGGTTGACCGGCGGCACATCATAAGCTCTGTTTATTGCTGCTTCCTTCCAGACCTGACAAGGTTCACAGTTCATAATTGCGTCGGGCTTGATCCTCGACGCCACTTTTCAGTCGTTAAATGAAAATCAATATTCTCATGCAGGAATTCAGTCCCGCTATAGCGGATTGCGAGTTACAGGACACCGCTAACTTCCCACCTAGCACACAAAAATCAAACAATTTCCGGTTGGATTATGTGTCAAGTTTGAAAGAGAAAGGAACAATGGATAAGGGAAAAGGAGCTTTGAGAATGCTGATTGCTTATATAGTTTCGAGTTGTAGTCGGCAGTTCCTTATGACTCGAAGGAAGAGTCAGGGCTGGCAAAACATTCCTGTTAAAAATTCCTGCCAATCAGTTTCGGAAAAATCTAAATTTTGATAGATTTCCACCAGGTTATTCAGATCATCATTTTCATCCGGAAACCAGATCGATGCTGTTCCCAGCTCATTAGCCGGATAATCATAAAATTGTTGAACTAAAAAGCATTCATGGATATTCGACAGGATTTGTTCGCAGAAATCGGAGAGGTCGGATGATGATGTCGATTCCTCTAATAATGAGAAAAATTCTTTGATATCGACATCTGCTTCCAGATCGTTGAATTCATAACTTTCTGCTCTGACATCATTATAAAAACTATGAGCTTCATATTCCTGCCAGTGCAGAGAAAATAAAGAAATATCAGCGAGGATATCGGCAAATTCACTCGCTTTCATCACTGAACAGGAAACAGGAAAAATCAAACCTTCATAATTCTGACTTCCTCCGGGAAGATAGGAATAAAAAAAGGAATTTGCTATTGCAATTGCCAGGTTTTCTGTTTCAATGTGATTTTCCCAGATTGAAAGAATGGCATTTCCTTCATAATCACCATAAGGAAATCCTGTCTCTTTGACGGTTTCTTCCGAACTGATAATATAATCTGCGTATTGATAGGATTCAGTGAGAACTTCCATCGTCTGCATATTGCAGGCATCGAAGATTAAAATGTCGAGATGATGTGCAATTGTTGAAAGAGCATTTTTCAAATCTCCGTTTGGAATATTCACAGAGTTTCCAGTTCCGTTATCAGGACAGAATTTATTATAAAGATCATACCAGCCGTTTCCGTGCGACCAGATGATCAGACCTTTTCTTTCGGAAGGAAATCTTTGGAAACCCCAATTTGCGAAATTTGAAATTTCATGATAATCCCCGCTGTCGATATCGGGTAAAGATGCGAGCAGAGGAGAAGTAATTTCCTCACGGTTTGGTGTGTTTTCGGGAAATACCTGATAACGGCGTGTATTGGTAAAACTTCCGTATTCATGATGATTATCTATCTGCACGATGACATTTATCTCATCGGAAAAATCTGCTGTTTCCATTTCATTTACCTCAGCGATCGCTGCCTGATAAAGACTGTTATCCGCTGCCATATAAACGAGGATCGTCCAATCTTTTTTGTTTTTTGGGGAGCAGCCGATCACGATGAGGATGATCAAACCGAGTAAAAATAATTTCATTTTCATATTTTGTTTCTTGTCCAGATTATCTTTCTTGAATCTCTTTTGGATGAATTCTCACATAGATAAATTCGGTCTTGAGTTATCCGGATATTCCCAAATGGGCAGGCTGTGTGAAAAGTGTAACTCGACTTTGCAAGTTGAGAAATTAAAATCCGTATCTCTACTTTAATGAGCGAATTCAAACCAAGCAGACCATTTTGAGTTCCGAAAATTTACAAAATAAGACTTTTCACACAACCTGAGGGGTTTGGGAACTATGTAAAAACATAGATTCCTCAACTGAAAAGCAAGGAGAAACTAAGGAATGACATTTAATATTTGAAAAATCAATTTTCAGAATCAACAATTCTATTAATACTTCCTGACTTTTTCCAGACCTTTCAGCACTCTAACGGCTCCCTGACTGAGAGCATCCATTTCCTTTTCTCCGGGGAAAATATGTATGGGTGCGATAAATTCTGTCCTGCGTTTGATCTCATCGACAATAAATCTATCATACGCCAGTCCGCCGGTCAGGAAGATCGCATCGACCTTTCCTTCTAAAGCAGCAGCAAAAGCTCCCGTTTCTTTGGCAGTCTGGTAACACATCGCTTTCACGATCAGTTTTGCCTTTTTATCTCCGCTCTTTATCCTTTTTGCGATCTCGATGCCGTCATCTGTTCCCAGGTAAGCGAGTAAACCGCTTTCTTTGGCAAGTTTGTCCAATAGTTCCTTTTTTGTATATTTTCCTGAAAATGCCAGGTCGAGTAGATCTCCGATCGGTAAAGCTCCTGCTCTTTGCGGGGAAAAAGGTCCCATTCCCAGCATAGCATTATTTGTATCGATGACTTTTCCTTTTTTGATGCAGGCAATCGTTATTCCTCCACCCATGTGAACTGCGATCATATTTGATTCGTGGAAATCCATATTTAATTGTTTAGCAAGTTTATGAGCAATATACCTGATGTTCAAAGCATGAAAAAGCGATTTTCTTTCGATTTCAGGAACACCCGAGATGCGGGCTATTTCCGGGAACTCATCGACTGTAACCGGATCCACGATATAAGCGGAAATATCAAGATCATCAGCGATCGATTTAGCAATGAAAGCTCCCAGGTTGGATGCATGTATCCTGCCCCACAAATTCGGATTTTTCAGATCTTTCAGCATCGCAGCATTAACTTTGTATGTGCCGCCGGTTACTTTTTTCATCAAACCTCCGCGGCTGACAACTGCATGTAAAGAATCCGTTGGAATATTATTGTGTTCCATTGCTTTCAGGACGAGGTTTTTCCTGAATTCGTATTGTTCGATGATCCTGTCGAAACGAGCGATCTCCTTTGCATCATGCCGGAGTACTTTTGTAAATAATGGCTTATCATCGTCGTAAACTGCGATCTTGGTCGAGGTCGAACCCGGATTAATGACTAGAACCTTGTATTTCATTTTGCTGCTCCTAAAATTTATTTTTGTTCTTTTTTTGGGGAGATAAAAATATCGTCAAATGATTTTTGAATACGAGTAAATTCTGAAGCGTAAATTATCTTTAAAAAAATGCTGAATGGATAAATTATTACAAATAGAAATCAGGCAAAACTTGCCATTTTTAAAATTTAACATTTTTCCTCAAACCATAAACCGGGTTTGAAAAATAACAAATCAAGAGGATAGATGAACCGGGAATGACATAAAAAAGGTTAATTATTTCAGAATATCACAAAGCAGGAGCTTGTGTTACAAACGGAACAAGTTCCGCTCTACTTTAAAATGACCATCTTCCGTACTGCCTTCACCTCCTCATCTATCACCAACTTGCAGATATACTGCCCGGATGAAACATGTTTCCCATTATCGTCTTTCCCGTCCCAGCGGCAGGTATATTCTCCTCTCGAAGCAAAAGCATCCATCAAAGTCTTAACTTTCTGCCCCTTGATGTTGTAAATATCGAGTTCGACATTGCATGATGTGAGCAGATTAAACTTGATCGATGTTCGATGATCACGGTCATTTGGTTTGAAGGGATTAGGATAGACCGAAATATTAATTCTTTCATTATTAATTATTAATTCTTCATTAACTTGATTTCCCTGATATTCATACGCTCCCATATCTACTGTTTCGCCAACGATGCGGGGATTACCTGCAAGGTCGTATTCCGGGAGTTCGATCCCTTCCGGTAAGTTTAGTGTTCCCGCGTCTATGCAGGGAGAGGAAGAGGTGAGGGCATAGGGGAATTCTCCATCTATATCCCACGCGGGATTTTCATCTAAATTCCCTTCCAGCCAATTGACGATATTGCCGCCTTCGTCATAGATTTCGGTTTCTCCGCCCTGGATAAGGGAGTTACTGATATCGAGAATATTAGTTTCATCAGGATTATAAGGTTGTTCTAATAGTATTTCTCGAGGTATATCCTCATAAAAAATGGAATTTATGATATTACATTCGCTATCGATTCCGGAAATAGTTAACGCTGCACTTAATGATGCTTCCGATTCATTGTTTCCAACAGTGCAGTTTACTATATTAATATTTACATAAGAACCAATATATATACCGGAAGAAGCATGTGGCCAACTGGTTTCAGCATTATGATTATTAGTAATTTGAGAATTTATTAATTGATAATTACTACCATTCGTATAAGAAGAATGTCCTGAAATACCTAAACCACCGCCACCAACATTTTCTGCTAAATAATTTGGAGTATTATTTTCAATTAGCAAATCCAGAAATTTACAATTTTCAATTACAGTAATACTCAATGCTTTCGCTCCAATGTTATTTATTATTTTAACTTTATTAAGATATAAACTTGTTGAATCAAGTATTGTATTATTAAAATAACCGGTAGCTATAGAATTATATTCTCTATGATAACTATTAATAATAATATCAGAGTAAGTAATATTTCTGGGTTGAATTATATGAATTGCCTGTTTTGAAAATTCATCTGAACTATTTGTTAGTGTAAGATTTTTAATAATAAAATTCCTTTCATAATTCCAACCCAAAAATATTTCAGAATTTCCTTCTAGATCGAGTATTGTTGTTTCTTCGTTCTCACCTATAAATGAAACATAACTACGACAATTTAATGGGTATTTTTCATTAGATAGAGATGGAGAATATATTCCTTCTGCGATATGGATCGTATTGGGATGTAAATTGTTGGACATTATTTTTATCAATGCCATAGAAATTGTCTGTAATGATACAACAGGTGATAATCCGGAATTATTATCATCTCCCTCCGGAGAAACATAAAGGTCATTATTTACCGGTTCTATTTTGGCATAATTGATAAAAATCTGATCACCATGATAATTACGAAAGAAAAATCCATTCGGTTCCATAACTGTAAATGTATCTACATAGACCATGATTGGCTCGTACATTATACCGCTTCCACCGATATCGTTTGTAGCTCCGGCAGTATTAAGGTAAATGTTACACAGGTTATCCGGATCAAATTCCATGGTTGCATTTGTAAGACATCCGACTCCTCCATTATTAAAATAAGCATGATTGTATTTTATTGTACAATTGGAAAGATATGGACAGCTATAACCATCTATATAGGAAGCAGCTGAATAGATTCCTCCACCCGAATCAGCATAATTGTTTTGTATAATACAACTATATATTCTGGGAGTACTTTCAAGGACATAAATACCACCACCACCCACAAACTCATATCCTAAAACCGGTGTTCCACTTCCATTTTGGACAGTGAAACCACATAGCATAGCATTCTCATCTTCTTCATTAATGATCTTAACGCAGCTTCCGTTTTGATTACCATCGATGATCGTGTTATGAATATAGGATTCATCCTGGTTTTCGATATACCTGCTGGTTACTGTGATATTTTTCCCGGAAAAATCGATGTTCTCATAATAAGTTCCCGGATAGACAAGAACTGTATCGCTATCGACAGCAGTATCGATTCCTTGTTGGATGTGTAAAAAATCACCGGTTCCGTCTTGTTTTATCTCGATGATGATTGATTGTAACCACGAATTAACACATATTAGCACGAATAAGAAAAATATCTTTAACAACGAACAAGATCGACAACAATCAATTATATTTATTATTTTTTTTATCATGATAGCTCCTTTTTTAATAATCTTGTGAAGTCTTTGAGACTTAACAAGTTTTTAAAGTATTGAAGTTCTTAAAGTTCACAAGTTTTTGAAACTTGTTAAGAGACAGAACAATCTCTGTTCTACAATCCCTCTCCCGCAATAACGGGAGAGAGATTGGGTGAGAATTTTATCTCATCAATAACATCTTGTTAGTAATAACTTTCTGTGGTGTTATCAATTTATAAAAGTAAATTCCGCTGGAAACTTGCTGATTGCTCTCATTTATTCCGTTCCAGCTAACTTGATGCTCTCCTGCTGTAGCAAATCCATTGTAAAGAGTTTTGATTTTCTGTCCTTTGATGTTATATACTTCCAGAGATATTTCTATCTCTTCCGGCAGGTTATAAGATATATTTGTAGAAGTGAAGAAAGGATTTGGAGAATGATGGATTTCTAATATATCGTTAGAATTTTGATCGATATCTATTTTGTCATTAAAATAAACTCTATAGAAATCGCGATATTCACCAGTTCGTATCTTTTTCTTCTCTTTTATATCAGTTATAGGATCATAAACATAATAATCCTTGGGCTTAACTTCCGGCTGTTCCCTGCCGTAATACATTTCAAATTCAACCTCTTCTCCCTGTCCTTCCAGGATGTAAGCATTAACTTGAACAGAAGAATCTTCGACTTTGGCAGCACCTTTACATTCCCCTTCCACTTTAATCCCGATTTCCAGAGGTTCTTCTCCTTCCTCGAATTCAACAAAGATCGGGATATAGTCAGATTTCTCTTCATAAGTAAAGTATTCAGCTTTATCTCTGTTTTCAGAACCGGTTCCTGCTGAATTGTTCCATTGAAAGTCTGGACAGTCATAACGCAACTTGATGATATACATTTCTCCATAATTTAAAGTATATCTCATTCCTGAACCTTGCCATTCTCCATTATGCTTATACATTGTCCAATCCTTTGCTTTTATCTGGTATAGATTATCATCCCAGATTTGAGCAAATGCTTCCGAAGGTCTCTGACTGTTTATAGGATAATAACCAACCCAGTTTTCCTCTCCGTTACCTTCCAAATACATCGGTGTATTTTCATCCAACCTCGAACCGTATGTGAATAATGACGCCCAACTATAATCATCGTTCATTTTGATTTTATATCCGTTTGTACTGACAAAATCTTCAAATTCACTATTATGTTGCCAACCGGGTGGAGCCCAGCCAGGCATCCATTCCATAAAATTTACATCAGGATTTTCTGCTTCTATCCATACAAGACAAGGCTCAAGATCATCGATCACTATTTCAACTATAAAACCATCATTGCCATCTCTAAACATCCAGGGAAAAGATAACCAGTTCCAGCCTTTGTAGAAAATTTTTGTTTCCATAGTTGGTAGAGTGTACCAGAAAATATTTTCAGTTTCGAGTTCATGATTTTCCCATTGATTATTATTCCATTCAAATCCATCATTGGCTTCTAATTCTATAGTTTCTCCATATACATTTGTTCCTGTAGCTGTTACTTGTAAAAAATGATGACTAAAACCATACGGCAAGGATACATCTTCAAAACGAACTTCAGTCAATCCATCGTTATCCAAATCATCATTATCCCATTTCATGGTTATTGTATCTGCAAATTCCGGTAAATAATGAATCACAACAGTTCCCTCTTCAACATCTGAATTTGTTCTAAGAAATACGCTTACATCAGGAGGTGTTGTGAAATTAAAGTATAAATTGCAGGTTAGAGGTTCTCCATAAAATCCTTGCTCTGTTAATTCTGCCCATTCACCCCAGGAAGTTCCAGCACCGGCATTTCCGGAAAGTAAAGATAGATCATAAGATTCAGTGAGGTCGAAAGAAAAATAATTATCACCTTCCTGAAATTCAGTATCCCAACCAGTTGTTGCAATTATAGTATTGAATTCATCTAATACATTTACATAGCCTTCTGCTTGTGCGTTTGAATTTACACATACCTCTACGGTTGGTAAACGAACTGCACCGTCAACAATTAAAGAATAATCTTGTGGATTAACAAGAGTTCCCTTATGTGAGACGGAAACGATGTAAGTGCCTGATTCCGGATTTGAAACAGTAACTTTTTCAACATTATCCGCATCATTATCTCCTGAATTTGTGGCTGCATATGATGGATTAACAACATCAAGCTTCCAGGGATAATATGTAGTTGTTCCACCTGTTATCCTCAAATCAAGATCATTAACTAACATTTTATCGGTCGGATCAAGTGATGGATTAATCGGAGTTCCTGCCGGATCTGTCCAGCAGATCGTAACATTTAATTCTGTTATTCCAGTATCAACAAAATAATAATAATCATTTGTCGATCCGTCGTTCAGAGTATATTCGTTTATCAAATGCCCGAATGTGTTATCTTCTGTAACTAGATTGCATGCTCCTTCTGAATTCAATAAGCCCCATCCAAATTTATAATCTGGTCCATCGCTGGAACCAGCTTCATGTGCAGTATTAATCACTAACCCTTTTAATGATGCAGCATTCATATAAGATCCGTTTAGTGAATGGTAATAGCTCTGGATCAAACCTAAAGCTCCAGCAACATTAGGACTCGACATAGAAGTTCCACTAGCCGTATAGTAATCTGTATCACTGTCAATATCGGTTGAATACAAAGAAATACCATTTCCACAAATATCTGGTTTTATTCTTCCGTCATCGCAAGGTCCCCAGCAACTGAAACTAGACATCACAACATCACCGGGATTTGTATATCCCCCTGATATGTCATTAACTGCTCCAACAGTCATAATATTTTTTGCTGATGCTATTCTTCCAATTGAGTCATATCCTGTTGATCCTCCATCTGGATCTCGAGGATCTGTACTCCAGGTCCAAAAACCATCAAATACATAATGACCACCTGAATGAGAATCGTCACGTTCATTTCCTGCCGATTTGCAGATCAGGTAATCAGGAGCATTGTAGGCTATTTCATCCCAAGATTGGGCATTATAATCGTAAAATCCAAACTTATAGTCTTCAGTTGTACTAATATTGATATCACCAACCCAATACCAATGCATTTCGCCTTCATCTAAAATATCTGTATATTCCCAACCATGTTTGTAACTGTAAGAATGATTAGAAATTATAAGACCACCTGCAGCTGCTGTTGCCATCTCACTTTCATCGCTATCCCACTTATAAGCATTGAGATTTGCTTGGTATGACATTCCTTTAGCATTTGCATCAATACCCGCTGCAATCATTGTTCCTGCGACATGAGTAGCATGCTTATGAATACTATCCGGATTATCTATCTGGGTAACTCTTCCCTCGAATTCTTGATGGGATAAGCGAACTCCTCCTGCATCCCATTCCCCAAGAGTTGTTCCACTTCCGGTCAAGTTAAATCCGCTTGATCCTCCTGGCCACAATTTGTCAACACCAACAGTTCGTGCAGCATTCAAGTTATTCGTAATATAGTACATGGGCATTCCGTTTACAGCGAGTTTCTGTAATTCCATAATCTTTCCAGAAGGGAAGACAGCTTTGATAATCCAACCATTTTCTTTGGCAACTCTATTCGCTTCGGTTTTTTCAATTTCATATTCTGCTTCAAATTTTGCTGAAAGTCTTTGCAATTCTGCTGTGTTTGGTCGAGCTATAATAACTGAAATACTGAAAATTAATATCAGTAAGACAGCTAAAAAATATTTTTGATACATAATATCCTCCATCAAGTTTTTGTTTTCCTGTTTTTTGTTCTCCTTCCCTGCCAAACAGAAAACAGAGAGGAACATGTCCTCAAATCAAAAATCGAGGACAGCATTATCAGGTAAATTTATTTTTCCCGATAAAAAACAAAAATAATTTTTTATCACAAAAAATATTTGAAAAAATATCATTTAAGGATTTATTTTTATAACTTATTAGTTTGGAATGTCTTGTGCGGGGGGGGTAAGGAAAGAATTTTTACAATTGCTGAAAAATAGTTTAATTTTCTTCATTTTTTTTCTTCCCCTCGTCAGATATTTGAATCGAAATAAATCGGGCAAGGATTTTTTTTATTTTTTATGGTTCTCTTTCAAAATATGCAGGTAGCCTTATTTATTGATCTAATATCTAATAAAGATTTGTTATCATAAATCGAAGATTATTATCGTCTTATTAATTCATTAAAACTCTGAAAGAGTTGAATGTTAATAGCCATATGAGAATCTTACGGAAATGGAAAACAACTGATAACAACTCTGAAAGAGTTGAACAAAGGAATATCACAATTGCTGACTTCTATTCAATCCTTTCAGGATTGGAAATGATACATGTTCCTTAACCGTAGATTTCATCTACGGCTAATAATATTCACTCCTTTCAGGATTTAATTCATATTAACACTTAAAAGAAAACAATTAATAAATCTTGTGTATATCTTTGCTTTTATCTTTATCAAATTTAAAATTAACCATAGTTTTTAAAAGAGAGTCTTTTTATTTAACCGGACAGTATTTTACTCTTTGTTTTTTAAGATGGTTTTTGTGTTAGTTTCTGAAAAATAGATGCTTAAAGGGAGGACAAAAAAACGCATAATGAGAATAAATTAACTCAAGTTTCGCAGTAAAATGAAAAACCGTTAAAACGGTTATGTTATCATATTCTGCACTATCATTCAACCTGATAAATCAGGGTGTTATTCTGAAAAGTTGATATCAATTCCGAAAAAAAATTAATCAGAGTAACACCACAATTCATTGTGGTGAGGATAAACATAAAAAAGCGATCAGTAACCATTTTAATGGTTTTTATGAAATTGCTGTAATCAAATTATTGGAAAAAAGGAACAACTCATAACTTTTTGATATAGTAAATTAAACAAGAATTAAGAATTACGGGAGATTTCTTTATTCAGAATTTATGCTGTTTTTCTTAACTGCGAAACTTAAGTAAATTAAATCCGAACTTATGCAAAGCTTTACCGGTATCCAATAGTTTTTATTGTTCGTTTTTGTTAGTAATTGTTCGCTGTTTTTTTACCCCGACAATCTCCCTCTTATCCCCGCTCATCACAAAAACCGCAATATCGAATGGATTCATAAATTTATTTTTAAAATCTTCTGAAACAGGTATAAAGAAAATCGCTCTTTTCAGATCAGAGATCGCAAATTCATATTTCTCGTAATTGATTTTTCCTTTCACTGCTTTTTCCCGCAATAATTTGAAACCTTTCTCTTTCGATGCTTTTGTTTCGCTTGTCTTCAGCAAATCCGGGTAATAATGCGATTTGGCGATCTTGCACCAATCCCAACGCAGGCAATCTGCAAAGAAATCTTTTTTGCCGGGAAAATTCTTCACGCTGAATTTGAATAAAAGAGCGGCTCGTTTTTGCCAGTCCATCAAAGCAAGATGGAGATCATCGGGTTCGAGAAATTCGGAGAAAGCGAGATAAAAAGCAAACGGCTTTGCAAACAAAGATACGATTTCTAATAAAGTTGTTTCAAACTTATGGGAATTGTAAAATGCATTTAAGAGTTTTTCAATTCTACGGATCTGCAGAAGTTCGGGATAAGATAGCCATTTCGTTTGCAGAACTTCATAAGGAGCGGTTTCCGAATGTTTTATTTCATATTCATCGATCTTTTGTTCGAGCTTAGTTCCGGGCAGGACTTTCAAAAAACCGAGTTGAAAGTGGTCTGCTTCGAGTTCATAAACTTTGTTAAAAGATCTAATTAAACTTTTAAGATCTGCAAACGGCAAACCTGCGATCAGATCGACATGGATACGGATATTTCCTGTTTTGAGCAACGTTTTTATATTTTCGAGAGATTTATTGACATTTGTTTTCCTGCTAATATTTCCAAGGACTACCGGATTTGTAGATTGAATTCCGATCTCGAACTGGAATAAACCTTTCGGGCAATTTCGTAAAATTTCAAAATCTTCCTTATCCGGTAAACCGGGATGGATCTCAAAATGAAACCTGGTTTCAGTATTCAATTCAATGAGGAATTTCCAGATTTTCCTGGAAAAATCCCGATTAGCATTAAAAGTTCTATCTATGAATTTGATGATCTTCGGTTTTTTCTCAAGCAACCAGAGCAGTTCCTTTTTAACAGTTTCCAGATCCCTGAATTCGAGAGCTTGATCGATCCTTGATGAAATACAATAAATACATCTGAAAGGACAGCCGCGACTGCTCTCATAATAAATATATTTATTTTCCAATCCCGGGAAATCCGCATCGAGATAAGGAAATTTTATCTTCGAAAAATTCTCATTCTTGATCTTTATGATCTTTTGCGGAACTTTCAAATCTTTTTCCAGGAGATACCTGAAACCTGTTTCCCCGTATCCCGAAATAATATGATCCACAGCAGGAAATTCTTCCAGCCATTGTTCCGCATCGAAGCTGACTTCCGGTCCGCCGAGAATTATATTTATATCCGGTAAAACTTTTTTTATATCTCTCAATAATTTTTTTATTATCACCGAATTCCAGGTATAAACCGAAAGAGCTGCAATATCCGGTTTTGAATTATAAATTTCCGAAAGGACTTCCGCAGTTTTTTGATTAATGGAAAATTCCTTTATATCGATCCGGTAATGTAGATCGAGAACCGAATTCCTGAGATAGCGAATCGCTAAATTGGAATGAGTAAACCGGGCATTAATTCCAACCAATAATATCTTTTTCATGATCATATTTATTTAATCTTGTTGATTTGAGTCAATGAATTTTTACATTATCAACTAATATTTCCCGCTTCGTTTATGTTGTATATAGTATTAAAGGAAATCCCAACAGTCTTTCAAAGATTCTAAAACACATATTTGATACTCCCCGATAAGTTTTCTAAAAAATATTTGACAATATATTTTCCCATGAAATACCATCATCCTGTTCTGAAGAAAGGAAATTCTTATCAGTAATTACGGAAACAGAGTCTGATAAAGATAGAACTTTATCAGAAATAAATTAATTTCATGTACAATCATTACTGACGAGTGTAAATTTATTACTGAAGAATATAAATACACTACTGACGGGTGTAAATTCATTCCCGACGGGTGTAAATTCATTACTGACGGG
>CAZFPK010000035.1:0-19208 GCA_964521025.1 uncultured Candidatus Cloacimonadota bacterium | reverse complement strand
TGTAAATTCATTACTGACGGGTGTAAATTCATTACTGACAGGTGTAAATTCATTACTGACGAGCATAAATTTAATACTGACGAATGCAGATCTGTTACCGATGAATGTAAATTCATTACTGACAGGTGAATGCTTGTCCTGGTCGGATTGATCAACAGTTTCATAATCTTTTCAACTGTGAGATGAGAAAAAATAAAATTTACTCCGAACTACTTCAGTGGTTTAATGTGAATCAGGCAGAAATCATTTCCAAAAAAATGCAATTCAAATAAATTCCAATCACTTTCTTGACAACGAGATTTAACTAAATTAAATGGACTCTGTTAGAAAAGAGTTCTACATAATTGGGTATTTTTGAGAATTATGGGAAAAATCAGAAATTCCAATTATTCAACTCACCCTCGGTCCCTCTCTTTGGAGAGACTGACCGCGGGTGAGTTAGAAATTGGATTATGCAGAATCCTTTCTGTTAAAAATGTAAGGAGAATGATCATGATAATCGATTCCAGGTATAAAGTTATCAAAGAGCTCGGTTCCGGATTATGGGCGAATGTTTTTAAAGTCAGAGATACCAGGACAAAAAAAATATTTGCTTTGAAACTATTTCAAAAGCTGGATGCAAAAAGTCTTTATGAGAAATTTTCTGCCGAGGATATGCATCATATAACGAAAATCCAGCATCCGAATCTTGTCCATGTTTCGGATTTCGGTAATTTCGGGAAACATATTTATTATTTAAGTGAATTTTATCAAGGTAAGACGCTCAGAAATTATAAATTCAGAAAAACCAACCTGGAGCTTCTTTATGATATCACAGTTCAGGTTTGTTATGCCTTGAATGCTCTTCACAGTCAGAGCATTATCCATAAAGATCTCAAACTTGATAATATTGCTTATCGTGTGAAAGATAACAAGGTCGAAGTGAAAGTAATGGATTATGGATTTACCAAGATCGACCTGGAACGAAGCAAGCAAAAAGTAGGGGAGATCTTACCCTTTATTGCACCCGAAATTTATCTTGGAAAAGAAGCGGTTCCGGAGAGTGATTTTTATTCTTTGGGAGTTGTTTTATATCGAATAACAACCGGGATTTTGCCGTTTTCAGTCGAAAAAATAACCGGTTTTAAAGCCGGTGATGAAATGGATGTATTTCCTCAATTTCCGCGGGAATTGAATCCTGATATTCCTGAAAATCTGGAAAGATTGATCTTAAATTTATTGGGACGAAATCCGGAAGACAGATTCAGGAATGCGGAAGAGATCATTTCTTTCATTAATCAGACACAGTTGAAGAAATACCCGTTTTCGAGGAAATGGTCTATCGTTCATAATATTAAATTCAGCGATTATATTGTGCGGGAGGATTATTCTCACCAATTACTCGATTATCTGCCGATGATAAATCAGGGAAACGGCAAGATAATCGCTTTAACAGCAGGAACCGGTTTAGGAATCAATAATGTTTTAACACTTTTCCGCTATCATATTTTAACGGGGGAATATTACCTTTTTGATTATCGTTGCAGTGAAATTCACAAAGATCCTTTTTTTGCTCTTATTAAAGAATTTCACTTTGCTGTTAAAAACAATAAAAAATTAGCTTCCGACCTGGTTAAAATTTCCAGGAAATTTCAGAAATTTTTATATGAATCGGAACATATAGCAGCGACCATGGATGAAAATGAGGAAGAATTATCACTTGATTTTCAAACGGCTTTTAATTTTATTCTTCATCTATCGGAAGAAAAACCTATTGTTTTTATTATCAGATGCTCCCAAAATTTAACTAAAGAAGCACTGGATTTTGTTAATTATATCTCTCAAGAAATTGTCGATATTCCCATTTTGATCGTTTTAAGTTTTAATAATCCTGAAAAATTAAAAAATATTATTCACGCTGCAAAAATTAAAATCGAATCATTGAATCTCGAACACACAAAAAAATATGTGTATGCACTTCTCAAAGAAATGCCTGATGAGAAATTCCTCGAGGATTTGTGGCTTCGATCTTATGGAAATCCTCTTTTTATCGAACAGATATTAATAGATCTTACTCAAAAAAAACTGATCTGGAAAGAACAAAAATTTAATTTTGATTTCGACCTTGAGAAATATGAACTTTCCAAAGAAATAACCGACTCGATCTTGGAAAGAATGACACATCTTTCAGGAGAGAATTATGATCATTTACTGAAACTGTCAGCTATTTTTACTCCTTTATCAAAGAATTTGATCAAATACACTTTAAACATAACAGACAAGGAATTATTTTTCCTTTTGAAAGAATGTATCAATAATGATCTTTTAACAAAAAAAGAAGATTATTACTATTTTTCTTATAAAGAAAGTCAGAATTATTTATATGGAAAGTTACCGGGAAAAATCAGGAAAATCATGTCCGGGAAAATTCTCATGTATTTCCAAAGCAAAGTAGTTACTAAAATCTCAATAATCAGGGGAATCATCGAACATGCTCATCAGATAAAGGATTATCGAAGTATCAGGAAATACCATTTAAGGATTTCCGATCTTTTCATGGAAAAAGGAGAATATGAAAATACTTTCAAGGAATTGTGTCATGTTATTGAAATCGATTTTTCCGACAAAATACAGCTGGATGAAAAAGAAAAGAAAAAAGACCTGAAAATGATGCTGGATACCTCCGAATGGACAACCAGCGATAAAATTCCTTTAAAACTAAAAAAAATCGTCAGAGAAATGCCTGATTGCCCGGAAAGACATTTGATCATCGGCGTATTCTTTTTAGCATTGGAAAAGTATAAATTAGCCTGTGATCGATTGGAAAAAGCCTATGAAAGAGCTGTTACCGGAAAAATGAAAACATTTATTCTTTTAAAATTGGGTAAGGTTTATTTTTTCCAGGGAAATTATAAAAAAGTTAAATCCTGTCTCGACGAACTGGAAAAATATCAGCTTACAGATGATCTGCAGATCATGTTCATCGAATTGAAATCTATATATTTTGGTTTCACTGGGAAATTAGCGGAAGCAATAAATATTATCGAAGAATTTTTACCGACGATCAAATCGAAGAATGATGCCGTATATTTTATTAAATTAGGATCTTTGCATAATAATTTAGCCGTATTATTACATCATCAAAGGCATTATGATGAAGCAGAGAAAAATTTCAGGATGGCAAGGAAAATATGGGAAAAAGTTAATTATCGTAGAAAATTAGCTGCTGTTTTGAATAATATCGGAGATGTTAATCTCACAAAAGGAAACACAAAAACAGCGATGAAATATTTCACCCTGGCTTTGGATGCCTGTTCGAATGTAGATTGTAAAAGGGACAGGATCTTGGGATTAGTAAATTTAGGTGAAGTCAATATTAAACTTGGAAAATTTAATATCGCCGAGAAATTTTTGAAACAAGCTTTAAAGAGATCGGAAGAACAGGAAAATAAGCCGTTCTTTGATGCGATTATTAATAACCTGGCAATTGCCAAAAGTAAAATTCACAATTTTTCTTATTACCAGAGATTTATTGCTGAAAATGTTCCCGGTCTTCCACAAGGAAAGATTTATAAGATAACTCCCTTGACCAAGACTTATTTCTACTATTTATACCAAATTGGAGATTTTAAAAAAATCGAAAAATTGTTAAAAAAATACAAGAACATTTTCTTTGAAAAAAAAGAAAATGAGTTCTTCTACCAGATGTACGGGTTCCTTTTACTAAATAAAGGAGAATATGAAAAAGCTTTAGAAACAATTGAACAGGCTTTTAAATATTCTCAGCAAATGCAGAATATCTATGCTCAAGCAATAAATTATATTCGTCTGAATGAATGTTACCTGGCTCTGGGAGATATCAAAGAAGCAAAGGATATGTATCAAAAAGCAGAACAACTATGTGAACAAAACGATTTTAATTATTGGAAAACAATTTTATCATTACGAAAAATAAAAATACAACTTTTAGACAAAAAAATCGGAGTAAGGAAAATAATCAGGGAACTTCATTCGATTATCGAGTATGTCCAGAAAAATGACCTGTACCTTTTGGAAATTGAAGCTTATGAGATCATTATCCAGATTTACACTTATTTGAATATCGACAAAATGGCTAAACTTTTTTTTGGAAGATACAAAAAAAAGATAGAAAATGCTGTTCATAATTTAACGGAAGCCGACCGGGTTATTTATTTGAAGAAAACGAATTTTTATTTAGATGATTATTTAAGTTTAAAGACTCTGAAAATCGCGAAAAGATCTCATTTTGTTTCGGAAAACTGGCAGGAAGAATTATATGATATCCTGAAACTAAAGGAGCTGGACAGGATCAAGTTTTTTATAGAAAAAACAATCGACAAGCTGATGAATCCGTTTTATTTTTTAATTATTCTGACCGATGAAATGAAAATTCAAAAAGCACCTTTTTTAGCCGTGAATATTGATAAGAAGAAAATTTTCAGTGCGAAATTTTTAAAAAATATTGATTCCTGTTTAGATAACAATTCGATCATATCGAAGAGAATTACAGGAAGCAATACTTTATTCATACCTTTGAGGATCAAAACCGCTAAAGTAGGATGTTTGGTGATCGGCGATAAAGGAGAACTGGAATTTCAACCGGATGAAATATCTGTCCTCAGGATCTTGCGGTTTCATCTAACATCGATTCTAATGCGAATCAATGAGTTTGCCGAACTGAATAATTATATGAAATTAATGACCAAATTAATGGAAATAACCCAAAAATTCTTTATGATCTTTGATCTTGAAAAATTAGAGCAGGAGATTGTATCCTTTACCCTTGATTTTATTGGAGGAACTCGCGGTTTCCTGATCAGGAAAGATAAATATGAAAATTATATTTATAAGGTTGCTCTCGATGATTCCAAACATCTTTTGGAAAAATATACTTATGTAAGTAAAGCAATCCTCAGCGAAGTTCAAAAAAACAAGAAACCAACCTTCATCCGCGATGCAAAAGAATCAAAGATCTTCGATGGTTATGTTAATTTTGATTACAGCAGCCTTAACATTTTTTGTGCACCTTTGATCATCGATGAAAATGTTTACGGCTTTTTATATATCGATAATTTGAATTCCAGCATTAACAGGATTGAAATTAATGAAGAATTTATGAGATTATTATTGATGCAGATAATCAGTTCCCTGAAAAATGCTATCCAATATGAGTCGCTTCTTCAAAAAAGCAAAGAAGTCGAATCTCTTAATAATCTTAAAAATGATTTTATTAATATTGTCTCTCACGAGCTGAAGACGCCACTTGTGACACTGCAGGGATATGTAAAAAGATTACAGAAACCTGAGAATTACAAATTTTATGAAGAGAACATTCAGCAGGTCGATAAGAGTATCGATAAATTATTTTTCACAACAGAAGATATTATTAATTTCAATAAATATAAATTGATCAACAAGATCAATAAAAGTATTGTCAATATCAAAGATATCCTGCAGGTTGTTGCTGATGAATCGAGAAGAATTGCCGAAAAAAGACACATGATCCTCAAAATTGAAATAGAAGAGAAACTTCCTTCCATCGAACTTAACTGGGAAGCTTTTTCTTTGCTTATGAAAAACCTGATCCTCAATGCTGTCAGGTTCACTAAAGATTTCGGAAGTATCACTATCGGAGCCAGGCGTTCTGCATTCCAGCAGGAAGAAGTCGATGGACAGGAAAGCCTGGTCGTTTTTGTCCAGGATAACGGGATCGGAATACCGGAAAATGAGCTGGAAAATGTTTTCCAAAAATTCTACGAATTGAACGATCTTTATTCTCATAAATCAGGTACTACCGAATTTCGCTCCAGCGGTCTTGGATTGGGATTATCGACAGCTGAACTCATTGTTAAACTGCACAACGGGAAAATCTGGATCAATAGTAAAGAGAATGAAGGAACAACTGTTTTCATCGCCATTCCGATCGCAAGTTAAAGAAACACTTTTCGAAGCTTCCCCCGAAGAATCTCTTTCATGTAAGATTCGGATAGTTGAAATAGTTAAAATCGTGGAATTGGTTGAATCAGGGGGAATTGGTTAAATGGTTGAAGTAGGTAATCAGCAATCCCGGCAAGACTCGACTTGCTACGACCGCAGGGAGTGCGAATTGAGAATTGCGACCTATCCGGCAGTCACCGGATGGGAGTAGTCGTTACAGGTCAATTGAACCCGAAGAATTCCGGATGTTCTCCATCTGAGGAATTCTTTTGTCTCGATTTATTGAGTTTCAGAAGATATTAATTATGTTCAATTTCAGAAAAAAAATATTCAAAGATATATTCGTGACTAAATTCGAAGCAGAACAATTGAATTTCACTGAAATTCTTTCTAAAAAAGAAAGACTAATAGTTTTTTTCCCGCGAGAATCGAATCGGATCTATCATCTCCTCTCACATATCAATTCCTGGCAGGATACATTCCGGGAAAACATATTCTACCTGCCGGAGTTTTCATTTTCTTTTTTCAATAAAGTCATCTTGAACTCAAATCATAATTTCTTTCAATTAGACAATAAATTTCCGGATATTGAAAAAAGTATAATCCTGAATTTTTCTGATGATGAGAATATTAAAAAATTCCTTTCCAAATCCAAAGATGTGATCATTGCGGATAAAGAAAATTCTGCTAACTTGAAGTTCATCCCTAAACCTGGTCGAGTTGAGGAATTGATCATCGAATTTGCTGATTTTCTTAAACTTTCAAAAAAGAGGGAAAAGTTAGGATTTCAAAATTTTGAAAATGAATTTGATAAGATCAAAGATAATTTTTTCTATAATAAATTTCCTCATTTTGTCCTTGATCTAAATCTACCCAAAATTTCAAAAATGTCCGAAAACCTGATCAAGAAATTGAAATTATACTTTTCTGCGAATATTTACATGACCGGAATTCCTTTTAAGAAAGATATTTATCCGAATGTTAAAAATGTGAAGATGAAAGATTTACTCGATATTTGCTGTTTTGCCAAAGTCTGTCATATCTTCATTTCGGATAATTACGAACTGGTCGATCTTTTCTCCAATTTACAGGTTAGACAGGTTTTTGTTGGAAAAGGGAAACCTATCAAAAAAGTTAAATCTCAAAATATGAGTGAATATCATAATATCCTCGATCTGGTGAATTTGGTACAGGAAGAGATGAGGAAATAATGTCATTCCGAAGATTCTTCCTGAGGCATCAAACGAGAAATCTGTAACTGTAATAAGACTGTGGAAAATAACTGTAGATTCTTCCGTCAAAAGCCGGACACGGTCGAGAGAAAAGCAGGGAGAATACTCAGAATGACAAATCAGCCTGTCATTCCGTCCGGCAGCTACCACGCAGAATGACTGAAATTTCAGAAAAAACTTTACAAAATTTTCTTCAGCAAAATTTTCTCTCCATAAAATTTCGCAATATTTTAAAATAACCAATAGGAGTGGACTATGAAAGCTGTCAAATCATTATTACCGTTTATCCTGCTGATATTTATTCTCAGCTGCGATAAAACTACTGGAAATCAATCAGGTATTTCAGGAAGAGTCTATTATCAGGATAGAGTAGAACAGGCAAAGGATGCGGAAGTTTACCTTGGTTTGCATGATCCAGTATTATTATACTACACTTTCCAGCAATCTACTTATACTAATTCAAATGGATTTTATTTTTTTGGAAAACCTGACAATCATTCTTTCGTTTGCATTTACGCTAAAAAAGAGAATATTAACAATAGGGAACTTTCTTATATTTCCCCTATTATCGATTTCACAATTAATCAGGAAGTTGAACAAATAAATGTTGAAGATATTTATCTTTATGAAGTACATAATAACAGTCAGATAGATGGAATCGTTGTATCCGAAGATGAACAAACTGCACCAAATTGTTTGGTGAAACTTTATCGACTCGAAGATATGAGTTATACGAAAACTGACAGTATATTTACTGATTCAAATGGGAATTACCAATTTTCAAATGTACAAACAGGTAATTATAAGATATACTCTGGACATGGTCCAATGTGGGATAAAAAATACTTTTTCGTTAATGGAAATAATAATTTAAACTTACCTTTGTTTCTTTCATCTTTGCATGCAGACAAACCAGCCATCTATATCTATCCGGAATTTGATCGACAGTTTCTGGTAAATCTGAATATGCATAACAGAACAAAACTAACCAAAAGCATTCCCGAATACAATTCCGGTTGGGATGTTTTTGTCGAAGAATCAGGTAAGATTGAGCATAAATATGATTATCTTTTTTATGAGACTTCGATCATGGAGTTATCAAGATTTTTCAGTGGTTGGTGTTTTAAAAAAGAAGAGATGGAAAAAGGATTGAAAGGTGTTCTAAATAAAATCGGATTAAATGAAAAAGAAACTGCTGAGTTTTTAGAATATTGGCTGCCGAGATTCGGTAAATTTGATTATTATAAAGTATATTACCTCTTAAATAAACAACTCGATCATTATGTCGGTTTGGATATTTCTCCCCTGCCTGATTCGGAATTGAGAACTTTATTCTTTTTTGAAGGATGCAATCAATTCGAAAATCTTCCCGAACCGCAAGTCCCCGAATTCAAAAGAGCCGGAACAACAGTTGTCGAATGGGGCGGAGTTTTGATGAATTAACCGGACTTTGCGAAAGTTATCCTCCTACTTTTTCGATCTAAAACTTTAACAAAAATAAAATTATAGATAAAATAATTGACATGATATTTTAAATTTCAATTATTGGTATGTCTTTTTAAAAAGAGGGGGAGAAGTGCAAATGTGATGTTCTACAAAAGGAAATATGTAATGGACATCGAAATTTAATGTTTGTTTTGTTAAATTTAATTTAAGTGGAGGAACTCATGAAAAAGATCATTTTAATTATAATATTAACTTTTTATTGTTCGGCAATATTGTTTGCCCAGAATTTACCCGGAGAACCTTCGAATCCTGTTCCTGTGCATGGTGCGATCGATGTTTCCATAACTACTGATATAAGCTGGACCAATGGTGCCGATACAGATGATGTCGAGGTTTTGTTCGGCAAACAAAATCCTCCTGTAGATACTGTTTATGACGGAATAGCAGTAGAAACTCTAACAAATGCCCAAATCGGCGGACCTTTGGATATGGGAGAAGTATATTACTGGCAGGTCATTGCTAAAAATGTTTTCGGAAATACTGAAGGTCCTATCTGGTATTTTTCTACGGAATATGATAATTGCGGTCCGTTTCCTATTGTAGAAGATCTCGAACCCGGTTTTTTTGTCTTTGAAAATGCACTCGGTAACGATGTAAACTGGAATTTGAATACTTCTATTTTTGTTAGCCCTGTAAACTCAGCGCATAATGCTTATGGTCCTGATAATACAAACATCGGTATTCAGAAATGTGTTTTTGATATTGCAGGTTCGACTTATCTTAATTTCTGGCATATTGCCAAAACCGAAGGAGATTACGATCATTGTTATGTGGAAATATCATTCGATGAAGGTTACAATTGGACGATCCTTCCTGAATCCACTTATGAAGGTCTTGGAACTTATGAAGTTCCACTCTTTCATAATCCGGAAGGTCCTTGTTTCGATGAGGATTCTTATCCCATTTGGCAAGCGGGTATTGCGGATGATTCCTGGTGGCAATTGGAAGTGTTTAATTTATCCGGTTATATCGGAAATCAAGCTTTGATTCGCTTCAGGTTAGTATCGAATAGTTCGAATGAACTCTATGGTTGGGTCATCGATGATATAACCATAACCGAAGATTCATGTTTACCGGTCGAATTAACCAACTTTACCGGAGCAGTTGTGCAGGGAGAATTTGTTCAAATTACATGGACCTGTGAATCCGAAAGCGATATGAATGGTTATAAAATCTATCGTTCGGAAACAGATTTGAATTCAGCGGATTTTTCATCCGCATTGATCGATGCTGCAAATTTTTCATATACTCATGATTACTTATTTGAAGATTATGAAGTCGAAGATGAAAAAACCTATAATTACTGGTTGGAAGGTATATCGAATGACGGTTCAACCGACATGTGGGGACCTTTGACAATTTATGTTGAATTTGAAGATGATGAAGAATATGATGGAGATACGGAACTTTTTAATGTATATCCAAATCCTGTTTTTATTGATAATGATCTTCAGATAAATATTCGATTTGCAGTAAAAACCGGTGAAAACGCAACCCTATCCATCTATAATATCAAAGGACAATTACTGGAATCGTATAAATGTGAACAGGGAATACATGAATATCACCTTGATACCGGATCATATTCTTCCGGTTTATATTTGTACCAGTTGAAATCTGAAGGATATTTCGAAATTAAGAAAATGATGATCCTGAAATAATGTTCATTTTATAATGAATGTAAATGGCTGTCCAAACTTCTTGGACAGCCTTTTCTAATTTGATCATAAATCTATATTTTATCAATATTTTTTATAATTTACGGAATTAAGCAATCTATCATTTTTGAGAAGATATTCCAAAAACTTGACATCAAAACACAAAGAAAATTTCCTGTTCACAGAATTATAGAGTGCAGCTTAATGGTGCAAAAGTAAAAGGGAATTCCGTGAGAAACGGAAGCGGTCTCCGCCACTGTAAGCAGATATATTAGCAACGAACAAAACGAACAAATAGAATTTTCGATAAATGTTGGAAAAATGATCCATAATTGTTCCTATTAGTTCGCAATTGTTAGCTGTTAATTTTTTTCCGGGTCACTGTTTGTCTTTCGATAAATGGGAAGGCTCGGATATTCGGTCTATTCTGCAAGCCAGGAAACCTGCCATTGATGCTTTTCCAAAAGAATCTTCGGAGGAAGGATTATAGGAAAATCATGAATTATCCTTTTGTATCATTGAGTTGTATTGCAAAAGGATATTTTTATGTTTAAGAAATTAAAATATGTAATTTTAACAACAATTCTCTTTTTATTCATTTCCTGCACATCTTCCCAACAAAAATCAAACCAACCGAGATACATTATAACTTCCCCTGAAATCGCTGAAATATTTACATTAATTCAGGGGACGGAAAATATTATAGGAATTACGACCGAATGTGATTTTCCACCTGAATTAAAATCTATCCCAAAAGTCGGAACTTTCGGAAAAGTAGATTTTGAAAAAATAATCGCATTGAATCCTACTCATGTTTTCACTACTGCATTGGAACAAGATGCAATCACCATTGAACTGCAAAAACTGGATATTAAGACAATCCAGTTCTATCCGAAATCAATCGATGAAATGCTCGCAGCAATTCGAGAAATCGGAATTATCCTAAAAAAAGAAAAAAGAGCAGATTTCCTCGAAGACAGCCTGCAAAGCGAACTCATTAATTTAACTAATCAACCAATTCCCCCTAATTCAACTGATTTAACCATTTCAACTAATTTACCAAGAGTTTACATAGAGATCTACGGCAATCCGGTCATGAGCGTTTCCGACAGATCTTTTGTGGGAGAAGTCGTCAAAGCAGCTGGAGGAAATAATATTTTTTCCGAACTTCCTCGTGATTACAGCAGGATCAGACCTGAAGAAGTCATCGCAGCAAATCCGGGAATAATCATTCTGACTTATCCGGGAATCGATGCTGCTCAAATAAAAGAGAGAAAAGGTTGGGAAGTTATTTCTGCATGTAAAAATAATAGAATCTATACAGTCGACGATATCGATCCTGATTTGATCTTAAGAGCTTCACCGAGAGTGATCGAAGGAATTAAAATATTGAAGAAGATTTTTGAAGATGGAAGATAATGAAAAAAAGAACACTGATCACAATATGCATCACCATTTTTTCAATCGTATTGATCTATCTTTATCTTGATTTTCAGGCATCTTCTGCTCATATCATCAAATCCGTCAGATTCCCGAGATTAATGCTGACCTTCCTGACCGGTTTTATATTAGCAGGAGTTGGATTCACTTTCCAGGTAATGCTTAATAATCCGCTGGCAGACCCTTATATTCTGGGAATTTCTTCGGGAGCAGCGTTTGGTAGTATTGTAGCTGGAATTTCCGGTTTATTCATCTTGATGCCGGTTATGGGATTTGGCGGAGCGATCCTGACAATGATTTTAGTCTGGTATCTTTCCCATCTCGGAGGATTCTTCAACAAAACAAAACTTTTACTTTCCGGGATCATTATCGGGATGTTCTTTACTGCTTTGATCTCGCTCCTGATGTATCTTAATCAACAAGATATCAGCAATATCATTAATGTTTTGATGGGAAATTTGGGAAAGATATTCAGTAACAGCGAATGGAAAATTTTTCTTTTTGTATTTGGAATTTCCATCTTCTTGATGATCTATCTTTTCACGCTTTCCAACAAACTGAATATCCTGACGACCGGAGACCTGGTTGCCGTTAGTCTGGGAATTGATATAAGAAAATTACGACGGAAAATCTTTATCATATGTTCGCTTCTAACCGGAATAACAGTCGCTTATGCCGGAATAATCGGTTTTGTCGGATTGGTTGTTCCGCATCTCATTAGAATGATGTCAGGTGGAAATAAACGGTTCGGTTTGATCTATTCGGCTTTTGGCGGAGCGATCCTGTTGATCTTCTGCGATTTTATTGCGATGCATATCGCAGTGATCGAAATTCCGGTTGGAGTAGTAACTGCTTTTCTCGGATGTCCGTTTTTCTTATTTATTATGGCGAGAAGTAAGTGAGAAAGTTCAAGATAAAGGGGCAATGAACTAGGAAAAGGGAAAGAGAAACAGGAAATAGGAAAACCTTGCGATGATATGAATTTCCATAAGAAATTAAATTTTTCACAGTAGTAAAAAATATATATAAATAGTTCTTTTATAGCTTTATAGTGTGGGATGAGATAAAAATAAAAACATATTCTAGAACTGGACTCGACTTGCTACGAAGTGCGAGTTGAGAACAATCTTTCAAACGCTATCACAAGACTCACTCTCACTTCCTTTGGTCGTTGCAACTCCTATGAAACCACTTTCTAACTTCCTTTAAAATAAGGAAATTGAAATTTGGTAAAAAAGAACAAGATTGGCATCCTGTTTTACGATTCATGGTTTCATCTTAATAGAACTATCAGCTTGCGGATAGCGGGAAGCTCGAGTCTCCATCTTAAGTCAAGTTTCCACTTTACATCGTGATCTTAATGTCTTTGACCTCTTCAAACCTTTCCAAATGCTCTCGTATTTCATCTGCAACATTATCACGGTATTTATCAAATTTGGGAATATCGATATCTATGATGGCTACTCCGTTTTCAAAACCTGCATATTTAACCATTTTTAAAGTAACAATATCTTCTCCAACTTGAGGATAAATGATCTTTTTCAATTCCTCGACGATCGTATCTTTCGAAAATTTTTCCGCTTCCGCCAGATGATGTTTTATCTCATAATCTTTGATCGCTTTCCTGAGAGTATCGACAGCCAGCACGGAACAATGCATTTTTACGGGAGGAAGACCATCGAGCGCGTCGGCTGCTCCTTTCCAGGTTATCTTCTTTGCTTCTTCGATCGTCCTTCCTTTTGCCATATCGGTAATTATAGAAGCAGTTGCGATATTGGAAGCACATCCGTAAGAAAGAAATTTGATATCTTCGATCACATTTTTTTGCGGATCGACCTTTAAAAATATCGAAACCTGGTCTCCGCAAGCAGGACTTCCTTCGGTTGCTTCCGCATCCGGGTTTTCCATTTTACCGACATTATGCGGTTTCATAAAATGATCTAAAACTTTCTGTGAATATTGCATTATATTTGCTCCTTTATGATCGTAAAACAATTTGTTAAATTGTCTGAATTTTTACATTACCAATCAAGGGATTGGTAACGATGGGGAAAATTCTGATTTTCCTTGTTCCTATCTCCTATCTTCTATCTCCTGATACAATGGACTTCTCGATCTTAATTCTTGAACGATTTCAGCAAGTTTTTCAACTGTATATTCAATCTCCTCGATCGTATTATACCTGCTCAATGTAAATTTGATCGAACCGTGTGATTGCCCGTGCGTCCTACCCAGTGCCATCAAAACATAATTCGCTTTTAGACCTTCCGATGCACACGCACTTCCTGTAGCAACGGAAATTCCATTCAGATCCAGCATCAACATAATGGCTTCCCCTTCGATGAATTCAAAGGAAACACTGATATGATGCGGAACTCTTTTTTCTCCCCTGGCTCCATTCAGGATTGTATGAGGAATTTTTTCTTCTATTTGCCGGAGCAGATGATTTGCTAATTTCCTGATTTTCGTTGTATTTTTCTCAAACTCTGTAAAAGCGAGTTCAACGGCTTTGGAGAATCCGGCAATCGCAGCAATACTAACTCCTCCGGTTTCCAGGTTATCGATACGATTTATTCCGTGTTTGAATTGAGCGAGTTGAATTCCTTTCCGTTGATATAAAGCACCAACACCCTTTGGTCCGTGAATTTTATGTGCACTGACCGACATCAGGTCGATTCCGAGTTCTTCGACATTGATAGGAATCCTGGCGTATGCTTCGCAGGCATCGATATGAATGGCGATTTTTTGATCGGCAGAATCGAGAATTTCTTTGATTTCCGGAAAAGGTTGAATTGTCCCGACCGTGTGATTTGCTAAAGTCGTCATGAACATGATAGTATCCGGTCTGATCGCTTTTTTCAATTGATCGAGATCGATAAAACCGTTCCAATCAGCAGGTAGATAAGTAACTTCAAAACCGCTTTTCTCAAAAAAAGCAGCATTGGTCAGCAAATCGGGATAATCGATCACAGAGCAGATAAGGTGCATTCCTTTATGTGCATTTGCTGAAAGAAATCCTTTGATAGCGATGTTATTAGCGGAAGTTCCCCCTGTTGTAAAATGAATTTCGGAAGATTTTGCTCCCATCGAAGCTGCTATGGTTTTTCGGAAGTTTTCCAGATCCGATGCTATCTGTTCACCTTTGGTGATAAATGTTCCGGGTAATTGAAAATCTTCTTTTAAATACGGCAGCATTGCTTCGATCACTTCCGGAGCCGGTTTGGAAGTTAAGCAGTTATTTAAATAAATTTGTTCCATTTTGATCTCCTATCTGGAGTAAAATATCCTTGATATTTAAATCCTTTCGATGAAACGACTTCCTCGCTTATGCAATAACACGGTTATTGCACTCCAAATTTAGAAATGATTGCGTCCAATTTTATGGAATCAAAATAATTCTCCAAATGAGCTTTTATCTCATCCCAGAGTTGACTGAATCCGCAGGGAAAACCGGAGCAATAATCTATCCTGGCTGCATCATCGACACAGAATTTGGTGGAAATATTCTCATCGACTGCTTCCATTATGTCTTTCATAGATATTGCCGAAATCTCTTTATTTAATAAATATCCGCCTTTTGAACCATGTACGCTTTTAATCAGTCCGTTTTTCTTCAGTTTGCTGAAAAGTTGTTCAATATATTTGAGCGGGAGGTTCTTATCCTTGCATAATTCCGAAACTGAAACCGGTTCTCCGGTTGCTTTGATCGCCAGTTCGGAAATAGCCCGGACAGCATATTCCGTTTTCGTTGAAATCTGCATTTTCGACCTCCTTTCAGGATAACATATTAAATTAGTATGAGATGTCAACTTTTTTGTTTGTTATCCACGAATTACCCGAAAAGTTAAACAAATGTTTTGTTTGTTACTTAAATATGAAGTAGTGTTAACCCAAGTTTTCAGAATTTACGGAGAAACAGTAATTAGAGTCTATCCGTAAAGTCGGTTTTTTTATCACAAACTCCCCTAACCCCTCCGTCAAAAGCCGGACACGGTCTTTTACAAAGAGGGGAAAACCTGACGGATAAAGAGATTCGTGTTCCCGAATTCTCTCCTCTCTTCTCAAGAGAGGGGCTGTGGATGAGTTAACGGATGGACTCGAATTAGTGAAATTCGTGTAATTCGTGGATGGAAAAAATATGCTAAAAATAAAAAATATTTCAGCAGGATATGAAAATAAAAGTGTAATCGAGAACCTATCTCTGGGTTTCAAAAAGGGAGAATTCTGCGCACTTTTGGGACCAAACGGAGCCGGGAAATCTACTTTTTTGAAAACTATGATCGGCTTTCAGACTTTAGAAAACGGTGAGATACTTTTAAAGAACAAACCACTTAAGGAATGGAAAAAAAATGAACTGGCAAAGGTGATATCTTTGATCCCGCAGGATTTCAAATTACAATTCGATCACCGGGTTTTCGATCTCGTTCTCATGGGCAGATTTCCTTTTCTCGGTTACTGGCAGAATTATGCAAAAAAGGATCGGGAAATCACAGAAAGTATTTTACAGCAACTCGATCTTTATAAATTCAAAGACAAAATGTTCTCTCAATTAAGCGGCGGTGAAAAGAAACGGGTTTCCATTGCCCGGACTCTCACTCAACAAGCGGAAATTATCTTGATGGACGAAGCCTTTGCCAATCTCGATATCAATCATCAACTGGAGATCATGCAGATACTTTCCGAAATAAACCGCGAATACAAAAAAATGATCATTCTTGTTTCGCATAATATCAACTTGGCAGCAGATTATTGCGAACGGATAATTATGATGAAACACGGAAGAGTTATTGCTGACGGAAATCCGGATGACACCATCGATCCGGATATAATCAAGGAACTTTATGGAACCGAACTACAAGTCATAAAAAATCCGGTTTCCGGAAAACCGAACCTGATCTATCCAGGGAAAAAATGAAAAGTCGAATACTCAAAAATTTACAGAACAACTATTCTACTCGAAAACAAAGCGTCGAGTCGAAACAAACAAGTAATTTCCTTTTCTTCTTTTCCCTTCTTCTTCTCATTGTATTTTCATCTGTTCTTCACGGATTAGAAATCTCCGGCAAAGTAGTTGATGAGCAGAATATCCCGATCGAAAATGCAATTATCACCTCCGAAAATCAGACTATCCTTTCCAATAAAACCGGTTACTTTTTTATTAATAATATGCAAAAAGATAAGACAATAAAAATCCAAAAAATTGGATTTGGAAATCTGGAATTTTCCGCATCTGAAATTCCAGCAAAAATTGTACTGAAGAAACAAGCGGTTGAGATATCCGGTCTGGACATTGTAGAAAAGCGTTTCCAGGAAATTCTGGAGGAAACTTCAGACAAAATTGTTATCAGAATCGAGAAAAATTCAAAGAACAACGCTGCTGATATTTTGCATGAAACTCCGGGAATTTATATTCAGGGAATCGACAGCCCGGGAGAACGGAAAACAATTTCTTTGCTCGGTCATAAATCCAAACACACTCTAATTTTGCTTGATGGAGTTCCTCTCAATCCTTCCGGTCAGGATTTTGATCTTTCGACCATTCCTGCGGAGATCATCGATAATATCGAGATCATCAGGAATAATGCTCAATCCGGTTCCGGTTCCATGGCTGGAATTATCAATATCAATACGAAAAAGTCGGAGGGAAGATTCAGTCTGAAAACGGGACAGAAGATCGGTTCATTCGGTCTTTCCAAGACTTTTGCGAATTTGAGTATTTCCAATCGCAGATTTTATTCTTTTTTGTATGCGGCTCATAATTCCACGCAGAATGATTTTCTGTTCAACAGCGGATCCGGTTCGGAAAACAACCTGGAAAATAATGATAAGAAAATTCAAGATCTGGATTTTAATATCGGTTTGAATTTTCTTCCGTGGGAAATCGAATACGGCTTGAATTTACAAAAATTTTATCGGAAATTTCTTACTCCTGAAAACATAAATATTTACGATGACAGCAAGTCGGAAGGTTTCTCCAATCGACACAAAATGCATCTGAAAAAGGAATTTTCCAAAATTGAAATTACTTCGCATCTTTTCAAATTTTATGATAGATCTACTTATGATAATACGGAATCGAGTTGGTTTCCAATTCTGAGTCATCATTTCCGGAATGCGCGCGGCATCGAAACAAAAATCGATTTCAAAGAAAAATTTATCGCGTGTAATTTAGGAACATCCTATAAATATGAAGATTTTACTTCTGAAAATGAGACAAATCCGAATGCAAATATCGCACGAAAATTCAGTGAAAATCTGGCTGGATTTGGTAATATAAAATTCTCTCATGATTTTTTCCCGTTCTCCTCGAATTTACTTTTTTCCGGCAGGAGCGAGAAGTATAACAATTTTGGGAATTTCAAAACTTACCGGTGCGATGCGGATCTGAAATATGAAAGTTTGCTCACCATAATTCTGGGAGGAAATTACGGCACAGGATTCACGGTTCCATCCTTTTATGATCTTTATTGGAATGACGGACAGGCTCACGGAAATGCGGATTTGAATTCCGAAAGATCGAACGGCGGACAGGTTTTTGGTAAGATCGAATGGTTACGGAATTCTCTGAAAATCTCGTATTTTTCCAATACAATCGAGAACTTGATCCATTGGACCAGGCAAACCGATTATTGGCGACCGGAGAATATCTCAACTGCAAATATCTCCAACTTTGAGATCGATGCGAATTTGAATTTTTTTCAAAATTTTCATCTTGGAATTTCCTATTTGAAAACAATCGCTAAAAATAAAGCAAGAAACAGTGATCTTTATGATAAATTCCTGCCTTACATCCCGGTTTATAATTTCCAGGCTATTCTCAAATTTGAGATCAGAAATTTCTCTGCAAAAATTGTGCACTCAAAAACCGGTAAACAATTCACAACTTCCGATCAATTAAGCCCCGAATTGATCATGCCGGAATATGATTTGATCAACACGGAAGTTTCTTATGATTTCCCTTTTAAAAAAATAGTCATTGAAGTTTCTAATGCTGTGAACAATATTTTTAATGAAGATTATGAATTATATAAATATATGCCGCAGCCGGGAAGGAATTGGCAGATCGAGATTAATGTGAAATACGGAATTTAGAAAAGCATCCTTTCCGAAGCATCTCCCAAAGGAATTCTTCACCCCGTTAGATATTTTTCTGATCAATATCAGCAAGAAACAAGAATATGTTTTATCTAACGAGGTAATAGTAAAATTCAGAAAGTTGGAGGATGAAACGCAAAAACAACCTTCCGAATCTTAGTGAAAGAGGATGTGAAAGAAAAGCTTCGGAAGGATAATTATTCAAAACGGAACAGGCATTCCCAAACAGGAGTTTGGGAAATAGAAGACAAAGTCATCCCTCTCTTTTCAAGAGAGGGAACGAGGGGGTACAAACCGGTCGCATAGGTAACAGAATAAACTTGGCACATAGGTGACACAT
>CAZFPK010000034.1:0-35283 GCA_964521025.1 uncultured Candidatus Cloacimonadota bacterium | reverse complement strand
TAATTTCAGGATATTAAATAAATGCTATTTACCCATTTAAAACTAAAAAGAGCCAGATTTTATTAATGAAGGAAATAGAAAACAGAGTTAAACAACAAGAAAAAAAGGAAAAAGATTTTATAAAAAAATACGGACATGTAAGAAAAATCGTTCATTGTAATACTGATGATTTCAAGTGTGTTGCTGTAGGTAAAACTCTATTATGGAATAAAGAATGGGTAACTTTCCCTGATTTTCTTATGGATTATCTGAAATTAATGTTAGGAAAAAAATGGTGGGAATCTAATATTAATAAACCTGAATCTGAACAACACCAAATTATCAAATGGTATAAAGAATTGTTAGACTTTCAGAAAAAGCAGACCAAAAACAAAGATGGAATTTTCTATTCAAGAGTAAATAGTTCAATGCTGTCTTATATATTATTAGCATATGATTTGTATACTATAGCACACAATAATGAACTTCAGGAAACCATTATTCATAAGTTAAAAAATAAGCAAGGTTTTCAAGGAGCATTGTATGAGTTATTTGTAACTGCTGTATTCATTCGTGCAGATTTTGATATAAATTACTCAAATAAAAAGGATCGTTCGAAGAAACATCCAGAATTTTTTGCAGAAAATACTAATAATGGGCAACTAATTGCAGTTGAAGCAAAAAGTAGACACAGAAAGGGATTATTAGGAATGCAAGGTGAAACACCTAGTAATGTTAAACTAGATATCACGAAAAAAATAAATGATGCACTAAAGAAGGACCCTAAATACCCTTTCATAATTTTTATCGATTTGAATTTACCTAAATACAAAAAGAATCAACATAAAAATTTTCAGCAATTAATATCAGAATTTAAGAAATCATATAATCAAGAACTAATTTCGGAGAAATTTAATTTCATTTTTTTTACTGATCATCATCCTTATTCGCTAAACAATTTTTCTTATACTTTAGAATTCACAGATCCAATTGTTGCTGTTTCTAACTACCCTAGTTATAATATAGTTAATAATGATCTAATCTTATCAAAACTCAAAAAATCTATTTCTCAATTTGGAAATATTCCAAATGACTTTTCTGAAATGGATTTTGATAACATAATTGAAATATAGAAATGTTTATTAAAAGGATTTGTTATGAGATTAAAGGAATATTTATCAAAAAGAAGAGAAGACAGAATAAAGAAAAGGTGCCTGAAAATTTATAACATGGCAAAAAAAAAGAGACCAAATAAAAGTGAACGAGATTTGTTAAAGGTCGTTTTACTTATTAAACCTCCATTTGATTATCAACATGACAAAGTAATTGATGGTTTTCTGGATATGTGCAATAATATATCAGAATTATCTAACATAATTTCAGATTTTAGTAAAGCTAGCAACAATTTATGGAAAAACAGAGAACGAAATTTAAAGTTCTTTAATTTGCAGGAAAGGAATAAGACTTTTTTTGAAGAATTTTGGAATGAATAAAAAAGTATTTTTGATTAAAATAAAACGGAACAAAATGAAATTTTCTAGTTTGTTGTTGAATAATCTATTTATTTTAATTTTGAATAAATATAATAGGTAATAATACTGTTCCTAAAAGACTTATAGGAGTTAAAATGACATCTTTTCAATATTATTGGACACTTTTGTTTATTATCGGTCCGTCATTTTATGTAAGTGTAATAACAAGATGGTGGTATGGAATCATTACAGCATTTGTAATTCTTTTATTACATGGAATATGTGGTTGGATTTCTGTTTTGATAATACCAATGAAGTTTCTCAAATATCTGGCATATTTAAAAGCACCTGTTATTGCAATCATTGTAATCATTGTATCTAAACTATGGTTTGTTTAAAAGGAGAAAGCATATAATGACCAAAGAACAATTCATCTTATAATTAGAAAAAATCGGAGCGATCAAATTCGGGCAGTTTACTCTCAAGAGCGGTTTGGTTTCACCGTTCTATTTCGATTTATAGGATATGATAAAATAACAAAAATAAATTTCTCTTATAATCGTAGAGAATTAAAAAGGATAATAAAATGTCATCTGAAATAGTAATTTATAAAGCAAACGACGGAAAAACCAAGCTTCAAGTTAATCTTGAAGACGAAACTGTATGGTTATCTCAAGATCAAATGGCGGTATTATTCAATAAAGCAAAATCAACTATTAATGAGCAAATAAAAAATATTTATCTCGAAAAGGAATTAATAGAATCAGATACAAAAAGAAAATTCGGAAATTCCGAATTTTCTAAAAAGCAGTTTTATATAACATATTCTCGAATTAGTCAGACAGTGTCTGACAAATCTATCGATATTCAATTGGAAAATAAGTTGGATGATATTAAATTTTAAGAAAACACACCTCCCGACTTAAGTCGGACTCCTCTCAAGAGGAGAATTTTAAGGTGATCTTGCTGAATTCAATAGTTTCTAATTTGTGAAAAATCGTGTTAATTTGTAGTTAAGATAAAAGGAGAAAATATAAAATGACAAAAGAACAATTCGTATTAGAATTAGAAAAAATAGGAGCAATCAAATTCGGACAGTTTACGCTCAAGAGTGGTTTGGTTTCGCCCTTCTATTTCGATCTGCGGGATATGATAAGTTTTCCCGAAATTCTGGAAGGAGTTTCCAATCTTCTTGCAGAGAAAATCAAAGATATGGATTTCGATGTGCTGACCGGAATTCCATATACAGCACTTCCCATCGCATCGTTAGTAGCTTCCAAACTGAACAAACCGCTGGTTTATATGCGGAAGGAAGAAAAGGCTTACGGAACCGGAAAGAACATCATCGGCAAATTCGAGAAAGGTGCGAAATGTCTGGTAATCGATGATTTGATAACAACCGGAGCGAGCAAGATCGAAACTGCGGAAGCGTATGAAAAGGAAGGTGTGATAATCAAAGATTTTGTGGTTGTGATAGACCGTTCTTCGAATGGAAAAAAAGATCTGGCAAAATCAGGATATGAACTGCATAGTCTATTATCCTTGGAAGAAATTCTGGATTTGCTGCAGGAAAAAGATTTGATTTCTTCTAAAAAAGTTCAAGAAGTGCGAGAATTCACAGCAAGTATTTCCCAACCAAAAAAAATAAAAGAAATTTCGGAAAATCCGCTTACAATCAAACTTAAAAACAAAATCAAAGAGAAAAAATCCAACCTGGTTCTTTCGCTGGATGTAACTTCCCAAAAAGAATTTTTCGTAATTCTGGATGAAGTTGCTTCCGAAATCGTGATGCTGAAAACTCATGTGGATATGCTGGATGATTACGATGAGAATTTTGTTCCCAAATTGCAGGAATACTCAAAGAAATATGACTTCATAATTTTCGAAGACCGTAAATTCGCAGACATCGGAAACACGGTGAAACATCAGTATCGGAATGGAGTTTACAAAATCAAAGATTGGGCGGAATTCGTAACGGTTCATCTGGTGGCAGGTGAAGGAATTTTGAAAGGTCTTTTCGGCGGAATCGAGAATAGAAGTTCGTTCGTGCTGGCAAGAATGAGTTCCAAAGGAAATTTGATTAATGAGACATATTCCCGCAAATGTTTCGAAATCGCTCGCAAATTTCCAAATGTAATTTCCGGATTTATCGGTCACGGGAAAGATGTGGAAGACATCAAACGCTATAAAGCGAAATTTCCTGCCGGAATGCTGCTGCTGACTCCCGGAGTAAAATTAGTGCGAGGAAGCGATGCGATGGGACAGCAATACATAACGGTCGAGGATGCAATAAACGGTGGAGCAGATTGTATCATTGTCGGACGCGGAATCATCAAAGCGGAAGACAGAAAGAAAGAAGCGAAAGTCTATCGGGAACGAGCTTGGAAATGTTATAATGAAAGAGTTAAGGAATGAAAGAATGAAGGAATTGATTGGACTCGACTTCAAAGCGAAGCGTGGAGTTGAGAACAAATCAATATCCAATCCGTCAAAAGCCGGACAAGTTATCGAACAAGAAATTTTCAATGATGAATCATATTGTTCGTTTTGTTAGTTTTGCCTGTCAGGACGTAGTGAAATGAAGACAGATTCGTTGCTTTTATTAGTGAAATTCATGTAATTCGTGGATAAGATAAAAAGAAGAAGATAAATGAAAAATCTACTATCTGTTTTATTTTTATTAACTTTATTTTATGATCTAAATGCAAATAAAAATAACATTTTGAATTTTTCTCTTGGATTTGGACCAAACAGCCTTGAACAGCATCTTGCAACGACAAGATTGATTGATTTGTCAATTATAAATAAAAGGAATGTTTTCACTTTTCATGTCTCAAAACAGTTTCAATATGCTTTTTTTTCAGAAAGACCAAGCGATTATATTGGTGACATATCACTTCTTTATGGAAAGACTTTATTTACAAAAAATAATATAAGTAGTTTTCTTACAATCAAAGCCGGATTAGGATGGTTATCAAAGACAGTTTATAAATCAGCAGGTGAACCTAATCCTGAACAATTTAAAGGTTATTCGTCAGACTGTTTGGGATTTCCTTTTGAAATTTCCTTTGTAAAAAGAATTTGGGGAGCATTTGGTTTAAGTTTTAGTACTTACGTAAATATTAATAAAATTCGGAGTTTCAGGTCTGCAGTAATGTCAATATATTTTGCGAAATTTGATTCTATTTGCGAACCAGGAAATTATACAAAATCTGAATATTTATCTGGCTTTGAAGTGAATATTATGCAAGCATATATTGCCGGCGTTTTTAATTCACTAGATTTGAAAATCGGATATATCCATTCTAGAATGCTGAAAGGTTTTGATACTGAAATTCAGGTTTATTTTAATGATTATTCAAACTATCAGAATTATGGTTATTTAAAAGTGTCATTAAATTTTCGGAAATTTCTTTCACAAGAAAATGAAGGATTCAACTACTTTTTTGGTTTAGGATTCAGGGATTTTAATTCTGAAAATAAAAATACAAAATTAATTGAATTTAGCGGTGGATTCGGATATAAACAATATATTTCAGAAAATTTATATTTCAGTTCGTATTTGACTTTATCAAAACCATTTATTGGAAATATAAAGTTTATAAATGATAAGATGAAAAATGATTATTTGGGAATAATCTTTGATATTGATTTGTTCAAATTTGGAATAAATCTTTTTTAAAAATAAATGGAGAGAATATGAAAAATCTAATCTCGATGCGGGATTTGAGTAAAAAAGACATTTTGTATTTTATGGATGTTGCTGAGAAAATCGAAAAAGGTGAATTGAATCCGGATATGGATAAGAAGCTGGCTGCATTACTTTTCTTTGAGCCGTCAACCCGAACGCATTTCTCGTTTGCTACAGCAATGAAAAAAATCGGCGGACAAACTATCACAATGCGGGGAACAGGCAGCAGTTCCGTGAAGAAAGGCGAAACATTTGCAGATACTTTACAGACCATTGCTCAATATGCGGAAATCATTATTATGAGAAGTCCGATAGAAGGAGCAGCGCGATATGCTTCGGAAGTTGTTGATGTTCCCATCGTCAATGCCGGAGATGGAGCGAATCAGCATCCGACGCAGGCACTTCTGGATTTGTATTCCATCATCAAAACGCAGGGAACTCTGGAAAATCTGACAATTGGAGTAGCAGGAGATTTGAAATTCGGCAGAACAGTTCATTCGCTGGTGCAGGCGATGAGCGATTTTAATCCGAGGTTCAAGTTCATTTCACCGTCCTTCCTGAAAATGCCGGAATATATCAAAGACGATTTGAAAGCAGATGATATCGAATTTGAGGAACTTTCCGAAATCGATGAAAAAATCGATGAATTGGATATCCTGTATGTAACCCGCATCCAGAAAGAACGCTTTGCCGACCCGGAAGATTATGAGAAAGTTAAAGGCTCTTACATTTTGGAAAAATCGATGCTGAAAAGTGTAAAGAAAAATTTCAAAGTGATGCATCCTCTTCCGCGAGTCGATGAGATTTCCACAGATGTAGATGATACAGAGTATGCATATTACTTCCAGCAGGCGAAGAACGGAGTTTATATGCGGCAAGCGATTATTTCGATACTTCTGGGAGGTGTTAAATGAAACAGATGAAAGTTGACGCCATCAAAAACGGAACTGTTATCGACCACATTCCAGCCGGAAAGGGAATGCAGGTAGCTGATATTATAAATATTTCCGGGAAAAACGAAGTTCTTATCGGTGTTAATCTGCAAAGCAGGAAAGTCGGGAGAAAAGATATTCTCAAGATCGAGAACAGGGAACTTTCACAGGAAGAAATAAACAGCATTGCACTCATTGCTGCCGATGCCACTCTCACAATCATCAAAGATTACGAGAAAGTGCGCAAAACAAAAGCTGAAATCCCGAAAGCCATTCAGGGTTTAATCAAATGTCCGAATCCAAAATGCATTACGAATTCCGAAAAGATCAAAACCAAATTCAAAGTTACTGGTAAAAATCCACTCAAAGTCCGCTGCTGCTATTGTGAGAAGAAATACTTGGTGGATGATGTGAAGATAAAGATTTGAAACCACGAATTGACACGAATTATCACGAATCATTTAATGTGAAGGATTTTTATGATTTTGTATAAAGATTTGTCATATAAAATTGTTGGGATTGCGATGGAAGTTCATCGGGAGTTAGGAAAAGGATTTCTGGAGAAAGTATATGAAAATTCAATGATGGTTTTGTTACGAGAAAATGTAATATCAGCAGAACAACAGGTTCCCATTAAAGTAAAATTTCACAATGAAAATGTTGGTAATTATATCGCTGATATTTTAGTGTATGACAAAATAATTCTGGAATTGAAAGTAGTAGATAAGATTACTGATGTTCACATTGCACAAGCAATAAATTATCTGAAAACAACCGGTTTGAAATTAGCAATAATCATCAATTTCAAAAATAGAAGTTTGGAATATGAACGAGTTGTATTATGAAAAAGCAAGCGCAAATTTCCACAAATTTTCACGAAAATACTATGTTTTTTATAAGAAGTATAGAGTTCAATTTAAATTTTATAAATTTTTTTATATTTGCATAATTAATTCGTGCTAATTCGTGTCAATTCGTGGTTTCAAAAGGAGTACAAATGGCGAAGAAGATAAATTACGAACCTTCCCGAACTTTGATGGAGTTCCGGTTGCTGCCCGGAGCAACTTCCCAAGATAATACAACAGAGAATATCACTTTGAAAACTCCGCTCGTGTTTTCGGAAGGAAATGAGAAGAAATTTTATTTGAACATTCCGCTGGTTTCGGCTGCTATGCAATCTGTCTCCGGTGCAGAAATGGGAATCGAACTGGCAAAACTTGGTGGCGCTGCTTTTATTTTCTGTTCACAATCTATCGATTCACAAATGAAGATGATACGGAAAATCAAAAATCATAAAGCAGGATTCGTAAAACCGCAGACGATGCTTCCTGACATGAAAATTTCAGAAATGTACAAAATCCGCAAGCATACAGGATATTCGACATTTCCAGTAGTGGACGAAAACAACATTTTTCTGGGTTTGATCTCCAAATGGGATTACGAGATTTCTTTGCATTCCGATTTCCTGATTAATCATAGGATGATTCCAAAAGAGCATATCGAGGTTGGCATCAATATCTCAAACCTGAAAGAAGCGAACAATATTTTACTGGAAAGCCATAAATCTGTGCTGCCAATTTTGGATGAGAAAGGTAAATTGCTTTCAATCGTGTTCCGCAAAGATATTCATGATCAGATGAACAACCCGCTGGAAATTCACGATGAGAAAAAGAGACTGCTGGCAGTTGCTTCGGTAAATACTCACGATTATCAGCAGCGTGTTCCGGAACTGGTAAAAGCAGAAGCAGATGTGATCGCTATAGATTCTTCTGACGGACACACGATCTTCCAAAAAGAAACGATAGAATGGATTCGTAAGATTTTTCCAAAAATACCAGTTATCGGCGGGAACATCATCACGAAAAAAGGATTCAGATTTTTGGTGGAAGCCGGAGCAGGAACGGTCAAGGTGGGAATGGGCGGCGGTTCAATCTGCATTACGCAGGAACAGAAAGGAACCGGAAGAGGATTAGCAACTACTATCATCGATGTTGCAGAAGAGAGAGACAAATATTTCAAGGAAACCGGAAAATACATCCCGATCATCGCAGACGGTGGAGTAACCAGTACCAAAGATATCACAATTGCTCTGGCTTTAGGAGCAGATTATGTGATGATGGGAAGATACTTTGCTCGTATGGAGGAATCTCCAACCGAGAAAATCGTCGTTAATAATCGAGTTATGAAACCGTATTGGGGTGAAGGTTCGGCGCGTGCTCGCGATTGGAAATTGAAGCGTTACAATCAGGCAAAATTCGTGGAAGGAGTGGAAGGTCTGGTCGAATATGCCGGAAGATTGCGGGATAATCTGGAAGAAACTCTGGCAAAAATCAAATCATCTATGTCAACCTGCGGCGTGCAGAATATCAGGGATTTTCACGAAAAAGCAGAACTGGAACTCGTTTCTACTCTTTCCATCAGGGAAGGAAAAGTACACGATATTTTTCAGGGAACGGAAACGAATGAGAAGCAGAATGAGGAAACCACTGATTAACACGAATTTTCACTAATTGGACTCGACTACGAAGCGTAGCGTGGAGTTGAGAAGAATTTCTACACACCTCCCGGCTAAAGCCGGACTCCTCTCAAGAGGAGATTTTTGAGGATTCCCCTCTTGAGAGGGGTGCGACTTCAGTCGCGGGGTGTGTAAATTTTTAGTTGCTAAAAGAGGAGTCTGAATGAACAACTACAAAAAAGCCGGAGTCGATATCGAAGCAGGAGACAACGCTTCCAGAATCGCTTACAAATATGCCAAAACAACTTTCGCATCCCGCAAAGGAATGATCGGAGGACCTGCTACCGACGAAGGCTCTTTTGCCGGACTTATTGATATGAGAGATTTCTACATCGTGCAGTGTGATGACGGAGTGGGAACGAAGATTGAAATTGCTAACAGAATCGGAAAATACGATACTCTGGGTTATGATCTGCTGGCAATGGTCGCTGATGATGCGGTTTGTCTGGGTGCTGAAACCATCTCCATTTCCAACATAATCGATACGAATAAAGTCGATGAAAAAATTGTTGAAGAATTGATGAAAGGACTTTCTCGAGCTTGTATTGAGCAGAAAGTCATCATTCCCGGCGGTGAGATTGCGGAACTCGGTAAAAGTGTGAACGGAAATATCTGGAATGCAACAGCGATTGGAGTTCTGGAAAAAGATAAAGTTATCGATGGTTCGGAAATTGAGGTTGGGGATAAGATAATCGCTCTTAAAGAGAATGGATTTCGTTCAAACGGATTTTCGTTAGTTAGATACATTCTGGAAGAAAAATATGGAAAATATATTTATGAAAAAGAATCTCTATTCGGAAGAAGTTGGGGAGAAATTTTGTTGGAACCTTCACAGATTTATTCAGCAGAACTTTTGAAGATATTGGGAAGATTCGGAAAACCAAGAAAGATCGATATCAAAGGTATTGCACACATCACCGGCGGAGGTATTGCCGGTAATTTTCAACGAATTTTGAAAAATAAAAAACTCGGAGCGAAGTTTTATGATCTGTTTCCTCCTTCGGAAATGGTAAAAGAAATTCAGAAAATAGGGAAAGTAACCGAAGCAGAAGCATACAAAACATGGAATATGGGGAATGGAATGATGTTGGTTGTGTCGCCAAATAATATGGAAAATGTATTGGAAATTCAAAATATTAAAGCGCAAGTTGCTGGAGAAATTAAAGATTCAGGAATTATTGAAATTCAGACGAAAGGGATTGCTCCTACAACTCTGAAATATAAATAGAACACGGATGGTGCGGATTGAATGGATTTTCAAGGAAACAATAAATCTTTTAAATTTACTCTGTGTTCTCCGTGCACTCTGTGGTTAAGAAATGTTCGTTTTGTTAGTTTTGTTCGTTGCAGAATAATTCGTGATAATTAGTGGTTTCAAAAAGTAAAAAATGAAAAATCAGATACAACTGGTTCTCAAAGAAAACATAAAAGATGTTCTCGGTGAAAAAATAGAGAAAAATGCTGCCGGTTTCTTGAACATCCAAACCGGAAAAATCAAGACCGGAAAAATTTTCAACATTACTTATGATTTGAAAGGAGAAGAACTTTCCCGTTTGGCAAATCTTGGTTTGAAGGATGAAATCATTCACGATGTTTACCTCAATTCGTTCTATCGGAATGATTTTTACAAATCGTTCATCCTGATAGGCAAACTGGCTGGAGTTACTGATGATGAGGGCGTTTCCGCTCAAAAAACTTTGAACGATATTTTAGGTTTTGATTTGGATGTGAACACCCAGCATATTTTCACGGAAGATATTTTTCTGATTGAAAATGAACTTCCGGAGAATGCGCTAAAACAAATTTCCGAAAGGCTTTTAGGGAATAAACTTATTCATCATTTCGAGTATGGAAAATTCACAGGCAAAATAGATTACCTGCCGGAAGTGAAGATTAAAGAAAGCATCAAAACAGAAACCATCAATTTGATTGTCAGCGATGAAGAACTTCTCAAAATCTCAAAGGAGAGATTACTATCTTTAAATTTGGAGGAAATGAAAGCCATCCAAAAATATTTTACTGACGAGAAAGTGATTGAAAATCGCAGGAAAAATGGTCTTTCGGAAAAACCTACGGACTGCGAACTGGAAATGCTGGCACAAACATGGAGTGAACATTGCAAACATAAAGAATTTTCGGCTTCTATACATTATAAAGATTTGGAAACAGGTAAAGAAGAAACTATCGATTCTCTCTTCAAAACTTATATCCGGGAATCGACAGAAATCATTCGCGAAAGGTTGGGAAAAGCAGGTAATAACTGGCTTCTGAAGATTTTTACGGACAATGCCGGAGTTGTCAAAATCAATGATGAATCGGTTTTCGTCTGGAAGGTGGAAACGCACAATTCTCCTTCTGCCATCGATCCTTACGGCGGAGCAATTACCGGAATTTTAGGAAACAACCGTGACCCGCTTGGAACCGGAATTGGCGGTGGAAAACTGCTTTTCAACACAAATGTCCTTTGCTTCGGACCTCCGAATTTTGATAAAAAACTCCTTCCCGGACAACTTCATCCGAAAAGGATTTTCGAAGGAGTTCGACACGGAATAGAAGACGGCGGCAACAAATCAGGAATTCCGACTGTGAATGGTTCAATTATTTTTGATGACAGGTATTCCGGCAAACCGCTGGTTTATTGCGGAACCGGCGGAATTATGCCTTTCCAGTTTGATGGAGTAAACTCATGGGAAAAACCGATTGCAGATGGAGATTTGATCATTTTGGCTGGCGGCAGAGTCGGAAAAGATGGCATTCACGGTGCGACTTTCTCATCCGCAGAGATCGATGAAAATTCTCCGCAATCCGCCGTGCAGATCGGCAGTCCAATTACGCAAAAACTCGTTTCCGATTTTATGCAGCCGGCTGTCGAGAAAGGATTGATAAAATGCTCGACTGACAACGGAGCCGGAGGCTTATCATCTTCAGTTGGAGAACTTGCAGAAATCAGCGGTGGAGCGGTAATTCATCTCGAGAAAGTTCCTCTCAAATATTCCAACTTGAAACCTTGGGAAATTTTCGTTTCCGAATCGCAGGAAAGAATGACTTTCGTCGTGAAAGCAGAAAAAAAGCAGGAACTTTTCGAACTGGCAAAAGAGCGGGAAGTTGAACTTACTGAAATCGGTAAATTCACTTCCACTGGTTTTATCGATGTGCGACACAATAAAGAAAATATTGCTTTTCTGGAGATGGATTTCCTGCATAATGGAGTTCCCAGAAAATATCTGCAGGCAGAATGGAAAAAACCGCAACTTTCCGAACCTGAAATTCCCGAAAACCTTGATTACAACGAGATTTTAATAAAACTGATGGGAAGTTTGAACATCTGTTCGCGCGAAAATGTCATCCGACAATACGACCATGAAGTGAAAGGAAAAACCATTATCAAACCTTTGATGGGAAAAAATGGGAAAACTCCGCAGGATGCTGCTGTGATGCGTTTAAACTTTGACAGTTTTGAAGGAATTGCGATTTCCAATGGAATTTGTCCCAAATACGGTGACATCGATGCTTTTGAGATGAGTGCCGGAGCGTTTGATGAAGCAGTTCGACAAATCATTTCAGTTGGTGGGAAACTGCCGGATATCGAAGACAACTCGAATCGTTTCTGGACAGTGAATGACAATTTCTGTGTTCCGGATTCTGCTTTTGATGAGAAAAATAATCCCGATGGAAAACAGAAACTGGCAAAACTCGTGCAGATGAACAAAGCGCTTTTCGAAATGAGCACCTTTTTCAACATCCCGATGACCTCCGGTAAAGACAGCATGAAAAATGATTTCAAAGCAGGAAAAGTAAAGATTTCTGTTCCGCCGACAATCCTTTATTCGATGGTTGCGAAAATCGATGATGTGCGGAAAACAATTACCAGCAACTTCAAAGCAGCAGGAGATTTTATCTGTATTTTAGGAAAAACTTACAATGAACTCGGTGCATCTGAATTTTACAAACTATTTAATGAACTTGGTGCGAATGTTCCAAAAGTCAGATTAAAAGAAGCGAAAAGACTGTATAAAAAAGTTATGCTGGCAAATGAGCAGAATCTTATCGAATCCTGTCATGACCTTTCGGATGGAGGATTGGCAGTTGCAGTTTGTGAAAGTGCGATTGGAACTGATTTTGGCGTAGAACTGAATTTATCCGGTTTTACAGATTTAAGTTTGAATGCGATACTTTTCTCTGAAACTCATTCACGGTTTGCGGTGAGTATTCGAGCGAAAAATAAAGATAAATTCGAAAATTTATTTAATGAAGAATGCAGATTTATTGGAGAAGTAAATTCTAATAAAAAAATGAAGATTGAATATCAAAACGAAAAAATCGTAGATTTGAATATTGGAAAATTAGAGAAAGTCTGGAATGAAGGATTTTTTAATTGAATTTTTTATTGAAGATTGAATATAACACACCTCCCGACTAAAGGCGGACTCCTCTCAAGAGGAGATTTTTCGAAGATTCCCCTCTTGAGAGGGGTGCGACTTCAGTCGCGGGGTGTGTAAATTCGACCGTTTTATTAGTTGTTAATAATTCGTGTTAATTCGTGCAAATTAGTGGTTTCAAAAAGGAAAAAATGAAAAAAGTCAAAGCATTAATCATCACCGGTTTCGGGATAAATTGTGAAGAAGAGATGGCTGCTGCTTATCGATTAGCAGGAGCAGAAGCGGAAATCGTGCATTTAAACGATATTTTTCTGGAAAAGAAATCCATCCACGATTTTGATATTATGAATTTTCCGGGCGGATTTTCTTTTGGAGATGACCTTGGTTCCGGCAAGGTTCTTTCCAACAAAATGAAATTCAAGAAACTGAAATCCGGAAAACTGTTTTTCGATGATATTAAAGATTTTCTGGATGAAGGAAAATTCATTTTTGGAGTTTGTAACGGTTTCCAATTTTTAGTTAAGATGGGACTGCTGCCGAATGTAAATTCCAACTTTGAGCAGGAAGTAACTCTAACGGGAAATAATTCAGGAAAATTCGAGGATAGATGGATTCATATCAAAGTAAATGCTTATAGCAAATTTCCTTTCTTAAAGGGAATTAAAAAGTTGTCTGTTCCGGTTCGGCACGGAGAAGGAAAACTGATAATTAAGAATGAAGGAATGAAGAAATTAATAATTGAGAAAAATCTGAATTGTCTGGCATATTGTGACGAGAATGGAAACGAAACATCAGAGTATCCGCTCAATCCGAATGGTTCAGATTTGAATTGTGCCGGATTGACTGATGAGACAGGCAGAATTTTCGGTTTGATGCCGCATCCGGAAGCATTTCTTTCTTTGTATAATCATCCGAATTGGTCACAACTGAAAAGGCAGAATCCTGATATTTCGGAAGATGGGGAAGGACTCAAAATTTTCAGGAATATTGTGGATTTTGTTTACAGCAAAGGTGCGAAGGATGTGAAGAAAACCTCACCTTAATCCTCTCCTGCGAGGAGAGGAAATTGTTCCTTCTCCTTTAAGGAGAAGGTTGGGATGAGGTTACGCAAAATTGCATTGCGTAAATTTGCGTTATAATCAGGTCGTAAAATTACGAGTCGCAAATCAGCGACCTGAATGAAAAAAAAGAAAATGAATTGACAGATTTGTAGATTGCGTAAATTTGCGTAGCGTAATATTACGCAATGCAGAAATGCGTAATAAATATAATAGTATCGGAGTATTAAAATGAATAATCCATTCAAATACGGAGAAGTTGTTACAGGAGAAAATTTCTGTAACCGGGAACAAGAATTGAAGGAAATTCATAAAGCGATCAAGAACGGATATTCTTTCTGGATGTATTCTCCGAGAAGGTTCGGTAAAACTTCTTTAATCTTGAAAGCATTTGAGACATTAAAAGAAAAAGATATTATTACCATCTATTTTGATTTTTATAATGTTCTTAATTTTGATGATTTTGTGCGTAAATATTCCCAAATATTAGCAAAAGATTTGTTTAATTGGAAGACCAGTATCGACAAATTAACCAAAACTGCTTACAAATATTTCAAAAATCTTTATCCAAAAATTTCCATCGATACTTTGGGAACACCTTCTTTATCGCTTGAAATACAGAATATTAAAGAACAAGAAGATCTCAAAACGGTTTTAAATATACCTGAAAATTTTGTAGAAAATAAGAAAATTTGTATTGCTTTCGATGAATTTCAGGAGATTTATCGCATCGAACCTTTTCTGAACAACTGGATGCGTTCCGAATTTCAATTTCATAGAAATGTATCCTATATTTTCCTCGGAAGTCAGCAGTCCTTGATGGAACAGACTTTTGCTGATATGAATTCTCCTTTTTATGAATATGGTTTTAAGATGCCGATTAATCCGATTTCGCAGGAAGATTTAACAAAATATATCAAAAGGCAATTTCGGAAAACAAAATTGAAAATCAGCAACAAGACAATCTCGGATATTTTATTGGAATCCCGTTGTCATCCGCATTTCACTCAACATTTTGCATCTTTTGTCTGGGATATGATTTTACAGGATGAAGACCAGGAAAATCCGCAATTCAAAGAAAAATGGTTGAAAAGAGTTGTTGCCGGTCAATCACTTATTTTTCAGAATATTTATGACCAGTTAAGTGAAAACCAGAGAAAAATATTGCTGGCAATTTCAGTTCTGAAAAATGATGAAAAACTCTTTTCCAACCAGATTAGAAGCAAATATAAACTACCAGAACTATCATCAATGACCTCGGGAATAAAATCCCTGATGAAAAAGAATTTAATCCAAAAAGTGAATGGAAGTTATGAGGTTATTAATCCGGTTTTTGAGGAATGGGTGAGAAGTTTATGAATAAATTCGGATTTTTCAATTGTCGTATCACTGATGCGACAATTGAAAACAGGTGAGAAATTCGCAATATTGATAATGATCTTTGCGTTCTTCGCACCTTTGCGGTAAAGGAAAGAAATGAAAAAACCAGAATTGGAATTAAGTGTATTTAATGATATAAAAACGCTGATAGAACAGAGTCGCCAAAAAGTTGCTCAAACTATTAACTCTACTCTTACAGCCTTATATTGGAATATTGGTAAACGGATAAATGAAGATATTCTGGAAAATAAGCGAGCAGATTACGGTAAACAGATTTTACTAGCACTATCGAAAAAATTAATAAGAGAATACGGAAATGGTTTTTCAACACATAATTTGCATAGAATGATGCAGTTCTGTAGTTTATATCCCGATTTCCAAATTGTTGCATCACTGATGCGACAATTGAGTTGGACTCATTTCACGCTATTGATTCCTCTTAAAACAGACATTGAACGAGAATTTTATGCCCAAATGTGTCGAATCGAAAATTGGAGTGTCCGCACTTTAAGAAGAAAAATTGACAGTATGCTTTTTGAACGCACGGCGATTAGTAAGAAACCTGAAGAACTTGTTAGACTTGAATTAAAACAACTCAAAGAGGAAGATAAGTTTACACCTGATTTGGTTTTCAAAGATCATTATGTTCTGGGCTTTCTTAACCTGAGGGGCGCTTATTTGGAAAGGGATTTGGAAACAGCGATATTACGAGAATTGGAAAGTTTTATCTTGGAACTCGGGGTTGGATTCACATTTGTAGCCAGACAAAAAAGAATGATCATCGATAATACCGATTTTTACCTGGATCTTCTATTTTATCATCGAAAAATCAAAAGACTGGTTGCCATCGAATTGAAAATTGGTAAATTCAAAGCGAGTTATAAAGGACAAATGGAACTCTATTTAAGATGGTTGGAAAAACACGAAACCGAATCCGGCGAAGAGCAACCGATTGGCTTGATACTTTGTGCGGAAGGAAATCACGAGCAAATCGAATTACTGCAATTGGACAAAACAAATATCAGAATTGCTGAATATATCACTAAATATTTACCGAAAAAACTACTTGCTAGAAAATTACACCAATTTTCTGAAAAGGCTAAAAAAATGATTGAAAATAGATTTTATGAAAAAGAATTTGATTCAAGAAGTTAATGGGAATTTTCAGATCATTAATCCTGTTTTTGTAGAATGGGTGAGGAGTTTGTAACTTTACACATTTGAGGTTGAAATATGAAACAAGAACCATATTCAATTTATATTGATAAACGCCCAATAAGGATTGCATTTTTAATCAATCCGGAAAAGGATACAATTATTCAAATTCAGAGAGTTATTGAATACAATTTGTATAAATGGGGTGGTAGATATAATCCGATCATATTAACAGATGGAAAAACCATTGAAGATAATTGGTGGAAATTGTTAAATGATATTGATCCTGATGTTATTATATCTTTATTACCATTAGAAGCGAAACTTATTCAAAAAATTGACTTATTTCTTTCTCCGATTTCTTTAAAAATAGATAATCCATCAAACAATAATGTTCATTCTGATTTCGAGGGATTATCAATTTCTCCGACAATTCAGAATATTAATAGTGTATTCAGTTCAACATTGGTTCTTTTTGATTATGATAAAATTAAAGACCCATTATTAGAGCATTTTATTGATTTTAACTTTTGTTCTTACCCTGTTAATTTAAGAGATATTTTAGAATTAGACGATAATAATAAAAAAGTATTTAAAATTAAAGAAAAAAAAGATTTGATATCTGCTTTAAAAGATTTAAGTATTTATAAAAATTTTGCTTATCCAATTCAGATTTGTTCAATACCCCACAAGTTTCGGAAAGTTGAATATAGTGGAGTTGAAAGACCATTTACAGTAATTGTTGGAGATTCTCCGGAAGATATTGTTTATAATTGGAACATAAGTTTATCATATCCGGAATGGCAAAAAAAGTATTTCAACAATATCTGGCTTTCAGTTGATTTAGCCAACGATATTGAGTTTGGAGAAGTTTTAAAAAAATGGCTTAAAACGATTTGTTGGAATAGCTGTAGAAGTAACAATCGGATTAAATTTATTAGTTATAGCCTTTCAGAAGAAGAACTAAAAGTAATATCAGATAGACTTACAAAAAAAACACTTTCTAACATTAAGCCAGTAATTTATAATGAAATTGAAATTCCAGATTTTCATCAAAATTATAATTATGTATCGATTACAAATGAAATGGATCCATATTACATATCTGGTGATCAGAATAAAATTAAATTAAATTCACCAGATGTTGAAAAAGGGTATCAAGTTAGTGAATTGTGGGTTGCTGATATTTATATGCAATTTCATCCTGAAAGATATCCAAATATTCAAGGTATAACTCTTTGGTGGAAGTTACCCAGTAAAAATGAGTTAGCAATTAGAATTTTTGGACCTAATTCAAGAATTTGTTCAAATCAATTTCCAGCAGTATTTCTCCCCAGAGAAAATCCAAAAATAAATATAAATTTACCAAGTGATTCAGAAATATTTCGGATATTATTAACTGAAAAAAACAGACCCATTTTAAATTCCGATACTAGGAATAGTATAGAACAAATTATTTTCCCTCATGTCGAGCCTTCAAATACTGGTAGATATATGTCTGGTTTTATTAATCTTTTCAAAGATTTATTTATAGCAACGCAATTTTTAGAGAAAAAATATTGGCGTCATATGTTCGATATTTTATCAAATGTAAATCCCCAAAATGATGATAGTAAAAAAGAAGAAATCAAAAATGCTTTGTCTAAAACAATAAAAAGAAATAAAAATTTACTAAAAAACAATGAAGGTTTAACTTGGTTAACAGATTATGTGCTAAAACTATCTAGAGATATTGTTATTCTGAATAAGGAAATTACTTGTTCGAAGTTTAAAAAAGAAGTTAGAAGAGAATGTAAAGAATTTAACTTAAATGTTGAAAATAAAAAACTTGGATATAAAAATAAGCATTTTATTGAAAATCTCGGATTGACTTTATCAAAATTGGTTAAATTAAATATTATACAAATGGGTCTGCGACCAAAATGCCCAAATTGTGGTATAATTCAATGGTATCACATTGATGAAATTCAGCAAAGTATGATTTGTAAAGGTTGCAGATTTTCTTTTACAATCAAACCGGAAGAAAAGTGGTTTTATAAATTAAATAGTCTGGTTCAGCTTGGATATTCTCAACAAGGTTTAACACCAGTTATTTTAGTTTTAGGACAATTACTTAATGAAAGCAGAGCTTCATTTATTTATGATACTTCTTTAAATATTTTTAAACAATTTGATGATGATCCTTTCACTGACCTTGATATCGTATGTATCCAGGATGGTAAATTTATCATCGGAGAAATAAAACAATCACTTAAGCAGTTTGAAGATGATGATTTTATCAAGATGAAAGAAGTAGCAAAACGCATAAAACCTGATATAATCATATTTTCAACTTTAGATAAAAAATGTAATAGTAATAAAATGAAAAAAATTCAAAATTTGGAGAAAGTATTACAATCATTAAAAATTGAAGTTAAATGGTATCAATTAAGAAACGATGTGTTTGATTCAACTCCATTTCTATAATCATAAAAAAAAGGAAAATTATGAATCCATTAAATCTAATCAAAAATCTGGAATGGCTCCGCTCCGACATCATCGGACGCAACAAATTATTCCAAACACCTTATGGTGAAAAACCGCTTGTTTATGCGGATTACACAGCCAGCGGCAGATGTTTGTATTCCATTGAAAACTATCTGCTACACATTATGCAGTATTACGCCAACACGCACACGAAAGACGATTTTACCGGCAAAACAATGACAACCCTACTGCACGATGCAGAAAAAATCATCAAAAAAATGGTGAATGCCAGAAAAACCGGAAAAGTAATTTTTACAGAATCCGGAACAACCGGCGGCATAACTCGTTTGCAGCAGATTCTTGGAGTTTATTGGCCTCCGGCAACAAAAAAGCGAATCAATGAATTTCTGAAAAGTTGTGTGGTGCGTTATCCCAAAAGACAAAAATGCGGAACTCAACTGCAGGATTACATTCACGAAAATAAGCCGATAGTTTTTGTAGGACCGTATGAACATCATTCCAATGAAATTATGTGGCGGCAGACTTTGTGTGATGTGGCTCAAATACCTTTGAATAAAGAAGGTGAGATTTGTCTTATCGAATTGGAAAAAGCAGTTTCTGATGTGAAATACAAAGACAGACCGAAAATTGGTTCATTCTCTGCTGCATCCAATGTTTCCGGCATCAAAACTCCGGTTTATGAAGTTGCTCGTATCCTGCATAAACACAATGCCATCGCCTGTTTCGATTTTGCTGCTTGTGCTCCCTATATCGAAATCGATATGAACAGAGATGAGGAAAGTTATTTTGATGCGATTTATCTTTCTCCGCATAAATTCCTGGGCGGACCCGGAACTGCCGGACTGCTCATCATCAACGAAAATATTTATCCAAAAGAACTTCCTCCCTGTGTCGCTGCCGGTGGAACAGTCGATTATGTTTCCCTCTATCGCGAGAAATATATCGATGATATCGAAACGAGAGAAAAACCGGGAACTCCTGCCATTCTGCAGGATATCAAGATTGCGATGGCTTTTCAAATCAAAGAAAAAGTGGGAATCGAAAACATTGAAATTATCGAGAGATATTGGTTGGAAAAATTTTACGGCAGATTCCTGAACAATAAAAAAATCGTGTTTTATGGTCCAACCGACATTGATAAAAAAGTGAACATCATTCCTTTCAACATCAAGCATAAAGACCGCATATTGCATCCCAAATTCGTCACCAAACTGATGAACGATCTTTTCGGAATTCAGACGCGTGCAGGTTGTTCGTGTGCAGGACCTTACGGACACAGACTTCTCGATATCAGCGATGAAATTTCCAAATATTATCAATGCCTGATTGGAGTTGATAAATATTCCGGAATAAAACCGGGTTGGGTTCGTTTCAATCTGCATTATGCTCTCTCACAGGAAGAATACGATTATATCGCCGATGTGCTGGAATTCATCATCGAGAACGGACATCTGTTCCTGCCGTTCTACGAATTCGATTTCAAAACAGGTGACTGGTATCACATCGATGAGAAAGTGATAAAAATGCAGATATCTCTCGATATCGATGAACTTTTGCAAAAAGAAAGGTTTGAACTTGAACAGACACAGAATATGAAAGATATCTTTGAGAAGAATTTAAACGAAGCCAAAGAAATAGTAAAAGAATTGAAAGAACCGGATAACTTCGGGAAATTTGAAGAAAATCTGGAACATCTGATGTTTTTTTATGTGGTGAATTATATTGGGAAAGATGTTGTGAAATGTAGCCACGAATTTTCACGAATTGACACGAAGTAAGTGATAAAGGAATTTAAAACAGAATTTTAAAGAAAATTAATTCAAGGAGTAGGAGGAAATATGGCACATTTTTGGATTGAAAATAAAGAATTAAATTTAATAAAAGAAAAACCTTTTAAGTTGGAGAAAGAAATACAAGATTTAACCGAAACAAATTTGAATAAAATTTTCGCATTAGAATTTGTCAAATCTGAATTTTCCTTGAATAATTTTAGAATTGATACTCTTGCCTTTGATCCTGAATCATACTCATTTATTATAATCGAATATAAAAGGGACAAAAATTTTAGTGTAATTGATCAAGGTTATGCATATTTGTCTTTAATGCTAAATAATAAAGCGGATTTCATTTTAGAATATAATGAGAATTGTAAAAACAATTTAAAAAGGAATGATATAGACTGGTCCCAATCAAGGGTAATTTTTGTTTCTCCATCTTTTACAACTTATCAAAGAGAAGCAATCAATTTTAAAGATTTACCAATTGAATTATGGGAAATAAAAAGATATTCCAATAATACAGTCTCTTACAATCAAATCCAGAAAGTTAAAGCACAAGAAAGCGTAAAGACAATATCAAGACAGGACGAAACATCAAAAAAAGTGAGCAAAGAGATTAAAGTATATACAGAAGAAGGACATTTACAAAATTCAACTCCTCAAATCATAGAATTATATGAGAAATTTAAGTCTTTAATTGCTAATTTCGAAGGTATTGAAATAAAGCCTAAAAAATGGTATATCGCATTTATAGGAAGTTCAAATATTGTTGATTTTCACATAAAAAAAAATCAATCAAATTATGGATAAACCTTTCTAAAGGAAATTTAGATGATTCGAAAAATATCACAAGAGATGTTTCCAATATTGGTCATTGGGGTAATGGAGATTATGAACTTCAAGTTCATAATGACGAGGATTTAGAATATATTATATCATTAGTAAAACAGTCATATAAAAAGAATATGAAATAATGATTTTTTTACAATGATGCAAAATTAGTGTTAATACGTCAAAGACATACAAGTTCGTGGTTTCAAAAAAAGAGGTAAAAATGATAAAAATTAAAAGGGCATTATTAAGTGTTTCCAATAAAACGGGAATCGCTGAATTGGCAAAAGTTCTGCAGGAATTCGATTGCGAGATCATTTCTACAGGCGGAACAAAAAAAGTATTGGAAGAAGCAGGAATAAAAGTTACTGATATCCAAAAAGTAACCGGAAATCCGGAAGCATTCGGTGGCAGGATGAAAACCATTTCCTTCAATATTGAATCTGCTCTTTTATTTGACCGTGAAAAAGATAGGGAAGAAGCAGAAAAATTAAGTATCGAACCAATCGATATGGTTGTATGTAATTTATATCCATTTTCAAAAGTAAAAGAACAAAATGCAGATTTAGAAACTCTCATCGAAAACATTGATATCGGCGGACCGACCATGGTGCGAGCAGCAGCGAAGAACTTCAAATTTGTTGCGACAATTGTTGATGTCGATGATTATTCTTCCATCATAAATGAACTTCAGGAAAATGACGGTTGTCTTTCGTTTGAAACACGATTCAAATTAATGCGTAAAGCATTTAATCACACCGCAGATTATGATGCTCTTATTTCTACAACAATGGATGAACAAGTAGGAGAACGCTCATTACGATTGGCTTTTTCGGATGGAAGAAAACTCCGTTACGGAGAGAATTCTCATCAACAGGGATTTTTCTATCGGGAAGTCGGAGTGGAAAAATCCCTGGCAAATATGAAAGTTCTGCATGGTAAAGAACTTTCCTATAACAATCTTTCTGACATTCAAAGTGCTGTGGATTCTGTGAAATGTCTGAATAAATTCGGTTGTGCGGTCATCAAACACAACAATCCCTGCGGATTGGCGGAAGGAGAAGATCAAAGACAAGTTTTTGAAGATGCCTGGAACGGTGACCCGATTTCTGCTTTTGGTTCGATTATCGCTTTTAATAAGCCGGTTGATTTGGAGACTGTCGAATTCCTGAATTTAAATAATGAAAACAAGCGCTTGCGGAAATTTGTGGAAGTTGTGATAGCACCGAAATATACTGATGATGCCCTGAAATATCTCCAATTTCATAAAAATCTGCGTGTCATCGAATTTAATCCACGGCATTCCAAACAGAAATTCGAGATAAAATATCTGACAGGTTCTCTACTGATGCAGGATTGCGATAAAAAACTTTATGACAAACTGGAAAGTGTAACTAAAAAACAAATCGATATTTCCTCCCAAAAAGAGTTAATCGAATTCGGTATCAAAGCAATGCGGCAAGTGAAGTCCAATTCTATCATCATTGTCCGGGAAATGAATAATGGGAATTTCCAACTTCTCGGCATGGGGGCAGGACAACCGAATAGATTGGTTTCCACAAAATTGGCGTTCGAGAAAGCGAGAGAAAATATTTTTAACGAATACAGCGGTGAGGATTTCGAACATTTTTTCAAAGATGAACTCAGTGAAGCAATACTCGTTTCCGACGCCTTCTTCCCATTTGCAGATAATGTGGAATTAGCAGCAGAAGCTGGAATCAGGAAAATCATCCAACCCGGAGGATCGATTCGGGATAAATCTGTAATCAGGAAATGTAATGAACTCGGTGTTGCGATGGTTTTCACTGGAATCAGGCATTTTAAACATTAAGATTAGCAACGAACAAAACGAACAAAACGAACAAGATGATGTTCTGTATCAAGAGGAAAAATTGGATCTAATATTTAAAGAGGAATTTTATCAAATCAAAAAGGCTTGTATTGAAGTTAGAAAAAGGTTAGGAAACGGTTTTCTTGAAAAAGTGTATGAGAAGGCTCTTTGTATAGAACTCAAAAGATTTGGATTCATTGTCGAGACTCAAAAGAAAATCATTATATCGTATCGAAATCAAATTATAGGAGAATATTTCGCTGATATTGTGGTTAATAATAAAATTATCATCGAACTAAAATGTGTTGAAAAATTGAATGAATTCCATAAAGCACAATTACTGAATTATTTAAAAGCAACGAATCTCGAACTTGGAATCTTGATAAATTTTCCAAATAACAGAAAAGGTTTTGAAATCGAAAGAGTTCCGAATCTAATTGATAAAAAATGAAAATTAGCAACGAACAAAACTAACAAGACGAACAGGGGATAAAATTAGCAACGAACAAAACTAACAAGACGAACAGGGGATAAAATTAGCAACGAACAAAACTAACAGAGGAAAAGAAAAATTGAGTAACAAGCAGGACGAACAAAAACTAATAATAAAATCTACAAGATTTACAGTTTTTTAGTAATTTTTTAGTTCGTATTGTTAGTTTTGTTCGTTGCTAAATAAAAAGGAGAAGAAGATGAATTGTTTAGACAAAATTTACACTCCGCAGATAAAGAAAATTCACAGCGGAAAAGTAAGAGAAAGTTTCCGGATCGATGACAAAACGCGGATGATAGTTGTATCCGATAGGATTTCCAGTTTCGACAGCGTTCTGAATAACTTGATTCCCAATAAAGGTGCAGTTTTGAATGGGATTACGAATTACTGGTTTGATAAAATCCGTCATATCGTTGATAATCATTTGATCAAAGTGGTCGATCCGAATATCAGTTTGGTGAAAGAAGCAGAACCAATTAAAGTGGAAATGATCGTACGCGGATATCTGACAGGATCGATGTGGCGCGGTTATAAGAATAAACAGAGAGTGTTTTCCGGAGTGAGAGTTAAAAACCGGCTGACTCAAAATCGGAAATTTCCCAAACCGATCGTAACTCCAACAACAAAAGAAGAACACGATCGGGAAATTATTCCCAAAGATATTGTTAAAGAAGGTTGGACGACAAAAGAGATTTACGATAAAATGAAGAAAATCTCTTTGAAATTGTTTGATCTGGGAACAAAAGAACTGGAACAAAAAGGGATCATTCTGGTCGATACAAAATATGAATTCGGTTTATTGGATGGAGAATTGATCCTGATCGATGAAATTCATACTCCGGATTCTTCACGATTCTGGGACGCAAAAGCATATAAAAAAGATCGTTTCAAAGTTGATTCGATGGATAAAGAATACATCCGTCAATGGCTTCTGTACAACAAGGTCGATGGTAAAGTTCCAAATGTTCTTCCGGAAGATGTGATCGCGGAAGCATCAAAACGATATGAAGATATTTTTGAGAAAATAACCGGCACAAAATTCAAAGTTTGCGAATTGGATGTGCGCACTCGCATCTATAATCATCTGGTCAAAGCAGGATTGCTCAAAGAGGGTTTTGTATCCGTTATTATGGGTTCGCCGCTGGATATCGAATATTGCAAAAAGATCAAAGCAGTTCTGGATAAATACGATATTTTCGTTGATATGCGGGTAATTTCCGCTCATAAGAATGGTGAAAGAATTCCGGAAATTGCTGAAAATTATAACAATACTTTAGAACCTGCTTGTGTCATTGCTGTTGCCGGCAGATCGAACGGTTTAGGCGGAGCACTCGCGGCAAATCTGGCAATCCCGGTGATCAATTGTCCACCCTTCAAAGATAAAGTAGATATGATGGTAAATATAAATTCTTCGCTGGTGATGCCTTCCAAAACTCCTGCTTCCACGGTAATTGATGTGAGTTCAGCGGCTTTGGCTGCTCTACGAAGTTTGAATATCAGAAGGTTGAAGGATAATTTTATCAAAGAAATCAAAGATATAAAAGAATCTTTGATCAAAGCAGATGAGGAGATACGAAAATAACCACCGCAAAGACGCGAAGGACGCAAAGAAAAGTGAATATCCAATGTCGAACAAGGAATTTCCAATGATGAAGGAAACACACCTCCCGGCTAAAGCCGTACTCCTCTCAAGAGGAGATTTTGCTTTGTGCTATCCGTGTGCTCTGTGTTTATTAATTGTTCGTTTTGTTAGTTTTGTTCGTTGCTCATAATTTAGGATTAATGTTAGTTAGTTTTGTTAGTTATTGTTCGCTGTTAAATAAAAAAGGAGAATTATGAAAATTGCAGTTATCGGTTCCGGAGGTAGGGAACACGCTATTGCCTGGAAATTATCTCAAAGCAAAAATGTGGAAAAAGTCTTTGTTCTGCCCGGAAATGGCGGGACGGAAAATAATGTTCCTATAAAAGTGAATGATTTTGCGGGAATCAGAGATTTTTGCGAAAAAGAAAAAATAGAACTGATCTTTGTTGGACCGGAAGATCCCTTAGCAAACGGAATCGTGGATTATTTCAAAGATTCTGAAATAAAAGTTTTCGGTCCCGATAAAAAGGCTGCTCAATTAGAAGGTTCGAAAGTTTTTGCCAAGAAATTTATGCAGAAATATGATGTTGCAACAGGGAAATGTAGTTCGGAACTTGTTCCGAAAACAGTTCCTGACAGGAAATCTAATCGAAACAAGTTTCGGACTACAATAGACAAATTGAACGGCAATTGTGTCATCAAATACGACGGACTGGCAGCGGGAAAAGGTGTTTTTGTCTGTTCATCCCTCAAAGAAGCAGAAAAATCTATTTCAGAAATTAAGGAAAAGTATGGAGAAGATGCTCCTTTCTTAATCGAAGAAAAACTGGAAGGTTCGGAAATTTCTATCCTCGCTTTCACGGATGGAGAAGACTACCAACTGTTGCTTCCATCTCAAGATCATAAACAGCTTCTGGATGGAGATAAAGGACCCAATACAGGCGGAATGGGAGCGTTTTGTCCGGTTCCGTTTTATGACGAAAAACTGCATCAGCAAGTTATCACAGACATCATCGAGCCAACAATAAAAGGCATTAAAGCAGAAGGTTTTGATTATAAAGGTGTTATCTATTTTGGTTTGATGATCACCAAAGACGGTCCGAAAGTCCTGGAATATAATGTCCGTCTCGGTGATCCGGAAACCGAAGTTGTGCTTCCTGCTTTCAAAGGTGATTTATTGGAACTCGTTCTTTCCTGTTTTGATGGAACTTTGAAGGACTTCAAGATGGATTTTTATGATGGATATTTTGTCGATGTAGTTCTTACCTCGGGAGGTTATCCGAAATCATATCAGAAAGGATTTGAAATTTCCGGTTTGGAGGATATCTCAAATAAAACTCTAATTTTTCATGCTGGAACAAAGACCAAAAATAGAAAAATTGTAACGAATGGTGGTAGAGTCATAAATGTAGTTTCTAAAGGAGAGAAATTGAATGAAGCGGTTGAGAATGTATATCGGGAATGCCGGAAAATAAAATTCAAAGATGTTTATTTTCGGAAGGATATCGGTAAACGGAAACCTTAAAAACTTAACAAGTTTCAAAAACTTGTGAAGTTTTTGTAGCAAAATTTTTGAAGTTCGTATTTGAAAACTTGGTAAGTTTTAAAGACTTCACAAGTTTAAGGAATAGAGGAAAAGTGAAAAAAATTCTAATCATGATCAGCGGTCGCGGCAGCAATATGAAAGCGATCGCAGAAAATGTGCAAAGCGGAATTCTAAAAAACTGCTGTGAAATTCTGGAAGTATTTTCCAATAAAAAAGACGCTCAGGGTTTGGAAATTGCTGAAAACTTTGGATTAAAAACTACCGTTATCGAATCGAAAGGGAAGAAACGGAAAACATACAATTCACTCTTATTGGAACATCTCCAAGAAGAAAATCCTGATTTTATTGTTCTGGCTGGTTATATGAAAATCCTACCGCCTGAAATTATTCAGGAATTTCCTAAAAGAATCATTAATATTCATCCGGCAGATACTTCGTTACATCAAGGATTGCATGGTTATGAATGGGCGTTTGAGAATAGATTGAAGAAGACAAAAGTGACAGTACATTTTGTGGATGAAGGACTCGATACTGGGAAAGTAATTGGCAAAAAGGAAGTCGATATTTCGGATTGCAAAACAATTGAAGAAGTTGAAAATGAAGGTTTGAAAGCTGAACATCAATTTTATAGTGAGTGTTTGAGAGAGATTTTAAATATATAACAAGTTTTATCAATCTCTTTGTTTTCTTTGTGTCCTTGCGGTGAGTTAAATTATGAACAAAATAGCAATTATCGATTTCGGCGGACAATACACTCACTTAATTGCCCGAAGAATACGCGATCTAGGAATCTACAGCGAGATAGTACATCCCGAAAATTTAAAAAAAACCGAAAATATTGTTGGAATTATTTTTTCAGGCGGACCACAATCAGTAAATTCGGAAGATGCTCATAAAATTCATTTGGATTTGGATGAAAACAACATTCCCATTTTGGGAATTTGTTACGGACATCAACTTCTCGCAAAAATGATCGGAGGTGAGATCGAGAGCAGCGAAAATAAAGAATATGGCTTTACTTCCGTAACTTGTGATTCAGAAAATTCAAAACTTTTCAATGCCTTGATTTCCGAGCAAACAGTCTGGATGAGTCACGGTGATCATGTTTCAAAACTTCCACCTAATTTCAAGGTAACTGCTTCCACTGATTCGGTTTCCATTGTTGCTTATGAATCAAAAAAATATTTTGGTTTTCAATTCCATCCGGAAGTAACGCATACTGAAAACGGGATGAAAATGCTGGATAATTTCTTGAATCTGTGTACTTCAGAGCGAAAGTGGAAAGTTGAGAATTTCAAAGAGAAATTGATCGCTGAAATTCGGGAAAAGGTGAAAGATCGAAAACTGGTTCTGCTGCTTTCCGGTGGCGTGGATTCGCTCGTTGCTCTGGAACTTTGTATTCAGGCAGTTGGGAACGAAAATGTGTTTTCTATTCACATCGATACCGGTTTTATGCGTTTGAATGAATCACAGGAAATTCTGGAACATTTAGATGAATTAAATTTTAAGAATATCAAAATTATCGAAGCAGGAAATTTGTACCTGGAGAATCTAAAGGGAGTTATTGATCCGGAAGAGAAACGGAAAATTATCGGGAAACTTTTCGTGGATATTGCAAACAAAGAACTGGCAGAATTATCCCAAAAAGATGAATTCCTGCTCGTTCAGGGAACGATCTACCCGGATACGATCGAAAGCGGTTCGACTGATAAATCCGCTTTGATCAAAACGCATCACAACCGCGTGAGTGAAATCGAAAAACTATTATCCGCAGGAAAGATCATCGAGCCGATCAAGGAATTATATAAAGATGAAGTACGCAGATTGGGAGAAGAACTCGGACTTCCTCATCATCTTGTGCATCGTCATCCTTTTCCCGGTCCGGGATTGGCAATTAGAGTTATCTGTTCGGATTCTTCCCACCCGCACGATGATTTTCAAAAAGAAGAAAAGCATTTGAATAAGATTTTAGCAGAATTTCAAATGAAAGGAAAAATTCTTCCCGTTAAGAGCGTGGGAGTGCAGGGAGATTTCCGTTCATATCATCATCCGGCGGTTGTCTGGTTCGATGCGGGCGTTCCTCCGAATTGGAAAATATTGAACGAATGTTCTGCAAAAGCAGTTAATGAACTGAAAACTGTGAATAGAATTGTTTTTGCTTTGGAACCTGCTGAAAATTTGAAGTTGGATGAGTTGTATCTAAAAAAGCGAAATCTGGATGAACTGCGATGTATAGACTCGATCTTACGAAACCGAACCGATGAAATAAAAGAAATCTGGCAAATGCCTGTTGTTCAACTTCCTCTAAAAGATTCCCGAAACAAATTGTGTTATGTGATGAGACCTGTTTGTTCTTTCGATGCAATGAGTGCCAGCGTGTATGAGATGGATTTTGGTTTTTTGAAAGCGATAACATCAGAAATTGAAAAGTCGGGAAACAGTCTCTACTACGATATTACTACTAAACCTCCCGGAACGATTGAGTGGGAGTGATTTTGGAGTGCAATAACCGTGTTATTGTTAAACGACGCATTCGTTTCCAAAAAAAGTTTCAACTCCGGAGGATATTGCTAAGCGTCGCAGTCGTTTCTAAAAATATAAAATATTGTGAAGATATTTTATACAAAACAACACGGTTGTTTTACTCAAAGAAAATATAGCGAATATTTTACTTCATACTTCAAAAAAAAATCACGGATTTTTCACTCCAAATTTACTTCCCTCTTCTCTTCAATATCTCTTCCTCAATACTCCTCGGAACCGGTTTATACTCGCTGAATTCCATTGTAAAATCTGCTTTACCTTGCGTTACCGAACGGAATTGTGTAGCAAGTCCGAAAGTTTCCGAGAGCGGCATTTCCGAATCTATGCGGGTAAAATGATTGTCGATAACCGTATCTGAAACAAGTCCCCTGTGTTTATTGATTATTGCCATGATATTTCCACGGAATTCAGATGGAGTCTCCACAGAAAGCTTCATTACCGGTTCGAGGATAATCGGTTTAGCTTTGAAGTAATTTTGTCTGAAGGCAGTTCTGGTAGCGATCTCAAAGGCAAGTTGCGAGGAATCCACTTCGTGGAAAGCACCATCGTCCAAAGTCATTTTCACGCCGACAATCGGAAATCCGGCAAGTCCGCCTTTATCTAATACTGATAAAAATCCTTTCTCACAACCAGGAATGAATTGAGATGGAATATTGCCGCCGCGAATTTTGTCTCGAAAGATATTCTCATCTTTGCCCGAAGGCGTTAAAATCCCTTTTATCCGTGCAAATTGTCCCCGTCCACCGGATTGTTTTTTATGAATATGATCAAACTCGATTGCTTTGGTAATGGTTTCTCGATAAGAAACTTGTGGTTCGCAAACTTCCAAATTTACATCATATTCCCTTCTCATTCTCTCGATGTAAACATTCAAATGCAATTCACCCATTCCCAGCACGATCGTTTCGTTGGTTTCCTCATCAACATGAGATTTGAAGGTCGGATCTTCTTTAGTGAATCTTGCCAGGGCTTTGGAAAGTTTATCCTGATCCTGGTTATCTTTGATACTTAACGCAAGAGAAATAATTGGTTTAGGAATATAGGATTCGCGCATCGTATAATTGTTGTTGCCGCCATTAAAAGTATCTCCCAAAGCACAATCGACTCCAAACAGAGCCACAATGTCGCCTGCTTTTGCACTTGTGATATCTTCCATATTATCAGCGTGCATTTTTACAAGGCGTCCTACTTTTATTTTATTTCCTGTTCTGGCATTCACAAGGTTGGAACCTTTGGAAATCGAGCCTTGATAGATCCGTAAATAAGTCAGTTGACCATATTGCTGATTTTCCAATTTGAAAGATGAAGCAACCGTTGGAAGTTCGGGATCGGATGATAGCTTAACATCTCTCATATTATCGTTTTTATCATGAGCGATATTAACGCTTTCGGTTGGATTTGGAAGATAGCGAATAACCGCATCGAGAAGTAATTGAACACCTTTATTTTTGAAAGTCGAACCGATGAAAACAGGAGTCATCTGCCTGGAAATAGTTCCGATCCTGACAGCATCGATGATCATTTCTTCTGTTTCATTTCCTTCTAAGAAAGCTTCCGCCAATTCATCGCTGAACATTGATGCTGCGTCTATCATTTGCTCGCGCATTTCGCAAGCCTTTACTTTGTATTCTGCTGGGATTTCTGTTTCTTTTACCTGCTCACCTTTTAATCCTGTAAAATATCTGGCTTTGCATGAGATCAGATCGATTATCCCTTCAAATTTATCTTCCAAACCAATCGGTATCTGCATTAAAACAGCGTTATGATCTAACTTCTCACAAAGTTGATCAGTAATTTTTTCGGGATCTGCTCCAACTCTGTCTAATTTGTTGATGAAAGCAATATGCGGAACTTTGTATCTTTTCAACTGCCTGTCCACAGTAATCGATTGCGACTGAACACCGCTGACAGCACAAAGAACCAATATTGCTCCATCCAAAACGCGAAGTGCATTCTCTACTTCTATTGTAAAATCCACATGTCCCGGAGTGTCGATTACATTTAGAATAAATCCGTCCCAGATTACATTTGTGGCTGCGGATGCGATCGTGATCCCTCGTTCTTTTTCCAGTTCCATGGAATCCATGGTTGCACCAACACCGTCTTTTCCTCGCACTTCTCCGATCCTGTATATCTTGTTGCAATAATATAAGATTCTTTCTGTTAATGTCGTTTTGCCGGAATCAATGTGAGCACTTATACCGATATTTCTAATTTTATAAATATCCATTTTTTCCTCTTTTTTTGGAGTGCAATAACCGTGTTATTGTTAAACGACGAAGTCGTTTTCAAAAAAATACAAAATATCGCGGATATTTTACTCCAAATAAACTAAAAATTTTTAGAGGGTATTTTGTTCAAGGAAAACTTTGTTATTTGGAGTAAAATAACCGTGTTATTTCTAAACGATGAAGTCGTTTTCAAAAAAGAGAAAATCTACATTTGTCCAAAGAAATTCAAGAATTATACGGTATTTTTGAATCTGATCTTCTGCCTGTGAAAAAACAAATAAAAAGCTTTTAAAAGAACGTTCTAAAGTCTCAAATATTATTAGAAAATATTTTCAGGAGAAGTGTTTTTTTTGGAAAAAAATGGTGAAACTTTATTGGAGATAATATGTTCTGAAATAAGCTTATCAAATGAAAAAGCAGGCAGAATTAGATGCCTGCTTTTATCTTTTAAAACCAGAAAAATTTTATTCCTGTTGTTCTTGTAATTTTTCAGATTTTTCTTTTTCTAATTTTGCTGTTTTAATGGCACTTTGATAGATTTTTTTGTTTGGCATAAATTTCATAGCTTGTTTGAAATTTACTATAGACGAATCATATTCACCGCCATACATTTGTGCTAAGCCTAAATCATAAAAAGCTTTTGCCTGAACTTTCGGTTCGAGACCTGTTTTTTGGGTAGCTTCTTTAAATAACTTCATTCCTTCATCCCATTCGCCAATTTTCAATTGTGTTATAGCTTGATTAACTTCTGGGAGCAGTTTATCTGTCTGGAAACTGGCTTTTATTTGCACATCATAAGGAGCTACAATTCTCATAAACTGTCCTGTAATATTCTTCAGGCATTTTGTATAAAGAGCATCTTTATCGATATCTTCGGGCCATTTATTATCAGCACTATTTTTTGAAACGTAACTTGCAGAAAGTGACCTAACTGCGAGAATTTTCGCAGTTTTAATATCGATAACTTTCAAGCTAACAGACATATCATAAGTGCCAACCCTATAATGAGTTTGATGCCAACCACCTTTTTTATCTTGCCATGCATCTGCTTTAGATGTTTTTTCATCGTATTTATCACCTTGAATTCGACCGAAAACCAAAACTGCAGCTCCGACAATTTTTCCTAATTCAGAAGCTGTATTTTCATCGATGATACCAGATAAGCTTAGCTTATGTTCTGACATTATGCTCTTCAGGTTTTGTCTATCCAAAACTTCAAAAGTTCCCGAATCAAATAAGGCAGATGTTATGTCATCTGCAATATCCTGGGAATGCCTGCTTACACTACCTCCAGCATCAACAATATCTCCAATTGCTATTTTGTTATAACCTTTTAAATTTACTTCCGCTGGTCTGGTGACTATCATCAACATAGATGTTGTTCCACAACCAATTAATAGAGCTAATAAAAGCCATGTAATAAAAATACTTTTTTTCATTTTTCCTCCAATTATTAGTTTATTTTACATCTCGTCAAAAGGCACTGTGTCGCCCATTTTCAATATTTAATTCCCGGGATATAAACACAATCTTCTCTGATTTTTTCTTTTTGTTATCCTCCTCTCATTTTTCACCTCTTAATTATTTTGGATTTTTTATTATTATTGGAAATTGCATTTTATAATTTGATTGTATAAATAAAAAAAAGGACGCAACTTCCGTTACATCCTGATTAGAGGTACCGACATACCCGATATCCAAGACATAAGAAAGTGCGTCCATAACGGACGCATCCTTCCTATATGCTCTGGATATCTAAAAAACTGTCGGTTTTCTAATCAGAACAAATAAAATTTATGCAAAAACTTTTATCTAATAATTTTTAAATAGTTAAGTCATAGTTTCCTCATTCTATTATTATAAATATCTACCTACAATAATTTTACTAAATCTGTAATTATAGCACTAAATCGTATTGTAAGATCGTATTTTAATCGTAATTCCAACTCTTTCATATCTCTTTACATTGCTATTTCTAATTCACTACTAAATCTGACTGCTCTCAGTTTTATGAGACACGCTAAAGTGTCAAATATAAGAGAGTTACTCATTATCTTATCTCCATTATTAATTTTCAAAACTACTTTCTAAAATGTTATAAATTCTGTCAATTATTAAATGTTCATATCATATCGTTAATTTTTATATATTCTAATAATAAAAAATATCGCGGATATTTTACTCCAAAAAATCACGGTTATTTGACTCCAAATCTTCTCTTCCATCCACCTCTACTGTAATTGGATTTTCCCTTTTTCTCTTCCGGTTTTGCTTTTACAACGAGAGGTTTGTTATCTTTTCCCATTTTTCTAAAAGCTTTTATGATCTGTTCGGCTTCGGAAAATGGTACATTGGCAAAGGAAAAATTATCGTAAACTTTTATGTCTCGAATCAACCGAAAATCGATCCCGGCTTCCTTTTTTATCAGATCTGCCAGTTTCCTTTTCGTCATCTTATCTTTATTTCCCAAAGCTATGAAAAGTCGAGTTGTTCCTTTTGTGTCGGGGGAAAAATTATCTGTCCGACCTTTCACATCTCTGATCTGCGCATATTTTTCAGGAGAGAAATCGTCTTTATAAGCGTGAGTGAGAAGGGCGGCAATCAATTCATCCGGTTTATGATCTCCCAAAAGTTCGTAGGCAATGTGCAGGTTTTCGTCAAAAGTTTTCATTTCGATGATCTCGTTGATCTCATCGATTATCCGTTTCCGCTTTATACTGATAAGTTGTTTGATTTTGGGGATCTTCTCTTTGCGTATTTCTGCCTTTGCAGTTCTTTGGATAAACATTAATTTCCGATACTCCGAAGGCGTAATAAAGGTGATAGCAGTACCGCGTTTTCCGGCTCTTCCGGTTCTGCCGATACGATGAATGTATGAATCCGGATCCTGGGGAATAGAGTAATTCAAAACATGTGTCAGGTCCTGGATGTCGATTCCGCGAGCAGCAACATCCGTGGCAGCGAGGATCCTGATCCTTTTTTTCCTGAATTGATCGAGAATTCTTTCCCTTTGATTTTGAGAAATATCTCCGTGCAGGGCTGCTGCGTCGTAACCTCTATCTGACAGAGCATTTCCCAGATGCTGTGCTTTCAGTTTCGTTCTGCAGAAGATGAGAGCATAAAATTCATTTTCAATGTCTATAATGCGACACAAAGCTTCAAATTTATCGGATGAATTTACCTCAAAATATATTTGATCCGTCAAATCTACGGTAAGTCTTTTTGCATCGATTTTTATTTCCTCGAACTCACCCATAAATTTTTGGGAAAGTTTGACGATCCTCTGCGGTATTGTCGCGGAAAAAAGCAGCATTCTTTTGTCTTTATTAGTTTGGGAAAGTATTTTTTCGATATCTTCGATAAATCCCATATTCAGCATTTCATCTGCTTCATCGAGAA